>DAIUEJ010000033.1:0-32122 GCA_036845225.1 Candidatus Anoxymicrobiaceae bacterium | reverse complement strand
ACCCTCCCCCCTCAAGGGGGAGGGAGAAAACCCCGGCTTCTCGCCTCGAGGGGGAGGGAGAAAAACCCCACGACTCTCGCCTCAAGGGAGAGAATATCAATCGAACTGCGTGGGGACCTTCTTGACGTTCTCCATCAGGAGGTTGACGGCCTTGATGTACTTCATGATCGTCTGCATGTTGCCTTCGAAGGTGAGCTTCTTGATCATGATTGCCTGGAGCGGGTCCTGCCGGCCTTCGACGATGTCCTTCCAGACAGCGTAGTCGCCCTGGACGGTGTAATCGCACTTCTTCTTCTCGTTCGCGTGCACCTCAAGGACCTTGCCGTCCTTCATGTGGGTCCAGAATGGCAGGTCTCCGCGGTCCCCCGCGCCCTCTATGATGAACTGGATGGTCGCGTTGAAGCCCTTGCCCGCCTTGGGCATCTCCTTGTCCGAGTTGACCGCGGCCTTGAGGTCCTCAGCCCACTCCTCGCTTGCAAAAAGTGCCATGCTGCCTCCCCTGCTCCTCTTCCGCCAGTACCAGGGCAAGGTATAACACAACCTCCGGAATCATGTAAATCATGCCGGAGGCCGCACGCTGCGCCAGAGTTTTCTGTCTGTCAAATAATCTCGCGGAAGTGACAGGAGTCGGCCGCAAGGGGTGAAAGTAGGACGTGCGGTAGCGGTAGGCGAAGCGCAACTCGACCCGGGAACGGTGAACGCCGTGTGCGCGCTTGACCTGATGCGTGTGCTGGCCGTCGAGGACGAGCTGGAAGACGGCGGGCATATCAAGGACGAGCTCGAGTCCAGGCTCGAGGCCGAGGTGGTGCCGGTCACACAGCTCGCGGAGGCCCGGCGTCTCCTGGATTCCAACGACTTCGATCTCATCACCCTGGATTGCATCTCCTGCCTCGAGTGGCTCCAGGAGCTGGCGCAGGACCGCGGGCTACCGCCGGTGGTGGTCATCACGCGCCAGGGGGCCGAGGCGGCCGCGGCGCATGCCTTGCAGTCGGGGGCCTCGGGTTTTGTGGTCAAGGCGCCGGGCTGGGGAGACCAGCTCGCGCAGGTCGCCGAAGCGGTCGTGGCGGACTCCCTGCTTCAAAAGGCGACAGATGTGCTGGACGAGCGGTCCGCCTCTGTCGCGGCCGCCGTCGACGAATCTGACGAGCTCTTCTTCGTCTTCGACCGCGAAGCGCGCCTGGTGCGGTGGAACAAAGCTCTGAGAAGCCTGATGGGTTACAAGGACGACGAGATGGTCGACCTCGACCTCGGCCACTTCTTCCTGCCCGAAGACGCACAGCGCCTCGAGAACGAGTTCCCGCGGCTTTCATCTAACGTCACCTCGCTATCCCTGCGGCTGGTCCCGAAAGCCGGAAAGCCCATCCTGTGCGACGTCCGAATCGGCGCCGTCCGCGACTTCTCGCAGCAGCTGGTGGGTATATTCGGCTCGGGTCGGGAGTCCGAGCAGGAGAGCAACATCGCTGCGCTTACCGGTCTCGTCATCGCCCATGCGGACGAGAACGGCGTGGTCACGTATATCAATGACGAGGCCCTGGAGTTCCTGGGCAAGCAGAGGGATGAAGTGCTGGGGAAGACGGTGGTCGAGTTCATGCACCCCGACGACGTCGGCATCTCGTTGGACGCGTGGCGCGAGGCGGTCCTCGGGAAGACAACCAAGGTGGGGATCATCAGGACCAGGACGCCCCTCGGGTGGCGCTACGTGGAGTGGAACGGGGTCCCGAGGTTCGACGGCACCGGCCACTTCATCGGGTTCCAGGTCACCGGGAGGAACGTCACCGAGAGGCAGCGCTCGGAAGAGCTTCTTAAGCAGATGAACGCCGAGCTCGAGGCGTTCGCGCACACCGTGTCCCACGACCTGCGCGGGCCCCTCGCCACGATGATGATGGCCGCGGACACGCTCCATCAGTTGATCAAGGACAGTGCCGACGACGAGGCGGACATGACCATCAGCGAGCTCGCGCAGATGATCAGCGACGGGACCGCCACTGCCGGGGCCCTCATCGAGGACCTCCTGAGGCTCGCCGAGAGCGGGCTTGCCCCCAGAGAGGTCGAGCCCGTTGACATCGGCGAGGTCGTGGACCAGGTGGCCCTCGACCACCTGGCGCTGATCGAGGAGCGCCATGGCAGGGTGAGCCACGAGCCGGCCCTCGGGTACCTGGTCTCGAACAGGACCCAGATGTACCCGGTCTTCTCGAACCTTATCTGCAACGCGTTCCGGCACGGCGGCGCGGAGCGGCCCGAGGTGCAGGTCTCAATCGTCAAGAGCTGGCCGGGGGGACATCTGTATCGGCTCAGGGACAACGGCGCCGGGATCCCGGAGGACGAGATAAGCGAGATCTTCGAGCCGTTCTACAAGTGCGAGAGCGGAGGGACCGGCATCGGGCTCTCCACCGTGCGCAAGATCGTGAAGACCTATGGCGGCAGCATCAGGGCGTACAACGACAACGGCGCCGTGTTCGAGTTCTCACTGAACGACTACCACCCTTGAAAACAGGAGGTGGTGAAAACGAGGGGGTCAGGCACCCGTTTTTTTCATTGACCTGTCAGAGAAGCCCTCCTATCATATATCTGCGTTCTAGATGAAAAACACGCTTGCACATCGGAGGCAGCGCTTGCGAAGAATAGTGAGGGCATCGGTTTCTATCGCGGTAGCGTGCGTTCTCGCGCTCGGGGTCACTGCCTCGGCTGCTGTAGTAAATCCCGTGACTCCCACGCGCTGGAGTGCCTCAGCCGCAAAAGGCGCCCCGATACTTCCCGGCGCGAACTACGTGCCCGGCCGGGTCCTGGTGAAGTTCAAAGAGGGTGTGGGCGCGGGCGGGCTGGACTCCGTTCGAAAGCTGGTCGAGGCGGGTGCGGCCAGGGTCCTCACTTCTACCGGGATCGAGCAGCTCACCCTGCCGACCATGGACGTCCCGACGGCCGTCGCCCTTCTGCGTGCCTCTCCGCTCGTCGAGCTTGCAGAACCCGACTACATCAGGTCGGCTGGTTTCGCCCCGAACGACCCAAAGTACACTGACCCCGCGAACTATCAGTGGAACCTGAAGAACCCCCCGGCTAGCGGCGGCATCGACATGCCGAACGCCTGGGACGTGGGCACACTGGGCGGCTCCAACCTTGTAGTAGTCGCGATCATCGACACTGGCGTAGCTTACCGGGACGGAGGAGGTTACCATCAGGCTACGGACCTGGCTGGCACCCACTTCGTCAGCGGCTACGACTTCGTCAATAGCGACCCGTACGCTGACGACGACAACGGCCACGGCACCCACGTCTGCGGCACCGTCGCCCAGAGAACGAACAACGGGCTGGACTGCGCCGGCATCGCGTTCAATACCACCATCATGCCCGTCAAGGTGCTGGACAAAACCGGATATGGTGACGACTCCCAGATAATCTCAGGCATCACTTTCGCCGCCGACCGCGGCGTCGAGGTCATCAACATGAGCCTCGGGGGCAAGGAGCCGAGCACGGTGCTCGAGGACGCCTGCAACTACGCGTTCAGCAAGAACGTCGTGGTCTGCGCGGCAGCCGGCAACTCGGACCGCGACGGCATAGATTATCCCGCCGGCTATCCTGCCTGCATCGCGGTTGGCGCGTCCAACAAAGCTATGGGTAAGGCTTCCTACTCCAACTACGGGGCCGACCTCGACGTCGCCGCGCCGGGTGGGGAATCGAGCGCGCCCATCTACCAGCAGACCTACCGGAAGAACACACAACCGACCAGCGGAATCTTCCGGGCAGAACCAATGACCGGCACCTCGATGGCGACTCCACATGTGTCCGGCGTCGCCGCGCTGGTCAAAGCCGAGCACCCGACCTGGACCGCGAGCGACGTCCGGGGCGCCATCGCCTCGACCTGCCATGATCTCGGCGCGCCGGGGTGGGACCCGCAGTTCGGATGGGGCTTGATCGATGCCAAAGCCGCGCTCGAAGCGGCAAGACCCTCGGCGGTCACGCCTTCGGCGACGGCAGTCTCGCCCGCGCACGCCGCCAGCGGGGCGAGCGCGCACCTGACGGTCACCGGCAGCGGGTTCACGCCCGACGTCAAGGTCATCCTCCAGCGGGAGAGCGAGGCCGGTCTGAGCGGCTCGTCCGTGTCCGAGTCGGGCGGCAACCGCATCAACTGCACGATGCCCCTGGCTGGCGGCCAGCCGGGCCTGTGGAACGTGCTGGTCGAGAGCAACACGCTTCGCGCGGGCTCAGTGGACGGCGGGTTCATGGTCGATAACGCCGACAACAAGACCTGGTACCTGGCCGAGGGCTCGACCGCACACGGCTTCGAGGAGTACATCCTTGTCCAGAACCCGAACACCGCGGCCGCGAACGTAACGGTCGCGCTGATGGGACCGGACGGGCCACTCGCGCCGCAAAGCATGTCGGTGCCCGCGAACAGCCGCGCGACGCTGCGTGTCAACGACGTGGCGCCCGACACTGACGTGTCCGCAGAGGTCACCGCGGACCAGAACATCATCTGCGAGCGCGCGATGTACTGGAACAACCGCATCGAGGGGACCGATTCCATCGGGGTGCAGTCGCCTTCGTACACGTGGTACCTCGCTGAGGGGACGACCGACTACGGGTTCGAGACGTTCCTGCTCATCCAGAACCCGACCAACATCAAGACGACCGTGCAGGTGACGTATCTGACGGCGTCCGGCCCCGTGGACAAGCCGGCGTTCACCATAGACGGCAACTCGCGGTACAGCATAAACGTCGCCGACGACAACGAATTCCTTCCCTCGAAGGAGATGTCGTTCAAGGTCGTCGCCGACCAGCGGGTCATCGCCGAGCGGTCGATGTACTGGGACGGGCGGCGGGGCGGCCACGACTCCATCGGCACGGACCTGCCGGCGGAGAAGTGGTACCTCGCGGAGGGCTCGACCGACTGGGGCTACGACGAGTACGTGCTCATAGGGAACCCGGGCTCGGAGACTGCGAACGTGACTCTCACCTACATGACGCCGACCGGCCCGGTGACCGAGCCTGCGATGAGCGTCGAGGCCGGAACGCGCGCGACCGTACACGTCAACGACGCGCTGCCGAAGAAGGACGTCTCCGTGCAGGTGAGCGCCGACCAGGGCGTGGTCGCCGAGCGCGCGATGTACTGGAACAACGGGACCGGCAAGGCGGGGCACGAGGCGATCGGCGTCCCGCAGGCGCGTGAGCAGTGTTTCCTCGCCGAGGGCTCGACCGACTGGGGCTTCGACGAGTGGATCCTCATCCAGAACCCCAACGCAACGCCGGCGAACGTCGGGATCGATTACATGACCGAGTCGGGCCTGGTCCCCTCGAATGCTTTCACGCTGGCGGCGAACAGCCGGGTGACCGTCCACGTGAACTCTATCGTGCCCGGCGTGGACACCTCGGCGCGCGTATACTCGAACCTCCCTGTGGTCGCCGAGCGCTCCATGTACTGGAACAACAACGGAGCGGGCCACTGCTCCACCGGCCTGATGAAGTAAAATGCACCACTGGGGTCAGGCACCGGTGGTGCATTTCTTGGAGTAGGCTCGTTATCAGGTGAAAAATGCACCACCGGTGCCTGACCCCAGTGGTGCATTTCTATACAGGCAGGAGAGCAGCCATTGCTATTGAAGATTCCCTGGGTCGACCGCACGAAGTGCAAGCGCGAGGCAGACTGCAAAGCCGCCGCGCAGTGCAAGAAGAAAGCGTTCAAGGTGCAGCCGCCCTCTGAAGACGAACCGGGGCTCGCTTGCGACTTCCCGCTCGTCGACCTGGAGATGTGCAAGCAGTGCGGCGACTGCGAGAAAGCGTGCCCCGAGCACGCGGTGAAGATGGTATAGAATTGGCTGGCGAGGCGGCGACCGCCTTGGCGGATGGTAAGGGGGAAAGATGGCGGAAGTGCTTGAAGTGACCGACCAGAATTTCGAAGCAGAGATACTCAAGTCCGAGGTCCCGGCGCTCGTGGACTTCTGGGCGCCCTGGTGCGGGCCGTGCCGCATGATGCACCCCGTGATCGAGGGCCTCGCGAACGAGTTGGAGGGAAAGGCCGTGATCGGGCGCTGCAACGTGGACGAGAACCAGGCGCTCGCGCAGAGGTTCGGCGTTTCGGCGATCCCGACTATGATCGTCTTCAAGGGCGGCGAGCAGTCGTCGACCCTGATCGGCGTGAGCTCCGCCGAGGACATAAAGCAGAAGCTCTCCTGATTAACCGGCTGGTGCCATTTGCTTGAGATAAAAGGCTTCATCCCCAACACCATGCTGGATTGGGAGGGGATGCTGGCTTCGACCCTGTTCCTTCCCAGGTGTAACTTCCGGTGCCCGTTCTGCCAGAACGCGGAGCTGGTCCTGCACCCCGAGAGGCTCGAGACCGTGCCGTTCGCCGAGATAGCTGACTACCTCCAGGATCGCACCGGCTGGGTCGAGGGTGTGTGCATCACCGGCGGCGAACCGTGCCTGCACGACGAGCTCCCCCGGCTGTGCGAGGACCTGCGCGCGCAGGGGGTGCGGGTGAAGCTCGACACGAACGGAAGCATGCCGGACGTCCTCGAGATGCTGCTCGACGACGGTGTGATCGACTACGTCTCGATGGACGTGAAAGCGCCGGTCGAGGCCGGGCCCTACCGCATGGCGACCGGTATAGACCAGCCGGATGTGGTCGAGTTGGTCGCCCGGAGCATCGACCTGCTCCGCTCATCGGCCATCGAGCACGATTTCCGCACCACGGTGGTGCCACTGATGCACGGGCCGGCGGAGGTGGGCAGGATCGCCGAGTACCTCAAGGGCGAGCACCGGTTCGTGCTCCAGCACTTCGCCCCCAGGGACACGCTGGACCCGCGCTTCTCGGGCCTGCGGCCGTTCACCGAGGAGGACATGAACCTGATGCTCAAGCAGGCGCAGAAGTACATCCCCGGAACGGTCGTCCGAGGAGCCCCGGCCCAGATGCAGTCATGAACATCCTTCCCGATTGCTGGGTCTGCGCGATGAGGCAGGCGCTCGGCGCCGCGAGGCTGGTGGGCGGAGATTCGGAGTTCCAGCACCAGGTCCTCCAGGAAGCCGCGAAGCTGCTCGCGGCCAGCGAGCGGGACATCACACCCCCCGAGGCCGGCGAAGGCCTTTACGCGTTGATCCGCGAGATGTCGGGCAACGAGGACCCGTTCGCCGAGATGAAACGCCAGCAGAATGAGGCCGTGCTGGCAATCGTCCCCTGGCTGCGCGAGACGATCGCGGGCGCGGACGACCCATTGCTGATGGCGGTGCGGCTGGCGATCGCGGGCAACACCGTGGACCCCGGCGCTCAGGCTTCGTTCGACCTGGAGAAGAGCGTGATGGCGGCCGTCGAGGGAGAGGGCGCGCTCGAGCACTTCGAGGCTTTCGCCGAAAGGCTGGCCGGCGCGGACAGTGTGCTCATGGTGGCGGACAACAGCGCGGAGATCGTCTTCGACCGCGTGCTCATCGAGACCATGCGCGAGTTGCGCAGCGACGAACTGGACGTGGTAGTCGCGGTGCGTGAGGCTCCAATCATCAACGACGTGACCGAAGCCGAGGCCCGCGATGTTGGCATCGACAAGGTCGCCCGCATAATCTCAAGTGGCTCACAGATGCCGGGGACGGTGCTCGCCCGGTCAACGCCGGAGTTCCAGGAGGCCTTCGAGGACGCCGACCTGGTCATCTCGAAAGGACAGGGGAACTGGGAGACGCTCGAGGACTCTGAGCGCGAGGTCTTCTTCATGTTCCAGGCGAAGTGCCCGGCGGTCGCCGCCTACAACGACTGCGAAGAGGGCGCCCTTCTTCTGCTGTCCACTTAGTTGTGTAGCGCCGGCGTCCCGCCGTTTCTCTCGTTCGTAGCGCCGGCGTCCCGCCGTTTCTCTCGTTCGTAGCGCCGGCGTCCCGCCGGCATCCGTGCTAGGAACACTCGGTGACGAGTTCCAGCAGGTCTTTCACTTCAGCGAACTGCGAGAGGTTCTGCTCGCACCAGGGGCACGACGTGACGATGGCGCTTGCCCCCGTGGCCGCGGCCATCTCGGCTCGCTTTCGGCCGATCTCATGGGCGAGCTCGGGAAAGGCGGTCCAGACGCCACCGCCCGCTCCGCAGCATGCCGAGCTCTCCCTCGCGCGGTCCATCTCCACGAGCTCGACCCCTTCTATCGCTTCCAGCACGCGGCGCGGCGCGTCGTAGATGCCGCAGCCCCGTCCAAGGTGACAGGGGTCGTGCCAGGTGACGACCATCGGCTCCGGAGCCGCGAGCTTCAGCCGGCCGTCCTCGACGGCTTCGGCCAGCACCTCCGAGATGTGGCGCACAGGGATGTCGAAGTCAGGAAAATGCTCGCGATAGTCGCGGAGCGCCTTCAAGCAGCCGGGGCAGACCGTGACGATCTCGCCCACGCCCGCGGCCTTCAGCTTATCGACGTTCTCGCGCGCGACCTCCAGGAACAACTCGCGCTCCCCCACCCTGAGCAGTGGGCTCCCGCAGCAGACCTCTTCGCCACCGAGAGCGACCGGGTTCAAGCCCACCGCACGCAGCGCCTCGACCGCCGCCTTCGCCACGCCCGGGGACAGGTATGCGAGTGAGCAGCCCGCGAAGAAAGCCACGTCGGGGTTCTCGACGTCCAGGACCCCGAGGCCCTTCGTCCACTTCTCCCGCGCCCGCCTCGGCTGCATCCACGGATTGCCGTAGTTCCTGATGCCGGAGATCATCGGGGCGTGCTCGTCCAGCGGCAGCAACCCCTCACCGGTCGCCCGCGCCCGAAGCTCCTCGACCAGTTCCGGCGTCCCAATCGACAGGGGGCATCGCTCGATGCACGAGCGGCAAGTGGTGCACAGCGGCAGCCCGCTCTCCACCGCCTCCGCGAGACCCTCGATGCCGGAGATAGCGCAGACCCCGCGCCCTCCGAGCAGGCCCTGCGCTCCGTACTCGGGACCGACCACGTCGTAGGTCGGACACTCGAGCAGGCACGCGCCGCACCCGATGCACCTCAGCGCCTCTCGCATCGTCTCGTCGGCGAGCAGTTCCCAGCGGCCGTTGTCGATCATGATGACGACGATGTCCGAGGGCCCGTGGACGCCGTAATAGAGCTCTTTTTCGATGTCCGCAGTCTTGCTCGGCCCGCCCACGACGCGGATGAAAGACGTGATCGGCTGGCCCGTCGCGTAGAAGGTCTCGAGCTCGACCATGTTGATGGATTCCTCGACGTTGGGGTAGACCTTCTCGGGGACCGCGAGGACTATCAGCTTGCCCGGGCGCTGGCAGACGAGGTCCAGGTTGCCTTCGTTGTGGCACCACACGAGCGCGCCCTCGTCGGCGGCGATGGCGTTCACGCCCGTCAGGCCGACGCTGGATTTCTCTATAGACGGCAGGATGTCCGCGCGGACCGCCTCGATGAGGGCCGCGGGGTCGGGTTCGACGTCGCGCCCGAGGTGCTCGGAGACAATGCGCGCGATCTGGTACCTGTCGAGGTGGGCGCACGGACCGGTTGGATGGACCGAAGGCTCACCGGCGAGCTGGTTGATCCTGTCCCCGATGTCGGTCTCCACGACCTCGACACCGCTCGAACCGAGCGCCGCGATGAGGTCGATCTCCTTGGAGAGGTTCGACTTGGATTTTACGAGGACGGTCTCGCCGCCCAGCTCCTCGATCACCATGGCGACAGCCTCGCCCGCGTCGGAGGCTTCGCGAACCCGGAAGCGGTTGGCCTCGAGGTTCGCAACCGCCCGGTCGTAGAGCTCGCGGTTCCCCACGGACGCTTCGCGAGTGGCCTCGAGGCGGTCGAGCCGCGCCTGGAGGTCGCCCATGCGACCCTCGTTGGCGGCCTGTTTCTCTATGACTGAGCGGAAAGCCGCGCGCATCGGCTCGAGCCGACCGGTGCTCTCCAACGATCGCTTGATCCTCTGGTTGAGTTTTTCTGCCATGGAATTACTGTAGCACAGCGAAATGCGCCACCGGGGTCTGACCCCAGTGGCGCACTTGTTATGCGATGCCGGCGGGACGCCGGCGCTACTAGAATACGAACAACTGGTTCGGGTCCACCAGGTCGCGCAGCACGTGGAGCTCTTCGGCGGTCGGCTTCTCCGTCTCGTGCACGTCCTTGTCGATGAGCAGCTCAAATCCGGTGAACTGCTGGATGATCTCCGGGTTCACCCCGGGGTGGTACGACAGCAGCTTCATCCGGCAGGTCTCCTCGTCGAAGCCCATCAGTCCCAGGTGCGAGATGACCCTCCAGGGCCCTCCGCCGATCAGCCCGGCTTTCTCGCGCGCGCCGGGCCCGTCGAGGAACCCCGGCGACGTGATGTAGTCGACCCTCTCGGGGAACCGCTCGGCGAGGTGCAGCCCCAGGAAGATGATTCTCTGGCACAGCGACGCCATGTCGTTCGCCCCGCCCGAGCCGGTAAGTCGCACGGTCGGCTTGTCGTACGGCCCGATGGTGGTCGCGTTCATGTTCCCGTACATGTCGACCTGCGCCCCGCCCAGGAACCCGACGTCCGCGTACCCGCAGCGCGTGTGCCCGAACACCGACGACATAGAAAGGATTATCGGCGCCTTGTAGAAGGTCAGCGGGTCGGCCACCGACCAGGGTAGAGCGGTCGGCTCGGGCCCGATCGACCCGCCCTCGTAGATCGCCATCATCTGCGGCGCGTGCGTCTTGTGCGCGAGCAGAGCGCCGACGAGGGGAAGGCCCGTGCCTACGAACACGCTGTCTTCGTTCCGTATCAGCCTCGATGCGATAACGGCCAGCAGTTCTCTCGGTGTGTATTGAACTTCATCACTCATGTCTTTCCCCTCCTTTAAATTGCTCGCTTGGCGACTTCTTCGTACTTCCAGTCGCGCTCGCCGCCGGTGCCCCATACCCCCAGCCCGAAGTACGCCGCCGAGCACGCGAACTGCTCGAGGCTCTTCACGTAGTCGAGCACGTTCATGCCCTCTTCCTCGGCCGCGAGCTGGATCATCTCGTAGAGGTTTTTGGTCCCGTAGACGTTGGTCTCGACCCACTCTTTTGTTGACTCGCGCGTCTTCCAGTCCACCCGGACCACCCGCTCCTGCAGGGGCCTGTCGAAGTAGTACATCCCCGGCATGTCGCCCGGCCATGCGCCGTAAGGCAACTCGCAGACCGCGTCGACGCAGTACCACGGAATGATGACGTTCGACGCGTTAGCGCGGATGTCGAGCGTGTCGACGATGCGCTCGCAGGTCACGATGACCTTGTGCGCCGCGGCGACGATGGCGGTGTCGTTGACCGAGAGGCCCCAGATCCGGCCGTTGCCGTACATGTCAGCGTGGTGCACGTGGAATATCGCCACGTCGGGATACATCGCCGGTATCAGGCACACCGGCTCGCCCGTCCAGGGGTCCTCGCCGAGCTTGACGTAAGGGTGGTCCTTCATGATGTCCGAGCCGAGCATGCTCTTGGAGGCGACATAGTTAACGCCCTGCTCGGCGGCCCTGAGCGACAGCGCGAGCGCGCCGTGGCTCCATTCCGAGAACACCTTCAGTGTGCCGGCCTCGACCCCGCGCCTGAACGGCGCGATGAGCCCGCGCATCTCGACGCCGACGTATGCAACGTGCGCGCCCTCGACGCCCCCGAACTCGTGCCAGAGGTTGTTGAGGCCGCCCGGCGTGAATATTCCGACCAGGTCCTTCTTCTTCTGTCTTCCGATCTCCCAGTAAGCTCCCATCGGCCCCCGTGCGTAAGCAAACCCGGTCTCGACGAGAGAGTCTCCGTCGTCGACGTACTGGGCTATTGCGTCCTTGAGGGGCATGCGCTTGTCCACGAGGGCGCGGGTCTTCTTGAGCTTGGTCTCCCGCGCCAGTTGATGATCGAAGAGCCGATCATTCGCATGGGCCATCTAAAGCACCTCCTCGTACCTGCCGTTTTCACAATCGAGCAACGTCTAATTATATATGAACGGTGGCGCGGAGTGTACGTGTCAGTCGCATTTGGCACGTGAGGGCGGGTCACGGCGCCGGCCTGACAGCCTCTCCCGCTCTCTTTACTACCACCCCGCCCCGTGACAGACTGTATGTTACTCGGACATCCCTGGAGGCACTGGGCACCCCGGACGTCGAAAAGCGATACCGCAATACCGACACGCGCCACGCCTTCAGCCGAACGTTCGAATCTGACAGCCGCACCCACGTTCAAGCGGCACATGTCCTGCGGGGGGGTCCCGACAGGGGCAGGAGAGAAAGGAGTTGCTCCGATGGGTGACGACACGATTGGCGGCATGCTCAAGCCGAGGGTCGAGAAGTACGGCGACCGCGTCATGATGAAGCGCGAGGTGGGTGACGCCTGGAAGGAGATCTCCTGGAACGAGTTCTATGACAAGGTCAAGAAGCTCGGCCTCGCGATGATCTCGAGCGGCATCAGCCCCGGCGACCGCGTAGCGATATTCTCCCCGAACAGCCCCGAGTGGCAGATGGTCGACATGGCGGTCGTGTCCATCGGCGCCGCGGACGTCCCGCTCTACGCGACCATTACAGCAAAGCAGGCCGAGTACATCATCTCCGACTCCGGCTCCAAGATCGTCTTCGTTGGCACGGAGGACCACATGAAGCGCGTGCTCGAGGTGCGCGACAACCTCCCCGAGCTCAAGAAGATAGTCACCATGGACAACACCACCTCCGACCACCCCGACGTCATCACCTTCGAGGACATGCTCAAGCTCGGCGAGAAGAACGCCAACCCGGACCAGTTCTTCGAGCGGCTGGACGCGGTCAAGAAGGACGACCTCGCAACCATCATCTACACGTCGGGCACCACGGGGGACCCGAAGGGCGTCATGCTCGTCCACTGGAACCTGATGTCGAACGTCCAGACCGCGTCCAGCATCATCGACGTCTTCGACACCGACATCTGCCTGTCGTTCCTCCCGCTGAGCCACTCGCTGGAGCGGATGAGCGGCTACTACACCTCCGTGTACAACGGCGTCACCATCGCCCACGCGCGCGGCATCGACCAGTTGGTCGACGACATCGGTGACGTGAAGCCGCACTTCATGGTCAGCGTCCCGCGGCTGTACGAGAAGATATACGCGGGCGTGCTCGCGAACATCGACTCCGAGCCTGCCATCAAGCAGAAGATATTCCACTGGGCCGTCGGGGTGGGGCGGCAGGTCAGCGCCCTCAAGGTCGCTCACAAGCCGGTCCCCGGCATGCTGAAGATGAAGTACAACGTCGCGAACAAGCTCGTCTTCTCGAAGATCTACGAGAAGATGGGCAGCCGGCTCAGGTTCTTCTTCTCGGGCGGCGCGCCGCTCGCCCAGGAGATCGCAGAGTTCTTCCACGCCATGGGCATCGTCATCCTGGAGGGGTTCGGGCTCACCGAGACATCGCCGGTGCTCACCGTCAACAAGCCGGACGCGATCCGGTTCGGTTCGGTCGGACAGCCGATCCCGGGCGTCGAGATCAAGATCGCGGAAGACGGCGAGATACTCGCCAAGGGCCCCAACGTCATGAAGGGTTACTGGAACCGTCCGGCCGAGACGGCCGAGGCCCTCGAGGGAGGCTGGTTCCATACAGGCGACATCGGCCACCTGGACGAGGACGACTTCCTGTTCATCACCGACCGCAAGAAGGACCTCATCGTCACCGCCGGCGGGAAGAACATTTCCCCGCAGAACATCGAGAACACCCTCAAGCTGGACAAGTTCGTCGAGATGGTCGCGGTCATCGGGGACAAGCGCAAATTCATCAGCGCGCTGATCGTGCCCGCCTTCCCGGAACTGGAGGCCTGGGCCAAAGAGCAGGGGATAGACACGAGCGACAGGGCAGCCCTGGTCGCCGACGAGCGTGTGAACAAGATGATGAAAGAGCGCGTGGACGCGGCACTCAAGGACTTCGACCGCCACGAGCGCGTGACCAAGTTCGTCCTGCTGCCTGAGGAGATGACCGAGGACTCAGGCCTGCTCACTCCCACCCTCAAGGTGAAGCGGAAGGAAGTAAACTCGCAGTTCGCCGGCCAGATCGAAGGCATGTACAAGGGCGGCGACTGAGTGTAAAACCGGTGCCAGGCACCTTCCTTACACTTCTGTCGAAATGCACCACTGGGACCTGACCCCGGTGGTGCATTTTTGCTCAAAGTAGCCTGCAGGTCATTGTGTTAATATTTGCGAAAAGCCACCCGGGAGGCATTTCATGAATCGAATCGCACGCGCACTCCTAGTGCTTACACTCCTTGCGGCGAGCGTCGCAATCGTCGGCGCGGCCCCCGCTCTTGCAGCCCCCGCGCCGCACATCAACACCGTCACTCCACAGCAGAGTCCCTCCGGCACCCGTGCTCATCACCGGGTCGAACTTCGGGGCGCCCAACCCCTTGAGCACCGTCACTTTCAACGGGGTGCAGGGTACTCCGACGATCTGGCAGGACGGCCTCATATTCGCGCAGGTCCCCGACGGGGCGACCTCCGGGCCCGTGGTCGTGAGGACGCTGGCCGGCCCGAGCAACGGGGTCCAGTTCACAGTCACGAACATACCTCAGCCCGCACAGACATGGTACCTGGCGGAAGGCTCGACCGCGTGGGGGTTCGAGACGTTCATCCTCATGGAGAACACCACCGACGTGGACGCCACCGTCAACGTCACATACAACACCGCCCAGTACGGGTCGATACCAAGGGTCCAGCCCCTGAACATACCTCCCAGCTCGCGGGTGACGCTGCGTGTGAACGACGACATCCCCAACGTGGACGTAGCCACCGAGCTCGCCTCCTCCCAACCGATAGTCTGTGAGCGCGCCATCTACTGGAACAACCGCATCGAGGGCACCGACTCGATCGGGACGACCCAACTGGCGAAGACCTGGTACCTCGCCGAGGGCTGCACGCTCTACCCCTTTGAGACCTGGGTGTGCATCCAGAACCCGAACCTCACCACGGCCGCGAACGTCGACATCACCTACATGACCGACAAGGGCCCCGTGGAGAAGCCGACGTTCCAAGTCGGGGCGGGACAGCGCACCACCATAGACATCTCAAAGGACGTGGGACAGGCGAACGTCTCCACCCGCGTCGTGAGCGACCAGAACGTGGTCTGCGAGCGCTCGATGTACTGGGACAGCCGCCGGGGCGGCCATGACTCGATCGGCGTCAGCGCGCCATCGACCTCCTGGTACCTCGCCGAAGGCTCGACCGCCTGGGGCTTCCAGACCTGGCTGCTCCTCCAGAACCCGAACGACAACGCCGCCAAGGTGACCGTCACCTACATGACCTCAGCCGGCCCGGTGAAGGAGCCCGTGCTCACGCTGGCCCCGAACTCCAGGCAGACGATAAACGTGAACTCCAAAGTGACCAACATGGACACTTCCATAGAAGTGGCAAGCGACACCGAGGTGATCGCCGAGAGGGCTATGTACTGGAACAACGGCACTGGCAAGGCGGGCACCGACACCGTGGGCTTCACCGCGCCGACCAAGACGCTCTACCTCGCGGAAGGCTCGACAGCCTGGGGCTTTGAGACCTTCGTGTGCATACAGAACCCGAACGACAAGCAGATCGCCGTCAACGTGGTCTACCTGACCAACAACGGCGCGCAGGCCGGTGGCGAGGCGGTAGTCCCCGCCAACAGCAGGGTGACCATCAACGTCGGCAACGCGCTCCCCAACACCGACACTTCCATCAAGCTGACATGTCCCGATACATTCATGGCCGAGCGGGCCATGTACTGGAACAGCAAGGGCGCGGGGCACGTATCGATAGGCTGGGTCCCGACCAACGATTGAGCTGGCTGCGCCCGCCTCGCGGGCTCTACCTGCTATCATAGTCAGCGGAGCAAGTCAGGGAGGCACCGGCTCGATGCGCCCTGATAAGAGCGGTTGAATTGGAACTACTTTCCGGGCTCGCGGCGGACGTGGCTCGCCGCCAGCTCTACGCACAGCTCAAGAGGTCGCTGGTAAACGCGAGCCGCACGGTGGACAAGCCGGCGGCTGAGGTTTCGGATGGAGAGGTGGTAAGCATGATCCTTGAGATGATCGGTCGTGTCACGGGCACCATTATCGGCTACGGGAAGCTCCTCTCCGGCACCATCGCGTCGATCCCACCCAGGGTGGTGGCGGACGCCATCAACGACAACCCGGAATTCCTGGGCAAGCTGATAGAGCAGATAGA
This sequence comes from Candidatus Anoxymicrobiaceae bacterium, assembly GCA_036845225.1. Lineage (GTDB taxonomy): Bacteria > Actinomycetota > Geothermincolia > Fen-727 > Anoxymicrobiaceae > FEN-680. Next base: position 16,066 of record DAIUEJ010000033.1, on the reverse strand, counting down.
CCCGGCGGTCGTGGTGGGGGCACTGGACGGGAACCCGCGGGTCCTGGTCGATTATCTGAACGAGATCGACCCGAAGCCCATCGCGGACGCGCTCAACCTCAGCCCAGACTTCCTCATGAAGATGATCGACGCGCTTTCCCCTGATGTGATCGCCGAGGTGGTCTACGACACCCCCGGCTTCATCATCGGGCTCATGCGTGCGCTCGACCCGGAGGTGCTGGCGCGGGCCATCAACGAGAACCCCGACTTCGTGGTGCGCCTGACCGGCAAGATATCCCCGGACCTGGTAGCGGAGGTCACCAACAGCAACGCCGCCTGGGTGACCGCTTTGCTGAACAGGATCGACCCCAAGGTGATGGCCTCGAGCCTGAACGCCAATACCGGCTGGCTGGTGGAGGTCATCAACGAGATCGACCCGAAGGTCATGGCCGAGACCATCAACGCGATCGGCGACTGGACCGGAATGCTCATCAAGCAGATCGACCCGGCTGTAATCGCAGGCTCGATCGACGAGGTCGCCGCGTTCATGGAGAAGGTGCTCGATTCGGTGAGCCCTGAGACGCTCATCTCCGTAGTAAAGAGGGTAACAGCGAGCAAGGTGCTGGCGGAGATTGCCGTGGATATAAACACATCGGTGCCGATGCGCCACAAGTACATCCCGATAGAGGCCCAGATCGTGGGCGCCCACAGGGTGGACCCCAGCCGCAAGCCCAGGACCAACAGTCGGCCGACGGTCCTGCCCGAATTCAAATAAGACGGCCGCCTCGCGGGCGGGACATCCAGGTCAGGAGAGATAACCCTTGGACGTCTACCAGGCACTCACATACGAGACGGCCCGCCTGACGATCGGCCCGCTCGTCAGCGCCATGCTCCGGCTCAAGGGCGAAGGCGAGGATAACATCCCCGCCGAAGGCGGGGCGCTCATCGTCATCAACCATCGAAACCCCATCCTCGACCCCATGTGCGTGGCGCTGCGCTCCGAGCGCATTATCAACTTCGTGGCTGCCTCGGTCGCTTTCGGCCTCCCGGTGGTCAGCCAGCTCTTCAAGGGCGTGGGGGCGATGCCGCTCGACGTCTTCGGGGGCGAGAAGTCGAAGGAGGGGCTGGACCACGTCGTCCAGATGGTCCAGGACGGCGAGCTGGTCGGGGTCTTCCCGGAAGGCGTGCACACCATCGCGCACCTGCACTCCGTATCCAAGATACGGACGTTCCGGACCGGCTTCGCCCGCATCGCACTCCAGGCGAAGGTGCCCATAATCCCGGTGGCGGTGATCGGTACGGGCGAGCGCAACCTGCCCACGATCCCGCCCTCGCTGGTCAAGCCTTTCTTCGACCACCCCGAGTTCCAGAAGGGCGTCCAGTGGACGTACTACAAGCGGGCGTTCGTGCGCATCGGCAGGCCGCTCGACCTCTCGGGCTACTTCGACCAGGATATGACGAAGGAAGAGATAGACCAGATCAGCGGCAAGGTGCGCCGCATCATCATAAAGCTGTATGACGGGGAGGACCGCGAGCGCTTCGTCACCGGCGAGCTGCCCTTCGACATCGCCTACGACCGGGTCTGAACGGTGAGGACACCGTGAAGTTTTTCGAGATGCCAAAAGTGAAGATAAGGATATCGGCTTTGACCTACGTGGTCATCGGGCTGATGGCGGCCGAGGTCATCCTCTCCATCCTGTGCCTGAGCATGCCGTGGGGCAACACCGCGTCGGGCACCGACATCCGGTTCGGGATCGCGGGCCTGCTGCCCTGGTTCGGGTTCGTGCCCGTCCTCCTGCAGATAGGCTATCTGGCCGTCGAATCGAGCACGCTCCGCGGGCTGTACCTGGTCATAAACTTCCTCATCGGCGCGTTCATCATCCTCGTGCAGTACCTCACTTACCTCCGCTTCTCGAGCTTCAAGCCCGGCTTCTACCTGGTCTTCGTGCTGGGAGGTGTGGTCCTGTTGACGGGCGTGGTCTGCATCATCGAGAAACGCGCCTACGGCAGGCTCGAAGCCAAGGGACGCACCAAGGAGATACCTGTAACCTTCGGTTGAGGAAGGAGTGGCATGGCGGTCCTCGATATCCCTGAAAACGCCGAGAAATGCATTTGCCGAAGCTGTCCCAGCTACCCGCGCGGCGGGGACCCCATCCTCTACTGCGCCAGGGGCAAGAGCGAGAAGCAGGTCACCAAGGTGACCTGCACCTGTCCGGGTTGCCCCGTCTGGCACGAGAACGACCTCTCCGGCCTCTATTTCTGTGTCAACGGCAAAGCGCCCTGAGCGCTCGTAGCGAAAGGAGCGACCGATGCCCGCAGTCCCAGTGAGCGACGAGATATCAGACAGGTGCATCTGCGAAACCTGCCCGAGCTACCCCGGCGACGAGCCGTGGTTGTACTGCGGTCGCGGCAAGAGCCCTCAGGAGATCAACCAGGTCACCTGCATATGCCCGGGTTGCCCCATCTGGGAAGAGTACGGGCTGTCGCGCACCTATTACTGCGCCGAGGGAGTCGAGGAAGACTGAGAGGCGGCGCGGTCAGACCGCCGCGAGGCTGCGTACGCGTTCACCCGCGAGCACTGCCGAGTGGTTTCGCTTGAAGAACATGAGCTGCATCTCGGAGAGGATGTAGCGCCCGTCGATCTTCGATGCGGTGAGCTTGCCTTCCATTATGAAGCGCCAGACCTCGCTTGCCTCCAGGCCGAGTTCGTCTGCCGCGTCCTCTATGGTGAGCAGCCTTATGACTCGTTCCATGACTTCCTCCTTCATGCTTCAATTCAAAGACGGTGGAAGAGCGCGTTTTCTTACGCCGCACCACCAGGGTCCGGTCACGCTGGAGCGTGTTAGACTCATGACGTAACCCGGCACAAGGGGTGAGATGGAGAAGGCAAGCAGGTCCGTATATCTCGATAACGCCGCCACGACATATCCGAAGCCCGAAGGCGTCTACCGGGCGGTCGAGCGATTCATGCGCGATATCGGAGGGAGCGCCGGCCGCTCGGGCCACTGGCGCGCGGTGGAGACCGGCAGGATGGTGTACGAGGCGCGGCAGGCCGTCGCGGACCTCCTCGGCGCCCCCGACCCGCTGCGTGTGATCTTCACGAAGAACGCCACCGAGGCCCTCAACATAGCCATCCAGGGGCTGGTCAAGCCGGGCGGCCACGTCGTCACTTCCTCCATGGAGCACAACTCCGTGATGCGGCCGCTGGAGGCCGCGCGCGCGTCAGGCGCATCGTATTCGGTGGTCGAATGCGCCCGTGACGGGAAGCTCGACCCGCGCGAGCTCGAGAAGGCCCTGACGCCGGCGACGTCACTGGTCGTTCTCAACCACGCCTCCAACGTGACCGGGACGATCCTGCCCGTTGATGAGGTCGCCGCAATCACAGAGAAAGCGCGCATTCCCCTGCTCGTGGACGCGGCGCAGACCGCCGGGCGGCTTCCGATCGACGTGGTGGACCAGGGGATCGACCTGCTCGCGTTCTCGGGCCACAAGGAGCTGTTCGGCCCGCAAGGAACTGGCGGCCTCTACGTCCGGCCGGGGCTCGACCTCGAACCCCTGTGCTACGGCGGGACCGGCAGCAGGTCGAGCGAACTCCAGCAGCCCGCCGAGTATCCTGACCGCTTCGAGAGCGGCACCCTGAACGCTCCAGGCATCGTCGGGCTCGGGGCGGGCGTGACGTTCGTATCGGCCACGGGCATCGACCGCGTACGCGAGCACGAGGTCCGGCTGCTCGACCGACTGCGGGAAGGCCTGGGCAGTCTGCGGGGAGTCACGGCGCACGGACCCTCGGAGGTCCAGGCGCGCATCGGAGTGGTGAGCCTGACCCTTGATGATTATCAGCCGCCGGAGGCCGCCGAACTCCTGGACAGGCGTTACGGGATTGCGACGCGCGCCGGCCTCCACTGCGCCCCGACCGCGCACAAGACGATCGGGACCCTCGAGACAGGGACCCTGCGCGTCTCCTTCAGCTACCTGAACACGGAAGCCGACGTCGATTACCTGCTGGAGTGCCTGCGGGATCTGAAAGGCTGACGGGCGCGCAGCCGTCCATGCAACAAGGGGTCAAACCACTTGTTGCATCTCTATTTGGAGGTTGCCGACTTTGCCGCCTCGGGAAGAACGATGGACACCGGCTGGTTGAATCCGCTGAGGTTCACGGTCACCTCGCCCGTCGTCTGGCCCGACTCCGCCACCGACGGCATCTTCATGTCCAGGTGCACCCGCTCGATGAGCATGGTGTCCTTTGCGATACTGTAGACCGCGCTCATCTTCAGGTCCTTCAGCGCTTCGGCAGTCTGCTTGCCGACTTCCGTGTCGCGGTCGGCGCCACCCAGCAGGTCAGAGTCCTTCAGTCCCTGCTCGCCCACCTCGAAGGCGACCTCGTACTGATCTCCGTTTCCCGCAAGCAGCCGCACGTTCCTGGCTCCCGCGGCGATCTCCTTGAGGTCCTTAGGAGCGAGGGCCGAGGTCCCTTCGGCTTTGACTTTCTGCCACTTGCCCGAGCCGGTCTCGGTGTAGACGTACCCGCCTGAGGCGTAAGCGTTTATCGTCGTATCGCCCTGCTTGATTATGGTGTGTGCCGTGGGTCTCGATGGATCGGTCAGGTCCATCTCCGAGGTGTATGTCACCTGGACATCCGGGATCGAGCTGTCCTGCGACTTCATGCCGTTGGAGCCTTTCTCCTTGACGGACTTGAGCGCGGTGGTGGCCGAAGTGGATTGATTGAGGACCTGCTGCGCCCTTGCCCCTGTCCCCGAGCCGCCGCATCCGCCGGCCATCCACGCGACCGCACAGAAAACCACCAGCGCCGCGACCGCAGCCATAGTCCGCCTCATCTCCACCTCCAAGAGAAAGGGGCCAGGCAACCGCCTGACCCCTGTTTCGGTCTCTACATCCCTGCTCTCAGAGTCCCAGCCCGGGGATGCTCGGTATCCCGGACGGCCCGGGCTGAACCTCGCGCGCGTTCTGCGCCTCGGGCGGGAGGGTCACGGTGACCGGAGCATTGTAGTCGCTGAAGTTCGCGGTCATGTCTGCCGTCATGTCGCCGACTATCGGGGCGCCCTTCATCGACATGTTGATAGTCGAGCTCTGAGCGAGCATCGAGTTCTTGTCTATCTTGTAGACCACGCCCATCTGTATCCCCGCCATCATGTCCTTCATGGTCTGGGCCAGTTGTTGCGCGGCCTTCTGGTCTTCGCCGCTGGGGGAGGTCGAGCCGGTGTCCGTTCCGGCGGTGGCCTGGTCGATCAGCAGCTGGAAGTACTTGGAGCCCACGTCGAACGACACGGTGTAGGTCCCGCCCTGCACGGGCTCCAGCTTCATGTTCGTGGCGTACTTGCTCAGCTCGGTTATTCCGCTCGGTGACAGGAGGCTGCTGGTGGCGTTCCCGGACGACGACGTTGCTTTCTGCTTGGTCCAGCCGGTCGTGGGGTCGTTGGTGTACACGTACCCGCCGAGCATGTACACGGCTGTCGTCTTGCCCGCGGAATCTTTCGCGACCATCTGCATCTCGACGTCGTCCTTGCTTATGATCTTCATCGAGGCGTCGAAGTCGTAACTCTCCTTCTTGACCTCGGACTGCGGCGTCAGAACGTTGGCCTTGCCGGTGATCTTGACCGTCTGCACGTCCTGCATCTTGGCCTGGCTCTTCTCCAGCACCTGCTGCGCAGGGCTGGACGCGGACTTGGTAGCCTTGCTCCCGCATCCGGCGGCGATGATCGCGCCGATCATCAGCACCGCCAGGGACACGATAACCACTTTCTTCATCAGTGACCTCCTAGGTTAGTCACGATTCTATCAAATCATCGAGGTTGCGACCTTGAGTTTTGTTTATCACCGCCACCGCGAGGTAGACGGAGAGGTAGACGGTGCCTGACCCCTCAACGGTTAGACGATGGGTGGGCCGATGGTGCCCGAGCCTGTCGTGCCGCGCAGTGAGTCATGCACCATGCGGGCCAGGCCGCGCGCGTATTGACGTAAACTCGAGCGGGATAGTACATTAGAAGACCCTCGCTCGGGGCTTGGATAAGAAGCATGGCACATCCAGCAGGCAGTTCGAAGCGCGCGACCAGGAGAAAAATGAGATGGACGTGAAAGAGACCAAGTACTTCTTCGAAGGACTTTCCAACACCCTCGGCGAGCTCTCCGTCCAGCTCTTCGACGCCCTCGTGGCAAAAGGCAAGAAGCGCATGGGGCAGGAGGACATCGCCGACAGCCCCCAGGTCTCGGAGCTCATAAAGCGGACGCGGGAGAAGCAGACCGTAGCCGAGCTGATATCGAAGGGGCAGAAGGGGCAGGAGGAGCTCATCCAGTCCATCGGTGGAGAGGTCAAGAAGATCCTCTCCGCGGCAGGCATAGTGACGCGGTCGGACCTCGCGAGGGTCGAGCGGCGCATCGATGAGATTGATCACGCCCTGGAGAAAGGCAAGTAGGAGGACCAATGGCAGAGAAGAGAGACCTCTCGGATATCCCATTCCTCCTGGTCGGGAGCGTAGTCGCCCTCCAGGAAGAGATTGAGAAAGCCGCCGAGCGGCTGGTCGAGAAGGGCAAGAGCCTGACCCCGGAGGGCCGCAAGAAGATGGCGAGCACCAAGAAGGGACTGGTCTCCAAGGGCGATGATTTCTCGCACGTCGTGGCGAGGACGGTGCAGCGGGCGCTGGAAAACACGGGCATAGTCACGAGGTCGGACCTCCAGAGCATCGAGCACCGCGTGACAGTGATCGAGAAGAGGGTCGCGACCAGGAAGAAGCCGGCGGCGAAGCCCGCCGCAGCTAAAAAAGCGCCTGCCGCGAAAAAAGCGCCTGCTAAGAAGAAGACCGCCGCAAAGAAGAAGGCGGCCAGGCCGGCGGCGAAGGCAGCAGCGCGCGCCGCAACCGCTCCCGCGCCGGCACCGGAGCCCGGCTCGATATTATCAGAGCTGGTGCCGCGAAGGCCCGCGGAGGCGTAAGCGTTTACCAAATAGATCAGCCGGGGCTCAGGCCCCGGCTTTTTCATGCCGCCAGACGAGGAGTGCCCTGTCAGTATCCCATCTTCCTCAGGTTTTCCTCGAGGACACGCTCGACCTCAGGCTGGTACGAGAGGTACTTCTCGAAAAGGGTCCGGTCTCGGAGCATTTCGACGTACGGCAGCCCCCACCTCAGCAGCGTGAACTTCTTGCTCGCGCGGATCTTGCGTCCCAGGATCATCTTTATCGGGTCCTTCTTGAGGAGGATCGCGTCCGCGTAATCCCGCCGCGAGGCGACCGATATCACCGGGATGCTGTCCCTGATCCCGCGCTCGACCTGGAAGCACAAGTCGTTGAGTGTCACGGTGGACTCGTATTCTCCGGTTATCGCCAGCCCGATCTGCCTCCCGGTCAGCGCGCACATTACGTATCGCACGCGCTCGTCCTCCAGCAGGTACGGCGTCGCCTCGTCGAAGATGGCCCGCTGCATGATGAAGAGCTGGCCCGGCGCGGCAGTCATGATGAAGTGCTCGACCCGCAGCTCGAGCTCCGGCGTGGATATCTTCGGGAACATGCTCACGAGTTCCCAGAAGCGGTGGATCAGGCCCTGGTCCACGCCGGCCAGCTTCACCGCCTTCTTTTCCGCCCTGGCGATGCGCTTCTGTGCTTTCTTGTCATCCAGGTCGTCGGAACGGCTCACTTCGTCAAAGCCTCCTCCGCGGGCTTTCCACGCCACGGTATCAGCATAAGGAAATAAGGCACGAACAGGAACACGGAAACAGCCGCCGCCGCTTCGATCCCTGAATCATTGAAGAACCACGCCACAAAAAGGCCGACGGTCAGGCCGATAAATCCCGCGTGCATCTGCGGGAACTTCTCCTTGAGCTGTTTGAGCAGGCCGAACCTCCAGTTGAAGACCAGCCAGGCTATGACCCCGAACAGCAGCAAGAGGCGCCATATCGACGCCCAGGTGAGCGCCCAGTTCGCCCCCAGCTTGCGGCTCACCTGCGAGGTGAGGGTCGACACGCCGTCGCTGCTTATCTTGCTGATAGCCTTGCCCGCGTATGAAGCGGACCCCGGCATCAGCGCGTCGACCAGCACCACCGCGCCGACGCAGACGATCAGGACGACCACGACCTCGGCCGCCCGCTTGACGGTGATGCGCTTTCCCTCAAATCCCATCAGCGTAACAAGCGATACGACCAGCGCCGTGATGAGCCCGCCGATGTCCGCGCCCAGCCTCGGCAATCCCAGGATGAGCGTGACAAGGCCGAGCACTACGATCGCGAAAGTGTATTTCTTCCAGCGCTTGTCGAACCAACCGGTCAGGAACTGGATCGCAAGGCAGGTGAACAGGATAGCGGCCCCCACGGCGAACCCCATGTACAGGTTTCCTATCCCGTAGTAGCGGTCGCCCAGGATGGTGTCCGAGCCGAAGGCGCTTAAAGTCATAAGGGGCGAGCCCGCCAGCAGGTCGATGGTTATCACCAGCAATGTCGCCCCCGAGATCGCTATCATCGGGCGCGCGAGCACGCCGCTGATGTGCCTTTCCCCGGCCGCCAACCTCTTGTCGCGCAGGAAAGTCAGGGCGATCGCGAGCACGATGGTCGCGCACACCGCCACGGCGATGATCACCCCCTGTGGCACCGCTCCCAGGGCCGGAACGAGGAGCCACACAAAAGGCCCCACCAGCAAGGCGAGCAGCGCGGACGACCACAGGAACGGGTGCCCCCTGACCAGGTCCTCGCGGATGAGCATCACCAGGAAGAACAGCGCGATGACGCACATGGAAGCGATCACGTACACCCTCACCATCGGTCTCCGTGCGTTGTAGGCCGTCACGGCCCGGTCATGGAAGCTCCTGAGCCCGGCGAGGTCGGGGCTGCTGCCGACGGTCGAGAGCGCTCGTCCGTCCATCTCCCCCGGCGCACTGAGTCCCAGGGACGCCAGGACAGTGGGCGCGACGTCGAAGTTCGAGACCAGGCCGGTCCTCCTCGTGGTCGGTGAGTGCAGTTGGTTGCCTCTGTCGAAGCCCCTGCCCGCGATGACCAGCGGCGTCAGCAGGTCCCCGTCCTGGATCATCTTCTGGGTCGGGGTCGGGGTGCAGACGACGACAACGTCTCTGGTGAGGTCCAGCATGCCCGCCATGTTTCCGAGGGCGGCATCGCTTTGTCTCAACGCGCTCGCGCGTGCGGCGTCCAACTCGGCCTGGCTATAGAAGTCCGCCTGTTCGTCCACCCGCGACGTCTGCCCCGTGTCGACGACCACGAGGTCGTTAGAGGGCAGAAGTGCCGCCGTCTTGCGCTCCAGCAGGGCGAAGTCGGTCTGCATCCCGCCCACCTGGGAGAAGTCGCCGGCCACCGAGGTCGCGACGTCACCAGAGGGGACCGCTCCTCGCCCGTCCATGGCGATGGAGACGACCTCCCGATGGATGAACGACTGCAGCGGATACGCGGTCTGCGGGCTCGGCGCGCCGGGAGCCGAAGGTAGAGCGAGCTCGAGATTCGTAATCTGAGGGGCCGTCGGCTCGTTGAGAGGGACGACGTCGACCGGAGAGGATGGTATCAGGGAGTCAGCGTTTCCGATCACCGCGACTCGCTCTCCCCCGTCGCGCAGGGCCTGTCCAAGAACGCCCGGCTGGCTGGTCGCCTGCGCTGTGTCGGACTTCTGCTTCATCTCCTCGATGTAGAGGTTGACGGCGCCACCCGCGGGAGCGCGCCGCCCGACCCTCCACTTGTAGATGCTGCCGGCCAGTATCGTGCCGCCCTCGTTTGTCTTGAGCTTCTCAGTGGAGTTGAATGACAGCCCGACGTTGGCTCCGCCCAGCACGCGGCCGCCGGCACCGATCACGAGGTAGCTGCCCAGGCCGTACTGGTCGTACTTGATGCGGGCGTTCATCAGGCTCACGGCGCCCCTGCTGATAAGCTTCATCAGGTTGGGGGCGTTCGCCTCAGTGACGTCGTCCATGCCGATGCGGTCGATGACGACCATCAGGACCTTGCCCTGCGGTGCGATGGCTTTCGGCTCGAGCGCAGCTTTGCGGGCCTGTCCTGCCACGAGAGAGCTCCCACCCCAGAGCGCGAAACAGACCACCAGGGCGGCCCCCAGCGCCACGAGAAGGCGACGTCGAAAGACGGCCGCGGTCCCGAGGCCGCCGGTTCTCAGCCTGGTCGTATTGGAGAGAGCGAGGTTCTTCAAACGCCTTCCCGGTAAACATAGTCTGCTCGGAGCCCGGTTTATGATATCAGAACTTATAACGGTTCCATGGCGGAGCCGGCACCGCCGAGGCTGCCTTGCCCGTTGTGTTATCCTGTGATGACTTTTGTCCCCTCGCAGTCGAGCGCGGCACGGAGGTCAGGGTGGAGAGTGGCGACGAACGTTACCTTGTGGTTGTGAATCCGGTCGGCCGGGGTGGCCATGCCCAGCGGCAGGGCATCTGGCTGCTCAGCAAGCTGCGCCGGATGGGAATCGAGCACGACGCACTGTTCACCGAGAAGGCGGGCCACGCCAAAGACCTCGTTGCGAACTGGATCGACGTGGTCGACGTAGTGGTCGCGGTCGGCGGCGACGGTACCGTCAACGAGGTCATCAACGGGATCATGAACTCCAGCCAGCGCGGCCGCAAGCTGGCCGTCTTCCCGAGCGGCACCGCCGACGACTTCGCGCGTAACATGGGTATCCCGCTCGACCGGGACGACGCGCTGAAGGTGCTTGTCGGCGGGTACGAGAAGACCATCGACCTCATGCGCGTGAACGACCGCTTCGCCGGCGTCACCGTGGGCATCGGCCTAGACGCCGAGATCGCCTATCGCAGCTACCAGAGCAAGCACCTGCGGCTCCTGGCCTACTGGTATCACGGCCTGTCGATGCTGTTCCAGCCGCCGCCACGGTCCAGGGTCGCTATCACCGTCGAAGGCGAGCACATGGAAGGCGACTACCTGCTCGTCGTCGCCGGAAACGCCGGCTCCTACGGCAGGTACATGAAGATGCTCCCCGAAGCGAGCATGGATGACGGCATCATCAACCTTGCGACCTTCGAGATGATGAACCGGTTCAAGGCGCTTCTCCTGTTCGGGATGTCCACCGCGGGAAAGCACACCTGGGCCAGGCAGATGGATGAATACGATGCCCGCGAGATCACAATAGAGTGCCTGGATGACGTTTACGCGCAGTTCGATGGAGAGGTGAGCATCTTCCCGAAGGGGGAAGTCCTCGAGATGAAAGTGGAGCCTCAAGCCATGAGCGTAAGGGTCCCGCGCGGCGTGAAAGAGGGCTAGAGTTGGAACGCTTCACCCAGGCCGACTTCAAGAAGGAACCAATCGAGCTGGGCGAGCTCTCGGCGCTCAACCAGACCTACCTCGTGATCTGCAATCCGGTGTCGCGCGGCGGCAGGGCAATGAAGGAAGCTGTGTGGCTGCTCAAGCACCTGAGCAGGCTCGGCGTGAGGCATGAGGCCTTCTTCACCGACTACCCCCGACACGCAAAGAACATCGTCATGCGCTGGATGGACCGGGTCGACGTGGTGGTCGCCGTCGGCGGGGACGGCACGGTGAGTGAAGTGGTCAACGGCATGATGGCAGTCCCTGAACAGCAGAAGACCCTGGCGGTGTTCCCGGCGGGGACCGCCGACGACTTCTGCCACAACATGGGCATAGGCCGCGACAGGGCGGCCGCGCTCAAGGTGCTGCTGACGGACTTCAGCAGGCCCATGGACCTCATCAAGTACAACAACGAGTACGCCGCCGGTGACCCTGGGGGTGGGGGTCGATGCTGAGATCGCCTACCGCACCCTGAGCCACAAGAGGATAAGGATACCTGCCTACGTCGCGGTCGGCCTCCGCATCGTGTTCAAGGAAAGGATGCGGAACTCGTCGCGGCTTCTGCGGATCGAGAGCGATAACAATGTCTACGATGGGCGGTTCCTGATCGCCGTGTTCGGCAACGCCCCGCTCTACGGCCGCTACGTCTGGTGGATGCCGGATGCGCTCGTAGACGACGGCAGGATCGACATGTCCGCCCTGCGGCCGCAGTCGCCGGTGCGGGCCTGGTACCTGCTGATGCGCTGCTTCAACCGGGACTTCAGATCCAACAAGATCCTCCGGGACCAGAGCGAGAGATTTACCGTTTACCTGCAGGAAGAGTCGTACGTGCAGGTGGACGGGGAGGTCTACAAGTACGGCGCGGGTGAGACTTTCGAGCTCTCCGTGGCGCCGAAAGCGCTCAAGGTGAGGGTCCCCGAGAACCCCGAGTACAGCGTCTGGTCAGACTGATTACGTGACCAGGCCGCTCCGAAGTGCCTGCGCGACGGTCTCGGTCCGGTCCGAGGTCCCCAGCTTGTCGAAGATGTGCGCGACGTGGGTCTTGACCGTCTGCTCGCTGATCCAGAGAGCCTTTGCGATCTCTTTGTTGGTATTGCCCTCTGACAGGAGCTGCAGCACTTCCATCTCGCGGTTTGAAAGGCCGTAGTCCTTCGCCTTGTTCTGTGCGAGCGACACGAACTCCTTGAGGAGCTGGGCAGTCGCGTCGGGGTGCAGAAGCGCCTTGCCATCGTTGACGGTCTGAATAGCATTGACGAGCTCATCCGATGACGTGCTCTTCAGCATATAACCGGTCGCCCCGGCCTTGATGGCCTCGTAGACGTATCCCTCCTGGTCGAGCATGGTCAGTATCACGATCTTCGCGTCAGGGTGGGCGTCGCGTATGAGCTTGGTGGCCTGTATGCCGTTCATGCCCGGCATGCTGATATCCATCAGGATGACGTCAGGCTTCACCTTGTTCACCATCTCGATGGCTTCTTCGCCCGAGCCCGCCTCGCCCACCACGTCGATCTCGTCACCCTGGTCGAAGACCGCCTTCAGGCCCTCGCGCACCAGGTTGTGGTCGTCGACGATCATTACCTTGATCGACATATCATCCCTCCAATATCTGTCTCAATGGGATATCGATGGAGACCACGGTCCCTCGCTCCACTTCCGACTTGATCTTCAAGTGGCCGCCCAGCAGTTCCGTTCGCTCCCTCATGCTCGCGATACCGAGGTTCCTCGGCTTGCTGCGAGCCCTCTGCGTACTGAAGCCTTTTCCGTCATCTCGCACTGTCAGGTACAGCTTCTGTGGCGACGTCTCTATCTCGATCGTCACGTGTGACGCCCCCGCGTGTTTCTCTACATTGTTGAGCGCCTCCTGCACTATCCGGAACAGGTTTATCTGCGCGTCCCGGGTGAGGCGCGGCAGGTTCTCCGGCGGCTGGAAGCTGCACTGGATCGCGTTCTTGATCCCGAAGTTCTTGAGATGGGTCTCGAGCGCCTTGAAAAGGCCCATATCGTCCAGCATCGGCGGGCGCAGCCCGAGCAGCAGGTCACGCAGCTCCTTGATGTTGGAGTTCAGTTGTTCCTCGAGTATCTTGAGGTCGGCCATCAGCTCGCTGTCCATGTCGGCGCCGAGCTTCTTCTCTACTGCCTGGAGCCGGTAGGAGACGCCGACCAGCGACTGGACCACGCTGTCGTGGATCTCGGCTGCCAGGCGCCTGCGCTCCGACTCCTGGGCGGTGATGGTCTGGTGGAGGAGGCGCCTGTGTATGACCTCGTCCTCGCGCAAGTTCTCATGGAGCCGCGCCCGCGCGACCGCCGCAGCCACCTGGTTGGCGATCGTGGCGAGCAGGTCTTCTTCGTCAAGCGAGAGGTTCACCCCTGATTTGCCCGCGATCACGATGGAGCCGAGGTAAGTGTTTCGCTCGAAGAGCGGGAGGACATAGCCGTCCTCGGCAATCGGCGCTCCCGGGAACACCAGGTCCAGCTCGAAATCCTCCAGGTCGCTCACCTTTGCCGGCCTCCGGTTCGCGGCAAACGCCTGTTTGAGCTTCTCGTCCGTCTCTCCCGTCACGGTGCTGCGGCTGACGCTCTTGCCCTTGCCCGGCTCGCCCGACGCTTCCCGATACGCATAGACCTCAGGCTCTTCCTCGCTCAGGATGAGGGCGCACAGAGGGAGGTCGAACAGCGCGGTGAGCTTGTCCGAGACCCCCTCGAGGAGGTCGTCGAGTACCGGCGCGGATATCAGGATATCCGATATCTTGTGGATGGTGGATAGCTGGAGGCGCTCGATCGTCTCGCGGCGCTCGCGAGCTACCTCCTCCCTGGCCTGGGGCTTCAGTACGCTCTTTATGGCTTCCGTAAGGGCTACCGGGCTGAACGGCTTGGTGATGTATTTGACCGCCCCGGCGCCCAGCCCGCGCAACTGGTCGCGCTCGCCTACCTTGGCGGTGACCATCACGACCGGGGTGTCCGCGGTGGCCGGGTTGTTCTTGATGAACTTGAGTATGTCCCACCCGCTGATCTTGGGGAGCATCACGTCGAGGACGACGCAGTCAGGCTTGGATTCCTCGATCAGGGCGAGGGCCGTCGGGCCGTCATGTGCCTCGGTGACTTCCATCCCCTCGAGCTCGAGGTTGATCGATATGACTTTGGATACATCGCGCTCGTCCTCCACGACGAGAATCTTGGGTTTTTGCATCAGACCTCCGCATTTTCCCAATTAGGTTATCGGCATTTAAGACAATGAGTTTAGCGTTCGTGACCCCTATTGGGGGATAGCCACAGAGCCAAACCGGCCGCTTATGGGCTGTGGAGCGACTCAAAATGACCGAAAGGGTGATTGCTCTGCTGACGTAGCGCCGGCGTCCCGCGGCGAAAGGGTGTTTGCTCTGCTGTCGTAGCGCCGGCGTCCCGCCGGCATTCGAAGAAATGCCTCGATATTGCGACCGCGGCAAGCCCGACGATATAATATTTCGCACACAGAGCGGGAATAGCTCAGTTGGTAGAGCGTCAGCTTCCCAAGCTGAAGGTCGCGGGTTCGAGACCCGTTTCCCGCTCCACTATCTTTGCGCTTCACCATGCTAACTACAGCCAACCAAACAAATCGCATTTATTTGACATCTTCCACAGCGTTGCAAGCTCTGCGGCCGAACTCGACGAAATCCTGGCGGGCAGCCCTGAGCTTCAGCGGATGGGCACCGAGTTCTACCGCGCTATTGAGGAAGCGAAGCGCAAGCGACAGGGGGGCAACGGCAATGGCTGAGTACAACCCAACACCCGCGCAGCCAAGTGAAGAGGCGGGTAGCATAACCTTCTTACTGCGTACCGAGGGCGGCGAGGTCATAGAGCTGGACCCTACCCTACAAGGGATATTCCGGGGAGTGCTAGCACGGATTTGGGAGGCAGTGTTTAGTCAGACTCCTAGGACCCAGTGAGGGCAACTGGCAAATGATGCCGACCGAGGAGGCTATTAAATATATATATACCCTGTATAAACGTGCAAACCTCGTGGCTCTTCTCCACCAAGGCTTCCATTGGACACCTCGCAGATTGAGTTGCCGTCCTGACTTACGCGCTAATCCGTCGTCTGGATCTCGTCCGCCATCCTGACGTCCTCGGGTCCGCAGACGAGGTGCGTGGACATGCCGACGGCGATCAGGTTGCCGTCCTGGTCCCTGACCTCCGCCTGCGCGACCCCGGTCTTCTTTCCCATGTGGACGACGCGGCCATCGGCAACAAGGGTACCCCGCTTAAGGCTCGCGATGTAGTTGACGCGCAGGTCCACCGTCACGCACATGTCCCCGGGCTCGAGCATAGTTCCCACGGCGATCCCACAGGCGGAGTCGACAATCGTGGCTGGGCCTCCTCCGTGCAGCATGCCGTAAAGGCTGTGAAGATCGTCGGAGACCTCCATCGTCAGCCTCGAGCGCCCTTCGCCCGCGTCGACCACATGCATCCGCATGTGCCTGTACATCGGTGAGTTGTTCAGGAGCGCCTTGAACGCATCGCGGGTCTTGTCGTCCAACTCCATGGCCGCGACCTCCTCGAGAACTTAACCGCTAAAGCCGGATCGTTTCTCTCATTCAGCCTGCTCGGGAGGGATGTCGAGCGCGTATATGTAGCCCTCCGCGTCCACTCCCGGCAAAGAATCTGGTATTCCCCATATGCCTCCTC
This sequence comes from Candidatus Anoxymicrobiaceae bacterium, assembly GCA_036845225.1. Taxonomy (GTDB): domain Bacteria; phylum Actinomycetota; class Geothermincolia; order Fen-727; family Anoxymicrobiaceae; genus FEN-680. The sequence goes on along the minus strand of DAIUEJ010000033.1, from coordinate 163 downwards.
CAACGTCGTAATCTTACTACGAATCGCGCCTTTCAGGCACGGTTGACTGGATTCTGCGGCATGCTCGTCGAATGACCTCTCCATGTCACCCGCAGGCCTGAGGGAGGATCTTTCAAATCCTAGCGTTGGGCTCTCCCATGCCAACAAATAGCCTGGACGGTGT
>DAIUEJ010000032.1:0-33896 GCA_036845225.1 Candidatus Anoxymicrobiaceae bacterium | reverse complement strand
CCCCCTGTACGACCCGCATCAGGAACGTCTCGACCTGGTCGTCCGCGGTGTGCCCGACCGCGACCCTGTCCGCGCCCCATTCGTCGGCGAAATCGAGCAGCCTCTCGAGCCTGACGATCCGGGCGGCATCCTGCGGCGAGCGGCCCGACCCCTCCGTCTCTTTCTTCACGTCGACGGCGACCACGCGAGCGGGCAATCCGAGGCCCTGCGCGAGCTCCCGGACGAACTCGGCGTCCTCGGCGGACTCATCGCCGCGCAGCATGTGATCCAGGTGGAACACGGCGAGGATGAGGTCCATCCCGGGTGCTATGTCTACCAGGAAATGCAGGAGCGCGACTGAATCAGGACCGCCGGAGACGCTCACTACCACGCGCTCCCCGCCGGAGAGCATGCCGTGCCGTTCGATCGTGGCTATCGCTTTGCCCGCAAGGTCCCCGCCGTGCTCGTGCGCCATCAGTCTTGTTCCCACCCCACGGATCTTGCCATCGTCACCTTGAGCCGCCCGGGTCTCTCTTCGACCCAGGAAACCTTGACCCTCGTGTCCGCCGCGGCCTCGTAGAGCCCGGCTACCCTGCCCGCGACCATCCCCGGGTTGAAGGCGTTCTCGACCACGACCTCCAGGCCGTGATCGGTCTTCTCCGCCCGCATGGGGTTGCCCAGGCCCCGCCAGGGGAAGTCGCTCAGCAGAGTAAGCGGGTCTCCGTCATCCAGGTCCGCCACGAAGCGGCGCGCGGCCGAGCTCTCACGCATGTACTCCTGCTCCGTGCTCTCCAGCAGGTCGGTGACCTCATCCCCGAGCTCCGCGGCCAGCTCGCGGAAGACGGCGGCGAAACTCTGCGCCGGCAGCGCGACTTCCCTTCCGCCGGTCACCGCGTTCCGGATCACGCCTCGCTCGATCTCGAACTTGAGGTTGTCCGACACCTCACGGGGAACACCGCACCGCGGGCAGAAGTCGTAGGATACCTTTCCCGGAAGGCACTCGACGGCCTCGAGCATGAGACGCTCGTCGGCGGGACGGGTGTCGCTCACTTTTGTGAGGCTGAGCACAGCCGGGCCGGCCACCGGCTCTTCCCAGGCCGCATCCATCCCCGCCCGGTCCAGATACTCGACGATGCCGGCGATGTCCCCCGCCACCAGCGGCAGGTCGTGGCTGTCGGTCAGCTCCACCTTGACGAAGCGGGCGGGTTTGTATTCAAGAAGCCTGGCTCGGCCCATGCCCAGGGCTGCCATGTAGCCGGCCAGCACGTGTACGACGAAGCGTGCCAGGAATAGAGGCCGCGCGATACTCGAGGCGGGCACCTTCGTGAAGATGTCGGGCACCAGCGCGCCGATGAAGCGCCTGCCCACTTCCTTCTCCGCCCGGTACACGATGGGGTCCACCGGCAGCCCGATCGCCTCGCTGATGCGGGAGAAAAGGTTCCGGACCTCATCCACTTCCACGAAGACGAGCCTGGTCCTGGCTATGTCACGCCCCTGGACCGTCCCGTCGGACGTCCATGCTATGTAGCGTCCATACGCCCTGGGAAAGCCGCACTCGCGGCAGAACCTCATGCTCCGCCCCTTTCATCCTGGCGCCTCCGCCACCACGCGCTCATTCTCTTACTGCTTTGCCCCGACCGGAGCCCCGCCGCTGACGTAACCGCGCCCGCCGGTGACCGTCATGGTCGTGCCGAGAGACTTCGAGTAGCCCGCGATGGTCGCGGCCCAGGCGTCGGCCGCCTGGCCGTTGAGGATGACAGGCCTGCAGCCACTGATCACCGCCGGGACCACCTTGGCCTCGACGAGGCCGCCGGGGCCCAGCAGTGTCAACACCATGACGCTCTTTGCGGAAGCCTCTCGCGGAGGGCTGAATACGAAATTGCCGAGGCTGTAGGCGATCAGCCTGTTCTTGTAGAGCTCGAGCCCCTGGACCACGTGTGGATGGTGCCCCAGCACAAGGTCGGCGCCGCTGTCCACCGCCAGGTGGGCGAGGCTCCTCTGCTCCTCGTTGGGAGAGGTCGCGAGCTCTATGCCCCAGTGGAACGAGGCCACGACGTATGCGGCCCCTGCCTTCGCATCCTCGATCGTCTGGGCCACCCTGTTGCGGTCGGTGGTGGTGGCGCAGCCAGGGCTGGTCGCGGTGGCGGGCCATCCGTCCGGGATGACCCAGGTGAACGCCACAAAAGCGACCTTCGTCCCGTGCGCGTCGAGCACCGCGGGCGAGTATGCCTCGGCGGAGTTCTTGCCGGCGCCGCACCAGGCGATCCCGTTCTGCTGCAAGTGCCCCAGCGTCTCGAGGAAGGCGGCCGTTCCGTAATCCTTGGAGTGGTTGTTGGCGAGCGACACAACCTTGATGCCGCCCATGCCAAGCGCCCCGGCCGAGTCGGCGGGCCCTTCGAAAGTGAACTCTTTGCCCGCCACCGGGGAACCCGTAGAGGATATGCAACATTCGAGGTTGACGAAAGAGAGGTCGGTGTTCTCGAAGGCGGCGCTGACACCGGAAAAAGGATAGTCGAGCCCATTTGCGGTGAGCGTCGGTGTGACGCCGTCGCCGAAGTTCACGTCCCCCGCGGCCGATATCGTCACGAGCCCGTTGGAGGCTGAGCCCGAGGAGGCGAAGGAGCGCCACAATCCCGAGAACTTGAAGGCCGCATCAGACCCAGCGGACCCGGTCCCGCAACCCGCGGCCAGCGCCACGACGAGCGCGAAAGGTAAGGCAAGCGACGCGAGGGCTCTCGCTCTCCGGCGGCCGGTCGACATCGCTCCTCCTTTTTTGCGGACACAGGGGATTACTATATCAGTTGGACGCCGGCGGGTGAGCCATACCGCGAACGGCGTATGGGGGTTTGTGGGGCGGGCTCGCGCCGTCAGGAAGATGCTTCGAGTGACGGCTCGGCCGCCAGGGGAAGCCTGAACTTGAAGACCGAACCGCCTCCGTCCCGCGCCTCGGCCCAGATGCCCCCTCCGTGCGCGGTGGCTATCTCCCGGGCGATGTACAGTCCGAGGCCCATGCCCGGGGTCGAGTGGTGCATGGTGTCCTCGACCTGGTAGAAACGGTCGAACACCCTTGTCCGGTCACTTTCGCTGATGCCGATCCCACGGTCGAGCACGGCCCCCTCGAGCCAGGGTCCCTCGCGGCTGAGCTCGATCTCGACAGCGGAGCCCGCCGGGGAGAACTTGATCGCGTTCTCGAGCAGGATGACCAGGAGCTGCACGAACTTCTCGGGGTCGACGCTGATCTTGCGCACGTCGGGGCTGATGTGCGCGATGAACTCGTTGTCGGCCCCCATCACCTGCATGTCCTCCAACGTCATCTTGATGAGCATATCCGTGTCGGCGTACCTGGTGGTAACAGGGAACCGTCCCTCCTCGACCCTCGAGACGTCCATCAGCTCCTCCACGTACCGCGTCAGACGGTCGGTGGAGGCGTCGATATCCTGCAGTATCTCCATCACGTGCTCTCTGGGCATCTCGTCGATGAAGCTGCTCCGGGTGTTCGCGTAGCCTTTGACGATCGTGATCGGGTGGCGCAGCTCGTGCGAGGCGACCGTCAGGAAATGCCTCAGCCTCTCGGCGGTCTCCGCGAGGTCCTTCCCATAGTTCCGCTCGCGCGTGACGTCGATCAGCGAGACAACGCATGCGTCCTGCCCGGGCAGCAGCCCCATGTTCGCGAGCACGTTCAGGGTGTTCGAAGCCTTATCAACTATCCGGCATTCGAAATGCACCGGCGCGCTGCTCCTGCTCCTGTTCGTCTCGCGGTGGTAGCTCGCGAAGCTCTCCACGCCGTCTCCGACAAGAAAGTCGGTGAAGAGCTTCAGCCCTTCGACCTCCTCCGCGCCGTACCCCGTCATCCGCTCGAACTCCTGGTTCTGGAACGTGACTTTCTCGTCGGGGGCGATGATGCACATCGCGGTCCCGGTCGACTCGAAGATGGTGCGGTACTGCGCCTCGGATTCGCGCAGCGCCTCTTCGGCCTCCCGGTGCTCCGTGATGTCGCTGCCGGTGCAGATGATGAACGAGCTCGAGCCCTTATCCGCGGCCATCACCGTGCTCGACAGCGATATCAGGCGCCTGGCCCCGTGCTGTGTGATCCAGTGGATCTCGAGCGTCCGGTGCGCGGGGTCGCCGGCGAGAAACCTTCCGAACGCGTGTCTGACCTCTTCGGTCTCGTCCGGCGCGATGAATAACTCGGCTGTCCGACCTCTGACCTCGGAGAACCTGTAGCCGGTGGCCTCCTCGGCGGTCCTGTTGAACAGGATGATGCGGCCGTCCTGGTCGAAGACGACCACCAGCGCCGCTGTGGTGTTTATCACGGCGGAGATGAAGTCGCGGTCCTTGCGCTGCGCCTCGTCGATGGCTTTCTTGTCGGTGACGTCCCTGGCGTTGATCACGACGTTCAGGTCATCCGCGGAGTCCACGAAGCTCTGTCCCACCAGGTCGAGGTCGCGGTAAGCCTCGTTCTTGTGACGCAGGCGCGCGGGTGCCTGCCTGCTGCTTCCCGGCTCGGCGAGGAGCTCCGCGTGGAGCCTGGTCAGTCGCTCGAGGTCGCCGGGGTTGACGAAATCGAACACGTTGCGGTCCCGCAACTCCGAGCGCTTGTACCCGAGAAGCCTTTCGGCGGACGGGCTGACGTACTTGATGGAGCCGCCGGCGTCGATGACGGCGATGATGTCCTGGGCGTTCTCGATGAGCGCCCTGTAGTACTGTTCGCTGCGTCGCAGCGACTCCTCGGCCCGCTCGCGGAGACCGTCCCTCTGGATCGATTCCATCGCGAATGAGACGTCTTCGGCAAGCGAGGCCAGCAGCTTTCCTGCCCTGCCTTCGAAGGCGCCTTCCTCGGCTCCGTACAAGGTGAGCGCTCCCACTGGCTGGTTCCCCAGCTTGAGCGGGAAGGCAGCGCAGGAGACGTATCCGCGCCGGCGGGCCTCGTCCTGCCAGGGGGCCATCCGCAGCTCACGGCCGATGTTCTCGCAGACGTCCTCGCGGCCTTCACGCGTAGCGACACCGGTCGGCCCGAGGCCTTGAGGTATCTCGAGAGCGGAGTGCCTGGTCGCCTGCAGGAAGCCTTCGTCTTTGCCCGAGAATGCGACCGGGTTGACGACCTTGCTCTCGGGGTCGACCATCCCCACCCAGGCCATGAGCGCCAGCCGCTCGTCAACCAGAACACGGCAGACCTGCTCGTGGAGCTGCTGCGGTTCGCGGACGCGTACTGCGAGCTCGCCGGTCTTGCCCATGACGGAGTAGAGCTGCTGAAGCCGGGCCAGTTCCGCTCGGGCCTCCTGGAGGGCCTCAGCGATGGCGTCGTCGCCCGCGCCTGGGCCGGGTGGTGTTGTCCTCTCGTCGTGGTTAGTGATCAATAGACCTCTTCCGGACAGCGTCCAACCGGGCGCCGGCCGATACGCCTGTGCCTGCTGCCGGCCGCTCTTCCTAGATTCGGCACCCACCTTGAAATCTTGAGACGAACATACGAAGGCTGCGCGTTGTAAGCGCCACAGGGTCAGATACCGCCGCCGAAGATGTTGAGGATATCGAGGACAGTGTCGGCGACCTCAGCCGTGGCGGCTCCCGTGTCATAGAGGATGCTGTGCTGCGAGGACTTATTCTTTTGATTCGCCGGCTCGGGGCCGGCGGCCGGAGGAGCGGCAAAGCTCCTGTTCGGCTCGCCACAGATCGGGCATGCCATCGCTTCGGGTTTGAGCAACTCGCCGCACTGCTGGCACGGCTCAGGGCCGGGCTCGATTGGGGTGACTCCCTCCACGTGCCAGCCCGCCCCGCGGTCGCTGAGATTGTCGGCCCCGTCGTCGGTCATAACCACCGCCTCGGTTCGAATCCGCGCCGCAGACATCGTTATCGTCACCGCTGTTGTGAAGTGGAGCCGGCGCGGGAATACGAACCGAGCGCTTCAACCTGCGTCTCATTATATTTGGTGACAGGACACTCGTTGCATTCTGATCACAGATTACTAAGCCGAGCGGCATGGCAGAACCCAGGTCTAGAACGCGCATCCAGTCTTGGAAGTGACTATCGACTGGGGCCGCTGTTCAGGTTTCCGCGCTCCCCTAGGGGGGATTTCATCCCCCCTGAGGGCGAAGCCCTTCGGGCTTCTGTCACCCCCCACGTTTGAGTCGCGGGTGGACCTTCCCCCCGCGACAGAAATCGGCCCCCCTGGTTCGAATCCGCGCATTGAGTGGTTGCTGATGTGGAGCCGGCGCGCGGATTCGAACCGCGGACCTGCTCATTACGAGTGAGCCGCTCTACCGACTGAGCTACACCGGCTGTCTGAAAGGTTAACAGATTTCGCCACGGAGGGAAAAGACGCGCGGCTGGTGTCCCGCGCCGATATCGCGATATCGCCTAGATGTACTCCGGGACCCAGCCCTGGAGCCTCCTGATGGACTCGGAGACCTCTTCCTCCAGCAGGTCCTCAGCCTGCTGTCCCTCGGGAGAGGAAAGTATCTGCCTGAAGCGACCCTGGATCTCGAGGTAGTCCTTGACGGGCTTGCGCTTGACCTTGCCCTCAAGGATCCGCTTCGTCGCCGCGGTGAAACGGGTCTCGCCGGCTTCGTGCTCGTACAGCAGCCACATGCCGCTCTGCACCGCCAGGCGGCTGACCTCGATCATCTGGCTCGAAGGGAACTTCCAGCCCGGAGGGCACGGCGCCATGATCTCGAGGTACTTGGTCCCCTTGATGCTCTTCGCTTTCTGCATCTTCTGGTAGAAGTCGAGCGGGTAAGCGAGCGACACGGTCGCGACGTACGGGATGCGGTGAGCGATCATGATCTGGGAGATGTCCTTGCGGTGCTGGGACTTTCCACCGGGGGTAGTCGTCGTCCAGGCGCCCAGCGGCGTGGCGCCGCTGCGCTGCGTACCGGTGTTCGAGTACATCTCGTTGTTGTAGCAGACGTAGATGAAGTCAGTCTCCCGCTCGGCCGCGCCCGAGAGGGACTGGATGCCTATGTCGTAGGTCCCACCGTCGCCGGCCCAGACCAGGACAGTCGGCTCTTCCTCCAGTTCCCCGCGCTTGGCCAACGCCTTGATGCCCGCCGACACCCCTGAGGCGCTCGCTCCCCCGGTGGCGAACGCGACGTTGATCAGAGGCAGGTTGATCGCCGAGAACGGGTACGAGCCCTGGAGGACCGAGGTGCACGATGCCACCACTATGAGCAGGGTGTTCTTGCCCAGCGCCTTGAAGGCGATCCGGAGCGCAAGGCTCGACGGACAACCCTGGCACGCGGTGCTGCCCGCCAGGAACAGCTCCTCTTCCGGCAGGTCTTTGAATCTAACCATTCCTCATCATGCCTTCCACACAGAATGCAACAAGTGGTCTGACCCCTTGTTGCGTTATGAGTCTTTGTCCAGCAGCTCCGAGAACTCGCACAGTATCTCCCGGGTGACCTCGTGTGCGGGGCTTATGTGCGAGTCTCCCCAGGTGACGTCTCCGAGCTCTCCCGCCCACGCCTTCTCCACAAACCCCTCGATCTGCTCGAAGGTGACATCGCGCCCACCGAGCCCGACGATGAGGTTGCGCGCGGGGACGTCCACGTGGCCGAACAGGGCGCCTTTGGTCTCGGTGAACAGCGCGCCCTCGTTGCCGTAAGAATAATCCCTGTCGATGACCAGCAGGCCCTCGCGGCCGGCGCAGAGCGCGCGCAGTTCCTCGTTCGGGAACGGCCGGAAGAAGCGCACCCTCAACAGGCCGACCTCTTTCCCCCTGGCCCGCAGCGAGTCGACCGCGACCTTGCTCTCAGCCGCGAGGCTTCCCAGCGCCACGATCACGTATCGCGCTCCGTCCATCATGTAAGGCTCGACGAGGTCGCCGTGCCAGCGGCCGAACATCTCACGGAACTCCTCCGCCGCTCGGGTGACGACCTCACGGGCGTTCGCCTGCCCGATCTGCATCGACTCCCGGGTCTCGCTGAAATCTACGGGATAGACGACCGAGCCGTGGGTGACCGGCTTCCTGACATCGAGCCTCCATCGCGGCCTGTACGGCGGCAGGTACTTCGCGACCTCTTCGCGGTCGGGCACCTCGGCATCCATGTAGGTGTGAGAGAGCACGAATGCGTCCATGTTGATCATCATCGGCATCAGCACGGAGGAGTCTTCGGTTATCCTGAACGCCTGGATGACCGTGTCGACCGCCTCCTGGTGGCTTGCGACGTAGACCTGCAGCCAGCCCGTGTCGCGCTGGCTTATCGAGTCCTGGTGGTCGCACCAGATGTTCCAGCCGGGCCCCAGCGCGCGGTTGACGTTGACCAGGACCACGGGAACGCGTATGCCCGCGGCGTAGTGGAGCATCTCGTGCATGTACGCCAGGCCGTGCGAGCTGGTCGCGGAGAAAGAGCGCGCGCCAGTCAGCGAAGATGAGACCAGCGCCGCGCAGGCGCTGTGCTCCGACTCCACCGGGATGTACTCCGCGTCCATCTTCCCTTCGGCGATGAGCTCGGCGATCATCTCGATGATCTGCGTCTGCGGGGTGATGGGATAAGCCGGCACTACCTCGACCGCGGAGGCGTTGGCCGCGAGCGCCACCAGGTGGTTGCCCGTCTCGAGCACCCTCACTGCTTCTCCTCCTTGACCATGGTCATGGCCCCGGTCGGGCACTCCACGGCACAGATGCCGCAGCCCTTGCAGTACTGGTAGTCGATCTCGAGGCCTTCCTTGGAGATGGTGGCCTCGGGGCAGAACACCCAGCAGAGCAGGCACTCGTTGCACTTGTCCGCGTCCTTGACGGGGCGGAACACACGCCACTCACCGGTGTCGCCGGCGCACCCTTTGACCGGCCTCGACACCGAGGTCATATAGCCGATTTCTTCCTTCTTCTCTTCCATATCCCCCGTACTTCCGCGAGCCGAATCCGCCGGTTCTAAAGGGCCCTGGCCTCCTGGACTCCGGCGATCATCACGCCTTCGAAACCCGCCGTGGCGGCTTTCTCGTAGGCCTCCAGGTTGCCCCGCTTGGAGGCGACCTCCCGCACTACCCGCAGCGCCCCTTCCAGGTCGGACGCGCCCGACTGGCTCACCATTGCCCCGAAGAGAGGCAGGTTCACCATGGGCATGCCCTCTATCTCGAGGCCCAGGTCGAGCGCGATGCCTGTCGCGTCCAGGTAGTGGACCTCCCTGGCGAAGCGCTCCGCGAGCTTCTCTGCCAGCTCCGCCCCCGCGTTGACGAGGAGCCGGCCGTCCGGCTTAATCCCTTCTTCGATCGCCTGCCCGGTGAGATCCACGCTCATCACGAGGAGAAGGTCGGGGTGGTAGACCTGGCTGCGCAGGTATATCGGGTCGTCATCGAGCCGCACGAAAGCCTTGACCGGCGCGCCCCTGCGCTCCGCCCCGAAGAACGGGAACGCCTGCACGTGCCTGCCACGCTCGTACGCGGCCTGGGCCAACCAGGTGCACAGGGTCACCGCGCCCTGGCCTCCAAGACCGTGAACTCTGATCTCGAACAATGTCAAAAACCTTTCTGACGTTCCGGGAAAACAAAACCGCCTGAGGACAAACCTGGAGGCATCCGGAGTAATCATATTAGCACGAATGGCCTGTGGTGGTGAGGTCCAAACGCAACCGCCGTGACGCGAAAAACGGGTTTTGAGGAACGGGACGCGGCGCGCTTCCAAACAGCTAGCGCCTGCGGCCTCTTCTGCCGCGTTGCTCCTGCCGCACGCCCAGGTCATCGATCGGCACGTCGACCCGCCCGTGCCCCTCGACCTCGACCACCACGAGTCCCCGCGGGACGTGATAGCCGACCACCCGGCCGGCCCCGTGCTCCGTGGTCACGTCGGTCCCTATGGGCGGCGCCTGCCTGTTGAACTCCTCGTAGGCCGCGACCTCGTACTTGAGGCAGCACATCAGCCGCCCGCAGATGCCACTGATCTTTGACGGGTTCAGCGGCAGGTCCTGCTCCTTGGCCATCTTGATCGAGACCGGGTTGAAGTCTGAGAGGAACAGGCTGCAGCACAGGTCGCGCCCGCAAGGCCCGAGCCCCCCGACCATCTTGGCTTCGTCACGGACGCCTACCTGGCGCAGCTCGATGCGCGCTTTGAGGGTGGACGCCAGGTCCTTGACCAGCTCCCGGAAATCGACGCGCCCTTCCGCGGTGAAATAGAACACGATGCTGGACCCGTCGAACACGTAGTCGACGTCCACGAGCTTCATGGGCAGCCCGTGCTTCTGGACCAGCTGTCGCGCGGTGCGGTAAGCCTCTTCCTTCTTACGGATGTTCTCCTTCTGGCGCTCTTTGTCATGGGCGCTGGCGCGCCTCATCACTTTCTTGAGGGGCTCCTCCATCTCCTCGGCAGGCACTTCTCTGATGGGAGAGACAACGCGCCCGTAACCGACGCCCCGCGCGGCCGGCACTACGACCTCGTCGCCGGGCACCAGGGGGAGGCCTTCGGGGTCGTAGAGATAGACCTTGCCGCCGGGGCGGAAGGAGACGCCGACGGTCTTAGGCATAGAGCGCCTCCTGCAGTCCGAAGAGTGCGCTCTCTATGTTCAGTTGTGCCGGCACGTTCTGCTCGGCTGCCCGCATGCTTTCTCCCAGGATATCGATGCACTTGAGGAGGTTGACGGGCGCCAGTGCGCCTGCTTCCTCTGCTATCTCCTGTTCGAGGTCCCTGTTGACGAGCAGGGTCACGTCCCCTCCCTCGCCGTATATCAGGATATCACGATACCACCAGGACAGAGTCGAGAAGACCTCCTTGACCCCGCGCGCCTCCTCCTTGACCTGCTCCCGCTTGCACTCCTCGTCTAGCTCCTTGCAGACCCGCTTCACCGTGGCGTCGTCGATGGACCCGTCGGCCAGCGCGTGCTTCTTTTCCTGATATCCCGCGGCCACTTCGTCCAGCGGAGCGCGCACGTCGCGGTAGATCTCCTGCGCGAAGGCGAGCGCGTGGTTGAGGTCCGCCCTGCGGAGCGCCCTGGCGGTCTTGATGACGTTGTCCCTCCTGGTGAGCCTCCACGGCTCGTCGCACCAGTCGAGCGCCCTCCCCAGCACGCCGCCGGTGAGGCGCACGATGAGGTCGGCCCTCTCGGGAGTGACGTCCTTGTGCTCGAGGAGGTAACCCTTGAGGTCCTCGAGCGGCACGTTCGCGAACCTGATCTCCTGGCAGCGCGACCGGATGGTCGGGAGCACCCCGCCGGCATTGGCGGTCACCAGTATGAAGATGACGTTGCCCGGGGGCTCCTCGAGCACCTTGAGAAGCGTGGAGGCGCCTTCGTCCCACATCCGCTCGGCGTTCTTGATTATGTAGACCTTGTTGTCGGATTCGGTGGGCTTCTTGAAGGCGTCCATGCGGAGCGCGCGGATGGTCTCCACGCGGATGTTCTTGCCCTCCGGCCTGACCACGGTCAGGTCGGGGTGCTTCTCCTCCATGACCCGGCGGCACACGTTACATTTTCCGCAGCCTCCGTTCGGGCAGAGGATCGAGGCGGCGAGCGTCTTGGCGACGATGAACTTGCCGACCGCGGACGGGCCGGTGAAAAGGTAAGCGTGGTTGACGTGCTCCTGCTCGACCGCCCTGCGCAGGCTCAAGCATACTGCCGTGTGGCCGACCACCTGGTCCCAGATCATTGGCTGAACAACCTCCGTCAGATGACCTTGTTGACCTGGTCGACAACGCGGGCCTGGACCATCTCCGGGGCGCCGAGTGCCTCGACCACCGCGTAGCGGTTCGAGAAGATCCTGATGAGCATGCTGTAGGCGTGGCGTACGTTCTCGTGGAACTCGAGCGACTCCTGCTCGATGCGGTCGAGCCCGCGCGCGGACGCGGCCCTCTCAAGTCCTTCGCGCACCTTGAGGTCGAGGAATATCGTCAGGTTCGGCTCGATGTTGCCGCACGCCCAGTCGTTCAGGTTCTTGACCGCCTCCAGGCCGCAGCCCCTGCCCACGCCCTGGTAGGCGAGCGAGCTGTCCACAAACCTGTCCGCGATGACGATCCATCCCTTGGCGAGCGCCGGCCTGATGACCTGCATGACCTGCTGGGTCCTGTCGGCCGCGAACAGCAGTGCCTCCGTGATCGGGAAGATGTCCTTGATCTCGGGGTCCAGCAGTATGTCGCGGATCTTCTCACCCACGTGCGTGCCGCCGGGTTCGCGGCAGAGGATGACGTCCTTGCCCTGGTTCACGAGATAGTTGTAGAGCATCGTGGCCTGCGTCGTCTTGCCCGAGCCTTCACAGCCCTCGAAGGTGATGAACTTGCCGGCCAGGTCGTGGGGTCCTCTCACAAATCCCGAGGTATTGATGAAGTCGTCAAAGTCGTCCAAGCTTGCCTCCGTTGTCGCCCAGATTCTGAGGTTAGTCTAGTTGCTGGCCGTGTTCCTGTCTATGAGAATCGTATTGCTTCGCCAGGTGGTCCTCACCGCGGGAATCGATGGCGACAATAGCGGGCATTCCGGCCAGCCGCACCCGGTAGACCGCCTCGGGGCCCAGGTCCTCCCAGGCGACCGGCTCCATGGACTCGACCATGCCGCCGTACAACGCCCCCAGGCCGCCGACGGCCGCCAGGTACACCGCGCCTCGCGCCTCATGGAGGGCGCGCGCTTCGGCGGACCTCGGGCCTTTGCCCAGCGTTGCTCTCACCCCGAGGTCGAAGAGCATCTCCAGGAACCGGTCCATCCGCGCGGAGGTGGTCGGTCCGATCGAGCCGGTCGGCCTGCCCGCGGCGGGCGGCGTGGGGCCGGCGTGGAAGACGAGCTGGCCCGAGACGTCGAAGGGGGGCTCCTCGCCTGAGGCGAGGACCGCCTCAAGGCGCTTCAGCGCCGCGTCCCGCATGGTCAGGGCATCTCCCCAGAGCTCGACTTCGTCCCCGGCCCGCAGCGACCGGAGGTCGTCCTCGTCAGGTGGTAGCTCCAGTCTCCTCAACCGGACCGCCTCCTCGGTTCTCTCTGAAGTACTGGTGGAGCGATTTCATGAAGATGGCGCCGCCGATGATCACGACGACCGCGCCTACCATCAGTGCGAGCGTCGGTGCGTAGAAGCTCTTGTGGAAGATCCCGAGGTCAAGAGTCCTGCTCACGGGTTTCGCCTTCGTCCAGGGTATCCAGTAGTGGAAAAGCACCTGCAGGCCGGCGAAGATGCCCATCGACAGGAGAAGGCATGTCCGCATGATGGTCTGCATCGCGGCAAAGACCCTTCCCCGGATGTCCTCCGCGAGGTTCTGGTGCAGGAGTGTGTAAGAGGAGACGAGCAGATAACCCAGCAGGCAGCCGCCCACGAATATCACGACCAGGGACAGGGCGTAGAAGTCGATGAGTGCGAACACAAACATGGTCACGCCGAACCCGATGACCGCACGTGTGAACCACTTCCAGGTGGGAAGGTACTTGCTGATCCAGGGGGTGGCGGCTGCTCCGACCACTACCCCGATCATCAACCCCGAGAGGATAAGGGTGAACTTGGCATTTGTGGCTTTCAGCACCTGCTCTGAGAACGAGACGCCGAGTATATAAAGCGAGCCTCCTCCGATGAAGCCGACGATCATGATGCCGAGGATGCCTCTCGTCAGAGGGTTGGTCCGCATGAATGACAGCCCCTCCTTGAGGTCGGAGAGCACGGACCTGGCGGAGAACTTCTCACCCGTCGGGGTCTTGCGCTTCGGGAACGCTATCGTGAACAGCAGCATCGCCGAGACCAGAAAGGTGAGCGCGTCGGCGAGGAAGGCGAACTCGTGCTGAAAAGTCGCCTCGTTGGCCACGACATAGTGGACCAGCGGGAACTTGTGTATCAGCGCTGCCAGCCCGAGCACCACCGTGGCTATGAGGGTGCCGAGTGCCATGCTCAGGTACGTGCTCGTGGACATCATCGAGTTCGCCGTCAGCACCTCATCCCTTCGGACGAGGTCGGGTATGCACGAATCCTTGGCGGGGCCGAAAAGCAGCGTGAAGCACTCGATCGTGAACACGAGCGCACAGATGAGGATCAGGGTGTTGGCGAATGCGAGCGCGACCACCAGGGTGCAGCGCGCCAGCTCGCAGAGGATCATGAGCGTCTTGCGCTCGAGGCGGTCCACCACGGCCCCTGCCACGAGGCCGAACAGGAAAGCGGGCAGGAACCTGAACGTCATCATGAAAAAGACGCCCCAGGTCGGGCTGATGTTGTTGACTGTGGCCAGAAGGACACCGACTATCACCCAGTCGCCGATGCTCGAGATGCCCTGTCCGACCCACAAAGCCATGAAGTTCTTGTTCCTCATGACCTTCCGGAACGCGGATACCTCGATGGTGACCTGGGTGGCGGGCTCGGTGCCGAGCCCCTCCCCGATCTTGTTGCTCCTGTCTGGCGGCGGGTCGTCCAAGTGGCTTCCTAGGGTCTATATCTGAATGACTTTTCTGCGAAGCGCGTGGCAGTTCACGCTGAGGGCCACCGGAAGGTTGGCGATGTGGCACGGCGCCTCGACGATGCGGGCGCCGATACAGGTCGTCGTCCCCCCTACGGCTCCCGGGCCGATGCCGAGCCCGTTCACGGCCTCGATGAGTTCCGCTTCGCGGTCCGCGGTCGGGCCGTCCGGGCTCACGACGTCGAGCGGCTCCAGCAAGGCTTTCTTGGCAAGCACGGGCGCGCGGTCGAACCCACCTCCGATGCCCACCCCGAGCACCAGCGGCGGGCACGACTTCGCCCCTACCTCGGAGACCACACCCATCACAAAATCTCTCACGCCGTCCCATCCCGCGCCGGGCGGAAGCATCGCCGTGCGGGAAGCCATCTCGCTCCCGCCACCCTTGGCAAGGACGCCCACGGTTGTGCCGTCACCCCTCGAGAGTTCGACATCGACGAGCGCCGGCGTGTTGTCCCCGGTGTTCCTGCGTTCGTCCAGCGGGCTGGAGACGATGGACGCGCGCAGCGCGCCCCGCCTGGTGGCGCGGGCTACCGCCGCATCAGCCTCGGCCTGGACGTCGCCCGAGAGGCAGGTGTCGGCCCCCAGGGTTATGTAGACGGTGAAGATGCCCGTGTCCTGGCAGAGCGGCACGCCCTCTCTCGAGGCGACGCGGGCGTTCTCGATGATGAGGCCCAGGACGGAGCGGCCCCGCTCCGAGCGCTCTTCCTCACGGAACGATTCAAGCGCGCTGATGACGTCTTTTCCAAGGGTGGTCGATACCTCGAGGCAGAGAGACTCGACGGCCTCGCCTATCTCCGAGGCATCAATCGCTCTCATCTGTCCCGGCCTTTCCGAGCGTTCTGATCCTCTCGCCCACGCCCAGCGCCGCGGACTGGAGCGACTCTTTCTCCCTGTCCGAGAGAGGCAGCTCCACGACCTGGAGCACCCCCGCCCTGCCCAGTTTCGCGGGCACGCCCAGGAACATGCCGTCGATCCCGTACTCGCCGCGCAGGTACGCGGAGACCGGCAGCACCCGACCGGTGTCCCCCAGGATCGCGAGCGACATGGTGCCGATCGAGACAGCCGGAGCGTAGTACGCGCTGCCCGTCTTCATGTAGCCGACTATCTCCGCCCCGCCGTCGCGTGTCCTCTGCACCGCGCTCTCGAGCAGCCCGGCTTCGACAGCCTCGCTGAGCGGCTTGCCTCCAACCTGCGACGAGTCCACCAGCGGAGCCATGTCGTCACCGTGCGAGCCGAGCACCAGCGCGTTCAGGTCCCTCACCGGGACCGAGGCCAGGCGGTCCAGGAAATACATGAAACGGGAAGTGTCCAGGACCCCCGCCATACCGATCACCCTGCGCTCGTCGAAGCGTGACGCTTTCCACGCCAGGTATGTCATCTCGTCGACGGGGTTGGTGACGTTCAGCAGCACGGCATCGGGCGCGAACTTCGCTACGTTGCGGGCGATGCCCTCGATGATGGGAGCGTTGCGGGCGGTGAGGTCCAGGCGCGACATGCCGGGCGTGCGGGGGAAGCCTGCGGTTATCACCACGAGGTCTGAGCCCTCCACCAGAGTGGCGTCGTCGCCACCCTGAAGGCGCGAGCCCGAGCCCGTGTACGGCATCGACTGCTCGATGTCCATGGCGAGCCCACGCGCGATGCCACCTTCGATATCGATCAGGGATATCTCCAGGGTAGCGGATAGCGCCAGGTAGAAAGCGGTGGTGGCGCCCACGTGCCCGGCGCCGAATATCGTTACCTTGTCCATCAACCCTCCCCAGTGAGGAGCGTCACTCCGGCGCGGAGCCGGCTTCCTCCTCTTTTGCTGCCTTGGCGGGCGCCTCGCGCTTCGGCTTGGTGGGGCAGTCCGGGTCGAGACACAGATCCCACGGCTTGCGTCCCTTGGTGACCACGCGGATGCGCGGCGTCCCGCACTCCTCGCAGGTCTCGCCCGTCGCGAGTATGCTGCCCTTCTGCGGAAGCGGGTACGTCTGGGTGCAGTCCGGGTAGCTCGCGCAGCCCGTGAAGCGCTTGCCTGACTTGCGCGCCGTCTTGATGGTCAACTCGCCGTCGCAGGCCGGACATGCGCCCAGGACCGTGTCCCCGCGCATGCCCTCTTTGATCTCGGCGGAGATCTCGTCTTTCTGGCTCTCCATCATGTCGAGGATCTTGCCGAGCACCTCTCGAGAGCGGTCGACGACGAGGTCGAGGGTCTGCTCGCCTTCCGCGATCGCGTCCATGTCTCGCTCGAGCTCGGCGGTCATGTTCGGGGACGTCACCATGGTCGCGTGCCGCTCGAGCGCCCTGGAGACGGCGATCCCGGTGCCGCTCGGCTTGAGCGGGCTGCCGTAGACGTAGCCGCGCTCCACCAGGCCCTGGATGATGTTGTGCCTCGTAGACTTGGTCCCCAGGCCCAGCTCCTCCATCTTCTGGATGAGGCCGCCCTCGGTGTACCGCGCCGGGGGTTGCGTCTGCTTGGCCTCGAGCTCCTTGTCCACGACGTCGACCTTGTCGCCCTCTTCAAGGGGCGGGAGCTCATCGTCCTTCTTCCTGGAGTACGGGTAGTAGCGGAGGAAACCCTCGCTGACGATAACGTCGCCCCTGGCGACGAAAGGCTCGGTGTTGATGTCTATATCCACCCGCGTCGACCGTGCCGTGGCCGCATCGGACAGCGTCGACATGAAGCGCCTGGCGACGAGCTCGTACACTTTCCACTCCAGGCCGTTCAGCTTGGACTGGTCGGCAGCGGACGTCGGGTAGATCGGCGGGTGGTCGGTCGAGAACTTCTTGCCGCGGGTGGCCTTGAGCTGTCCCTTCTTGAGCAGCTCGGAGGCCAGCGGGCCGACCACCTGGGAGCCCTCGATAGCGCGCAGCACGCCGGCGAGGTCTAAAGAGTCCGGATAGACCGTGTTGTCCACCCTCGGGTAGCTGATGAAGCCCCTTGAATAGAGGCTCTCGGCGACGTCCATGGCGCGGGCGGGCGGGACCTTGATGCTCGACGCCGCGGCCAGGAACGAGGTCGTGTTGAACGGCGCCGGCGGGTTCATTGTCCGCTCGCGCTTCTTCACCTCGGTCACCACGCCGTCCTGGCCGATGTGGTCGAAGGCCGCCTGCGCGGCGGCCTGGTCGGTGAAGCGCTCGGTCTTGTGCCTGGCGGTGAACCGGTCGCCCTCGTGCTCGAGCGTGACCCTGACCTGCCAGAAGTCCTCCGACACGAAAGCCTTTATCTCGGCCTCGCGGTCGACCATCAGCGCCAGCGTCGGGCTCTGGACCCTCCCCGCGGAGAGGAACTTCTGCCAAAGCCTGTTGGCGGCGAGCGAGATGAAGCGGGTCAGGGCTGCGCCCCAGATGAGGTCGATGTCCTGCCTTGCTTCGCCGGCCCTGGCGAGGTTCACGTTCAGCGTGTCGAGCTGCGCAAACGCGTCGTTGATCTCAGTCGCGGTCAGCGCGGAGAAGCGCGCTCTCGAGATCGGGGCGTCCGGGTTGACCTCCCGGATGAGGTCCACGATGTCCGAGCCGATGAGCTCCCCTTCGCGGTCGTAGTCGGTCGCGATCACTATCTCGTCGGCCAGCTTCGCGAGCTTCTTCAGCGTGGTGACGAGCATCTTCTCTTTAGGGGTCTTGATTATCTGCGCATCGACCAGCGAGCGGGGGGACACCTCCTGCCAGCTGCGGTACTCCTCGGGGAAATCCACCTGGAGCACGTGGCCCCTCATGCCGACGGTCTTGACCTCTCCGCCGTTCTCGTCGAAGCCGTAGACGGTGCTTCGAGGGCCGCCCTCATGCTGCGCCTTGCCCCCCGAGAGTATCTCGGCGATGCGGCGTGCGGTCTGGTTTTTCTCAGTCACTATAAGTTTCATAGTAAGGGAGTCTACAGATGAGTGCAGGCACGGTCAATTTGAGCCCTCAGGCACCGTCCACCCTTTTGTCCATCGCGGCATTCCGCTGGACCCGGCCGCGAAGTCAGGCCCTCGCAGGCTTGAAGAAGGATGCGCCAGCGGTTTGAAGGCCCGCTGGCGCGACGAAAATGACGGGGTGAAAAGTGCCTGACCCCCCGGTCTTCACTTGATGAACAGCGGCACGAACAGCAGTGAGACGACCGTCATCACCTTGATCAGGATGTTCATCGCAGGGCCGCTGGTGTCCTTGAACGGGTCGCCTACCGTATCTCCACAGACGGCTGCCGCGTGGGTCGGAGTGCCCTTGCCACCGTACTCGCCGCCTTCGATCAGCTTCTTCGCGTTGTCCCACGCTCCGCCCGCGTTGGCGAACATGATGGCCAGGATGAACCCGACCACCAGGGCACCGGCGAGGAATCCCGCCAGTGACTGCTTGCCCATAAACCGGCCGATCATCAGCGGGACGACGATGGCAAGCGCCCCCGGCAGCAGCATCTCGTAGATGGCCGTCTTGGTGGTGATGTCAACGCAACGGGCGTAGTCCGGCACGACACCCGGTAAGCCCTCCTTGAGCCCCACTATCTCGCGGAACTGTCTCCGGACCTCTTCGACGACCGACATGGCTGCTCGCCCCACGGCGTTCAGCGTCAGGGAGCTGAACACGAACGGCAGCACCCCGCCGAGCAGCAGCCCGACGAAGAACTTGTAGTCGCCGACCATGTCTATCTTGCCCAGGCCGACGGCCTGGGCGTAAGCGGCGAACAGGGCGAGGGCCGCGAGGGCCGCGGAGCCGATGGCGAAGCCCTTTCCTATGGCGGCTGTGGTGTTTCCAACCGAGTCGAGGTTGTCGGTTATCTCGCGGACTTCGGGCTCGAGGTGAGCCATCTCCGCGATGCCGCCGGCGTTGTCCGCGACCGGCCCGTAGGCGTCAACGGCGACTACCATGCCGGTGGTGCAGAGCATCCCGAGGGCTGCAAGGCCGATGCCGAAGATGCCACCGCCCGCCACGGCGCGGCTGCCCGTCCAGAAAGAGACTGCTATCGCTATCGCGACCATCACTATAGGCACTACCGTCGACAGCATCCCGACCGCGAGGCCCCTGATGATTATGGTGGCTGAACCGGTCTGCGCGCTCTTCGCAATCTCTTTGACGGGGTTGTAGTGGTCCGACGTGAAGTACTCGCTTGTGAGGCCTATGACTATTCCGGAGACGATACCCATCAAGAGGGAGTAGAAGAGGCCGACATGCTGCCAGCCCAGGATCCACCAGACCAGGAAGAAAGAACTCAGGGTCGCCAGTCCGGCGGTCGCGTACGTCGACCAGGTGAGCGCGCGCTGAGCGGAGCGCCCGCCTTTCTTGGTGCGCACGAGCAGGGTGCCGAGGATAGAGCAGAGTACCCCGGCGCCGGTGACGGCCAGCGGGAGGACCAGGCCTTTCGCCCCGAACTTCTGGAAGACAAGGCCGGAAGATGCGATGGCGATAGGCGCCACGATGGCCGCTACGTAGGACTCGTAGAGGTCGGCGCCCATGCCCGCGACGTCACCCACGTTGTCGCCGACGTTGTCAGCGATGACCGCGGGGTTCCGCGGGTCGTCCTCGGGGATGCCGGCCTCCACCTTGCCGACAAGGTCCGCCCCTACGTCGGCGGCCTTGGTGAAGATGCCTCCTCCCACGCGTGCGAACAGCGCGACGCTGGAAGCCCCGAGCGAAAAGCCCAGGATGATGTTCGATGCGTTCCAGAAACCGAGTACCTGTTCAAAGATGATGTAGCAGACGGTCAGGCCGAGAAGTCCCAGGCCCGCCACGGTGAGGCCCATGACCGCCCCGCTGCGGAAGGCCACTGTGAGCGCTCCGGATACTCCGCCCCGGGCCGCCTCCGTGGTCCTGGAGTTGGCCCTGGTAGCGATCGACAGGCCCACGAAGCCAGCACCGAGCGAACACAGCGCGCCGAAGACGTAGCATAGCGCTGTCTGCCATCCGTTCTGGCTGCGAAGCGCGACCGAGATCAGCACGACCATTATCAGCATGAAGATAGCCACGTATCCGTACTCGCGGCGGATGAAGGCGCGCGCGCCTTCCTGTATCCACTTCGATATCTCCTGCATACGCTCGTTGCCGGGGGGTGCATTGAGGACCAGTTTCGCGAAGATCGCCGCCACGACAAGGCAGAAAGCGGAGATTCCCACTACGACTATGGGTATCCAGGTGGTCATCCGTTACTCCTTCCAATGCGGTATCCGAGTGGCACTCGGCGGGCTGACAAACAGGCCTCATTATATTTATGAGTACCGCAATCCGCAAGACGTCAACCGGAGCCATAAAGCCGGACGGCCGGATGTGATGCAGGAAGGGGTCTAAGAAGACTTCTGCGGGCGGGCCCTCAATGCGTGAAGAGCGGCACGAATATAAGCGCGACCACGGACATCACCACTATCAGCACGTTCATCGAGGGGCCCGCAGTGTCCTTGAGTGGGTCGCCGACGGTGTCTCCCACCACGGAGGCGCTGTGCACCGGGGTGCCCTTGCCCCCCAGGTTGCCCGCTTCGATGTACTTCTTGGCGTTGTCCCACGCCTCCCCGGCGTTGACCATCCAGATGCCGGTCGCGAAGCCGCAGGCGATGGCCCCCGCGATGAAGCCGGCGAGCGTCTCTTTGCCCAGGACGATGCCGATGAGCAGAGGCGCGATGACGGCCAGGGTGCCCGGTATGAGCATCTGGTAGATAGACTCACGCGCCGTCATCCGGACCACGTTCTCGTAATCCGGCTTGACGCCTTCGGAGCCTTCGCGCAGGCCGGGGATCACCTGGAACTGGCGCCGGACCTCTTCCACCACGGCGTGCGCCGCCCTCTCGACCCCGCGCATCGTCTGGGCGCTGAAGGCCAGGGGCGCCATGACGCCGAGCAGCAGGCCCACCAGCGTCTTGTCGTTGATGAGGTTTATGGTCTTCAGCCCGGTCGCCGCCGAGTAGGCTGTCAGTAGCGCTATCGCGGCGAGGGTCGCAGAGCCGGCCGCGACCCCTTTCGATATCGCCGCCATGGTGTTGCCCGCCGCGTCCAGGACGTCGGTCCTCTCCCGCACGTCTTCGCCCAGGTCGGCCATCTCGGCGATGCCGCCCGCGTTGTCCGACACGGAGCCGTAAGCGTCGACCGAGATGATCATCCCCGCCGTGCTCAGCATCCCGATGGCCAGCATCGCGACGCCGAATATGCCGCCTCCCGCAAAGGCCTTGTTGCCGGTGTAGTAGGCGATGCCGACGGCGGCGGCGATAAGGACCACGGCGATCGCGGTCGAGGTCATGCCTTCCGATATGCCGCTGATGACGGTCGTCCCCGCCCCGGTCTGGGAAGCCCGCGCTATGCGGCGCACCGGCGAGAACGAGTTGGAGGTGAAGTAGTAGCTCACCGCGCCGATGCCCATACCCGCGATGATCCCGGCCAGGATGGACCAGAAGATGCCCGTGTGGTGCCAGCCAAGGATACCCCAGGTGATGAAGAAAGAGCTTACGACCGTCAGCAGGGCAGCCCCGAGCATCGCCAGCACCAGAGAGCGCTCCGGTTTCTCACCGTTGCTGAACGCCACAAAGAAAGTGCCCGCGATAGAACACAGTATGCCCGCCGCGGCGATCGCCAGCGGCAGTATCATGCCGTTGGCGCCCAGGGCGACATACACCTGCGCGCCCGCGGCGATCGCCAGTGGCGCCAGGGTCGCCGCCGCAAACGAGGCGCTGAGGTCCGCGCCCATCCCGGCAACGTCACCGACGTTGTCCCCGACGTTGTCCGCTATTACCGCGGGGTTGCGCGGGTCGTCTTCCGGTATTCCTTCCTCGATCTTGCCCGCGAGGTCCGCCCCGACGTCCGCGCCCTTGGTGAAGATGCCGCCGCCCACACGCGCGAAGAGCGCAACGCTGGCGGACCCCAGCGCAAAGCCGAGGATTATGTTCTGGGAGTCCCAGAAGCCCAGGCCCACCTGGAAGATGAGGTACAGCACGGTGATGCCTAAGAGGGTCCCGCCGGACACGGCCAGGCCCATCACCAGACCGCCCCGGTAGGCGACCTTGAGGGCCTGCCCCATTTTGCCCAGGCACGCCTGCTCGGTGGTGCGCCTGTTCGCCCGCGTCGTCATCGCCATGCCGATGTATCCCGCCCCCAGCGAGCAGCCCGCTCCGAGCAGGAAGCACAGCATGACCATCCAGCCGCGGAACAGAACCACGGTGACCAGGATGGCGAGAGCCGCTATGAACAGCAGCACCACCCGGTACTCCTCGCCCAGGAAGCGCACCGCACCCAGTTGTATCTCGAGGGATATCTCGCGGACCTTCTCGCTGCCTTCGTCGAACTTGAGGACCTGTCGTGCCAGCTCGGCCGCGACGAGCAGGCACAGCGCGGAAGCGCCCAGGACTGCCCACGGCACCCAGTTTGCCAACGCCTCTCCTCCACCCTAGTCTGTAAAGGTCGCTTTACTGATTATTCGCTGGCGCCGGCGATATTCCCCCCGTCTATTTGTTACACTCATCGTTGATACCCGACGGCCGAGCAGTGGAGGTACTGTTCTTGATCTCTCAGAGGTCCTCCAGCCTTCCTCCGTTCTACGTGATGGAGATACTCGAAAAAGCACACGAGATGGAGGCGAACGGCGCCCACGTCGTCCACCTCGAGGTGGGCGAGCCTGACTTCGACACGCCTGAGGCGGTCAAGGACGCTGCGTGCCGGGCGCTCGAGGCCGGCATGACGCACTATACACACAGCCTCGGCATCCCACTGCTGCGCTCCGCGATCGCGAAGCACTACAACGACCGCTACGGCGTCCGGGTGGCAGCGGAGAACGTGATCGTCACCAGCGGGACGTCCCTCGCTATGGTCCTCATCTTCTCGGCGCTGTTGAACCCGGGAGAAGAGCTGATACTCTCGAACCCCTCGTACGCCTGCTACCCGAACATCCTCGAGTTCGTCGGAGGCGTGCCCCGGTACGTGGACGTTTACGAGGAGGACGGCTTCAACTACCGCCCGGCGGACATCAAGGGCAGGATGGCCGATTCCGTCAAGGGCGTGATGATCAACTCACCGTCCAACCCTACCGGTATCGTGATGCAGGACCACGAGCTGGCCGAGCTGGTCGAGACGGTCGCCGGCCGTGCATACATCGTCTCGGATGAGATATACCACGGGCTGGTCTACGAGGGGCGCGAGCACTCCATACTGGAGTACACCGACCACGCCTTCGTGCTCAACGGGTTCTCCAAGCTCTACGCCATGACCGGCTGGAGGCTCGGGTACATCATCAGCCCACCCGACTTCGTGCGCCCCATCCAGAAGATCCAGCAGAACCTGCTCATCTGCGCGAACTCGTTCGTACAGCAGGCCGGCATCGCGGCGCTCGAGGACACCGCTGCCGAGACCGCCGAGATGGCCAGGATCTACGACGAGAGGCGCAGGTTTCTTCTGGGGCGTCTGCGGGAGATGGGCTTCGGCATAACGGTCGAACCGACCGGGGCCTTCTACATCTTCGCGAACGCGAAGCATTACACCCACGACTCCTACGCGTTCTGCCTGGAGGTCCTGGACAAAGCGCGGGTCGCGGTCGCCCCGGGCATAGACTTCGGGAGCGGGGGCGAGGGGTACATCCGCTTCTCGTACGCTAACTCGCTCGACAATATCAAGGAAGGGACCGCCAGGTTGGAAAACTATCTTAAGAAGCGGGAGGCGGAATAGATGGCGGATAAAATGAAGTTCATAGATCTCTCGGTCCCGATCGAGGAGTCCGAGAGCGAGCCGTTCAAGCCCAGCGTCACCCATATGGACCACGCGGCGGGGGCGGCCGTGATGTCCCAGATATTCGGGGTGCCGCCCGAGAGCCTGCCCGGCGGGCTCGGCTGGGCGAACGACAACATCACGCTCATCACCCACGCGGGCACACACCTGGACGCCCCCTGGCACTACGCCCCGACCGCCGGCGGCGAGCGCGCCATGACCATCGACGAGGTCCCGCTCGAGTGGTGCTTCTCCGACGGGGTGGTCCTGGACATGCGCGCCAAGGCGGACGGCGAGAGGATCAACGTAGAGGACATCACCGCCGAGCTCGGCCGCATCTCTTACGAGATCAAGCCGCGCGACATCGTCCTCGTCATGACCGGCGTCGACAAGTTCTGGGGCAGCCCGGACTACATCAACAGGGGGGCTGGCATGACCCGCGAGTCGACCCTGTGGCTGATCGCCAGAGGGGTCAAGGTGATGGGCACCGACGCGTGGGGCTTCGACAGGCCTTTCGCGAGCATCGTGGAGGAGGTCAGAGAGACCGGCGACGCGTCGATCATCTGGGAAGCACATTACGCCGGCATCGAGGAGCCGTACTGCCACCTCGAGAAGCTTGCCAACCTGGACATGCTTCCTCCCCACGGCTTCAAGGTCGCTTGCTTCCCCGTCAAGATAACCGGCGCGAGCGCGGGCTGGTGCCGGCCCGTCGGCATCGTCAGCGGATAGGAGAAAGAATGGAACTCACGCACATCTACGACCTGGTCAAGGAGACGTTCGACCTGGAGAACGCCGCGAGAGAGAAAGGGCTTGCGCTTTCCCGGGCCTGCATCCAGTTCTGCGCGAACTCGATACGCGCGGCGCACAGGGGCGACCGCGAAGAATCGATGCGCCTGCTGGACGCGGCGCGCCAGAACATCAAGGCGGCCCACGTCCTGCTCGAGCCGTTCCATCGAATATACTACGCCGGCTTCCTGCAGGACGCGGAGAAGGAGTTCGCGGAAGCTTCGTGCACCTTCGCGCTCATCGAGGAGAGGCCGCTGCCCCTGCCCGTGGAGCTGGACGTCGGGGTGGCGCCTTACCTGAACGGCCTGGGCGAAGCGGTCGGCGAGATGCGGAGGCACTCCCTCGACCTCATCAGGGAGAACGACCTCGCAAAGGGGGAGTACATCCTGGGAGTGATGGACGACGTCTACTACCTCCTCGCCTCTGTCGATTACCCCAATGCAATTACGGCGGGGCTCAAGAGGACCAACGACATGGTGCGCAGCGTTCTCGAGCGGACCCGAGGCGATCTTACGACCGCGATCCGACGGCAGAGCCTCGAGAACACGATGAAGGAACTCGAGGAGAAGTTGATTGAGAGGCAAGAGCCCTGAGAAGGGAGTGGCGCGCCCGCTGTTGGCCGCCTCACTGGCGCTCGCGCTGAGCGCGGCGTTGCTGGCGGGCGGCGCGGCGGCATCGGCCGCGGCCGGCGGCGCTCCACCGGCGCAGGCGTCCCTCGGCCTCACCGTGCATGTCCCCGGAGAACCCCTGAACGTGCTCTTCGTCTTCGACGCGCCGGCGGGCGACCGCGCTTACTTCGCGCGGTTCCACGAGGACGGCTCCCGGCGGGTGGAGGTCTACGAGCTGGTTGGTGACGAGGCTCAGGCGGTCCGGCTCCACGCCACGCCATTCCCTGACTTCATGCGGCGCGAAGACAGGTCGGTGCTGGTGCACTGGGTCGGGCGCGCCACCGGCCTGCCCGTCAACAGCTTCGCCGAGATCAAGGACCGCTGCTGGCCGGTCTTCACCAGCTACAGCGGAATCAACTCGGACCCGCTCCTCGAGCTGTCCGCCGTCTACCCCGGGCAACCCTCTCGGCCAGTCCCGTCCGCGTCCGCCGTTTCAGACACGGCGCTTCGCAACGCCCTGGTGACGGACCCCGGGACCGATGCCGACGCCGTCCTCGCGATGCTCGGGAGGCTCGAGGGTGCCCGCGCGCTCGGGACCCTGGACGAGATGCCGTACGACGGGAGCGAGAAAGTGGCGGCCATCGAGAAGCGCCTGCCCAGGACCGCCATGGACGACGTCACCGCCATGCTCAGGCCCGGCGACATCAGAGTGCGGACGGCGGTGAGCCCGCCGGAGATGTTCAGCGGGAACAGGCTGCTCACCTTCGACCCCTCCTCAGTCAGGGGCAAGCTGCCGCCGGCCATCCCCATCGCCATCATCCGCCGCGGCAACCTCGCGCTCAAGCGCGTGGCGCTGACCATCGACGACGGCTGGGGAGCGGACATGCGCATCCTCGACCTGCTGAAGGCCTGGCGCATCCGTTTCACCGCCTTCCCCATCGGAGAATACCTCACGACTCCGCAGGGCAGGGAGGTCGCCCGGCGCGTCTACGAGATGGGCGGAGAGATCTGCAGCCACACCTGGTCCCACCGCACGATGAGAAAGATGCCCGAGCCTGCGGTGATGAGCGAGCTGTGGCGCTCGGTCCAGGAGATCAGCGGCTTCACCCACGAGGTCTATCCGTACATCCGTTTCTCCGGCGGCGATTTTGACGTAGCCGCCGTCAACTGGGTGGCCAGGGAAGGCTTCTGGGTGGTGAACTGGACGATCGACACCCTCGACACCAAGCGGGGGCTGACGACCGACCAGCGGGTCGCCAACGTGCTCGCGAACCTCCAGCCGGGGGCGATAATCCTGTGCCACTTCGGCGGGATCGGGACCTTCGACATCCTCGCAAAGGTGATTCCGGAGATCCAGAAACGGGGTTATGACGTGACGACGCTCTCAAACGTTCTGGAAGGAACGCCCTTCAGGCTGAACAGGTAGCTAGTCAGGGGATATCGC
This sequence comes from Candidatus Anoxymicrobiaceae bacterium, assembly GCA_036845225.1. Classification (GTDB taxonomy): domain Bacteria; phylum Actinomycetota; class Geothermincolia; order Fen-727; family Anoxymicrobiaceae; genus FEN-680. The sequence goes on along the minus strand of DAIUEJ010000032.1, from coordinate 7,120 downwards.
AGACCATCACGGTCATGTCGTCCTTGGGCTCCCCGCCGCAGAAGTCCAGCACGCTCTCGATCAGGGCATCGATGAACTCCTCCGGTGATTTTTCCCGGTTGGCAACCACAAACCTGTTCAGCCGCTTGAGCCCGTAGAGCTTGCCCCTGGTGCTCTGCGCGTCGATGACCCCGTCGGTGAAGAAGACGATGCGGTCGCCCGGCTCCAGCTTGCTGCGCTGAACGTCCAGGCCGGCCCGCGAGAAGATGCCGAGGAGCGACCGGCTGTTGGAGGTCAACGGCTGCAGGACCCTGTCCGTGCTGATGCGCAGCGGCTCCTCGTGGCCGGCGTTCGAGTAGCTCAGGGTCATGGTGCGGAGGTCGAGCACGCTGAAGAATACGGTCACGAAGCTGTCCGACCGGTTGCCGAGGTAGAGGTTCCTGTTCACGTGCTCCATTATCTCGAGGATCTTGTTGTGCTCGCGCGCCTCGACCCGCAGCGCGCTCATCGCCATCGTTGCGAACAGGGCGGCGCCCACCCCCTGCCCGGAGGCGTCGCCGACCACTATGAAGATCTTGTCGCCGTATGCCCAGTAGTCGAACCAGTCACCGCCGACGATCCGAGCCTGCTGCTGCCTGGCGTGCACGTGTACGCCGCCGGCGTGGAGCTTCTCGCGGGGCAGCAGGCTCGTCTGTATGCCGGAGGCGATCTCCATCTCGCGCTGGATGAGGGCGTACTTCTCGAGCTCCTTCTGCTCGCTGATGTCCCTGTATATCGCCACCACGTTCTCGACCTTGCCGTCCGGCGCGACTATAGGCGCGAAGGTGCCGCCCACCGGTATCCTCTTTCCGGAGCGGGTCACGATCTCGTCCTCGCTGTAAGCGACGTGCTCGCCGGAGAACATCCTGTTTATCGGGCAGTCCGGCCTCGGGCAAATACCGGGCGCCGTCTCCGAGCCGTAGAGCACCTCGTGGCAACTGCGCCCGCGGGCGTCCTCCTGGCTCCAGCCCGTCAGGAACTCGGCCGCCGGGTTGACGAGTACGACCTTGTTCTCCTTGTCGACCACCAGCACGGCGTCGGGCGTGGCGCGCAGGACGGCCTCGCTCCTCTCACGCTCCCGGTACAGCCTCTCGTTTATCTCCGCGTTCTTGATGGTCAACTGCTGCTCGAACAGCTTCTCCTGCAGCCTGCGGTTCTGGACCGCGACGGCCGCCTGCCGGGCGAGAGAGTCGGCGAGCGTGACCTCGTCCTCGCCGAACTTGACCTCTCCCGTCGTCGACTCGAGGCTCATCAGCCCGATGAGGTCGTCCTTGACGACCAGCGGCACCTGCAGGTACGAGCGGACGCCGGGGCCCCTGAAGATCCGCGACTCGAGGCTTATCTCCTCGGCGACCTCCTCGACCACCACCGGCTCCCTGGTGCGCAGCGCGCGCGCCGTCGCCTGGCCCAGCTCGCTCATCGGGATGTGGAACTGGTTGAGCAGCCAGACCTGCAGGGTGCTGCGCCCGTAGCCGGCCATGAAGGTGAGGGCGTTCGCCTCCGTCTCGTAGAAGAACAGCGAGCACCGGTCTGTCCCGAGCGCCTGGGCCGTCTTCTCCGCGATGGTCTCGAGCAGCTCGTCCAGGTCGCGCGCCTCGCTGACCGCCTGCGCGAACTCGGTCAGCATGATCGCCTGGCGCCTTCTCCGCCGCTCCTCTTTGAAGAGCCTGGCGTTCTTGATAGCGACACCCGCCTGGGGGCCGAGCGTGGTGAGCATGGTGATGTCGAGGTCGGTGTACACGCGGGGGACGGTCTCGTAGAGCTCGATCACCCCGATGGGGTCCTCGTCCACCGTGATCGGTATCGAGAGCGCTGAGCGTATCTTGCGGCCCGCGGCCGGCCTCGGCAGCTCGAATGCGGAGAGCTCGTCGTCCCGCGCCAGCACGTACTCCTTGCGCTTGATGGAGACCCCCGCGAGGCTGTGGTCCAGCGGTATCTTCTCCTGCGCCACCCACGCCCGCGAGAGGCCGGTGTCCGCGACGGGCTCGAGAAAGTTCCTGGTGGAGTCGAGCAGCATGATCGTCCCCATCCGGGACTGCATCAGGCTCGTCGCGACCTCCAGTATCTGGCGCAGGACCCGCTCCAGGTCGACAGTGGACACGATCGTCTGCCCGAGCCTGGAAAGGGCGCGGAACTCCTCGAGCTGCCGCTCGACCGAAGACTTTTCCTCCTCACGGTAGGCGCGCCGCATGTAATGGCGCACCATCTTCGTGAAGGTGTCCCTGGTGTTGGCGAGCTCGACCCAGGTTTCCGCCGGGTATCCTTTCGGGATCAGGTTGTCAACGACGTTCCGCCAGATGAACGTCTCGCCGGCGTCAAAGCTGCCTATCACCAGGGTCAGCCTTATGCCCTGGCCAGCCCGCTTGCCGCCTATGTCGATCGCGAGGCTCTTTATCAGCTTTCGAGGCAGTTCGTCCGCCTCGAAATAGTCCAGGTAGAGCTGGTAGAAGTCGCGAAAGGACTGCCGGAAGTCAGCCAGCAGGTCGGGCGACAGGTCGTCGTAACCGGGAACGGTGGACTCCACGACCTTGTCGATCTCGCCCATCAGGCGGTCCTTGTTTTCGCGCAGGTACTCGGCCACCTCGTGCCTGAGAGCTTTTGCCTGAGGTGTGCCGGTAAGTGAGACCGCTTCCTGGGTGCCAATCGGGTAATCGTCCATCCTGCCCCTATTATAGGATATGCGCGGTGCCGATGGCCCCGTCCGGAAGCCTTCTTATTCGGCTCAACTTGGACTCCTGCCGTGTTTTCGGATATATTGTCTGCCTGAAGAAGGAGCGTTCCGCACAGGGGGTACGGCTTGGCAGTAACCGTTTTCAGGATAATCGCGGTAGTCGTGATCATCCTCGGAGTTTTCATCGCGATCTTCGTCCTGCCGTTTCTGGCGCGCTTTCTGAAAAGGGTCAACAAGTCCATGGCCGGCCGCGCCCGCGACCTCCGGGACCAGGTCAACACCGGCCTCGGCGGGATCGAGTCGGCGCAGGTGCAGATAGAGGCGGTCGCCGCAGTCACCGGCCAGGTGAAAGCCGGGATGAACGCCGCCATCGGCGCCGCCGACCAGGCGGTCACCTTTCTTGAATCGAGGGCCTTCCAGATCGGCCTTCCCGCGATCCTCTGGTTCCTGCTGCTGGTGATCGCGCTGCCCCGGGGGCTCCGCAGGCACAGGCAGAAGCCCGCCCCGAAGCGCGTGGTCCTGCCACCCTCCTGGGAGGCGGCCGCGGCCAGGGCAAAGGCCTCGGGCGACTAGGCAGCGGAGATGGAAGAGCGTAAGACCACGCTTCGCGAAACCGGCTGGTTCACCGCCGTCTACAAATTCTTCGCTGCAGTCTCCGAGTGGTTCTTCACACCGATCATCAACCTGGACCCGCCCCCCGTTAAGATGTACCTGCGGGACATCCCGTACGTGCCGGAGCCATCGAACAGGAAGCAGCGGCTCGACGTGGCGGTCCCGGAGGGCGACGGCCCGTTCCCGGTGCTCGTGTACGTGCACGGTGGCGGGTTCATCTCGATGGATAAAAAGCAGTACAGGCGCATGGCCAGGAGATTCGCGGCCGCGGGCTACGTCGTCTTCAACGTCAACTACCGTCGCGCGCCGGCGTTTCGCTTTCCCGTGAACATCATGGACGTCGGGACCGCGGTCGCCTGGGCGCTGGAGAACGCCGCGGCTTACGGCGGCGACCCCTCCACGGTCTTCCTCGCGGGCGACTCCGCGGGCGCCCACCTGGTGAGCACGTACTCCACCTCGCTCGTGGACGAATCGCTGGTGAAAGCCTTCAGGCTCGAGGGCGTGGAGCGCCCGGCGAAGGTGGCGGGGCTGGTGCTGCTCTACGGGGCTTTCGACTGTGAGACGATCCTCGATACCGGCTTTCCGTTCGTGAAGACGATGCTGGAGGCGTTCCTGTCGCGCGACCCCGTGCTCTTCAAGGACCGCGCCAGGAGCGCTTCACCCATCAGGCATATCACGGCAGACTATCCGCCTTGTTTCATCACCTACGCGGAGAAGGACAGGCTGTCATCGCAGTCTGTCGCCTTCGCCGCGGAACTGGAGCGGCAGGGGGTCGAGCACGAGGTTCTCGCCATCCCGGCTTCCGAGTGCAGGGTCATCGCCCACGGTTTCGTGAGCACGTTCTGGCGGAGGTGTGCGCGTGAAGCCACGGCCGCAGCTTCAAGTTTTCTCCATGCGCACACCTAGCCGGGCAGGTTTTAACCTGACCGCACGGTGCGTTAGCACCTCAAATCTCACAGCGGTGGTGCGTCGCGAAGCGATGCACGGCCGCTGTGCCACTTCAGGTGCGCCAGCGGGGTCTGACCCCAGTGGCGCATCCAAGCGGCAGTGTAAATAAAAGTGGAAATCGAACGACGTGAATAAGAATAGGGAAAGGCCAGGCCATAACTAAGCAGGTGTACCGGTCGTTGGCTATAAGTTGCCGTCCTCATTAGTTAGGGACCGGCCTTAAGATTATCTTATTCTTTTTGTAAAGCTATTTCTACGCTGCCCGCCGCGACACCTTGCCGCAGGCCCGCCGCCTTCTCAGACGTGGAGCTCCCGCTTGTCGACCACCCACTCGGCCTTCAGCCCCGTGCGCTCGAAGAGCCGCTCCTCGACCTTCTCCGGCGACTCTATGTCTATCCTGTCGGGCGAGACCTCGGTGTCGATCTTCACCTGCTTGGTGATGCTGGACTTCACGACGTCCGCGTCCGCGCCCTCCTTGAGAGCCACGTACACCAGGACCTGGTCGCGGCTGGTGACGTCCGCCTCGTCCTCTTTGGTGATGATCACCTGGAACGATTCGACGCCCTCGACTCTCCTTATCGCGTTACTGAAGTTCATGTGCGGGACGCGAGCCCCCTTGATCTTGGTGAAGTCTCGGGTCGCCCTGCCGATCGGCGGCCGCAGGATCGGCAGCGTCAGGCCGCACTTGTCGCACTTGTCCCAGGTCACGCCTCCCTGGATGAGGTCGCCCATCCAGTAGCGCAGCAGGACCGTCCCCCGCCACCCGATGTGCGAGAAACAGAGCACGCCGGGCTCGCCCCACTTCACCGGTTCTTTGGTCTCCGGGTCGAGGACCTCCCAGAAGTAGAACTCGGGGTTCAGGTGCATCATGCTCTTCTCGTCGCACTCGAAGAACGCCGCGCGCAGCTCGGTCGAGCCGTAGCCCTCGATTATCTTGACATCCGGCGAGCCGATCGTCTCGAACTGGTCCTTGAGCTTGTCCCGGTACTCGTCCGAGAGCGGCTCCGCCGCCAGCACAGCGTACTTCACCGGCGCCGGCTTGGGGACGCCCATCTCGATCATCTTGGCCGCCGTCTTGAGCCAGTAAGTCATGTAGGACGGGATGGCGATGTACATGTCGAACGGCATCATGCCCGCGATCACGACCTGCTTCTCCGTGGGGATCGCCTTGCCGCCGCAGGTGTGGAATATCGCGCTGCCGTGGTCGCACGCGAACTCCGCGAAGATCACCTGGAAGAAGGCCAGGTGCGGAAGAGCCGGGAACATGTTGAGGCCGCGCATCGTCGGCTCCCAGCCGAAGAGGTAGAGCATGCCGGCGAGCCAGGGGAGGACGTTCTGGATGTCGTGGTTGGTGTAGGTCGCCATGCTGGGCATCCCGGTGGTGCCGCCGCTCATGTGGAAGTGGATGGGGTTCCACTCCGCGGCCGCGGTCTGCTTGACCCTGTCGGTGAAAGAGCGAGGCTTGCCGTAGACGTCGCGGAGGTATCGCGTCTTCAAGGTCTTGTACACGTAGTCTAGCTTCTTGCCGGCGCCGATCTCCTCCACGTCGTACTCCGAGCCCTCGACCTTCGGCTGCATGATGAACGCCTTCTGGTCGGCGGCGGTGTCCTCTTTGGTCGTGATGGGGATCCTGCGCAGGTCGTCCATGGTGGAGAGCTTGTCGGGGTCGATGTTGTTCTCCTTGAAGAGCTTGCGGTAGTACGGGTGGTAGGGGTAGACGTAATCCTTGATGTACTTGAAGAGCTTGTTGCGGGAGTAATCCTGCTGCTCTTCGGGGGTCCACTCGTAAGATATGGCCATGCCGCTCTCCTCCTCCACGTAAGCACCGCAGACGCCGGAACCTGAAAAATCATAATAGGAGATGCCGCAGTAATGCAATATGATACACTGCCGCTCGTGAACTACTCGATCGAGAACCAGCGACTGCTCATAGACGGCGAGCCCGTCAGCTTCTTCTCGGGCAGCTTCCAGTACTGGCGCATCGAAGCGGACCTGTGGAGCCCGATACTGGAGCGCGTCAAAGGCATGGGCTTCGACATCATCGAGACTTACATGCCCTAGTCGGTCCATGAGTTGGGACCGGGGGAGTTCGACTTCGGGCATGCGAACCCGCGTCACGACCTGCCGCGCTTCCTGGAGGCATGCCGCTCCGCGGGGGTGAAGGTGCTCGCGCGGCCGGGCCCTCACATCAACGCGGAGATGACGTACTTCGGCTACCCCGAGCGGCTTTTCGCAGATGAGGACATGATGGCGCGGTGCGCCGACGGCACCATGGTCGTGCTGCCGGCGCCGCCCAGGATGTTCCCCCTGCCCTGTTACCACCATCCCCGGTTTGCCGCCGAGGTGAAGAGATATTTCCATGCGCTGGCCGATGCCGTCGGCGGCGCGCGGGCTCTGTATCCCGACGGCCCGATAATCGCAATCCAGGCGGACAACGAGTGCTCCAAGTTCATGCGAGCGAACCCCTTCGACTGGGATTACTCCGAGCACGCGGTGCGGCTGTACCGGGCCTGGCTCCGGGACAGGTACTCCGACCTGGACGAGCTCAACCGCGTCCACGGGACGGGCCACCGGGCGTGGCAGATGATCGACCCGCCGCGCCGCCTGGCGGCCTCACGCCGCCAGGACCTGCCGTCGGTGATGGACTGGGTCGAGTTCGGAGAGCACTACATAAACAAGGCGGTGAGCGACGTCGCGGGGATGCTGCGCGAGGAGTTCGGCGACGGCGTCCCCCTCTTTCACAACTACCCGGTTACCCTCCCGGTCCCGCCTCTTGATATGACCGGCGCGGAGGAGTACCTCGATTTCCAGGCGATAGATTCCTACCCGCAGCGGACCGCGTACCACGGGGTCCGCGCCGGCGTGAAGTTC
>DAIUEJ010000031.1:0-35426 GCA_036845225.1 Candidatus Anoxymicrobiaceae bacterium | reverse complement strand
GACGGGTACGGGTTCCTTCGTACCTCCGGGTACCTGGCCTCGGAGAAGGATATCTACGTCTCGATGTCGCAGATACGCCGCTTCCGGCTCAAGAGGGGAGACGAGGTCAAGGGCCAGATAAGGCCTCCCAAAGACTCCGAGAAATACAACGCGCTCTTGCGCATCGAGGCTGTGAACGGCGATGACCCGGAGGTTGCGCAGAGGCGCCGCCAGTTCGAGTCGCTAACGCCGCTTTACCCGCAGGACCGCCTGAGGCTCGAGACCCGCGCGAGCAACACGACCTCGCGCATCATCGACCTCATCGCGCCGGTCGGCAAGGGCCAGCGCGGGCTTATCGTCTCGCCACCCAAGGCAGGCAAGACCACCGTCCTCAAGCAGATCGCCAACAGCATCACCGAGAACAACCCCGAGGTCTTCCTGATGGTGTTGCTGGTCGATGAGAGGCCCGAGGAAGTCACCGACATGGAGCGGTCGGTCACCGGCGAGGTCGTCTCCTCGACGTTCGACCAGCCGTCCGACAACCATATCGCCGTCTCCGAACTGGTGCTGGAGCGGGCCAAGCGGCTCGTGGAGCACCAGCGCGACGTCGTGATACTGCTCGACTCCGTGACCAGGCTCGCCAGGGCTTACAACCTGAGCACTCCGGCGAGCGGGCGCATCCTGTCGGGCGGCGTCGACTCCACCGCGCTGTTCCCGCCCAAGAGGTTCTTCGGCGCCGCGCGCAACATCGAGTTCGGCGGAAGCCTGACTATCATCGCCACCGCTCTGGTGGATACCGGAAGCAGGATGGATGAGGTCATCTTCGAGGAGTTCAAGGGCACCGGCAACATGGAGCTCCACCTCGACCGCAAGCTCGCTGACAAGCGCATCTTCCCCGCAATAGACATCGAGAAGTCCGGGACGCGCAAGGAAGAGCTCATCCTGGAACCGGCGGAGGCGGCCAACGTCTGGAAGCTGCGCAGGGTGCTGCACGCGCTCGACCCGAGCGCCGCGATCGAGATCCTCATCGATGGCATCAAGCAGACCAAGAGCAACGAGCAGTTCCTGGCACAGGTCAAGGAACCCCGGTAAAACGCAAAATAGGGACAGGCACCTTTTTGCATTCTTGGGCCTGATCCACGCTTGCGTTCGAAACGCAAAAAGGTGCCTGTCCCTTTTTTGCGGTTGATGGATCGTCTTGAGCGGGAACTGCGCCTGTGCTACCATCACGATGCAATCCCGGAGTCGAGAACTGGAGATCACTTTGAAGAAAGACATACATCCGCCATACATGGAGACGAAGGTCACCTGCTCCTGTGGCGATTCGTTCATAACGCGGTCCACGAAGCCCGAGCTGCACGTTGAGATCTGCTCGCAGTGCCATCCCTTCTACACCGGCAAGCAGAAGCTGGTCGACTCGGGCGGGCGCGTCGAGAGGTTCCAGAAGCGGTTCGAGTCGCACATCGCGGTCAAGGAAAGCAAAGGCAAGAAGTCCAGCCCGGGCTCTTGAGGTTGCCTGCGCCCCCGGGCGTTGACGTGGACATCCAGGAACATCCCACTAAAGAGCTCCAGATAGGCGGCCAGGCCGTCATCGAAGGCGTCGTGATGCGAACCACAGACAAGTGGTCGCTCGCGGTGAGGCGCCCCGGCGGCGACATGTTTGTCACGGTCAACCCGATCCTCACACTCGCTCAGAAGTATCCCCGGTGGAACAAGTTCCCGATACGCGGGATGTTCGCCCTCGCGGACTCGCTCATCATCGGCGTCAAAGCGCTGTCCATCAGCGGCGGCATATCGCTGGAAGCCCTTGACGAAGAAGAGGAAGGCGAGGACTCTGCGCAGCAGGATGATGCCGGCGGGACGCCGGCGCTACGAGATGATGCCGGCGGGACGCCGGCGCTACGAGAAGAGGACGGCGGGACGCCGGCGCTACCAGATGAGGACGCGGCGGAGGAGCCCGAGGCCAAAGACGAAGCTAAGCCCATCTCGACGCCGCAGATCGCCATCGCGCTCGTGATATCCCTGGCGCTCTTCCTGGGGCTGTTCATCGTGGTGCCGGCCGTCCTGGCGAAGCAGTTTGACACCGTCGTTCACAACACCGTGGTCTACAACCTCATAGAGGGCGGCATCCGTATCGGCGTCTTCATCCTCTACCTCGCCGCCATGGCGCTGATGCCCGACATCAAGCGCGTGTTCGAGTACCACGGCGCCGAGCACAAGGTGGTCCATGCGTATGAAGCGGGCGAGCCGTTGACCCCCGAGTCCGCCTCGAAGTTCTCGACAGCGCACATGCGCTGCGGGACCGCGTTCATACTCATCGTCTTTGTGATAAGCATCCTCGTCTTCTCGTTCATGGGGCGCCCCGCCCTGTGGCTCCGGATACTGGAGAGGCTGGCGATAATCCCGTTTGTGGCCGCATTCTCCTATGAGATAATCAAGTTCGCCGGGAGGTACGAGGACTCGCGCGCGATGAGGGTCATCATGTACCCCGGCCTGCTCCTCCAGAAGCTCACCACGCGGGAGCCCGATGAGGAGCAACTGGAGGTGGCGATCGACGCCCTGAAGGCGGCGATCAGCACAGAGACGGCGGTAGCGGCAGCCGACGCGTGACGCCGCGCCGGCCTTGATGGAGTGACCATGTTCGAAAGGCTCGAGCTGCTCAAGCAGCGATTCGACGAACTCAACAAGATGCTTTCCGACCCCGATGTCATCTCCGACCAGAAGGAGTACCGGGAGCTCGTACGGGAACGCTCGTCAATGGAAGACACGATGACGGCCTATGAGAGGTACCTCGCGCTCGTGCAGCAGCTCTCCGAGGCGAAGGACATGCTCCGCGAGGAGAAAGACCCCGAGATGTCGGAGTTCGTGACCTCCGAGATCGACTCGCTCTCCTCTGCCATGGAAGAGAAGCAGGAGGAGCTCAAGCTGCTCCTGCTGCCACGCGACGAGATGGCGGCCCGGGACGTGATCGTCGAGATACGCGCCGGGACCGGCGGTGACGAGGCCGGGATCTTCGCGGGTGACCTCTTCCGTATGTACACGAGATACGCGGAGAACCACCGCTGGAAGCTGGAGCGCCTCTCGGCGAGCCAGTCGGATATGGGCGGCTTCAAGGAGGTCATCTTCTCGCTGAAGGGCAAGGAGGTGTGGCCCCGCATGAAGTTCGAGTCCGGGGTGCACCGCGTACAGCGCGTCCCCGTCACGGAATCGGGCGGGCGCATCCACACCTCGACCGCGACCGTGGCGATCCTCCCGGAGGCCGAGGACGTCGAAGTCACCATCGACCCCGCCGACCTCAAGATAGACGTCTTCCGCTCGACGGGCCCGGGCGGCCAGTCCGTCAACACGACCGACTCTGCTGTTCGCGTGACGCACAAGCCGACGGGCCTGGTGGTCTCGTGCCAGGACGAGAAATCGCAGCTCCAGAACAAGGAGAAGGCGCTGCGCATCCTGAAGGCCCGCATGCTCGACGCCGCCAGGCATAAGCGGCAGGCGGAGGAAGCCGAGCAGCGCCGCAGCCAGGTCGGCACCGGCGAGCGCAGCGAGAAGATACGCACCTACAACTACCCGCAGGGCCGCGTGACCGACCACCGGATAGGACTGACGCTGCACAAGCTCCAGGCTGTCCTCGAGGGAGACCTCGACGATCTGACCGAGGCTCTTGCCGAAGACGAGAAGGCCAGGGCCCTCAAGGGAGTGGGTTCGTGAACCTGGTCGAGTACCTCACCAGGGCATCGTCTTACCTCGAGCGCCACGGAGTCGACTCCCCCCGTTTGAACGCCGAGCTGATGCTGGCGCACCTCCTCGGGATCTCCAGGCTCGATGTGTATACCAGCTTCGAGAGGACGCTGTCAGAGGCCCAGGACGACGCATACCGCGATGCGGTGGTGCTGCGCGGCACGGGCTATCCCCTCCAGTACATCACCGGCGAGACCGGCTTCCGCGGGATCACCGTCAAGGTCGCTCCGGGAGTCTTCATCCCGCGGCCTGAGACGGAGGTCCTCGTCGAGAAAGCGTTGGAGGTGCTGGACGAAAGCGGGACCGCCCGCGTCCTGGATGTAGGGACCGGCTGCGGGAACGTCGCCCTGAGCATCGCGGTCGAGCGTCCGGGCGCGGTGGTCGTCGCGACCGACTGCGACCCCGGAGCCGTGGCTCTCTGCGTCGAGAACGCCGGCTCGTGCGGGGTAGACGACAGGGTCACCGTCGTCTCGGGCGACCTGTTCGAACCCCTCGCGGGCCAGGAGCCTTTCGACTTGATCGTCTCCAACCCGCCTTATATCCCAGAAGGCGCTGCCGATACCCTGCCCGTCGAGGTGCGCGAGCACGAGCCCGCCCGGGCCCTGTTCGCGGGACCGGAAGGGATGGACGTGATAAGGAGAATAACCGCCGGGGCGCCGGAGTCCCTCAAGCCCGGCGGGTGGCTCGTGCTCGAGGTCGACGAGAGCCACGCTGGCAAGGTGGTAACAGAGATGGAGGACGCCGGGTGGCTTGACGCCAAGGTCTTTGAAGACCTGGCCGGCCGCGAGCGCATTGTAAGGGCGAGGCGGGCCTAGCATGTTTGTCATCAAGACAGGGCAGGACCGGTTCAAGAGCGAAGAGGTCGAGCGCTGCGCGGACGTCCTCAAGTCGGGAGGCATCGGCATCATCCCCACGGACACCGTCTACGGGCTCGCCGCGAGCGCACTGGACGCGGCCGCGGTCGAGCGCCTGCTGCGCGTCAAGCAGAGGCCATCCGACAAGCCGCTTCCCGTCCAGGTAGGCTCATCGTGGGACGCGAACCTGCTGGGCGTTGCCGACACCCCGGCGGCGGTCGCGCTCATCGAGAGGTTCTGGCCGGGGCCGCTGACCATCGTCATGGAGAGGCGCCAGGGGACCGAGATTCCGTACCAGAGCCTGGCGACCATTGGCATCAGGGTGCCGGCGAGCCGGTTCTGCCTGGCGCTCATGAGTGAAGCCGGCTACCTGGTAGTGCCGAGCGCGAACCTGCCCGGCGACCAACCCCCCATCACTGTGGCCGGGATAGCGCCGGAGGTGCGCGACGCGGTGGACTTCATCGTCGACGCGGGGGAATGCCCCGGCGGGGTCGAGTCTACGGTCGTCGACATCAGCGCAGGCATCGAAGTTCTAAGGGAGGGGGCGGTCAGCCGCGACGAGGTGCTGAGCGCGATGCACGGTGACGCAGGGGGGAGAGACGCTTGACCTCCGCTGCTGAGGGCTGGAGGTTTGAGATCCTTTTCGTCTGCCTTGGGAACCTGTGCCGGAGCCCCATGGCTGAAGGTATGGCGCGCGGCTTCATCGAACGCGATCACGGTGAGTCCCTTGAGGCCGTCGAGGTCTCTTCAGCGGGCCTCGGCGCACTGGAAGGTGAGCCTCCGACTGACGAAGCCGTCCGGGTGATGGCCGCATGCGACATCGACATATCGGGCCACCGGGCCAGGCGCGCGAGCCCTTCCGTTATGGCGTCCGTTGACCTGGTGCTCGCGATGGAGGAGAGGCACCGCGAGCGCCTGATGATCATGGGCGTCACCGCCCCGGTTTTTGTGCTCTTGAGGCTCGGAGAAGCCGCAGGAGAGGCACTGAAGGCGCGGGAGGATACCTGGGCACCCTCGACTGTCGGAGGGCGCCTGGAGCGCCTGGAAAGCATCGCCTCCCGCATCGAGCGGGAGGGGCTCTGGAGCATGCCGCCGCACGAGTACGACGTCCCCGACCCCATCGGCCTTCCGATGGAAGGTTACCGGGCGGTCGCCGGCAGGATGGAGAGGCCGATAGGTGACATCTTGCGGGCGCTTCTCGGCGGCCCTCCTCCCCGCGCACGTTGAAACAGTCCTCGACGCGCGTGTTAGAATCTGACGCGTAGCCCGTGCTCTACGGCCGGACGTCGATAGATCGATCGGACACGAACCCATGACCGAGAACAGAATCGCCATAGCTATAGGAAGCGACCACGCGGGCTTCCGGCTCAAGGAGTCTTTGAGGGACTCGCTGGGCGAGATGGGCTACGCGGTCAAAGACGTGGGTACCTACAGCGAAGAATCCTGCGACTACCCGGACCTCGCGCTCGCCGTGGCTGAGACTGTGGCCCAGGGGGAGGCGGACAAGGGCGTGCTCGTCTGCGGGACGGGCGCCGGGATGGCCATGGCGGCCAACAAGGTCCCGGGCATACGCGCGGTCGCCTGCAATGAGCCCTACACGGCCGAGTACTGCCGGCTGCACAACGACGCGAACGTGCTCACGATCGGCTCGCGGATCGTGGACGTTGCAGACGCGGTGAACATCGTGAAGATCTTTCTCGAGACGACCTTCGACGGGGACGCCGAAGCCGGAGCCCGCCACGCGAGGCGCATCGAGAAGATCCGTGACATAGAGCGCAAGTACGGGAAGGAGAATTGATTTGGACTTCGGGAAGGGCCTTTCCGCGCTATCGAAATCCGACCCCGAGGTGTTCGCCTCGATCAAGCTCGAGCTGAGAAGAGAACAGCGCAAGATCAACCTGATCGCGAGTGAGAACTACGCCTCGCTCGCGGTGCTCGAGGCGCAAGGGTCGGTGCTCACAAACAAATACGCCGAAGGGTACCCGGGGCACAGGTATTACTCGGGCTGCGAGGCGGTCGACGAGGCGGAGGAGATCGCGCTGGCCCGGGCCAGGGAGCTGTTCGGCTGCGAGCACGCCAACGTCCAGCCGCATGCGGGCGCGCCAGCGAACATGGCTGTCTACCTGGCGGCAATCAAGCCCGGCGAAACGCTGATGGCAATGGACCTTCGCTGTGGCGGGCACCTCACGCACGGTTCGTCAGCCAACTTCTCGGGCATGCTCTACCGCACGGTACACTACAGTCTGGACCCCAAGACCGAGACGCTCGACTACGACAAGATCGCCGAGATCGCTCGCGCCGAGCATCCGCGCATCATCGTCGCCGGTGGCAGCTCATACCCACGCAAGCTCGATTTCGAGGCGTTCAGGAGAATCGCCGACGAGGTGGGCGCGGTGCTGATGGTCGACATGGCGCACTTCGGCGGCCTGGTGGTAGGCGGCGTCCATCCCGACCCCGTGCCGCACGCCGACTACGTCACCGGGACCACCCACAAGACGCTCCGAGGCCCCCGCGGCGGGTTCATACTCACGAGGAACGAGAATAGCGAGAAGATCGACGCGAGCGTGTTCCCGGGCGTCCAGGGCGGCCCGCTCATGCACGTGATCGCGGCCAAGGCGGTCTGTTTCAAGGAGGCGATGACGCCGGAGTTCAAGCGCTACGCGGAGACCATAGTCGCCAACGCCGCGGCGCTCTGCGACAAGCTGGCATCCGAGGGGTTCCGCATCGTGTCGGGCGGGACCGAGACGCACCTGTTCCTGGTGGACCTCCGCCCGGTGGGCGTCACGGGGCACCAGGCGCAGGACATACTCGAATCGGTGGACATCAACGTCAACATGAACGAGATCCCCTTCGACGAGACGCCGCCGACGGTCACCAGCGGCATCCGCCTGGGCACCCCGGCGGTGACCACGCGCGGGATGCAGCCGGAGGACATGGACCTCCTCGGAGGCCTGATAACGAGGGCGCTCAAGAAGGGGACCGATGAAGCCGCGCTTGCTGACGTGCGCGCGGAGGTCGCAGAGTTGAGCAGGCGCTTTCCCGTCTACCCCGGCCTCTGAGGAATATCGAAGGCGTTATTCCAATCTGATAGACTGGTTTCGAACCTTCCCTGGAGGCCTCTGTGGCCGATTCTGATGCCGGGTAAAAGGACGAGGGGCGCGCCCTGCGGGAGAGCCAGTGAGTGACGAGATACAGACAGTAGCGAGGTTTATCGACGAAGCCGGCATGGTCGTCGCGCTGACCGGCGCGGGCATCTCGACCGAGTCCGGCATCCCGGACTTCCGATCGCCGGGCGGGCTCTGGACGCGCTACGACCCGATGCTGTATGCGACCTACGAATCTTTTGTGAACGACCCCACGAGGTTCTGGGAGATGGCCGCGGAGCTCAACCCCGTGCTCGAGTCCGCGGAACCGAACCCCGCGCACCTCGCACTCGGTGACCTCGAGGCCCTCGGCAAGTGCAAGGCGGTTATCACCCAGAACATCGACCACCTCCACCAGCGGGCGGGCAGCACAGACGTGCTCGAGCTTCACGGCACCTACCGCACCGGGATCTGCCTGTCGTGCGGCACGCGCCACGACTATCACGAGATAAAGGAATCCGCGCTGTGCGGGAAGGTCCCGGCCTGCAAGGTGTGCAGTGGCACCATCAAGCCGGATGTCGTCCTGTTCGGCGAACCGCTGAACGCCCCCGTGCTGCACCGCGCGGTGGAGCTCGCCACCGATTGCGACCTGATGCTGGTGATCGGCTGCGGCCTCGAGGTATTCCCGGCGGCATCGCTGCCGACATACGCCCACCGCAACGGCGCCAGGCTCGTTTTCGTCAACGTTGCCTCGACAGCATACGACGACCTCGCGGACATCATCATCCTCGAACAGGCAGGAGTGGCGATGCCCTGTATAGTAGAAGCATACAAACGGCTCGTTGAAGAGCGGGCCGGCTAGCGGCGGAGGAACAAAATGCCAGGCGGACCCCAGAACGTAGAGGATTTCAGCAAGAAGCTGCAGGAGTTGAGGAAGTCCGGCGCTTCCAACCTGCGCGAGAGGTTCAAGGGTGGTTTCACCAAGGGACGGATAGCGATACTCATCGTGATCCTGGCCCTGATCGTCATCTTCCTCATCATCGTGCCGTTCGCCAAGTTCTATACGGACGCACTGTGGTACAACCACGTCGGGTTCCAGAACCTCTTCTACAAGACCCTGGTCGCGAAGATACTCTCAGTGATAATCTTCGGCCTATTCTTCTTCGCGCTCCTGTACGGCAACATCTTCCTGGCGCGCAGGCTCTCGCCGGAACAGGAGTTCAAGCTAGAGGGCTCGCCGCTGGAGGCGGTCGTCGAGAAGGCCCGGGGCGCCTGGAAGAAGGCGGTGAGCATCGGGCTCGTGCTCTTCGCCCTGGTAGCCGCCCTCATTGCCGGCCTCGGATGGGGGGGCAAGTGGGACGTGATCCTCAAATGGGTGAACCACTCGGCGTTCAGCACGGTCGACCCGGTGTTCCACAAGAACATCGGCTATTACACTTTTTCCTATCCGTTCTACCGCGCGCTGGTGGACTGGCTGATCGGCGTCCTCCTGTTCGTCCTCATCGTGACCGCGGTGATCTACTTCTTCGAGGGCGGCATAAGGCTCAAGAAGAGCTGGGACATGTTCGCGCCGCACGTGCTGGCGCACCTCTCTGTCCTGCTCGGCGCGATATTCGTGCTCAAGGCGTGGTCGTACCGCCTCAACATGTACGAGCTGCTGTTCTCGAAACGCGGGGTGGTCTACGGTGTAGGGTACACCGACGCCCACGCGAGGATACCCGCGTTCTGGATCCTGCTCGTGCTGGCCCTGGTGATCGCGGTGGCGTTCATAATCAACATACGCCTCAAGAGCTGGCTGCTCCCTCTCATCGCGATCGGCTCGATCGTTGTGGTCGCGCTGGTCGCGGGGACGATAGTGCCCGCGATCGTGCAGAGTTATGTGGTAAAGCCTTCCGAGCGCGCCAAAGAAAAGTCGTATATCAAGAGGGAGATCAACGGGACCCGCGACGCTTACGACATCAACAAGGTGGCCTCCACCCAGTATCCGGCGGTGCAGTCCCTTGACCTCGCCGCGATCCAGCGTAACGGCGCGACCATAAGGAACATCAGGCTGTGGGACCCGCGCCCGCTGTTGAACACCAACGAGCAGCTCCAGGCGATCAGGCAGTACTACAAGTTCAACGACGTCGGGGTGGACCGCTACGTGGTCAACGGGGACTTCAGGCAGATGATGATATCGGCGCGGGAGATGGTCCAGGCGCAACTGCCGGCCGCGGCCCGCACCTGGGTCAACAACACCCTGGTGTACACTCACGGCTTCGGCGCCGTGATGAACCCCGGCAACGACGTCACCCTGGAAGGCAACCCGAACTACCTGGTCAGCGACATACCGCCGAAGGGGCCCACGAACCTGCAGATCGCACAGCCGCAGATCTACTTCGGCCAGCTCTCGAACGACTACGTGGTGACCGATACGACCGAGCCGGAGTTCGACTACCCCGCCAAAGACAAAGAGGTGCACACGCTCTACAAGGGGGACGGGGGCGTGAGGGTGAACTCCTTCTGGCGCAAGCTCCTGTACTCCATCAGGTTCCGCGACATCAACCTGCTCCTGAGCGGCCAGGTGCGCGACGCGTCCCAGATAATGTACTACCGCCAGATCGAGGACAGGCTGAGCAAGTGCGCGCCGTTCCTGAAGCACGACAGCGACCCTTATATGGTCCTCTCGGACTCGGGAAAGCTCTACTGGATAATGGACTGCTACGCTACGACCGACAAGTACCCTTACTCGCAGCCCACCGAGGGCGTCGGCAACTACGTGCGCAACTCGGTCAAGGCCGTCATCGACGCGTACAACGGGAGCGTCAAGCTCTATGTCTTCGACCCCAACGACCCGGTGATCCAGACCTACCAGAAGATCTTCCCGCAGATCTTCACCTCGCGCGACCTGATGCCGCTCGAACTCGTCAGGCACATCCGGTATCCCGAGGACATCTACATCGCGCAGTCGAACATCCTGCGGACTTTTCACATGACCAACCCGGACCAGTTCTACAACAAGGAAGACGAGTGGGACTTCGCGAGCGAGTCTGTCGACGGGCAGCCGCAGCCGATGCCGCCGTTCTACGTGATACTGCGGATACCCGGAGAGGCGCGCGAGGAGATGGTCCTGCTGCTGCCGTTCACGCCGCACAGCAAGCAGAACATGATCGCCTGGCTGGGGGCCCGCATGGACCCCGGCCACTACGGCGAGATGATCAACTTCGTGTTCCCGAGCGGCAAGCTGGTCTACGGGCCTGAACAGATCGAGGGCCGGATCGACCAGGACCCGGTCATCAGCCAGCAGTTGTCGCTGTGGAAGCAGGCCGGCTCGGAGGTGATCAGAGGCAACCTGCTGATCATTCCGATCGAGGGGTCGCTCCTGTACGTGGAGCCGCTCTACCTGCAGGCCACCAACCTCAAGATACCGCAGGTGAAGAGGGTGGTCGTCGTCTACGGGCAGAGGGTGGTGATGGACCCGACGCTGGACGGTGCGCTCGCCCAGATCTTCGCCGGGGCGCCGGCGGCCGCTGCCGCCGCCCAGCAGGCGCAGGCGCAGCCGCCCCCGACACAGGCGAACCTCTCGCAGCAGGCTCTCGACCTGTACAACAAGGCCGTAGCGGCTCAGAAGGCTGGCGACTGGGCGACTTACGGGCAGTTGCTGAACCAGCTCAACGACGTCCTGAAGCAGCTCGCGGGCCAGTAGTAACGTAAAGAACGCAAAAAGGGGACAGGCACCTTTTTGCATGAAAGAAGAAAACGCACCACCGGTGCCTGATCACGGTGGTGCGTTTTTGTTGCGCGCTATAGGATGCGGAGCATCCTGGCGAAGTCGAAGTAACCCTTCATGAGCATGCGGGTGAGCCCCGCGTTTATCTCGTAGTCCATGTAGCAGTCTTCGTAGACGCGGTTTATGCACTCGCGGGCCCGCTCCACGAACTCTTCCGGCCGCGCCGATTCGGCCATGTACTCGGCGGCATTGCGGTTCATCACGACCGAGATGTCGGGGCTGTCCAGGACCCCTTCCATGATGACGAAAGAACGCCCGCGCTTCTCGGCTTTCACTTTCGTGCCGTCGACCGTTGCCTGCAGGCAGGCCCCGTCTTTCAGCGGCTCGATGAGCGCGGAGCCCGGGTATTCCCCGAAGACCTCCCGCACCAGTTCAACTACTTCGTCGCTCTTATCAGCCATGTAAGTCCATTCTTGTCGTGTTTATATTCTAACCACACTTTGGGTCCGCCGCCGACCGTTCACCTCGACCAGGACGTAGTTATGATAGCTTCCAGCGCCGAGAAGAGGCGCGCCCGCCCCGCCCGAGATGGTGATCAGGAGGTTGTCCTCCTTCTCCTGTTCGTAGGTGTGGACGTGGCCGCAGAACAACTCCTCTACGCCCCCCTTCGAGAGCACAGGAGCGAGTTGGTCGTTTGCGTCGATGCCCGCGATCTGGTCGCTCGACGCCTTCGCCGAATACGGGAAGCGCGGCGGCACATGTGTCACCGCGAACGAATGCTCGAACCCCTTTGCCCTAGCGGCTTTGAGGTCGGCCGCCGCCCACTGCTGCTCGGCGGGGTAGAACCCCAGGCTGGGCGTGCTGTTGTCGATCAGGAGGAAGTGGCTGTTCTTGTAGTCGAACGACTGGTGAGGCGGCCCCAGGTATGTGGTGTACGCCTGGCTGACAGGCGAAGTCGCCACGTCGTGGTTGCCGGGAACGCAGTAGTAGCGGACGCCGCTCGCCTTCATGTGGTCCACGAAGTTCTGGAACTCAGTCGGGGTCCCGCTGCCGGTCACGTCGCCGGCGATGAGCAGGAAGTCCACTGACTTTGCGGCCTGCAGTACCCTGTCGAAGACTTCGTATCCGTTCTGGGGGTCTCCGCAGACTATGAACTTGAAGCTGGCGCCGCTGTCGCTCGGCGAAGTCCGAGGGTTGCTCGACGGGGGTGCGGTCTGAGGCGGCTGGCCGGATGAGCATCCTGAAGCGAAGGCCAGGAAACAGACCAGGCAGACGACCGCCGCGGCGAGCGCGGCTCTATGAAAGCGGCTGTATCTTCTCTGCATGACTAGGACATATTATCGCACTGCGCAGCCGGCATCCCGGCGCCAATAAAAAAAAGCCGCCTCGCGGCGGCCCGGGCAAGACCTGCTTACTTGGTGAACCTGCAGATTCCCTCGAGGTCCTTCCTGCTGGACAGCCTGGTGACCTTGACCACGTCGCCTGTCTGCGGGGCGTGGATGAACATGTCGTTGCCCAGGTACATCCCGCAGTGGTGGGGAGGCGAACCGAAGTACACGCAGTCGCCTAGCCGCGCCTGAGAGAGCGGTATCTTGATGCCCCGGTTGAACTGCATCGCGGCGTTGTGCGGGAGGTCGATCCCGAAGAGCTTGTAGAGGTACATGGTGAGCCCGGAGCAGTCGAAGCAGATCCTGTGCTCTCCGGTGGGGCACATGCCTGGACCGGCGCCCGCCCAGTGGTACACCACGCCGAGGTAGCGCATCGCGGTCTTGGCCAGCCCGCCCTCGGGCGCGGTGGTGAGGACTTCCGTGGCCTGCTTGCTGAGCGCCTCGTCGCTTGCCCGTTGCGCGCTCACCTGCTGGGCGATGAGGTTCTGTATGTCGGTGTTGACGCTGTTGAGGAGCGCCTGGCGCTGCCCGAGAGCCATCTCGATCTCGGTCTTCTTCGCCTCCGACTGGGCAACGAGCCCCTGCTGCTGGCGCCGCTGCTCGTTGAGGTCGCGGTCAAGCACCTCCACCGAGTCCCGCGTGCTCTTGATGCGCTCGATCAGGCTTGCGTCGTTCTGGGCGATGCGCGAGATGTAGTTTGCCTGCTCGAGGAAGTCCCCGAAGTCCTTGGTCCGCAGCAGGACTTCAAGCATGGACGTGCGGCCGTCCTTGTACATGGTGGCCGCCCGCTGGTTCAACAGGTCGCGGCGCTTCTTGAGGTTCTGCCGGATGTCGTAGAGGCGCTTCTCGGTCTCGTCGACCTTCACGGTGATCGCGTCCAGGTCTACTTTGACGCGGTTGTACGCCTCAGTGGCTACAGACATCTGCTGGTCGAGGGCGTTCATCTCCTGGGTGATCTGGGCGGCCTGCTGGCTCTTGGAGTTGAGGTCGCCCTGCGCCTGCACGCCGGAGGGGGAGGCGAACAGCATGAGCGAGGCGCACGCTATCAGCGCCGTTGCGACTATGCTTTTGAGCACTCGTTGGTTCTTTCGCATCATGCCGCCTGTTAATACGCTCAGGCCGAACTAAAACCGCCTCGATTGAATAACGTTCCAGCCCCAGAAAAGGCCATACCAACCGCCGGCGAACTTTGATTATCCCGCTTCCGCCGCGTTACAGTCAACACTTATTGTCAATTACAGTGAGTAATATCTACTATGGTAACATATATATCGGTAAAGTGGTCAATAATGTTTATAGTTAGTATTGTTAATTATTGAGGGACAGAGGAATTGGCTCGCCGTGAGCCATGATGTGCCTCCCTCGAGTGCTCCGGCTTGAAATCCTGACCGCGATGGAACAGAATAAGATTTGAATTCAAGCGATGCGGGGTGGAGCAGTCTGGAAGCTCGCTGGGCTCATAACCCAGAGGTCGCCGGTTCAAATCCGGCCCCCGCTACCATAGCAATAACGCCAGCCTTAACCGGCTGGCTTTTTTATGGGCCGGATTTGAACCGGCGACACGGGGGGCCGGGGGGAGGATTCCCCCCGCTTAGAATTCATCCATGGGGGTGAGCAGCAAGACCGGAGGTCTTGCGATGAGAGGGGGTGAGGCACCCCCTCTCATAGGAGCGGAACCCTGGCCAGAAAACCAGCGCCGACAGGCACAAAGCTCAGGGTGAAGCGACGTCGCCGGTTCAAATGGTCCCCCGCTACCAGCCCCAGTCGATTTTCACTTCCAAGACTGGATGCGTTTCCTAAACCAGCCTTCTGATTTGTCGCTGTGGCCTGGGCCGGATTTGATTTGGCGACAACCCCACGCGCCTGTTGGCGCGCGGTGACCCCGGGCCGGGCGCTTATTTCGCTAATGCCTCAAAGAAGAAGCGGAACTCCCCTGTGCATTCGCCGGTGGTGTGCATGATGCAGGCGGCCGGCCGCGGCTCGATCTCGAACGTGACACCGAGCGCCTCCAGCCAGCACTCCAGCCTGTAGAGCACACCGCATTCATAGTCATCCAGCAGACCGATCTGCATCATCCCTTTGTAAGCGAAGCACTGACCTTTGTCCCAGTCCCATCTGATGACGTTGAATTCAGGTGCGGTGAGGTGGAAGCGGCTCGATACAGATGCGGGCATTATGAGGTGGAGCGCCTTGGACGTGAACTCCACCATCTCGTCGAAGCTCTCGATCTCCGGGTGGTCGAGCCCCAGGACTTTCTTGGTGCGGTGCATCTCCATCGGAGCCATCGTCTTGATTGCGGCCTTGTTGAGGCGGTTGGCGACCTCGATGCCGAACTCGTTAGCGGTATTGAAGAACCACGCGCCGTCGTGCGTGAGCCAGCCCTTTCCGAGCAGGTCCCTCACTTCTTCCGCGGTGATCTCGTCAAGCGATCGCATCACGTCACCACCAGTCGTTCGGGGCGCTCACTTCGTCGGGGAAGACGCCGGGGCCGTCGAGGGCGATGTCGGCGCCGACGTCGAGGGAGTCGTCGCGTTCGCGCCAGGAGTCTTGCCCGCTGCCGGCGCGGGGTCACTCACCGAGTACACTTTCCACTTCCCGTCGACCTCTACGAGGGTGAACTTCCTGGTGTCCGAGGAGCCGCCTTTTCCGAACACCACCGCGACCTCGCTGCCGGGCAACCTCACGGAGTTCTTCGCCAGCAGCTTGTCGAGGGCGGACTTCTCTTTCTTGTGCTGCTCCTCCGCCGCTGCTGTGATGGCGGCGAGCTCGGCCTGGTACTGGGCGTTGAGCGTGTTGACTTTCGACTGGGCCCGGTTGACCCGGGGCTGTATCTGCCAGATCCTTTTCTGTTCGGCGTAGTACTGAGGCATGTTCTTGCCGTACGTCTCAGCGCTGTACGTCAACTGCTCCTGTGCGCTCTCGAGCTCCAACTGGGCGTTCGCGAGCTCGGCGTTCGCCGAGTCGAGCAGTGGTTTGTACCGCTTGTCCATGTCCTGCTTCGGGCCCCGCAGCAACGAGGCGACACTCGAGACCTGTTTCACAGCCAGGCCGTGCTCCCTGACTTTGATGGTGCCTTTGTCAACGGATGCCCCGACCTTGACCGCGTCCCCGTGGACCTCCTCGTTGATGGCATCCGAGATTGCCTGGTACGCGACCTTGTCGTAGCAGAGTGCGGCCGCTCTTGAATTGTCGGCGCCCTGCTGAGAGCTGAGGAACCCACCGAGGCTTCCCGCCGGGCCGCCGCCGCAGCCGGAGAGGGCGCACGGAGCCAGACACGCTATTACCAGGATTGCTGCGAAAGACTTTCTCATCATCTTCGAATTCTACTGGAAGATCGCGGCCGGCGCGTCGGGATGGTCTGACGGCTGCACGCTCGTGCCGAAGTCGACGACCGTCCAGGCGCCGTTGGTCTTCTTCAGAAACCAGCTCGCGGCGTCCGTGGATTTGTTCGTGGGTTGCAGGTCGACCCTCGCCCAGGAGTCGACTATCTTCACCCCGAGCACGTCCAGTGGCCCGAGCGCGGGGTTGTTCCCCTTGGCGCTGGCAAGCGCCGCTTGAGTTGCCGCATCCACGTCGGCCTGGTCGGCGCCGGCGGGAGTTGTCTTCTTAGCGCTGTTGTCGGCGGGAGCGGTGCTCTCGGTCTTGGCTTTGTCCTGGGGCCCGGGCCCCGTGGAGCTGCTGTCCTTCTGGGTCCCGGTCTCGGTCTCAGAGGCCTTATCGGTCGTGCCGCACCCTGCGGTCACGAACAGCCAGGCGCCACATGCAAAGATCAATGCGATGACGAGCAGAAGCCGGACCGGTTTTCGAGTTGGCATGATTGCTCCTTTTAATAACACGTCCCAAAGACTTTTCTATGAAGCCGCGCGCTAGACCTTGAACGCGTGACCGGGGCGGCTTCGGTCAGCCTGCCAGCGGGCATTGAAAGGTGATGTGAAAAAAACAGGTGAAAAAGTGCCTGACCCCCTCTTTTCGACCCCCTCTTTTCAGGGAAGGAGGGCTTGTGCTTTCGCCATCACGTTCTCAACGGTGAACCC
Organism: Candidatus Anoxymicrobiaceae bacterium; assembly: GCA_036845225.1. Classification (GTDB taxonomy): domain Bacteria; phylum Actinomycetota; class Geothermincolia; order Fen-727; family Anoxymicrobiaceae; genus FEN-680. The sequence goes on along the minus strand of DAIUEJ010000031.1, from coordinate 18,641 downwards.
GGCGGTGGCGAGCGCCACTCCACCCGGCGCCGACATGCCGAACCGGTCCCAGCCCAGGACGGCTCCGCTGTCGCCGACGTATTTGCACCAGCCCATGGTGACACCGGCCTCGATCGCGAGCTTCTTCTTGCCGGACGGCAGCACGCTCGCGCGGTACTCCTTGTCCTGCTCATCGAAGAGTTCCCAGGAGGGCATGCTGACCACTCCGGCTTTGACCCCGCTCTCCGCCAGAGCCTCGCGGGCCGTCAGGGCGAGCGCGACTTCCGAGCCGCTTGCGATCAGGAGCACGTCGGCGTCGTCGGCCGGGGTGAGGGCGTAAGCCCCTTTCGTCAGGCCGGACGCGGGCGCGAGCGAGCCCCTGTCCAGCACCGGGAGCGACTGCCTGCTGAGTGCCAGCGCGACGGGTCCGGAGCGAAGAAGCGCCAACCGCCACGCTTCGACGGTCTCATTCGCGTCAGCGGGCCGTATCACACACAGCCCGGGTATGGCCCTCAGGGCGGCGAGGTGCTCGACGGGCTGGTGGGTCGGGCCGTCCTCCCCGACGCCGAGGCTGTCGTGGCTGAGGACGTATACGACGTGAGTTCCCATGAGCGCGGCGAGCCTGATCGCCGGGCGCATGTAGTCCGCGAAAACCAGGAACGTCCCGCCGTAGGGGATGATGCCCCCATGGAGCGCCATGCCGTTCATCATCGCCGCCATCGCGTGCTCTCTCACGCCGAAGTGGACGTTGCGGCCTGAGAAGTCCCCCTTGCGGACGCTCTCATAGCCTTTGATAAAGGTCTGGTTCGAAGGGCCGAGGTCGGCGGACCCGCCGATGAGCTCCCATATGACCGGCGCGAGGGCGTCGAGCACTTTGCCGGACGCGCCGCGGGTGGCGACCTTGCCGCCCGGCTCGAACTCCGGCAGGTGCGCCTCCCACCCCTGCGGCAGGCGGCCTTCCGTCACGCGGCGATAGTCGGCGGCGAGGTCGGGGAAAGCGGATGCGTACGCTTCGAATCGCCCGCTCCATTCGGCTTCGGCCGCGGCGCCTTTCTCCAGCGCTACCCGCGTGTGCGCCAGGACGGCTTCGGGGACGCAGAACTTCTGCTCCTCCGGCCAGCCGAGGTTCTTCTTGGTCAGGCAAGCCTCTTCCACGCCGAGCGGGGCGCCATGAGCCTTTTCGTGGCCCTCGAGGTTCGGGCTGCCACAGGCGATCCTGGAGCGTACGACGACGAGGCTCGGCTGCGAATCGTTGTTCACCGCTTCCTGGATCGAAGCCGCAACCGCCTCCATGTCATTGGCGTCGGGAACGAACGGCGCGACGTGCCAGCCATAAGCGCGATAGCGGGCGGCGACGTCTTCGCTGAACGAGAGCTCGGTCTTCCCTTCGATCGTTATCTGGTTGTCGTCATACAGGCACACCAGGCTGCCCAGCCCGAGGTGCCCCGCAATCGAGCTGGCTTCGGAGGCCACCCCTTCCATCATGTCGCCGTCGCTGGCGATGACGAAGACCCTGTAGTCGGTCAGGTCGAACCCCGGCCTGTTGAACCTGGCGCCGATGAGCTCGCGGGCGAGCGCCATCCCCACCGCTGACGAGAGCCCCTGGCCGAGAGGCCCTGTGGTCATCTCGACTCCGGGAGTGAGCCCGCGCTCAGGGTGCCCGGGCGTCTTGCTGCCGAGCTGCCGGAAATCGCGGAGGTCCTCCAGGGTGATGTCATACCCCGTCAGGTACAGGAGGCTGTAGAGCAGCATCGATGCGTGGCCCGCGGACAGGACGAACCTGTCCCGTCCGGGCCAGGCGGGGTCGGCAGGGTTGTGGCGGAGGAACCTCGTCCAGAGAGTGTAGGCGACCGGTGCGAGTCCCATGGGGGCGCCCGGGTGCCCAGAGGAGGCGGCCTCGATAGCGTCAATCGCCAGGCAGCGGATCGCGTTCACGCAGAGCAGGTCGAGGTCGTCGCTCTTGTTCATCGCGCGGTTCGCTCCTTCCCTGGAGGTTCGACTGCCGGCTTCGGTCAAACGATACTATAAAACAGGATTGGCACAAGGAGCCAGCGGGCGGACGGCACGACACCCCCACCCCGACCCTCCCCCCTCAAGGGGGAGGGAGTCAGACAGCGCCACCGCGGCCCCCCTCAAGGGGGAGGGGGTGCGGAAGGTGTTTGACGGCCTCAGTCAGAAGATTGAGTCGGCGCGCATTCGAGCCGCCCGGAGGAGACCGCTTGCAGGACCTCACGCATGATGACTGGCTGAAGGTCGTCGAACAGACGAGAAGCGCATACGCCGCCAACGAGGTGGACATCGGCACCGAGTATTACCACATGCCTCAATCCTCGTTCTATCCGTCTTTTTTCGCGTGGGACTCCGGCTTCAACGCGGTAGCGATGATGCACGTCGACCCGGCGCGCGCGAAGCGCGAGCTGGAGACCCTGTTCAGACATGTGGCGGTGGACGGCCACATGCCCCATGAGGTCCTCATACCGTGCGCCGCCACCAGGGCCAGGCCCGTCAGGAACTTCATGCGCTGGCTCGTCCAGTGGGAGTACGACTCGTGCGGAGCCTCGCACATGATCGACCCGCCGATCTACGTCTACTCCGCCAGACTGGTGTACGAGATGACCCAGGACGCCGACTGGCTGGCCGGGATATGGCCGGACCTCTGCAGGCTGCTCGACTACCTCCTCGACAAACGGGACCTGTTCGGCGACGGGCTGGTCTCAATCGTCCATCCCTGGGAGGCCGGCACCGACCTCTCTCCGCAGTTCCTGCCCGCGCTCGGCATCGACCCCGGCCGCAGGACGGACGTCCTCCAGGCGACCATCTACGCGGCCCTGCTCTACAGGTTCTGCAACCGGCTGGGCTGGGACACCGAAGAGTTGAGGAAAGCGAACAAGTTCGTGCTCGAGGACCTCACCATTAACTGCATCGCCATCCGGGCACTTTCCAGCGCCGCGGCCATGGCGTCCGTCCTCGGAGATGACGCCGCCGCTTCCCGTTACCGGTCGAGGGCCCTCAGGATGTCGGCCGCCCTCGACCAGGTTGCATGGGACGAGAGTGCGGGCTGCTATTTCCCGAGGTGGGACACCACCGGCCCGCGCACCACAAAGGTCAAGACCGCGGCCTCGCTGATGCCTCTCTTCACCGGGAGGTGCCCGCCCGGCCGCGCGGACAGGCTGGTCAAAGAACACGCACTCAACAACAATGAGTTCTGGTCGGAGCACCTGTTCCCGTTCAACCCGGCTGACGAGCTGGTGGGCAACCGGCCGTGGGTCGAGAAGAAGCTGTGGGCCGGCCACTGCATCTGGATCAACTTCAACTGGATGATCGCGATCGGCATGGGCGAGAACGGCTACCTCGCCGAGGCTCGCGAGCTCACCGCGCGCACCGTTCGCATGATCGTCGAGCAGGGCTTCTGGGAGTACTACGACTCGCGCACCGGCGAGGGCCGCAGGATGAGGGGCTTCACCTGGCCCGGGCTGGCGCTCGACATGATGTACCGCTTCTGGCCCGAGATAACCCGGTAGGAACCCGGTAGGGGTCAGGCACAGTCCACTTTCTTGTCCACTCTTCTTCTCAAAGGGCCTGGCTCTCTCGATGGCGCGACTGCTGACGGGGGCGGATCGGGCTTGTGCCGCCTGCCGCGGTGGACAAAAAGGTGGACGGTGCCTGACCCCTACTTTGGGTTATAATCTCATCGGTCGTAAAGCCGAAAGTCAGGGAGAACCAGATGAAGCAGCAGGATATCAACGGCAAGTGGGCCCTGGTGACGGGCGCCGGCAGCGGAATGGGACGCACGACGTCACTGGAGCTCGCGCGTGCCGGAGCCAACCTCATCCTCGTCGACATCTGCGGGGAAGCGATAGGCAATGTCGCGAAAGAGGTCGAGGCTCTGGGAGCGGAATGCCAGACCTTCTGCGTCGACGTGACCGACTGGGACCAGATCAAGAACATGGCGGACACCATCAACGCCAGGTATGGAGCCGTGGACATCCTGGTCAACAACGCGGGTATCGCCCATATGGGTTTTGTCGTGGACACCACCTTCGAGGACTGGAAGCAGCTGATGGACATCAACATCTGGTCCATCATCTACATGGTCAAGGCATTCGCGCCGGCGATGATGCGGCGCAAGTCGGGCCAGATCATCAACGTCTCGAGCGGCCAGGCATTTTTCGCCGTCCCCACCTGGGGGCCTTACGCGGCCTCGAAGTTCATGGTCGATGGGTACACCGAGGCGCTACGCTACGAGCTCTACTGGCACGGCATCGCCGTCACGGCTATCTACCCCGGCATCGTCCGCACGCCGTTCTACGACGAGATAACCGGCGGCTGGATGGTCAAGGTAGGGATGAAGTTGCTGATGGCGACCGCCATGAAGCCCGAGAGCATGAGCAAGCTCACGGTCAAAGGCATCATCAAGAAGAAGAGGATGGTCATCCCCGCGATCATGTGGCCGGTCTACATCTTCAAGCCGATCTCCCCGTGGACTTTCGAGATCGTCGGAAGGATCATCGCCTGGGGGCTCCGCAAAGAGCAGAAGACCGTCTAGCTCGCAAGACTGCGCCTCCGGGGTGCGACCCCACTGGCGCGAAAACCGGCAGGCTCGAAGTGGACGATTCAACATTCGAGATCATCAAACGCGACCGCTTCGCCGCGCTCATGGGCGTGGAGATGCTCCTGGTGGAGGACGGCCATTCGATCGCGCGGATGCCCCTCACCGATGACCACCTCAACTTCCTGGGCCTCGTACACGGAGGCGCGATATTCTCGCTGGCCGACATCGCCTTTGGCGCCGCTGCGAACTCATGGGGCACGAGGTCGATGGCGATCCACATCACGATCGATTACCTTGCCGCGCCGGGCGACACCCCGTACCTCCAGGCAGAGGTCAGCAAGACCGGGCGCGCGGGCCGCGCCTGCCACTACGGCATGGAAGTGACCAACGCGGCGGGAGAGGTCATCGCGGTGCTCTCCGGATGGGCATACCAGACAAAGAAAAGCCTCTCCGATGGAGAAACTAATCCCCAGGCGCCTCCGTCATACTGAGCGGGCTCGCGTCTTGCGCGATGTCATGTGTGCGTGCGCCTGCGCCGATTATGATAGTGAGATAATGGCGCGAAAGGGGAATAAGGTGCGGAGAAGTCTGAGGGTCACCATGGGTGCGTCACTGGCGCTCGTGTTTCTCCTTGCCGTCGCCCTCGCGTCCCCGGCGCAGGTCCCCGCCCCGGCACCTCGTTCGTCCGCAAGCCACGGCCTCGGGATGGTGCTGTCGAAGCCGGACCCGTCGCGAGCGATGGACGCCCGCAGGTACAGCCTCCAGAGCACACCTCTCGCCGCCTCGGTCGACCTGACCGCCAGCGCGCCTCCGATCGGGGACCAGGGCCAGCATTCCAGTTGCGTAGGCTGGGCCGCCGGTTACTACTACAAGTCATGGTGGGAGAAGAAAGAGCACCCCGGCTGGAACCTGAGCGACCAGAAATACCAGTTCAGCCCCGAGTACGTCTGGAACGGGATCAACGGCGGGCAGGACGTCGGCACCAGCATATACGACGCCCTGCAGTTCATGCAGGACAGCGGGAACACCGATATGGCACAGTTCCCTTATGACGGCAACCCGGCGAAGCAACCAAACAGCCAGGATGTCGAAGCGGCAAAGCAGTACAAGATCCCGGGCGACTGGGGCTACTTCTTCGCCAATTCCTCTTTTCCCGCCTACTACAACAACGACATCACTGCGCTGAAGGCCTGGCTCGCCCAGGGCAAGCCGGCGGTGCTGGGCGTTCCGATCTACAACGATTTCCCCGACTACAGGGGCAACCCGCGGTCCTCCTTCTATAACTACAACGGCAGCGCGAGCTATGCCGGGGGACACGCGGTGTGCATCGTAGGATATGACGACAGCGCCGGTGGGGGGGGCCGGAGGCTTCCTGATGCTGAACTCCTGGGGCGCGGGCTGGAACGGCAACGGGCGCGTCTACCTGAGCTACAACTTCGTCAGGCACTATGCCCCCGAGGCCTGGTACATGTCCGATGCGGACTCGTCGCCGAGCATATCGTCGATCACGCCGTCGTCCGCCGGGGCAGGTCAGATCGTCACCATCAGCGGCAACAACCTCGGCGCGGACAGGCGAGAGGCTCACGTCGGCTTCACCGGGGGCAAGGACGGCGAGTACGTCTCGTGGACCAACTCCCAGGTCAAGGTCAGGGTGCCGAGCGGGGCGCAGGACGGCCTGCTTTACGCTTACGACTGGAATGACGAAAAGTCCAACGGCAAGGTCTTCACCCCGGGGGGCGACTCGAACGCCGGAGCAGACTGGCTCCTCGCGGAGGGGTCGACCTGGCCGGGCTACGACGAGTGGGTGCTGCTGCAGAACCCCAACAGCGAGGCGTCGACCGCCAGGGTGACTTTCCTGACGCCGGCAGGTGCGGTCGCGGGGCCGACGGTGGGGGTGCCGGCGCTCAGCCGCGTCACCATCCACGTGAACGACTACGTGCCGAACGCGGACGTGTCCACCGCTGTGAAAGTGCTCGGCGGGCCGGGGGTGTTCGCCGAGAGGGCGATGTACTTCGCGACGCCCGATGGTAAATGGGGCTCGCACGATTCGATCGCTACCAGCGGGGTGGCTGAGAAGTGGTACCTGGCGGAGGGCGCGACCCTGCCGGGCTATGACGAGTGGATACTCGTCATGAACCCGTTCAACAACGCGGTTAACGCGACTGTCACCTTCCAGACTCCGGGGGGCGCCGTCCCCGGACCACGCCTGAACCTGCGCGCGAACAGCAGGCAGAGCGTGCACGTGAACGACTATGTGCCCAACCAGAACGTGTCGGCAACCGTCCAGTGCACCACCACCGGATACGGCGTGGTCGCCGAGCGGTCGATGTACATGAACACCCCGGACGGCAAGGTCGATTGCCACAATTCGATGGGCGTCACCGAGACGTCTTCGGCGTGGGCCCTACCCGAGGGTGCGACATGGCCGGGGTATGAGGAATGGGTGCTGGTCCAGAACCCGACCACTGCTACCGCCGCCGTGGAGATCTACTTCCTGACCCCGGGCGGCGTGGTCCAGGGCCCGGCGGGGAACATCCAGCCCGGGACCCGGGCGTCGGTGCGCGTGAACGATTATGCTCCGGACTGCGACGTGTCCACCATGGTCTTCACGAAGAGCGAAGACCAGGCCGTGGTCGCCGAGAGGTCGATGTACATCGCGAGCCCTGACGGCAAGCGGGGAGCTCACAACGCGCCCGGCTCCGTTTACGCCGCCCAGCAGTGGCTGCTGCCGGAGGGGTGCACAAATCCCGGCTTCGACGAATGGGTCCTGGTCATGAACCCGTACACCGACGCCACGTCGACCGTGCAATTGACGTTCATGACGCCGGCGGGTGAGGTGAAGGGGCCGTCGGCCTCCATCCCCCCGGCCTCTCGCGTGACTTTCCACGTCAACGACTACGTCAGCGGCGACGTCTCGACGCGGATCACCAGCACCGGTTATGTGGTCGCCGAGAGGGCGATGTACCTGAACACCTACCAGGGAAAGCGCGGCGCGACGTGCTCTCTCGGCATATACACGTCTACTTCCAGCCAGTCCGGAGCGTCACCGGGTTCCACTGAGCCCGGGGTGAAACCGCTGGACAGGTCCCTGCTCGAGAGGTGACGAAGAACCCCTCCTCCTGCTGGCGACCGAGGCCGCCTGCTCCCTACACTCGTTCGCGTCAATGCTGTACAATCTCTTTTCATTGCGGCTCATTTGACGCCAGCCGGAAGCGAGGAAGCGATGAAGGTCAAGTGCGGCGCCTGCGGGCGCGAGTTCGAGAAGGTATATGACGACATGGACCCTCACCTTTGCAGGTCGTGCCAGGCCCTCGGCAAGGACGCCTGCGCGGAGTGTGGGGGCTGGTGCTGCGAGAGGCCCAACGAAGAGGGGAGGATCGCCCTCCTCGATGACGAGAGAGAACGGTTCGGCTTTAAGCGGGACTGGATGTGGGCGGAGCCGTGCAGGTGGCGTGAGCCCGCGAGCGGCCACTGCATGTTGCGCGTTCCATTCCAGCCGACCGTCTGCAAGGAGTATGTCTGCGACGACATGGTCAAGTCGGCGAGAAAAAAGCTTGCGGCTCGAGCCGGCGGAACGGGAGCGGGAGGCGCATAGGCCGGTGTGTGATACAGGCCGCCTGGTGAGGTCTGCATGAAACTAGCCTTCGGGGCACTCTTCGCGCTCGTCGCCACCGTTCTGATCAACTACAGCAACTTCCTCCAGAAGAGACAGCTCGAGTTCCTGCCGCGTATCGGCCGGGAATCCACCATCAAGACGATACGCGCCTTTCTGAGTTGCCGCCCGTGGTTGCGAGCCCAGGGAATGCAGATCGGGGGCGCGTGGATGCACAACATCGCCGTCGGCCTGGCGCCGCTATCCGTCGTCCAGCCCATCAACGCCGCGGGCATCTGCCTGCTGGTCTTCCTCGCCATCACGCGCCTGAAAGAGAAGGCGTCGGTGCTCGACTGGATAGGCATCATCTCCATCGTCGCCGGCGTGCTGATGCTTGCCGTGACGCTCGTCAAGAGCCACCCGGCCGGCAACGCCTACCGTCCAGTCATCCTGTGGTTCTTCGTCATCCTGATGACGCTGGTATCGATCTCGAGCCTGATATCCGCGTTCACGAGAAAGGACGAGCGGGCGTCTTCGTTCCTGGGGATCGGCGTCGGCTGTCTGGTGGGCCTGACCGCGATCTTCACCAAGATGGCATGGACTGACATCGGTAACCGGTGGGGCGAGTTCAAGGTGGCGGGCTTCGTCTACTCGGCTTACTTCTGGCTGGCCATCCTGACCACCCTCATCGCGATGGTGCTGTTCCAGACCGCTCTGCAGAGGGGCGCGGCGATCGTCGTGGTCCCGCTGGTGACCGGGTTCAGCAACCTGATACCGATCGTCGTGGGGTTCATCGCGTTTCGCGAGCCGCTCCCGCAGGGGCTGGTGATGATCTCGCTCAGGCTCGGGTCGATCCTGCTCATCATCGGCGGCGCCGTGATACTGTCGTTGCGCAGGGAAGGCGGGCAGAGCAAAACCGTCTATAAGGAGGAGTCTGCCCGGCCACCGGCCTCAGAAGCTTTCTTCGAATCCACCTGATACCAAAACGCAAAATAGGGACAGGCACCTTTTTGCATTGAAGACAGTCTCATGAAACTAAGGTGCCTGGCACCTTCTTAAACCAGACCTCCAATCTCCGATAGGACAAATGCAAAAAGGTGCCTGTCCCTATTTTGCGTTTATGGAAAAAGAATTCCTTCCTGGTATTGACACGCACTCAGTCCCGGCATACCATTTAACTAAATTAGGATATTAGTTAAATGAGAGGTGGTGGTCGAGATGGCTCTGGAGGGACTCAGTGAGGCGGTGAGCTCCGGAAGCGTGGTCACGCAGCCGGGAGATCCTGGGGGGCTACGGCGCCGGCGACTCCGTTAAAGGCGTAATGCCGGACGCCGTGGTCTTCCCCGAAAGCGTAGAGGAAGTCTCAAGGGTTGCGCTCTGGGCGCGGCAGGCAGGCATGAAGCTGATGCCTGTCTCGAGCGAAGGCCCGCACCGCGGCGCCGTGGTGCCGTCAGAAGGCTACGTGGTCGCCGACATGTCGCACATGAAGACGATAGTGCGAGCGGATCGGCGGAACCGCGTGGCGCTGGTCGAGGCCGGCGTGACCTTCGACGAGCTGGACGTTGCCCTCTCGAAAGTCGGGCTCCGTGCGATGACCCCGCTAGCGCGGCGCAAGGGCAAGTCGGTCGTCGCGGCATACCTCGACCGGACCCCCACGCTTGTGCCGCGGGCGCAGTGGGACCTCTCCGACCCGCTCCTCTGCATCGAGGTGGTGATGGGATCGGGGACGGTCTTTCGCACCGGCTGCTCTGCCGGCCCCGGAACGCTCGAGGAGCAGTGGGCGACCGGCCAGGCGCAGAAGAACCCGATGGGCCCCTCGGCCTTTGACTTCTTCAGGCTCGTCCAGGGTTCGAGGGGTTCGATGGGCATCGTGACCTGGGCCTCTATGAAGTGCGATCGCGAGGTCGTTCGGCAGGCGCGGTGCGAGGCTGGTGCTGGCGGACATAAACGAGAGCGCGCTCGGTGGGTCCTGTGACGAGTTCGGCGCGATGGGGTGCGCGACGCTGGCCCGCGTGGCGGACGTCAGGAACCCGGACGACGTCGCCTCCCTGTGCGAGAGCACGTACGAGGAGATGGGGCGGTGCGACGTCCTGGTCAACAACGCTGGCGTGGCCATGTTCGGCTACATGGAGAACATGAGCCTCGAGGACTGGCACTGGGTCCTGGACGTCAACCTCTGGGGCATGATACACGGCTGTCATTTCTTCTACCCCAGGATGATCGCCCAGGGTGGAGGCGGGCATATCGTCAACATCTCCTCGGCCGCCGGGCTCGGGCCGATACCGACCCAGACCGCCTACTGCGCCTCGAAGTACGGCGTGCTCGGCTTCTCGGAGACGCTCAGGGGAGAGGCGGCGCTGCACGGCATAGGGGTCACTGCCATCTGCCCCAGCCTGGTGACGACCAACATCGCGAAGTCCGTACGCTGGCGCATGGAGACGGCTAGATCACCGACCGGAGAACACCTGACCGCCAAGTCGGTGAGGCTGAGCGACCGGCGCAACTACTCCCCCGACAAGGTCGGGGAGCACGTCGTGCGCGCTGTCGAGAAGAACAAGGGCATCTTGCCGGTCGGCGCCGAGGCTTACCTCATGGACTACGCGCACCGGCTGGCCCCCTCGCTGGGGCGGCTGTGGCAGATGATCATGATAAGGATCATTCAGAGGTCGGTCTGAGGGGCCCGAAGAAGATTCTTGTGAACAGATTATCGAGGTTGAGATGAAGGCTGTCGCAGAAACCGCAGAAGCGCCGAGCGCCGCAGCCGCGCGGGAGGCGCAGCGCAGGGCCGAGATACTGGAGGCCGCCCGCGGGCTCTACCAGCGCTACGGCTACAAGAAGACGACCATGGACGAAATAGCGAAGGCCGCGGGCATCACCAAGCCCACCGTCTATTCCTACTTCAAGGGAAAGAAAGACATACTCATCGCGCTCGTCGAGTGGGAGGGCTCCCGCATCCTCGAGCGCGGCCTGACGAGCACGCACGATGGCGCGAGCGCCGAGGAGCAACTGGCCGCCATGTTCCTGGCCACGGACCAGTTCCTCAAGGAGGACACGTTTCTCCAGGGGATAGTGAGCCGGGACCCGGACATCCTGACGCCGGAGGTCGTGTCGACAGCTTTCGACTTCGAGCGGAAGATCATGGACGCGGTGGCGGGAATCCTGGAGAAGGGCATGGCCGCCGGCACCGTGCGCAAGAGCGACCCACGCCTCCTGTCGTACGCGATAGTGCGCCTCCACGAGGCGTTCACGTTCACCGTCTTCTTTGACCTCGAGCACTCGCAGGACGAGATCAGCCAGTTCTTCGTCGAGATGATGGTCAACATCCTCAAGCCCGGCTAAACTTTTGGGGGTCAGACCCCAAAAAGTTTAGCCAACCCCAGAAGTTAAGTTAGAATGATTGCGTGAGCACAACCACACCCGAGACGAACGTAATAGCCTTCTTCGACCTCGACCACACGCTGCTCGACGGCGCCAACGGGACCATCTACGCGGTCCAGATGGTTCGCGAGAAGCTGATGGAGCAGAGAGTGCTGCTCCTCGTCATCTGGTACTCCATCCTCTACAAGCTCAACCGCCTGCCGCAGGAAGCCGTCTACAAGAAAGTCCTGGACGAGATGGGGCGCTACACTGTCCTGAGGATGATAGAGATGATGGACATCGGCTTCGAGCGCTTCATCGTCCCGAGGCTCTACCAGGGCGGAGTGGAGATAGTGCGCGAGCACCGCGAGAAAGGCCATCGTACGGTGATCGCGACGGCGGCGGGAGAGTACATCGCCGAGCGCGTGCGGGCGCAACTGGGCGCCGACGATTTCATCGCGACGCCGACACCCATCAAGGGCGAACACATGTCGAGTGAGGTCATGGGCCCCATGGCCTTCATGGAAGGGAAGCTCGAGATGGCCGCCCAGTACTGTGAGGAGCGCGGGGCGGACCTCTCGGAGTGCTGGTTCTACTCCGACAGCGCGAGCGACCTGCCGCTTCTGGACGCGGTGGGCCACCCCGTCATGGTCAACCCGCAGTTGAAGCTGAGGATGGCGACCAGGGGCAGGAGCTGGCCCGTCCTCAAGTTCAAGGACTACGCGAAGTTCGACAGGATAGAGCGCCCCGAGCGGGTCCAGACCCCCGAGATGAACCAATTCCTCGAGATCTACGAAGCATCGATTGCAGGCGGCGCCACCGACTGACGGACGCCCGGGCCGACCGCTCACTCTAACACCGTTGACGGGACACTTTTGCTCCCCCGGGACGTATACAGAGAACCAGTGATTGGAGTGAGAGATGCGGTTCGATGTTCTTCTGATGAGGACGGACGATGGAAGGTTCTCCGCGGTGGTGCCCGCGCTGCGGGACTGGTTCACGTTCGGTGATTCCGAGAGCGAAGTGCTCGAGCGGGCGCGGGGCGCCATCAGCGATTCTGTGGCGGGCAGGGGCATCGCGAGCCTAGAGATAGTCCTGATCTGCAGTACGCTTGGCGCCGGCCGCTGATACACGAGTGGCTGGTGGAAAGGCAAGGGCGGGCATGATGCCCGCCCTTTTGAGACTGCCGGCGAGACGCCGGCGCTACGCGCCACGAACCGCGCGGCGGCTCCCTAAATCGCTTCGAACCGGTCTATGTCCGAAAGGCTGCCGACGGGCTCATCGACCCAGATGGTCTTCACCCGCATCCCTATCCTGGCGTCCTTCCAGTCGATGCCGGTTATGGTGCCGATTATCCAGGTGTCGGCCCCGTCGAGCTTGATCATCGCCGTGAGCTTGTAGTCCTCGACCGGATTGCCCCTTACGTCGGCCATCTCGACCGCGAAGCTCATCACTTCACCGGTGTCCTGCACCTCGACGACCTCGTCGCAGTCGATGTAGCACTTGCGGCAGAACGTCGGGCCGGGGACGTAGACGGTCCCGCAATTGCTGCACTTGATACCGCGGATCTTCTTCTCCTTCATGCTGTCCACGAGGAGCTTCATTCCCCGGCCGTCGATCATGTACTGGTACGTTGAGATGTCCCACATGCCCTGCACTATGCGGGTCTCCTCACCCATCTCGAATGTCATATCGTCCACCTCCCTCGTCCTAGCCGTGCCGGGGCTCGTCGCCGAGCACCGTGACAGTTACGTACTGGAACATGCCGCCCCAACCGTGGGAGACGGCGTTCTTGATCTTCTTCGGTATCTGGTGTCCGCCCTCGATCTTGCGCATTATCTGCAGAGCGCACTCGGCGGGCCTGTTCATCGCCGAAGCCCCGATGGCGTTCGTGGAGAAGACGCCGCCGGACGCGTTCGTCGGCAGCTCGCCGTCGATGTTCAGGGCGCCCCTGTCGAGCATGACGTGGGCCTGGCCCTCATCGCACAGCCCGAGCTTCTCGAGCCACATCAGTGACTGGTGCGCGAAGCCGTTGTACATCTCGGCCATGTCGATCTCTTTCTTGGGGTCCTTGATGCCGGCCATGGCGAACGCCTTGGCGGCGGCCATCTTTGCCGCCTCCTGCTCCGCCGGGTCGGTTATCTGACCCTCGATGAAGTTGCCCGTGGCGGGGTCGGAGGTGCCGCACCCGACGCCGTTTATCCAGGCGACCGAGTCGGCGAGCTTCTCCACCTTGTCACCGGAAGCCACGATCACGACAGTCGCGCCGTCGCTGGTGGGGCAGGTGTGCCCGAAGCGCAGCGGCCAGGCGATGAACGGCGTCGCCTGGATGTCTTCGACGGTCGTCTTCTTGCGGAGGTGCGCGTACGGGTTCAGCGCCGCGTTCGAGCGCTCCAGGGCCGCCATCTTGTCGATGTGCTCCGGTGAGGCGCCCGAGTGGTGCAGGTAGCTGGTCGCCTGGTAAGCGGCCGCGCCGGTCGAGCCTCCTCCCATCGCGCCCATGCCCTTGCCTCCGAAGAGGTCCATGCCGAACTGGGCCATACAGACTGCCTCGGGCATGACGATCCCGCCAAGGCCTACCTGCGAGTCGCCTTCGGACTGCTTCTCCCAGGTGATCGCCATCACGACGTCGTGCATGCCGCTCGCCACGTGGTAGTACGCGGAGTGCAGAGTGGACATGCCGGTCGTCCCGCCCGTTGCGATGCGCATGTACGGTTTGTCGATGGCCCTGCAGTGGTCCGCGCCCCACAGGTGGGGCATGTTCATTCCCTCGAACGTCTCCATGTTGCCGTAGGTGATGGCATCGATATCGTCAGGCGTAAGGTTCGTGTTGCGGAAGGCCGCGTCAACGGCCTCGCTTATCATCTCCGAGATGTTCACGTCCTTGCGCTTGCTGACGAAGACCGGCGTATATCCAACGCCGATGATTCCGACGTCTCTCATTGTCATCCCTCCTCCGTGCTCAGGACCATTACCGCATTGTGCTGCGCGCACAAGCCGTCCTGGCCGTGTGCCACGGCGGTCTTCGCGCCGGACACCTGGGCGTCGCCTGCCGTCCCCGTCAACTGGCGGAAGCATTCCGCGACCCGCACCAGGCCGTGGCGGTGAACACGTAGGCTCCGAGGCCGCCGCCCGAAGGGCAGATCGGCATCGAGCCGCCGATGTCCGCGAGCCCGTCGGTGGCCACCCTGGCCGCGCTTCCCTCTTCGAAGAGACCCAGCGCCTCAGCGAGGATGGGCTCCTGGTGAGCGAACTTCGCGGCCACTTCCGCCACGTCGAGCTGCTTTGCGGGGTCTGAGATGCCCGCCATCTTGTAAGCCCGCTCCGCGGCCATCTTCGCTGACCTTGAAGAGCCGAGGTCCCTCTCACCGATGTAGTAGGTCTCGACCGAATTGCCCATGCCTTTGATCCAGACGGGCTTGTCGGTGAGCTCCTTCGCTCGGTCACCGGAGGCCAGCACCATCGCGCAAGCCCCGTCACTGAAGGGGTAGCACTGCAGCTTGCGAAGAGGCTCGTAGAGGTACTCGCTCTCCAGGACGTCGCCCGCGGTAGCGTCTGCCTTGAACTGGACCGCGTTCGGGTTCATCGCCGCGTTGCGGAGGTTGCGGGCGGCGATCTGGTTCAGCACGTCCTCGTCGAGCCCGTACTTGTCCAGGAAAGCCCTGGCCTGCAGCGCCGCCGTAGAGAGCTCGTTCAGGAGGCCCGCCTGGCGGTCGATGGTCGGGTCGAGCTGGTAGTCCATCATCAGGTACGGACGCATCGTCGAGGCACCCGAGCTGTTGCCCACCACGAGCGCAGTTTCGTAATTGCCGGACATTATCCGCATCGCGGCGTAGGTGGTCGCCCAGAGCCCTTCCGAATCCACGTGGGTCTCGTCCTTCATGTACGCTCCGACCGGTGTGTCCTCGAAGACGTTGGCTATGGGGTGCCCGACCTCGAAGTCGTTCGAGTTCAGCACGAAAGTGCCGATGTCGTGGCGCGTTATTCCGAGCTGGTCGTACAGTCCCTTGACGAGCTCGAACAGCATCCGCTCGCGCGGCATGCCGATGCTCCCGCTCATCACCTGGGCCTGGCCGACTATTGCGACATTGTTCAATTCCTTCACCTCCCTAACCCGCCGGCACGAAGTAGCTGAGATCGTTCAGGCTGTCCTCGGCGGGGTCCTTGAAGACCGCCTTGACGCGCAGGCCATTCTCTACGTCCATGGGCGCGATGCCCTTGACCTCCGCCGGGAGCAGCGTCGAAGCCCCGTCGAGCTTGATGAGGGCCAGCACGTACTCCGTGTCAGCCTTCTCGACCAGGCCCTTGTTCAGCCTCACGTGCCCCACCGTGTAGTTCTCGACCGTGCCCTCGGGGCCGACCTCGACCCACTCGTCCATGATCGCATTGCACCTGCCGCAGTACTTGCGGGGCGGCACGACCACCGCGTCATCGCCGGGACACTTGACCCCCATGATCTTCTTCTGTCCCAGGCTCTTGATGTACCGCTCGACGTAGGGGCCCACCCGGTAGTTGTACGTGAAATCGAGTGGGACCACCACGTTGGCGATAATCCTCTCCTGCTGCGCCGACATAGACTCACCTCCACCATTGAACAGACAGTCACTTAACAGTCTGACCGCTTAGGCTATACTGTTAGCCATCAAAGCCCATAGATTCTATAACCGCGGGCCGGCGGTGTAAACAGGCAAGGCAAGTCAGCCCCCGGCCGGCGCCTGCGGGTGCCGGGGCGGGCCGTTTGCTCTATCATTAAGAAAAACCGGAACGTGGATGCCCATGAAGAGAATTCTAATAATAGAAGACGAAGTGCCGCTCGCCGAGGCGTTGAAATACACGCTTCAGAAGGAGGGCTACGAAGTAGCGATCGCGAGCGACGGCGCGGCCGGGCTCGAGCGGTTCACGAGAGACGGCGCCGACCTGCTGATCCTCGACCTGATGCTGCCGTCGATGGACGGCCTGGAAGTCTGCAGGCGCGTGCGCCAGGCCTCGACCGTACCCATAATCATGCTCACAGCCAAGGATTCCGACGTGGACGAGATCCTCGGCCTCGAGATGGGCGCCGACGACTACGTCACCAAGCCGTTCAACATGAGGACCCTCATCACGAGGGTGAAGACCGTGCTGCGCCGGATCAGGAAGGAAGCGCCGGCCGCCGGCGAGGAGCCCCTCCGCTGGGGGGACATCGTCATGGACGGCGGCAGGCACGAGGTGACCGTGAGGGGCGAGCCGGTGGAGCTCACGCCTACCGAGTACCGCCTGCTCGAGGTGTTTCTGAGGCGCCCGGGCAAGGCGCTCACCAGGCAGAAGATAATGGTCGAGGTCTGGGGCGACTACTACGGCTCCACGAAGACCCTCGACGTCCACGTCAGGCACCTGCGCGAGAAGGTCGAGCTCGACCCGGCCCACCCGCAGTACGTTACCACAGTAAGGGGCACGGGCTATAAGCTCGGCGTCCCGAAGGAGCGTTCAAGTGCGTAGCCTCCGCCGGACCCTGCTGGTGAGATACGCGGCCGTGGTCGGCCTCATCGTGGTGATGGCGGTCGCGATACTCGTGTTCGGCATCCATGCGCAAGCCGCAGAGGCGATAGTCTTCCTGGTCTTCCTCAGTGTGCTGGCGGCCCTTATCGGAGGGATCACCTACTGGACGCAGAGGACGCTTGCCGCCGACCTCAAGGAGATCGGCCAGGGCCTCGAGAAGATCGTCCTCGAGAACGACCTCGACAGGATGCCGCAGCCGCGGCTCGCGGAGCTGAGCGGCCTCGCCCAGGACATGGACACCATAGCCGCCAGAGTGAGGGAGAACTACCGCCTGCTGAGCCAGGAGCGCGACAGGCTGCAGGCCATCCTCGAGAACATCAGCGTCGGGATAATCGTCGTCGGCAAGGACCTGAAGACGCGGATGATCAACCCGGTCGCACAGAAGCTCCTGGGGACCACGAAAGAGTACGCTCTGGGACGGACGTTCACCGAGATACATCACACGGCCCTGATAGACGAGGCCATCGCGAAAGCCAGGCTGGGCACGGGCGTCGAACAGGAGGTCAGCATAACGCTTCCGCGGAAGCGGACGCTCAAAGTCCAGGCGAGCCCGATACAGAGAGATGACGGGTCTATAATCGGCGTGATCTGCATCCTGGAGGACGTCACCTCCAGGCGCAGGCTCGAGCGTATCAGGCGGGACTTCGTGGCGAACGTGTCCCACGAGCTGCGCACTCCGGTCGCCAACATGAGGGCCGTCGTGGACGCGCTGCTTGCGGGGGCCGCCCTGGAGCCGGAAGCCGCCGAGCGATTCACGAGGGACCTGGACAGGGAGTCGATGCGGCTTGCCGACATCATCGAGGACCTGCTCGTCCTCTCCAGGCTGGAGTCGGCGAAGCGTGAGCCCGGCCCGGATTCGTTCGCGATTGTGGAGGTGCTGGAGGAGATCGTCGCCGAGAAGGCGGAGCTCGCGCAGAGCAACGAGGTGGAGCTGACTGTCGCGGGCGACAAGGACGGGGTGGCGATCAGGGGCAACCGGAAGCTCATAAAGACCGCCTGCACGAACCTGGTGGACAACGCCATCAAGTACAACAGGCCTGGCGGCACGGTCGTGCTGTCCGTCGAGACCATGGACGACGCCATCGCGATCACGGTCAGCGATACCGGAATCGGCATCCCCGCCTCCGAGCAGAGAAAGATATTCGAGCGATTCTACCGGGTCGACAAG
Organism: Candidatus Anoxymicrobiaceae bacterium; assembly: GCA_036845225.1. GTDB lineage: Bacteria > Actinomycetota > Geothermincolia > Fen-727 > Anoxymicrobiaceae > FEN-680. The sequence continues at coordinate 455 of DAIUEJ010000031.1, read as the reverse complement.
GCCCGCTCGCGTGAGACGGGCGGGACAGGCCTCGGCCTGTCGATCGTGAAGCACGCGGCCGAGTTCCACGGCGGGAAGGTCAGGCTCGAAAGCACTCTCGGGGAAGGTTCGACGTTCAGCATCGAGCTGCCCGCCGCGCCCACTCTGTTTTAACCCACTTTGGGACAGGGCAATAGCGGAAGCTTACGGAGTTTACCTTGGGCCGAGAGGCAAGAATGGAAAGAAGTACTACGGCTTCATGGAGACGACCAGAACGCAAGTTCTACGGCTTCGGAAGGAGCGCAAGGGTAAAAGACATCTCGTCAAGGCAGTTGATGAGTTCAACTACTGCCGTTACACACTGGGCGTGATCTGAGTTCCATGTGAACGGCGGCGGCCCCGAATGCCTAAGGCTATTAAGCCGAGATTTCCCTATGTGGGAGTTCGTCAATCCTCTGCGGACATGACCAAAGGAG
>DAIUEJ010000030.1:31044-36602 GCA_036845225.1 Candidatus Anoxymicrobiaceae bacterium | reverse complement strand
GCAATGAGTTGCTGCTGCTCTTCACTATGGCCGGAGGCTGACCCCTCCTTGCGGTTGACCGCTGGGAACTTATCAATCTAGTCCACCCACTCTATGTCACGTCGGTACGGCGGCGAGGGAACGGATACGCTCCAGCAGCGCAGCGAACAGGGCTTCAGAAACCGCCACCTCGGCGCATTGGAAGGTGGTCCTCCTGGAGTGACTCACCACCTTCGCCCCGATCTTTATGAGTTTCAGCTGGACGCTTCGGAGCGACCAGTGCGACACCTTGCTCGGCAGGATACACGGGCAGTACGACACCGCTTACCGGGACGAGCTCATCGAGCGCTTCCAGTTCGACCCGAGCAAGAAGATCAGGACGTATTCCAGCGGCAACAGACAGAAAGTATCCATCATCGCCGCACTGATGACGCGCGCCGACCTGCTGGTGCTGGACGAGCCCACCGCCGGCCTGGACCCGTTGATGGAGCAGGAGTTCCGGCGCCACGTGCTGGAAGCAAGGGACCGCGGTCAGACGGTCTTCCTCTCTTCGCACATCCTGGCGGAGGTCGAGGCGCTGTGCGACCGCCTGGCGATACTGCGCAAGGGCATCCTGGTTGAGCTCGGCACCTTACCGAGATGCGCCATCTCTCCGCCGTGACGGTTGAGGCGACCTTCGAGGGCGACCCGCCCGACGTCTCGCGGTTGGAAGGTGTGAGCCAGGTACACGTCACGGGCCATCAGTTGACCTGCCAGGTCAGGGGCGACATCGCGCCTCTGCTCGCGGTGCTCTCGGCCGCGGGCCCGAGGACCCTGCTCAGCCGCGAGCCCTCCCTGGAGGAGCTGTTCCTGTCGCTGTACGGCAAGGAAGAGGGCGGGGATGGGGAGGAGGACGGCAACGATGGCAGTTGACGCGGTCGCCGCCCCGGTCGAACCCGCGATCAAGGAGTTTCGCCGGCCCGGCAACGTCCTGGCCGGGTTCGTGGGGCGTGGGATATCGAAGTCAGCGGTGGTCGTGGCATACGCGTTCGCGGCTTACACGGCGGCCTCCATCCTCGGATACACGCGGACCTACACGACGGCAGCCGCACGCGCGGCCCTCGCGGCGTCGTTCGGGAGTAACCCGGGGCTCAATGCGCTGATCGGTATGGCGCGCCAGATTGAGACCGCCCGCGGGTTCACCGCGTGGCGCACGCTGGGAGTACTGACGATCGTCGGCGCGATCTGGGCGCTGCTCGCCGCGACCAAGCGGTTCCGCGGCGAGGAGGAGGGCGGCCGGCTGGAGATCTTTCTCTCGGGCCAGACCACTTCCGGTGGAGCGGCGGCCAACATCCTCGCGGGGCTCGGGGTCGGCCTCCTGATAATCTACGTCATGACATTCCTCGCCGCCCTGGTGGCGGGCAACTTCTACAAGCTCCACTTCGGTGCGAGCGAGTCACTGTTCTTCTCCCTGGCCCTTGTCGCCAGCGTGGCGGAGTTCTTCGCGGTCGGCGCGCTGGCGAGCCAGATCGCGGCCACGCGACGCCGTGCAGCCGGGATCGCGGCCGCGGTGTTCGGGGCGTTCTTCCTGCTGCGCGCGATCGGCGACGCCGCACCAAGCGTGCACTGGCTGACCTACTTGAGCCCGCTCGGCTGGAACGAGAACCTGCACGCATTGACGGGCAGCAGCCCCATATGGTTGCTGCCGATAACAGGGTTCGTGGTACTGCTCTGCGCTCTGGCGATATACCTCGCCGAAAGGCGCGACCTGGGGGCGAGCATCCTGCCGGACAGTGACACCGCGAAGGCCCGGGTGCGCTTCCTCAACAACCCGTTCGATCTCGGAGTCCGCGAGACGAGGGGATCGCTCGCCGGCCGGCTCGCTGCCATCGCCGCACTCAGCATGTCGACAGGAGCCATCGCCAAGACGGCCGGACAGGCGCTGCGCGAGGAGTCGACCGGAGCCCTGAAGTTCTTCAGCACGCTTTCACAGAGCCAGCGGGCCGCTTTCGGGACCAACACGTACCTCGGGGTCGTTTTCCTGATGGTGATGACCGTCATCACGGGTCTCGCCGCGTCTTCTGTGGGCGCCATGAGAGAAGACGAGGCGGAAGGTTACCTGGACCACCTGCTCGTGCGACCTGTCTCCCGAATGAGTTGGCTGGTCGGCCGCCTGGTGATCGTCGTGATCTCAGTGATTCTCGCGGGGTTGGTGGCCGGCATCTTCACCTGGCTCGGGGCGGCCATCCAACACTCGGGCGTAAGCTTCAGCAAGATGTGCGAGGCGGGAATAAACTCGACGCTGCCCGCCGCGGTCATCATCGGCCTCGGCATCCTGACGTTCGGCATCAAGCCCCGTTGGACCTCCGCGGTCATGTACGCCGTCATCGGCTGGTCGTTCCTGATGGAGCTCATCGGCCCCGCGATAAACCTGAACCACTGGGTGCTGGACACTTCTCTGTTCCACCACGTCGCCCTGGTTCCGGCAACCGCCACCAGGTGGTCCACCGCCTGGATATACGGGGCGATCGGGCTCGTGGCCGCCGCCATCGGCGCGGCCGTCTTCAATCGCAGGGATCTGGCCGGGAAGTGACGAAGTAGCAGGCCGGTGTCCACGGCGGACCGGAATGCCGCCGCAGCCCTGCGCGGTCATGCCTTGATTGTTGCACAATTGCCACGGAGAATTGACACGTTAGTCGGCATTATTTATCATACTACAGAGTATTTGATAGTATGATTATCAAGGGGAATTGCGATGTCACGAACGACCGTTTTCATCAACGACGAGCTGCTCGAAGAGGCAAAGAAGATCACCGGAGAGTCAAAGACGAGCAGGGTGCTCAACGTCGCCCTGGAGGCGCTCGTCAAGCGGGCGCGACTGAACAGCCTCCTCGCGAAGCGGGGCTCCGGGCTCATCGAGCTCAGCAATGAAGAGATCGAGGAACTGGGCCGCAATGAGTGAGCTCACGCTCGTTGACACGTCGGCGTGGACGAGATTCTTCAGGAAGAAGCCGGACAGCCCGGCGACCGCGGACGAGGTCGAGCGCCTGCTGGTCGAGAACTCGGCTTGCTACACGCAACCAGTGTTTCTTGAACTGGTAGTCGGTACCGGGGGGAGCCAGGGCGTCAAAGAACTCGAAAGCGATTTCTCAGCACTGCAGTTGCTGAAAGCGGGGGAGAGTGAGTGGCAACGGGCCCTTCAGATCGCTGCGGCGTTGAGACGCAAAGGCCTCCGGGTCGACATCGTGGACCTCGTGGTCGCCGCGACCGCAACCATCAACAAGGTGCGGTTGTTGCACCATGACAAGCACTTCAGGCAGATCGCGTCCGTCTCCGATCTGCGCGAATACAGTTACCTGTCCGGGAGATGAGCTTCGCTATCTCAGTCGTTATTCCAGTCCGGGATGGCAAACTCGAAGCAGACTCCGTTGTCGTTGTAGACCTTTATCCATCCACCGTAGGCGCGGACGATCTTGTCCACGATGGAGAGGCCGATGCCGGTGTCCGACGTCCTTGAACCCCTGAAGAACGGCCTGAAGAGCTTCCCCAGGTCTTCATCGGGGATGCCCGAGCCGTTGTCGCACACCTTGTAGCGGTGAAAGCCTCCCTCCTCGCCGAGGTAGCTCACCAGGGTGACCGGCTCCGGGCTGTCGTTATGCCTTATAGAGTTGTTGATGAGGTTCGCGAAGACCTGGTAGATCTGGGTGCGGTCCGCGAGTATCGTCCCGAGGTCGTCGTCTATCTCCAGAGTGACGCCGGCTGCCGCGGTAGACGCCTTCCGTTCTTCAAGCAGTTCGCTGACCAATCCCGAGATCTGCACGGCTGTGACTTTGACGGGTTTCTGTCCCGCCTCCGCTACCTTGAGCAGGCCGGTGACGAGTTCGTGTGCCCTTGCCAGGTTGCGTTCGATGCTCGCCGCGTTCTCAGTGACCTCCTGCCGTAGCGCGTCAACGTCACCTTCCTGCGCGACATCCTTGAGCATCGCGTTGGCCAGGGTTGCGGCAGCGAGGGGAGTCCTCAAGTCGTGTGACACTGCATGGGCGTAGGCGTCCAGTTCGTCATTGGCGCGCTGGAGTTCTTCTGTGCGATTCTCCACGAGTTCCTCCAGGCTGTCGCGGTGGCGCTCCAGCTCCTCTGTCGAAACCGCGAGCGAAGCGGTCATGTCATCGAAGGCATCCGCGGCTCTGCCCATCTCGTCATCTCGCTCGATATCGATGCGATAGTCGAGGTCGCCGCCCGCAACGGCGTCGGCTCCCTGCTCGAGCTCCCGCAAGGGGTAAAGCACTGTTCTCGACACCAGTAACGTCATCAACAGGACGACCAGTCCCAGGAGTGCGATGAACACAATGGTCAGGATCGCCGAGAGGTTCTGAGCATTGGTCAGTTCCGCCTGGCTCTGGGCGGCGAGTGCATCCGATTCGTCCTTGGTACTCTGTGCGAGAACCAGCAGTTTCCCCACTATCGTCGTCTCGGCATCCGACCCGCCAGTGGGGCTCACGGCCCCGGCCGACATCGCGTGGAAGTTCGCAACAAGTTCCTCGAAGAGGTTCAAACGCTGGGCGTTAGCCGCCCACAGCCGGGCCACAACCTGGTCGTTCTTCGGGTACAGGGTCCTGACCCGATCGAGGAGAGCAGAAAGCCCTTTCTGTTGCTTCTCCCACTGGACGCGGGTCTGCTCGCTCCTGTTCAACTGGTAGTCGGCGCGCAGGATGTTCAGTGCGAGAAGGTCAGATACTACGTGCCGGGCCAAGCCGTTCCTCAGGCTTGACCTGGTGACATTCTTGCGGGTGACAAGCGCCGAGGTGATCCCACCCGCAGCGAGCAGGAGAGCCAACACCATTGCGATTATCAGTCTGGTCCTGATCGTCATCTCGAGTCACCAATCAGTGATCGTCATTGCCTTGGGAGCAGCTTGTTGAAGCCCCGAAGGACGCGGGTTGAACTTCTCATCGCGGTGATACTCGTCGCTTTCGCTGGAAGTGCCAGCTTCTTGGAGTCGTTTCCGTTGCGACCCATTCTAACTCGGGGGACAAGAAGGATTCCAGCAGTCGGTTCGCTTGCCGGGAAGAAGTCGCGCGGGGTCAGTGGAATATGTCGTGCCAGAGCGCTCTGCCCCACGAGTACAGGTGGGTGCAAACCAGCTGCACGTAGAGGAACGCCACCTTCGGCGACCGGCCCGGCTCTTTCTCATAGTGCCCGCCGATGTAGGAGACCTCGGCCGACCTCTCTATCTCCCACGGGTAAACGCCCAGCCTGTCGGGCGTGTGCTCGAGGTTTATCTTCCCGCCGCTCGCGTGAAGGTAGGCGGCCCAGACGAGCTCGCTGCAGTACCAGCTGCCGCCGTTCGCCTGCTTGGAGTAGAACCTGATGTCGTACGGGCAGCCGCGGTCCACCTGTCTCTGAGCGAACGCGACCGCCCTGCGGCGGGTGGCGGCGTCGGCGTTGACCACACGCATATAGGTCACCCAGGTCTTGCCCGGGTACTGCCAGTCTGCCTCGGTGCCGACCCCGACGTTCTCGTTCTCGCTCGCCGCCTCAATGACGCGGCCGTCACCGGCGTAGATCCCCACGTGGCTCCAGGCGCCGGGGACCAGGCTGTC
>DAIUEJ010000030.1:0-30944 GCA_036845225.1 Candidatus Anoxymicrobiaceae bacterium | reverse complement strand
CGCCGTCTCAGTGCCTGCGCCCGGCCCGCGAGCGGTGTCCAGCTCGGCCTGGCCTGATATTCGCCTGTTGGCGGCGTCGAGCTTGAAGCCTTTATGCCCCGCGGCCGAACCGGTGACTTGAAGATCGAGGTCCGACGAATCGTCCCATCGGAGCACCACTCTCTTGCTCGCCGTATTCCCGCCGTTCGCGTTCGAGCATGGTGAAGCACCGAGAGCCAGTGACGCCGCGCAAGTGGCGGCGATGATAGTGACGATGAGAAGCCGGCGCATAACATCCCCCAGAAACAACCGCGCACTACGCCTTTCCTATTTCCCGGGGGCGCGAGATTTCCTGCCGGGGGAGCCGGATGTCAAAGGCCGGCGCGCGGCCGGCCTTTATCGAGAAATGCGGACGGATCCGCAAGCGACGATCTATGTTTCGTTTACTCCGGGTGTGTCAGTGCCTGTAACGGCGAGCCTGCTGAACAGCTTGAGGCTCCACAACTGCCACGCGAGGGTCTCGCGCGAGGGCCGGTCCTGGGAGACTTCGCCGGTGAGGCTGTTGCGGTGGAAGTTGACCGGGTTCTGTTTCAACCATCTCTGGCTGCGGCGATGGGCGGCCAGCCAGCCCGTGCTCACGAGCAGCGGCCTCGGCGAATCATGTTCCATTCCCAAGATACCCACCTCCTCCTGTCTTCCAGCAAACCGAGCGTCACAATTGGTTTCGGTAGAGCCTTCTCTTTACCCTTCTCCGAGAGGGAGGAGTTGGCGCGACGCCTTCACGAGTACGGCTTATAGTTCAGTGCGTAAGCGCGCACTCCTGCTATACTTTCTCTGTGGCAGAAAGGCCTGATGCGTCGCCTGAACGCAGGTTGAACGCACACCGTCAAAGGTTTGCGTCTGTTTTTTCGAGCGCACGGAGGAGCCGCCTGTCGGAAGGGAGAGAGATGAAGCGAAGAGTGACAGTTGCACTGGTCCTTGTACTGGTGCTTACAGTGCTGGCAATAGTGATCGGGGGTTGTGGGGTGTCTGAGCAAAAAGGAAACGAATCCAAATCTACCGAGCCCGCCACGTCGCCGGCGTCGAGCCCGCAGTCGACGAGCCCGCAGGTCGGGCCTGACGGCAATCCCATCAAGACCCTCGCTGACTTTCCCGACGGGCAGGACGGCGCCAAGGTCGAGGCTGTTATAAAGACCGACAAAGGGGACATCGTGCTGCGGTTCTTCCCCGACAGCGCGCCTGTGACCGTGGCGAGCTTCCTGCACCTGGCGAGGACCGGCTTTTTCAACGGAACGACCTGCCACCGCGTCGTGCCCGGGTTCGTCATCCAGGGGGGAGACCCGAAGAGCAAGGATCCCAACGCGACGGATGTCGGCACGGGGGGCCCGGGATACAACCTGCCCGCTGAGTTCAACAACCGTCCGCACGTGACCGGCACCCTCTCCATGGCCCGCGGCGGCGACCCCAACTCAGGCGGGAGCCAGTTCTTCATATGCCTCGCGGACCAGCCGAGCCTCAACGGCCAGTACACCGTTTTTGGTCAGGTAATGAGCGGGATGGACGTGGTCAACCAGGTGACGCAGGGGACCGTGATGCAAGAGGTGACCATCAGGCCGATCAGCGGCTGAGCGGGAGGGCGAGGGCGCGTGTTCTCGAACCGGGCTGTGCACCGAAAGGCCTTGCTGGCTTTCACGCTCCCCGTGTTCGTCATCACCGCGCTGGCAGCCGGTGGCTGTTCCACCAGCACTCCGTCGGGGCGCATGAAAGTCTCCGCGACCATCGAGCCGCTCGCTGATTTCTGTAGGAACGTGGGCGGTGACCTCGTCGAGGTCGAGACCCTGATACCTCCGGGCGCGAGCTCGCACGTCTTCGAGCCGACCGCCAGCCAGTTCGTCTTCGTGAGCCAGTCCAGAGTCTTCGTGATGGTGGGGCTCCAGCTGGAGACGTGGGCTTCAGGAGTCATCCAGAAGGTCGGAGGCCGCGGGATGGTTATCGTGGTCACGTCCGACGCGGTGCCAGGAGACCAGTTGATAAAGGCGGGAGCGTTCAACGGTGAACCCGGCTCGCCCGGCGCGCCGTACGACCCGCACGTCTGGCTGGACCCGACGATAGCCATGTACCAGGTACAGGCGATCGCGGACGGTTTCATAAAGGCGGACCCGGCCCACGCCGCGGCATACCGCAAGAATGCGGCGGCGTACAATGCGAAGCTCGCGGTGCTCGACAGGGAGATTGCGGCGAGGGTTGCCACGTTCACCCACAGAGATTTTGTCGCCCTCCACCCGGGCTGGACCTATTTTTCCCGCAGGTACGGCATCAACCAGGCCGGCGCCGTGCAGGAGTTCCCGGAGCAGGAGCCCAGCGGCAAGCAGATCGCCGACATAGTGAAGACCATCAAGGCGAAGCACATCAAGGTCATCTTCGCCGAACCGCAGATCAGCCCCAAGGCGGCCCAGGTGATTGCCTCGGAGATCCCCGGCATGCGCGTCCTCTACCTGGACCCGCTGGGGGATCCGGCCAAGCCTGACGTCAGCACTTATATTAAGATGATGCAGCACAACGTCAACGTGATGTCGGAGGCCCTCCAGTGAGCAACAGGCCGTCAAAGATGCATTCGTGCAAAGTCGGTGAGTACTTCGACGCGACGTCCGGCGGGCCGCGGACCCTCATCGACCTCGAGCACGTGTTCGTGGAGCTGGACGGCCACCCCGTCCTGCAGGACATCAGCTTCACGCTCAACGACCACATGTTCCTCGGCGTCATCGGCCCCAACGGCGCGGGAAAGACGACGCTCCTGCGCGTGATACTGGGCCTCGTCAAGCCCGCGAGCGGCACCGTCTGCGTCATGGGAATGCAGCCGGCCGAGCTGAAGAGCGAGCTGCACCACATCGGGTATGTGCCCCAGAGCGTCTTCTTCGACCCCATCTTCCCCGTCAACGTCTACGACGTCGTGATGATGGGCCGGATATGCTGCATCGGGCGCTTTCGTTTCGCGAAGAAAGCTGACAAGCAGAGGGTCATGGACAGCATCAGGATGGTCGGGCTCCAGGGTCTGGAGAAGAGGCTTATCGGCGAGCTGTCCGGCGGCCAGCAGAAGCGGGTGTTTCTGGCGCGGGCTCTGTGCCGCGAGACCCGGATACTGCTGCTGGACGAGCCGACCTCGGGGCTCGACATGCCTGCCCAACGCCAGTTCATGGAGCTGCTCACCGACCTCAAGGAGAGGCTCGGCCTTTCCATCGTCTTCGTCTCACACGACGTGAACGTGCTCGCCCAGCACGCGGACGAGATGGTGTGCATCAACCGCTCCATGCACCTGCATGGCAAGCCCGGAGAGGTCGTCGGATCCGACCGGCTGCAGGAAGCCTACCGGTGCGAGTTCGATTTCCTGGTCGGCGCGGGGGACCATCACACGACGGAGGGGGGTGGCTGATGCTCTCGTTCGGGTTCGGCCAGACAGCCCTAGTGGGTGGCCTGCTCATAGCGATCACCTGCTCGCTGATGTCCTTCTTCATCATTGTCAGGAGGCTGGCGTTCGCCGGCATGGGGATATCGCACGCCGCGTTCGGAGGCGTGTCGATCGGGATCGCGGCCGGGGTCAACCCGATAGTGACCGCCGGGGCGTTCTGTGTCCTGGTCGCGGGGGGGATCGGATGGTTCTCCCGCAAGGGCAAGCTTCACGAGGACACCATCATCGGCATCCTCTTCTCCGCGTCGATGGCGATGGGCGTGGTGCTGCTCGCGGTCGCGAAGGCGTACAACCAGGACTTGCTCAGCTACCTGTTCGGGAGCATCCTGGCGGTGTCGTGGACGGACGTGGTCATCCTCGCGGTGATGGCCATACTGGCCATCGGGTTCATGGTGCTCTTCTTCAAGGAGCTGCTGTTCTTCTCGTTCGACGAAGAGACCGCCATGGCGAGCGGCGTACCGGTGAAGTTCGTCTACTACGGGCTGCTGGTGACTATCGCCCTCACCATAGTGGTGTCGATCAAGCTCGTCGGCATCATCCTGGTGTCCGCGCTGATCGTGATTCCGGGGGCAACGGGGCTGCAGCTCTCGAGGAACTACCGCAGCGTTCTGGTGTATTCGATGGCAACCGGCATCCTCTCGGTGTTGATCGGGTTGCAGCTCTCTTTCAGCTTCAACGTCGCCTCAGGGGCGACCGTAGTCCTCGTGATGTTCGCGCTGTTCGTGATCGCGGTGGCGGTCTCACCCAGGCGGAGTTACATGCAGCGGGTCTTCCGCGGGAAGGCTGCGGCCGAGCCCGCCCCGCAGGAGGGCCTGCCACCGGCGCCGGGCTCCGCGGAGATCCCCGCCGATGACTGAGATGCCCATCGACGTCCCGGACTACCTCCGCGGCAACATCATCGACATGCACGCGCACTTCTTTCCCGACAAGCTGTTCGCTTCGATCTGGGAATGGTTCGATGCACGCGGTTGGGGAATCGCATACCGCGAGTCAACGTCCGGGCTGGCCCGCACCCTGCGTGAAGAGGGCGTCCGCAGGTTCGTGACCTACAACTACGCACACAAGGCGGGCGTCGCCCCGGGCCTGAACGAGTGGACCGCACAGTTCGCCCGTCGCGAGCCGGCGGCGCTGCCTTTCGCGACCGTGTTCCCCTCCGACGACGGGAATATCGAGATGCTGGAGCGCCTGTTCGACCATGACGGTTTCTTCGGGATCAAGCTCCAGCCGCTGGTGAGCGATTTCTACCTGTGCGACGAGCGGATGATGGATGTTTACGCGCTGCTGCTCGAGCGCGGCAAGGTCCTGGCCGCGCACGCGGGCACCGCCCCGGTCGCGAACAAGTACGTGGGTGCCGACCACTTCGAGCCGGTGATGCAGACCTTTCCCGAGTTAAAGGTCGTGGTGGCGCACATGGGGGCCTACGAGTTCGACCGGTTCTTCGACATGGCGGGGCGATACCCGAACCTCTACCTCGACACCTCGGTGAACTTCATCGATCCAGCCCTGGTAAAAGATCTGGTCGCAAAAGGCCAGTTCCCGCCGCTTGAGATCCCGCATGAGTTCGACCCGGATATGCTGCTCGAGCTCTCCGACCGCCTCCTGTTCGGGAGCGACTTCCCCAACATCCCTTACGACTACGAGGACTGCATCCGGAGCATCATCGAGGTGGGACTCTCCGAAGAGTTCAACCGAAAGGTGTTCTTCGAGAACGCGGCGCGCCTGCTCCAATTGCCTGACGACAATATATAATCGCCAGCATGGAGAAGAGCATGCGCATCCTGATCTGCCACGGCTACCTGTTGAGGGGCACCGGCAGCAACACGTACGTCCAATCGCTGGCTCGCGCCCTCTGCAGGCAAGGCTACCGCGTCCTCATCATGTGCCAGGAGAGCGACCCCCGGCTCGATTTCGTCTCGAGCTTCATCCGCGAGAACTCCACCGGGAGCGGCCCGCAGGTCGTCTGGGAGCGCGAGACAGGTTACCCGGGCCCGTGCATGGTCTACAAGCCGGACATCGGGGGCCTGCTGCCCGTCTATGTGACGGACAGCTACCCGGGCTTCCGCGTCAAGGAGTTCACGCAGCTCGACGACGTCGAGCTCGAGTGGTACATAGACCGAAACGAGCGCGCCCTGGGCCGGCTGGTCGAGCAGTTCGTCCCCGACGCGATACACGCGAACCATGCGGTGATGCTGCCCTACATCGTGAGGCCCGTCGCGGAGAAAGCCGGGGTGCCTTACTTCGTGAGCATCCATGGCTCGGCGATCGAGTTCACGGTGAAGAAGGACCCGCGATACCTTCCCCTGGGAGCGGCGGGCCTCGAAGGCGCCACGCGGATAATCGTGCCGAGCGAGCACACCGCGCGGCAGGTCGAGGAGGTCTTCGGCGACTCGGTGGAGGGCCTGTCCGGCAAGATCGTGTTCATCCCGCCCGGGGTGGACACCGAGATGTTCGCGCTCGCCGAACGCGACCTGGCATCCTCGGTCGAGCTGCTGTGCGAGGCCGTCGAGAAGAGGACCGAAGGCGTGACCGTGGGGGACTTCCGCGGCCGCGGGAACGACGAGCCCGGCAGGCTCAGCGATGGATTCGACATCGAAGAAGAGATTGCGGGTATCAACGCCCTGCACCCGGACTGGCTGCCGGAGGCGGACCTTGGGCACCGTCTGCGCGAGCTCGCCGCCGGAGACGGGCGCTTCGTCATGTTCCTGGGGAAACTGCTCGAGACCAAGGGCGTCCAGTGCACACTGCCCGCTGTTCCCCTGTTGCTGCGCGACCACCCCGACGTGCGATTGGTGATCGTCGGCTTCGGTGAGCTGAGGGGCATCCTGGAGCTGATGCTTGACGCGATCGACAGCGGCGATATGGCAAGGCTCCGCAAGTTATGCGAGTACGGCAACCAGAAGTACACACTGGCGGACGACGCCTTCGGCCCGGTGCTCGCGTTCCTGGACGACCTGGAGGCCTCCGGCGAGATCGATGAGTACGCGCGGTTATGCGGCGGCTTCGACGTCAGGGATGCGGTGGTGTTCACGGGCTACCTGACGCCCGAGGAGCACCGCCACCTCCTGCCGCATGCGAAGGCGGTGCTGGTGCCGTCGCTTGCGCAGGAAGCTTTCGGCCTCGTCGCGACCGAGGCCATGGCCGCGGGGGTAGTGCCTGTAGCGTCGCGGCACTCGGGCCTGGAGACGGCGCTCGAGCCCGTGCGTGAGATATGGGGGCAGGAAGCGGACACCCTGCTGCTCGGAACGCGCGAGCGGCTCGTCAAGCGGATCGCCGAGGCGTGCAGCCTCGTGCTCGACATGCCGGACGCGGCGCTTCTGAGCAAGGGCGCCCAGATGCGCGGCGTGGTGAAGGCGCGATTCTCGTGGGACGCGGTGTCGCAACGCATCGTGGAGATCTTCGAGAAAGCGTGACAATGCACCAGTGGGGTCAGGCACCGATGGTGCATTTCTCTTGTGGAGTCCGGGTTCCCGGATGAAAACGCACCACCGGTGCCTGACCCCAGTGGTGCGTTATGTCCGAGCGTGCGTATGACAGCAGGAGGTGGCGATGTTTGGTGATTTCGACGACGTCGTCCGGCGCAAGATAGAGATCTCCGAATCGGGGCTCGCGGCCGACAAGGTGATGCCTCTTGGCGAAGCGATAGATAAGTTCGTCCAGCCCGGGATGAGCATCCACCTGGGGCACAGCTATGCGCGGCCGTGTGCAGCGTACCAGGAGCTCGCCCGCAAGTTCTGGGGCAAGGACCCCGGCTTCACCATCAGCACGCTGGGTTTTACGGGCGACATGAACTCCGTGTTCTGCGCGGGGCTGGTGAAGAAAGCGATCGCCACGTTCTTCGGCGACTCGTATCCCATGCCGGGACCGAACCCGGTGTACCAGGCCGCGTACCGCGAAGGCACCGTGGAGCTCGAACACTGGACCATCCTGAGCTTCTCGCTCCGCCTGCTCGCCGGGGCGCTCGGCTTTGAGTGGATACCCGCCAACTCACTGATCGGGACGACGATCGCCGAGGAAAACACGGACGACTTCTGTGTCACCACGATGCCCGACGGACAGGAGATGGGTTTTGTGAGGGCTCTGCGCCCGGACATCACCTTCCTCCACGGCTGGGCCGCGGACCCGGCAGGGAACCTGGTGTGCGCGCCCCCCTATGCGGAAACGGCGAGCTCCGCGCGCGCCGCCAAGCAGGGCACCATAGTCACCGTCGAGAAGATCGTCGACCACGACTTTATCAAGAGATACAGCCACTTCGTAAAAGTCCCGTCCTACCTGGTCAAGGCGGTGTGCCTGACCCCGTTCGGCTCTCATCCCGCGGGCATGTCGAACTACGGCCTCGAGCGGGAGGTCACCGGCTACGAGGTGGACCGTGAGTTCATCATCGACCTTCGTTCCAAGGCGAGGGACCCTGAAAAGTTGCAGGCCTGGATGGACGAATGGATCCTGGGGTGCGCGGACCACGAGGAGTACCTGGCGAAGCTCGGCCACGAGCACATCTGGCACCTCAAGGGCAAGTCGGCCCTCAACTCCTGGGAGGACGAGCTGACGGACGCCCTGCCCGAGATGAACGCGGGCCCTGACTACAACCCTATCGAGATGATGATAAGTGTCGGCGCGCGCGTCATCGCGAAGAAAGCGCTCGAGAGCGGCTATCGAACCATCCTCGCGGGGGTCGGAGCGTCCAACCTCGCCGCCTGGCTCGCCTATTACAGCCTGCGGGAGCAGGACCACGACGCGGACCTCATCGCTGAGATCGGGTTCTACGGGTACAGCCCTCAGCCGGCCGACCCGTTCATCTTCAATCTCCGCAACGTGCCCCACTGCCGGATGCTGAGCGACGTCAACGACGTGCTCGGGTCCATCGTGGGGGCACAGAGCAACCTCTGCATCGGCGCGCTCGGGGCGGGACAGGTGGACCGGCTCGGCAACGTCAACTCGACCTGCATTCCCGACATGAAGCTGCTGCTCGTCGGCTCGGGCGGCGCGGCCGACGTGGCGGCGGGTGCGCGAGAGATCGTTATCGTCATCGACCACCTGCCGTTCAGGCTGGTCGAGCAGGTGCCGTACGTGACCTGCCCGGGCGACAAGATCACCGCCGTGGTGACGACCAGGGGCGTGCTCGAGAAACGAGACGGGGAGCTGGTCCTTACCGGTTATTACCCCGCCGACGGCGGCCGCGAGGCGGCGCTCGCGGCAATCAGGGAGAACTGCAACTGGGACCTGAAGGTCGCCGACGATGTCGTCGAGATTGAGCGGCCCACTCTGGAGGAGCTCAAGAGCGCCCGCATGTTCGATCCCCACTCGTTCTTCCTCGGGAAAGGGGATTGACAGGGATTAGCCTGCTCTGCTAAAATGACTTTTGCTTGGTCCGCTTGAGGCGGTCAGGCAATAAAAACGGGAGAGGGCGTCGCGCCAGGGCCTCAGGCCAGGGCGCGGCGCTTAATTTATGACAAGATGTTCTCCTTCTCCCTTTGGGCGAGACGGTCGAGGTGTTCTCCCTCTCCCCTTGGGGGAGAGGGTTGGGGTGAGGGGTCCCGATGCCCGACCCGAGACAACTGAGAAAGAACATGACCGAAGCGGAACATGTGCTCTGGTTCCGTCTCAGGTCCCACCAGGTGGAAGGTCACAAATTCAGGCGCCAGCATCCGATAGGACACTACGTGGTTGATTTCGTGTGTCTGGAAAAGAAACTGGTCGTCGAAGTGGATGGCAGCCAACACATGGATGATCCTAAGGATGAAAGACGTACACGGTGGCTGGAGAGTGAAGGGTACAGGGTCATGCGCTTCTGGGACAATGATGTGCTGGTAGAGACCGATGCTGTTCTTGAGGTGATCAAGGAGGCTGTCGCCGATAGCACTGAGTGATTACGAGAAGGGGACCCCCACCTCAATCCTCCCCCTGGAAAGGGGGAGGAAGCCGGAACACCCCCACCTCAATCCTCCCCCTGGAAAGGGGGAGGAAGCCGGAACACCCCCACCTCAATCCTCCCCCTGGAAAGGGGGAGGAAGCAAAAGTACTGCTACTTGTTCTCTTCGACAAACTTCGCGAACGAGCGGTCGTAGGTGCTCTCGGCCGACGCGGTGAACGCGCAGGCGGGAAGCTGCTTCTTGATCACGTGGTACCTCACGCACTCGCAGCAGCGCCCTTTCCTCGCGCAGCCTTCGTAGGTGCAAGAGCAGAACGAGAGGTTCTGTTCGATGTTGGGGCATTCCATTGTCCCACTCCTTTGTGGCTACAGCGGCTCGCTGCTCAGCAGCTCGGGCCCGTCCCTTCCGAGCTTCATCAACTTCACGTCCCCGTCAACCTCGATCCACGTCCTGGACGGGACGTCCTCGTCTTCCTGCTTCGTCCACGACCCCGTGTTGGCGACTATGACGTCCGTCTCGGGCAGCTTCCCCATGCCTGGACGGTGCGTGTGACCGTAGATGAAACACCCCGGGTGAGGATGGCCGAGCTGCGGGAGCAACTGCTTTATCTCCTCATAGTTCTCCTTGATGAGGGAGTCGCGCAGCGGTGACTCCAGCAGGTTGTCCGAGCGGAACAGCCTTCCGAAGAAGTTGATGATGTGGTAGTAGCGCAGGCCTTCATCGACAAGCTCGGGCACCCAGGGCCATACCGACATGGCGCCGCAGAAAGGGATGTTCGCCATCTCGATGTCGTGCAGAGTCGCGCGCTTGCGCCTCTTCTTGATGATGCGCCGCCCGAGCCAGAACGTCCGTGCCCAGCCGTGGGTCGTCGCGTAGAAGTCCAGGTGGTGCCCGTGCGTGAAGACGACGTCTCTGCCGTGGACCTCCCGGGTCACGAAAGGATAGGTCATGGGAAAGTGCACCCTGGACTTCGGGTGCGCCAGCCCGGTCAGGATGGTGTCACCATAGCTCCTCGCGGGCATGAACTTCGGTATTGACAGGTCCCCCTGCATCACCCGCACATCGACTTCCAGCCTGAACGCGTCCAGGAACATCTGGTGGTCGTGGTTGCCGGGGATGTAAAGGACCTTCTTCACGTTGGAGAGCTGAGAAAGGCTGTCGATAAAACACTTCGCCTCGCGCAGCGCGGGCACCGTGGTCTTCATCCAGAGGTCGACGATGTCGCCGAGCAGGAGGAGCTCGCTCACGTCGCCCCTGCTCTCCAGCGCTTCCATCAACCGCTCGACCAGGCGCGGGTCGTCGAGCTCCTGCAGTTTATCGCCGAAGTGCGTGTCGGACATGACGACTATCTTGCCCGCGGGCTCCTGTTTGCTGCGCTTTGCCAAAGGACTTCTTTCTGCTGGTGCGCCGTTGGGGCCTGACCCCGGTGGCGCGGCGGCGCAGTGGCCTGTGAGGACATGATAACAGTGCCCGCGGAGTGCTGGTCAATGACAAAGGTTGCTGTGAGGCTCCTCTCTTCTGGGCCTTCGGCACGAAATAGAAACACAGAATGACGCGGGGCCCCTAGCCACTTTCTTCCAGTTGTTAAATATCAATGCTTCTCCACCGTTCCCGGCGTATCTTTGAAACAGAATCAAACGCCAGTCGTCTAATAGTCAGGGGCCAGGAGATGGGCGACAGGAACGAGTCGGAACCGATGCGGGCGTCGCTACCGCGGACATGCGGGATGAGCCCTCACCGAGACAGAATTGAAAATTTAAAAAGTCTTCACTCCTCCCGGGTGCTGGATTCCGGGGCACCCCCCCGGTTCATCGAGCCACGAGCAGCCCCCAGTGCCATCTCCTGCTGCCGGGCATTCGGGAGGAGTACCTTTTTTGTGATGGAACTCTACGCATATGAGTAACAATGACCTCGAGAGCCCGGAAGAGAGCAGGAGCGGCAGCGGCTTCCGCTTCAGTCCGCGCCCGAACCGCGCGAGCGAGATAGAGTGGCGCGAGTGGGGGGCCGACGCCTTCGTGGAGGCAGAAGAGCGGGGCAAACTCATCCTTCTTTCCATTTCCGCGGTGTGGTGCCACTGGTGCCACGTCATGGACGAGACCACCTATTCCGACCCCTCCGTCATCGATAAGATCAACGCGGATTTCCTCCCCGTGAGGGTGGACAGCGACAGGCGCCCCGATATAAACCGCCGCTACAATCAGGGCGGCTGGCCGAGCACCGTCTTCCTGGTCCCCTCGGGGGCGGCGATTGCCGGGCTCACCTTTGCTCCCGCCGCACAACTGATGATGCTCCTCGAGCGCCTGAGCGTGGGCTACGCCGATGAGAAGGACGCGGTTGACTCCGAGGCGGCGGCCCAGGCGGATCTCGAGAGAGAGCTGTTGGCGAGCGCGGAGGCTGCGGGTACCTTTGACGAACGCGCCACCGCCGAGGTCGAGGCGTGGATCCTCGCGGCCTGGGACAAGGGCTACGGCGGCATCGGGACCGAGCCGAAGTTCCCACCTACCGGGGCTCTGGAGTTCGCTCTCTCGCGCTACGTGGCGACCGGCAACCACGCGTTCAAGTCTTTCGTGGTGTCGACTCTCGACGGCATGAGCATCGGCGAGCTCTTCGATAAAGTGGAGGGCGGCTTCTTCCGCTACGCGACCGCTCGGGACTGGAGCGCCCCGCACTACGAGAAGATGCTCACCGAGAACGCGGAGCTGATACGCCTCTACCTGTCCGCTTCCACCGTCCTCGACCGGCGCGATTACGCGGAGACGGCGCGGCTCGCGCTCGATTACGTCCTGTTGAACCTGCTCGACGAGGAGCAGAGAGGTTTCTATGGAAGCCAGGACGCCGACGAAAAATACTATCACCGGGACAAAGGCGGCCGGGCGCTCCTGGACAAACCCCCCGTCGACATGACGATCTACACGGATACGACGTCGCGCATGATATGCGCGCTTGTCCACGCTTCCGCCGTGCTGGACGACCCCGGCCTGCTCGCCATGGCTGCGCGGAGCGCGGATTTCCTGTGGCGGGAGGGCTTCGACCACTCGGTGGGCGCGTGCCACTTCTTCGACGTGACCGACGTCAAGCCACAGTTGTGGGGGCAGGCGGCCGACCAGGTCAACCTGCTGAGGGCGCAGATAGACCTCTTCGAGGCCACCGCCGAAGCTCGCTTTCTGGAGCGCGCTATCGAGCTCGCGGACATCATCCTCGAGCACCACATCGGAAAGCAGGGCTGGCTGGTCGAGGCAGTGCCCGCCGACGAGGAGCACGCCGCGGCGCTCGTGGATGCCCCCGTGGACGTGCCGGACGTGGTCGTAAACGGAGACGCCGCCCGCGCACTGCTGGTGCTGGAGGTGCTCGCTCCCGAGCGCGGTTACCGCGAGGTGGCGTACGACATCTTGAAATCGCTGGGGGAGAGGTACAAGCAGTTCACTTACTTCTCGGCGGGATACGCGCTGGCGAGCGAGCTGTACCGGGAAGGATGCATCGAGATAAGGGTTTCTAACGAGAGCGCCCCCGAGGTGCGCAAAGAGATCCTGGGGGCCGCGATATCCGCTTTCAGCCCTCGCAAGCTGGTGCGCCCCGAGACCGTCGAGGATTTTCTGCAGGTCGATTCTGACGAAGTAAGGCCACTGCCGGCCGCGGTGGTGTGCTCCACGGGCCGGTGCCTGCCGGTCAACACGGCCGAGGAATTGCAGGAGGCGATGGGTTCGCTTTCGAGTTCGGGCAAGGGTCCCGCGGGCGACGAGAGAACCGCTTGAAGGAAAAAGTGAGCCAAAACCTCGTAACGTGCGTCTAATAGGTTTGAAGTTGTAGGTTGGAGGATGGAGGCAAATTGAATATAGCGCGGTCAAGGGCTCCTGGCAACGCTTCCTCCTCCAACTTGCTTTAGAGAGAGGCCGGGTATCACACCCGGCCTCTTTTTCGTGCGGGCGCCCCCGGCTT
The DNA here is from genome assembly GCA_036845225.1 of Candidatus Anoxymicrobiaceae bacterium. GTDB lineage: Bacteria > Actinomycetota > Geothermincolia > Fen-727 > Anoxymicrobiaceae > FEN-680. The sequence goes on along the minus strand of DAIUEJ010000030.1, from coordinate 17,696 downwards.
CCCCTCCCCGTGGACAGACTGGTGGACTGCGCCCGCCCCCGATGTTGTATCCTTATCTCACCTTAAGCGACCCAAGGCGGTGATGGATTGAGCTCGCTGCGCGTAGGCATCGTCGGGCTCCCCAACGCTGGAAAGACGACCCTTTTCAACGCGCTCTCCCGCGCAGGCGCGCACGTCGCGTCATATCCTTTCACGACTGTTGAGCCCAACGTGGGCACGGTGCCTGTTCCGGACGAGCGCCTCGAAACGGTGGCCGCCCTGGCCGAGTGCGAACGCCGCACGCCGGCGACGGTGAGGTTCGTCGATATCGCGGGGCTGGTGGAGGGCGCGAGCAAAGGTGAAGGCCTTGGCAACAGGTTTCTCGCGAACATCAGGGACGTGGACGCTGTGCTGCACGTGGTGCGCGCTTTCGAATCCACCGACGTCTCCCACGTCCAGGGCGACGTCGACCCCGTCCGCGACGCGGATCTCATCGAGACGGAACTGCGGCTGGGGGACCTGGATGTGCTGCGCCGCGAGCTCTCCAAGGCGAAACAGGCCGCCAAGGGCGGCGACCGCGACTGCAAAGCAAGGGTCGAGTGCATCGAGGGCGCGGAGTGCGCCATGAACGAGGGAATCGTCACTGACCGGGACGTCCTCGCCGGGCGACTGGAGCTGTTCGCGCCGGAAGCGAGGCTCCTGAGCCTGAAGCCGACCCTGGTCGTCCTGAACGTCGGCGAAGGCGGCGCGGGCGACGGGACACGCGAGCGCGCCATCCGCGAGTGGGCCGCCGCGCGCGGCCTTACCGTCGTGACCATCAATGCTGAGATCGAGGCCGAACTGGCCGAGCTCGAACCCGAGGAAGCGCTGGAATTCGAGGCCGAGATGGGAATAGCGGAAGAGAGCCTCGAGCGTGTGGTCCGGGAGAGCTACCGCCTGCTCGGGCTCATCACATTTTTCTCGATAGACTCCGGTGAGTGCCGCGCCTGGCCGGTCCCGGCAGGCACGACCGCCAGGCGCGCCGCGGGCAAGATACACACCGACTTCGAGAAGGGCTTCGTCAAGGCCGAGGTCGTCCACCAGGACGACTTCGTCGCCTGCGGCTGCTTCGCCGACGCGAGAGACGCGGGAGCGCTGCGAGTGGAAGGGCGCGATTACATCGTCCAGGACGGCGACGTGATACATTTCAAGTTCGCAACCTGACAGAACGCAACAAGTGGTTTGACCCCTATGTTACAGATGGAGGAGGCGTGATGGCGGGCAACTATGTTCTCGGCTACGACGTCGGCACCGGCGGCTGCAAGGCGGTCCTCGTTACGATGGAGGGGGTCAACGCCGCCTCCGAGTTCGAGCCGTACCCGGTGAGCTATCCGAAGGAGCACTTCGCCGAGCAGGACCCGGAAGACTGGTGGAGAGGAGTGTCGGCTTCCACGCGACGGCTGCTCGAGAAGACGGGCACCGACCCGAAGGACGTCGCCGGCCTCGCGTTCTCCAGCCAGATGCTCGGGGTCGTCCCGATGTCAAGAGAGGGCGTGCCCCTCTGCCCGGGGATCATCTGGATGGACTGCCGCGCCGACGAGCAGGCCCGCAAGGTGGTGCGCAAGCTCGGCGGCCCCCGGGTGATCCTGCGGCTGTTCGGCGCCGTGCCCTCCGGCAAGGACGTGATGTGCAAGATCAAGTGGCTCAAGGAAGAGCAGCCCGACGTCTACGACAGCGTCCGAGTGTTCCTCGACGTCAAGGGCTACGTTGTCTACCGGGCTACCGGTCTCTACGAGACCGACCAGACCGGCGCCTCTGTCACGGGCTTCATGGATAACAAGACCCGGGGATGGTCGTCGCTGGCCGCCCGCCTTCTGGGCGCCTCCCTCGACAAGTTCCCTGAGGTCCACACCCCGGTGTCCGTCGTGGGGCCGCTGACGGCTGAGGCGGCGAAAGACATGGGCCTCGCGGAAGGCACCCCGGTGGTCAGCGGGATGGGTGACGCGCCTTCGGGAGCGGTCGGGGCCGGCGCCATCGCTCAAGGGGAGAGCTCCATAAGCATCGGGACGTCCGGCCTGCTGTGCATCACGCACGACAAGAAGATAAACCTGGGCCGCTCCGGCATGGCGACCATCGCGGCGGCCGACCCGCAGATGTGGCTGGTGGTGGGCGAGACGAACACCGCCGGGGCAAGCCTCACCTGGTTCGCGGAGCAGCTTGCGACGGAGTCTGAGCGCAAGCAGGGCGGGGACGCCGGCGGGCTCATGCGGGTCCTCGACGACGTGGCTGCGAAAGTCCCTGCGGGGGCCCACAAGGTCATCTTCACGCCGTGGATGTACGGCGAGCGGGCGCCGGTGACCGACACCACCTTGCGCGGTGCGTTCGTGAACGTGAGCATCGATAACACGCGTGAGGACATGCTGCGCGCCGTCTTCGAAGGAGTCGCCATGAACTTCCGCTGGATGTTCGAGGCGGCGGCAGACAGGGGGCTCCCGTGCAAGACCGTCCGCGCCATCGGGGGCGGGGCCAAGAGCGACACCTGGATGCAGATCTTCGCCGACGTCACCGGCCGGCGCATCGAGCCCGTTGAGAAGCCGCAGGATGCGGGCGCGGTCGGTGCTGCGCTGGCCGTCCCGGTGGGCCTCGGCATCTACAAGGACTACTCCCAGATAAAGGAAGTCGTCAAGGTGCGCAAGTCGTTCGAGCCCGACCCGTCCAACAAGCGGACGTACGATACGCTCTACGAGCACTTCAAGCTCCTGTACAAGAGGCTCTCGCCCGCTTACAAGTCACTGAACGGGTAAGCTTAGCAAGCCTGTTCCATCTGTCGGCGCATTGGTGTAGAATGTGCTTGTATTGGTTTCACCTCTCCCCGAAACGGCCTTTCAGGCCAGGAAGGGGGCCCCATGACCCGTGACGCGGCGGCAGCCCACTATGCGCTCATCGACTCTCTCACTTGTCGCGGACCCGAAACACTGACCGACTTCGAGCTGCTCATCCTGATGTTCGGCGGCGTTGTCCCGGTAGCCGACGCGGCGGACCGCGCCCTCGAGTACACTCAGGAGCTCGGACCTCCTGCGACCATGGAGGCTCTCGACCAGGGCGAACTGACTTTCTTCAGAGGCATCGGCGAGGTCAAAGCCGCCGCGCTGGTGGCCGGAGTCGAGTTAGGACGGCGGTCACTGCGAGGAGTGCGCCGCGGCGAGCGGCTCGCATCGTCCGCGGACGTCTACAACACCTTCTGGCCTTCCATGCTGAACGAGCGGGTCGAGGTCTTCTGCTGCGCGATGGTCGACGCCAAGCTCAGGCTGATAAACACGACGATGATCTCCAAGGGTACGCTCACCGCGAGCATAGTCCACCCACGAGAATCGTTCCGCCCGGCGCTGCGCCACGCGGCTTCGGGTGTGATCTTTGCCCACAACCACCCGAGCGGCGACCCGGTCCCCTCAGACGAAGACAGGCGCATCACCGGACGCCTGGAAGAGGTCGGCCGAATACTGGGCATCCCGATGCTCGACCACGTGATCGTGGGCTCTGAGGGCGCGTATTACAGCTTCGCGGACGCCGGCGACCTCGAGCCGCAGGCGGCCGGGTACCGTGGTATGGTATTGCGTTGAAGGGTTTCAAGCGCGCACCGAAAAAGAAGTCTGCCGGGCGCGCTATGCTGGGGGAGGAGAGATGGGCACGAACAAGTGGTCCGGCTACGCGAGAGTGGTCTTCAACACCTGGTGCCTCAGGAGGAAGGGAGCCGACCTCGGCCCGGACTCCTGGGTATCCGGCTGGATCGACCTCGCACTCGCCGGCAACTCCACCTTCAAGACCGGCCGCGGGGTCTTCATCCCACGCACCGTCGAGGTCAGGGGCCACGATGACGGGCGTATCATCATCGGTGACGAGGTCACGATCGACACCGGCGCGCGGCTGGCGGTCGCCAACAAGGCGACCATGAGCATTGGCAACAACGCGGGCATCGGCCCTTACAACATCCTCAACGCCTTCGACGACCTTACCATCGGACGTGACACCATGTTCGGCCCCTTCATCAACGTCAACTGCGCCGACCACGGCACCGATCCCGGCACTCCCATGCGCCTGCAGTACGGCACATACGGCCCGGTCACCATCGGCTCCGACTGCTGGCTGGGCGCGGGCGTGGTCGTCACCAAGGGAGTGACCATCGGAGACGGCGCGGTCATAGGCGCCGGTTCCGTGGTGACCTGCGACGTCCCGCCCAACACCATCGCCTGTGGCGTCCCCTGCCGTGTCCTGAGGGAACGGTCGGAGGGCGACGCGGGTCCGGTCTGCACCGATGAGTGCTCCTGAGCGGGTGGTCCTGCGAAACATCACTCGCGGGACGGCCCTGGCGACCGACGTCCGTTTCGCGCTCAAACACAGGGAACGTCGGCGAGGCCTGCTGGGCGCGAATCGATGGCGCCCGAGGAGGCGCTGGTGTTCCCACGCTGCCGGCAGGTCCACATGGTCGGGATGAAGTTCCCCATCGACGCACTCTTCCTGGACAAGCATGGCACCGCCGTGCGCTGCGTGGGGGACCTCCAGCCCGGCAAGGTCTCGCCCTGGGTGCGGCGCGCGCGTACCACAGTGGAGCTCCCGCCCGGGACTCTCGCCAGGACTGGGACAGTTGCGGGCGACCGGGTGGTCGTCGATTGACCGGGCGCGAGCGAAAGTAAGATCCAGTGCCTGAGAGACAGGCTGGAGAAGGCCGTGTCTACCAGACCAGGTTTTCGGGGTCCTCGGGGTTCTCGTTTATGTCGATCTTCGATATCTCGCCGCTGTGCAGGTGCACGACTTTGTTCGCGATCTGCGCGATGGCGGAGTTGTGCGTGACCATCAGGAAGTTGCAGTTCTCCTGCTTGGCGATGTCGCGCATCAGGCGCAGGATCATTATTCCCGTGTCGTAGTCGAGCTCGCCCGTCGGCTCGTCGCACAGCACCACCGGCGGCCTCTTCGCCAGCGCCCTCGCAATCGCCACGCGCTGCTGCTCCCCGCCCGAGAGCTGGCTCGGGAAGTGGTTGGCCCTGGGACCGAGTCCGACCTGCTCGAGGACGTCCAGCGCCGACCCGCGCTTCTCCTTTGGCACCAGGTCAAGCGCGAACTCGACGTTCTCACGCGCGGTGAGTGTCGGTATCAGGTTGAAGAACTGGAAGATAAAGCCGACGGTGTCGCGGCGGAACTTCGTGAGCTCCTTCTCGTTCAATGTCGAGATGTCGTGGCCGCCGACTACGATCTTTCCGCTGGTGGGAGAGTCGATCCCGCCGATGCAGTTGAGCATCGTGGTCTTGCCCGAGCCACTCGGCCCCAGCGCCACTATGAACTCGCCCTTCACCGCCGTGAGGTCGACCTCTTTGAGGGCTCGCACCTCTACTTCGCCCATCTGGTAGGTCTTGGAAACCTTTTCGAGCAGCACAGTCACGTTGTCGTCCAAGAAGGTTCCTTTCAGAAGAATCCATGGAGAACCTGACGCTTCCGTGTTTATGCTAGTTTCCAGCGTGCCCCGGGGTCAAGCGAGGCGAGAGCCCCCGGCGAAGTCACCGCCGTCCGGAAGGATGTGGAAACGGGCGATAAAAAGATACAATAGCCCATACAGGTCCGCAGGGACTCTGCAGGACCCAATCGAGCCAGGGGCTTCGTCCCCGCCGGAGATCCGCGTGAGAGAGAAGGACAGCAAGAAACACTTGCGAATAGCCGTCATCGACGACGACCCTGACATGGTGAAGGTCATCAAGGTGATGCTGCGGATCCGCGGCGCGGAAGTGCTCGAAGCTTTCAGCGGCCTCAGCGGTTACTCGCGGGTACGGCGCGAGACGCCCGACGTGGTCCTGCTCGACATCATGATGCCCGACATCGACGGCTTCGAGGTGCTCCGTAAGCTCAAGCTGGATCCCGAAGTCGGACACATCCCCGTCATCTTCGTGTCCGCGCGGACCGGCCGCGAGCACGTCGAGAGAGGGCTGGCCCTGGGCGCGCAAGGGTACATCACCAAACCGTTCAAGCCAGAGGATCTGATGGGCAAGATCGACGAGGTCCTTGCCCCGGAAGAGGCCTGACCATGGCGGACCCGGACGACGAAGAACGGCAGGACGCCCTGACGACTTTCGGGATCGTACGCTACCACGGTGGCGACTCCTACCCCGTCGATGACGTGGTCGCGCGAGAGGAACCCCTTGAGATCAGGCTGAACGGCTCGCCCCTGGTGTACCTGATGCGCCTGCCCGGCGATGACGTGCTGCTCGCCGCCGGCTTCTGCCTGAGCGAGGGGCTTATCAGCGAACGCGGGCAGATAGAACTCATCAATCACTGCGTCGAGGGCGACTTCAAAGGCATGGACTCCGACGACGGCGGGCAGGCGGAGGGCGGCGGCCGGGCCGGCCCCGGGAACCTGGTCGAGATCAAGGCGTCCCTGGCTTCGGGGGCGGACCGTTTTTCTACAGCCCGGGTCGTACGCACCGGGTGCGGTGGCGCGGATCTCTCCCGCGAGGTGGACCTCGAGTCTGTAGTGGTCGAGAGCGACACGGTGTTCTCGCCGGACGTGATCCTCAAGGCGCCCGACGCGCTCCTGGCCGGACAGGAGATCTTCAAGGTCAGCGGCGGCACGCACGGCGCCGGGCTGTTCGACGGAGGCGGCCGGATGCTCCTGGTCAAGGAAGACGTGGGGCGCCACAACGCGGTGGACAAGGTCCTCGGCTACCTGCTGATGTCGGGCGAGAGCGCGGCGGACAAAGGGCTGGTCCTTTCGGGCCGCCTTTCCTACGAGATGGTCCTCAAGGCCGCGAGAGCCGGCGTGCCCCTGGTCTGCTCGGTATCCGCTCCCACCGCCCTCGGCGTTGAAGTCGGGAAGAAGACAGGAGTCACCCTGGTCGGATTCCTCCGGGGCGCCGGGTTCAATATCTACTCCCACCCCGAGCGCGTCGGCGGCGCCTGATGGCCACCGGCATAATCCTCGCCGGGGGAGCGAGCAAGAGGATGCCTGGCGACAAAGCGTTCATGGAGGTCTCCGGCCGGCGCGTGATAAGCATCCAGCTCGAGGCCCTCGACGGGCTCTTCGAAGAGATACTCATCGTCTGCAACGCCGACCGCGTGGCCAGGCTGAAAGCCTTAGAAGGCGAAGCGCCAGGTGTGAGGGTGGTCGAGGAGCCGGTGAGCGGCAAAGGGCCTCTCGGGGGAATCCTGAGCGGGCTCCTCGTCTCGGGGACGGAAGAGAATTTCGTGGTCGCCTGCGACATGCCGTTTATCAGGCGCGAAGCGGTCGCCCTGGTGCTCGCCGGGCTCGCCGGCCATGATGTGGCGGTCCCCGCAACTCCCTCGGGGCTCGAGCCCCTGCATGCGGCCTACCGCAAGAGCTGCGCGCCGGTGATCGCCTCCCAGCTCGAGGAGGGAGACCTCAAAGTCACTGATTTTTTCGAAAAGGTCGACGTGCGCTACGTTCCCTGGGAAGAACTGCTCCGGATCGACCCCGGCGGCAGGCTTCTCACCAACGTCAACGAACCTGATGACATGAGGCGTGCGACGGGCCTGGCCGATGACGGCGAAGGCAAGGCGGAGTGCCGGTGAAGATAATCAAGGTCAGCGGGACACAAGGGAAGCGAGAGCTTGCCGAGGCGATCCATGCCGGGATCGAAGACACCTGGATGTTCGCGCTGGAGCGGGGCGACGAGAGCCAGGAGCCTGCTACCGGAGAGCAGATCGAGGACTGGCTGCGCGGATGCGAGCTCGGGGAGGACCCGACCGTCGTCCTCGAGACGAACGAGCCCTTTGTCGGCCTCTCTGTAGCCGTGAAAGTGTTCCTGACCGACACGCCCACCGCGTCGCTGGAGCCCGAGGTGCGCGAGGCCGCGAAGGGCTCGGACCTGGTGCTCGTCGAGTGGGGCCCGCCTTACGAGGGCGACGGCGAGACGGGCCTTGAGGCAGCCCTCAAGGAGGAGACCGGGGCGCGGAAGGTGCTCATATACCGTGGCGACGAGGAGCGCGACCGGGCTTTCGGCAAAGCCCTGGACCTCGTCCGCTCGAGACTGGGAGAAGATAATATGCCCGATGATGTCCCTCAGCACGTCGTGGACGCCGTCAGAGAGGCGGCCGTTGAAGGCCGCGTCTCTTGCGAGAAAGCCCACGAGATGGCTCGCGAGATGGGAGTGCCGCTCGCCGTCGTGGGGCGTGCCCTCGACCTGGCGAACATCAAGATCACCCGCTGCCAACTGGGCTGCTTCTAGACGCAAGAAAGGGGTCAGACCACTTTCTTGCGTCTAATGGCGCATTTTCCGGTGTTCCTCGCGTTGCGCCGCATTTCTACTTGATATAATCACATCGCCACTCAACCTCGAGGAGCCGTGGAATGAGCAGTAACTATGGCGGGTACATGGGTAAATTCCTGGACATCGACCTCACGGGAGGCGTAGTCGGCGAGTACGAGGTATCGGACGCGCTCCGCGAGCTGTACCTCGGCAGCAAAGGGCTCGCCACCCGCATCCTGTACGATACTCTTCCGAAGGGCACGGACCCGCTGAGCCCGGACAACGTCCTCATCGCCAATACCGGACCGCTGGTGGGCTCCGGAGCCCCGTGCACGAGCCGGTTCAACGTGACCACCAAGTCGCCGCTCACGGGCGGCGCCCTCTCCTGCAACTGCGGCGGGAACTTCGGCATGTCCCTGAAGCGCGCCGGTTACGACGGCATCATCGTGCGCGGCAAAGCCGCGAAACCGACCTGGATACACGTCGAGGAAGGCTCCGTCGAGCTTCGCGACGCCACGGACCTCTGGGGGCTCGACACGGAAGAGACCCAGGAGAAGCTCCCCAAAGGCACCGGCAAGATGGTGATCGGGCCCGCCGGCGAGAACGGCGTCCTCTACGCCTGCATCATTTCGCAGGAGCGCGCGGCCGGGCGCGGGGGCGCCGGGGCCGTGATGGGCTCCAAGAACCTCAAGGCGATCACCGCGAAGGGCAAGGCCAAGGTGTCGGTCGCCAACCCCGAGAAGTTCCAGGCCGACGTCAAGAAATGGGTCAAGATCCTCCAGGAGCACCCCTCGACCGGCGAGATGATGCCGTCATACGGGACCGCGGTGTTCGTGAACCTCTGCAACACGACCAACACCATGCCGACGCACAACTTCCAGCGCGGAAGCTTCGACAGGGCGGACGAGGTGAGCGGCGAGACACTGGCGGACACACTGCTCACGAAAAACTTCGGTTGCACCTCCTGCGTGATCAAGTGCGGGAGGCGCGTCACGGTCGAGGGCAAAGACGTGAAGGGACCCGAGTACGAGACGCTCGGGTTGCTCGGCCCGAACATCGAGAACCCCGACCTCGCCAAGATCTGCGAGTGGAACTACCACGCCGACCTGATGGGCGTGGACACCATAACGCTCGGCAACGTGCTGGGCTTCACAATGGAGCTGACCGAGAAAGGCCTCTACGATTCGCCCCTTGAGTTCGGGAAGACCGAGGGCATAACCGAGCTCATCGAGGACATTGCGTACAAGAGGGGGATCGGCGCTGACCTCGCCCTCGGCGTCAAGCGGATGTCCGAGAAGTACGGGGGCACGGACTTCGCAATGCAGGTGAAGGGCATGGAGCTCGCGAGCTACGAGCCTCGGGGAGCCGTGGGTCACGGCCTGGGGTACGCGGTCGCCAACCGCGGCGCGTGCCACATCGGCGGTGGCTACATGATCTACCTGGAGGCGATCGGCCCGCTGGCAATGGACCCGCTGACCACACGCGCCAAGCCGCAGTTGACCGCCCTGATGCAGGTCCTGCTGGACGCCCTGTCGGACTCCGGGTCGTGCCAGTTCACCGCTTTCACGGCCATCCCCAAGCAGGCGCTCGGGCTGAAGCCGTCAGGCCTGCTCTACCGTATCGCCGCCAAAGCCCTTGAAGGGTTCGGCCCGGCCGTGTCGCTGATGCTGAAGTATCCGCAGGCCCTGAACATCGTGCCGCCGATGGACCTGCTGCAGCACCCGAAGGCGATCACGGACCTCACCGGGATGAAGATGACCTTCGGGAAGTACATACAGGCCGGCCAGCGCACCTACCTGATCGAGCGGTTGTTCAACATCAGGGAAGGCATCACCGGGGCCGAGGACACTCTCCCGCGCCGCCTGACCGAGGAGCTGCAATCCTCCGACCCGCGCCCGAGGGTGCCGCTCGCCAGGATGTTGCCGGTCTATTACCGGGTCAGAGGGCTGGACCGATGCGGAGCGCCCACGCAGGAGACACTCAGCAAACTGGGGGTGCGGGGCTAGTACATGTATCCTCGGAAAGCCCGCACGGGCAGGCCGGAGCGGGAGCAGCAAGACAAGCTGGCTGGGGACTCACATGCCTACCGTTAAATTCTTCGCCACGTTGAGGCAGGCGGCCGGCGCGCGCGAGGCCGAGCTGGAGGCGGACAACGTCAAGGAGCTGCTCGAACGCCTCTCTACTGACTACGATGGCAGGTTGGACAGGTACCTGAAGATAAGCACCGTGCTCGTCAACGGCAAGAACGTGGCGCACATCAAAGGCCGCAAGACGAAGCTCAAGCCCGACGACGTGGTATCGATCTTTCCGCCGCTTGGCGGCGGCTGATAACAGGGAGTGATGGCTTTGCCGGAGCTGTACGAGGAACTGGGACTCACCACCGACGAGTACGAGAGGATAAAAGAAGTGCTCGGCCGCGAGCCCAACAAGGTGGAGCTTGGAATGTACTCGGTCATGTGGTCGGAGCACTGCAGCTACAAGAGCTCGAAAGAGCAGTTGCGCAAGCTCCCCACGGAGGGCCCGCGGATCCTGCTGGGGCCCGGCGAGAACGCCGGCGTGGTCGACATAGGGGACGGCTACGCGGTCTGCTTCAAGCTCGAGTCCCACAACCACCCCAGCGCGGTCGAGCCGTTCCAGGGCGCGGCTACGGGCGTAGGGGGCATAGTGCGTGACATCTTCACGATGGGCGCGCGCCCGATAGCGAGCCTCGACCCTTTGAGGTTCGGCTCGCTCGACAGCCCGCGCACACGCTACCTGCTCGACGGCGTGGTCGCTGGTATCGCCTCTTACGGGAACTGCCTGGGTATCCCGACGGTGGCGGGCGACCTCTACTTCGAGGAAGCCTACGAGGAGAACCCCCTCATCAACGTCATGTGCCTGGGAATCATGCCCACCGATCGCCTGATATTCGGCAGGGCGTCCGTCCCGGGGAGCTGGGGCGTGCTGATGGGGTCGAGCACCGGACGCGACGGCATCGGCGGCGTCAGCGTGCTGGCCTCACAGGAGTTCGACGAGACCAGCGCCGAGAAGCGGCCGAGCGTCCAGGTCGGCGATCCTTTCACGGAGAAGCTCGAGATCGAGGCCTGCCTGGAGATGCTGGACAAGGGCCTGCTGCTGGGCCTGCAGGACCTGGGCGGCGCCGGGCTGACCTGCGCCACCTGCGAGACCGCCGAGCGAGGCGGCTGCGGCATGGACGTATACATATCGAAGGTGCCCTTGCGCGAGCCCGGGATGGAGCCTATCGAGATCATGATGTCCGAGTCCCAGGAGAGGATGTTCGCGCTGTGCTCTGATGAGAACCTGGAAGAGGTCCTCGGGATATGCGAGAAGTGGGGGCTGGACGCGATACCGATCGCGCGGGTCACCGAGGGCGACGAAATGCGGCTGCTCTGGGATGAAGAGGTCATCGCCAACGTGCCGGCCTCGTCGCTCGCCCAGGGCCCCGAGTATCACCGCATCGCGGAACGCCCGGCATACCTGGATGAGGTCGCCGCGTTCGACCCGGCGAGCCTGCCGGCGCCCGATGACCTGGGCGCGGCGCTGTTGAAGTTGCTGGGCTCGGCGAACATCTGCTCCAAGCGCTGGGTCTACGAGCAGTACGACCACATGGTGCGGGTCAACACGGTCGAACTCCCGGGTGGTGACGCGGCCGTCTTGAGGGTGAAGGAGACCGGGGCCGGCCTCGCGCTGTGCTGCGACTGCAACGGGCGTTACACCTACCTCGACCCCTACGTCGGGACACAGGTGGCGCTGGCCGAAAGCGCACGAAACGTAGCCTGCACCGGCGCAACGCCGGTTGCGATAACCAACTGCCTCAACTTCGGCAACCCGGAGAAGCCGGGCATCTTCTGGCAGTTCGTGCAGTCGGTGGAAGCGCTCGCGGACGGTTGCCGGCAGATCGACACACCCGTGGTGGGCGGCAACGTGAGCTTCTACAACGAATCGTTCGGGGAGGCCATCTACCCGACCCCCGTGATCGGGATGCTCGGGCTTCTCGAGGACGTAGACGACCGCGTCGTCTCGGCCTTCGTCCGGGAGGGCGACAAAGTCCTCCTCCTCGGGGAGACGCGTGACGAGCTCGGGGGCAGCGAGCTGTTAAAAGTCCTGCACGACAAGGTCGCCGGTAAGCCCCCCGCGGTCGACTGGGATGCGGAGAAGGCTCTCATCGGCGTCCTGACCAGGGGCGCGAAGGCACACCTGCTGTCCTCAGCGCACGACCTCTCTGAGGGAGGCCTCGCGGTCGCGCTGGCCGAGTCCTGCCTCCAGGGGGATATCGGCGCCGAGGTCGAGCTGCCGGGAGGGCTTGCCCCTCATGTCGCTCTGTTCAGCGAGAGCCAGGCGAGGGTGCTTGTCAGCGTTGCGCCGGAGAACATCACCGCATTGACGGAGATGGCCGACGACTGCGGGGTCCCGGTCACTGTGCTGGGTACGACCGGAGGCAGGACAGTCAAGGTCGAAGGGGCTTTCGACCTTTCGCTCGAGGAGGCCTCATCGGTCTACGAGAGCGCGCTGGAGAAGATGATCGCCGGGGCGCACCACTGACAAAGGTGTAGCACCGGGTGCCTTGAATCAAGGAGAGGGCCGGGTCATGGATCTGAGCCGGAGGAACGTGCGAGAGCCCGGACGCGTGATTGCGCTAAGTCAATACCGCTGTTGCAGATATGGGGGATAATAACGCTGTGAATAACAGATTCGCCATGAGCATGGCCGGAGACTCCCCCGAGGAGGCTTGCGGCGTATTCGGGGTCTGGGCGCCCGGCGAGGAAGTGGCAAGGGTCACTTACTTCGGCCTCTATGCCCTCCAGCACAGGGGCCAGGAGAGCGCGGGCATCGCCGTCACCAGCGGGGACGGCATCCTGGTGGTAAAGGACATGGGCCTGGTCTCCCAGGTCTTCGACGAGAACAGTTTCATGAGCCTCAACGGGCATTCCGCCATCGGCCACGTGCGCTACTCCACCACGGGCTCGACCTACTGGGAGAACGCGCAGCCGATGTACGACATCACCAGCCGCGGTCCCCATGCCATCGCCCACAACGGCAACCTCGTCAACACCGAGCAGTTGCGCGAGTCGCTGACCTGCGGAGGGGCGACGTTCACCTCGACCACCGACACCGAAGTTATGAGCAGCCTTCTTAACTGCTCCACCGCGGCCACCACGCCCGAGGCGGTCGCCGAGGTCTTTCCCAGGCTCCAGGGCGCCTACTCCGCGGTCATCCTGACCGAGGAAGGCCTCTTCGGCCTGCGGGACCCGTACGGGATAAGGCCGCTGTGCCTGGGCTCCAGGGACGGCGCCACTTTCATCGCCAGCGAGACCGCAGCCCTCGACGTGGTCGGCGCGAAGTTCATCCGTGAGATCGAGCCCGGCGAGATCGTGCAGGTGAACGAGCACGGCATGAAGTCGAGGAGGTTCGCCGAGCCCGCGAGGCCTTCGCTGTGCATCTTCGAGTTCATCTACTTCGCTCGGCCGGACTCGCTCCTCTACGACCGGGTGCTCTACAGCGCCCGAAAAGAGATGGGCATGCACCTGGCGGAGGAGGCCCCCGTGGAGGCCGACATCGTCATACCGGTGCCCGACTCGGGAGTCCCCGCCGCCATCGGTTTCGCGGAGAAGTCGGGGATCCCGTTCGGGGAGGGGCTCATCAAGAACCGATACATCGGGCGCACCTTCATCCAGCCGACCCAGTCGATCAGGCAGCTCGGCGTCCGCCTCAAGCTGAACCCGCTGACCCCGGTCATCGCGGGCAAGCGGCTGGTGGTCGTCGACGACTCCATCGTGCGCGGCACGACCAGCCGCAAGATAGTGGCGATACTGAAGGAGGCAGGGGCCGCCGAGGTCCACATGCGGGTGAGCTCCCCGCCCATCAGTTGCCCGTGCTTCTACGGCATAGACACCGCGGTGCGGAACGAGCTCATCGCCTCGACAAAGTCGGTCGACGAGATAAGGGACTTCCTGGGCGCGGATTCGCTCCACTACCTGAGCATGGCGAACCTGCTGAAGGCGTGCGGTCGGGACAAGGACATGTACTGCACCGCGTGCTTCGACGGCGAGTACCCGATGGAGGTGCCGGAGGACTTCAAGATGTCCAAGTTCCGGCTGGAGGAGAGCACGCGAGCCTGAGGGGGGGTCACGATGACGGCGGGCGCGGATCAGGGCAAAGACTACGAGTGGGCGGGCGTCAACATCAAAGCGGCCGACGAGGCCGTTGAACTCATCAAGGGGCGTGTGGCGTCGACCGTGCGGCCTGAGGTCATGACCGGGGTGGGCGGCTTCAGTTCCCTCTTCGAGCTCGACCTTTCCCGCTACAAGAACCCGGTAATCGCCTCGGGCACCGACGGCGTAGGCACCAAGCTCAAGCTCGCGCAGATGCTGGACAAGCACGACACCGTGGGCGTGGACCTCGTGGCCATGTGCGCGGACGACGTCGTCACCTGCGGCGCCGAGCCGCTCTTCTTCCAGGACTACATCGCCACGGGCAAGGTCGTCCCCGCAAAGATAGCTGACATCGTAGGGGGCGTTGCCGACGGGTGCGTCAAGGCCGGGTGTTCGCTCATCGGCGGCGAGATCGCGGAGCACCCCGGCGTGATGGACCCTGGCGACTACGACCTCGCGGGCTTCTGTGTAGGGGTCGTCGAGAAGGACAGGATCATAGACGGCTCATCGGTGGTCGTCGAGGACAGGATCGTCGGCATCGGCTCTTCGGGCCTTCACTCCAACGGGTTCTCGCTCGCTCGCAAGCTGCTGTTCGACTCGGGCGATTTCAACCTGGACGACCACACCAAGGAGATAGCGAACCCTCTCGGCCTCGAGCTGCTGACGCCCTCGATGATCTACGCGCCGGTGATACTGAAGCTGGCCGCGGAGTGCAACGTCAAGGCTGTGGCGCACGTCACCGGCGGCGGCATCAGCGACAACCTCCCGCGCGTGCTGCCCGAAGGCGTCCACGCCGAGATCGTGTACGGGTCGTGGCCCATCAAGAACATCTTCACCTTCCTGCAGAAGGTAGGCGAGATAGACCTCTTCGAGATGCTCCGGACGTTCAATATGGGCCTGGGCATGCTCGTGGTAGTCCGGCCTTCGGAGGTCCGAAAGGCGCTCCAGATCCTGGATTTGAACCTGTACCGCGCCTTCGAGGTCGGTGAGATCGCATCGGGCGGCGGGCCCGTGAGATACAACTGAAAACGCAAAGAAGGGGTCAGACCACTTTTTTGCGTTTTTCGGACCGAGTTACTGGAGATGGCATGAATGACACCTGATCGCGAGCCGCTGAAGCTGGGCGTCCTGGCATCGGGTTCCGGCACGAACCTGGAGGCGATTGCGCGCGCCATAGACGATGGCGCGGTCCCGGCGAGGATCGCCCTGGTGCTCAGTGATAACCCGGCCGCGTTCGCGCTCGAGCGCGCGAAGCGGTGGGAGATCCCCACCAGGGTCATCGAGCTCTCCGATTTCGGAGACCGGCCCGCGTTCGACCGCGCGATCGTTGAGGCCCTCCGGGATGCAGGGGTAGAACTGGTCGTCCTGGCCGGCTACATGAAGCTGGTGGGGGACGAGATCGTGGACGCCTTCGAGAACCGGATAATGAACATCCACCCGGCGCTGCTCCCGAGTTTCCCGGGCGAGGACGGCGTGCCGGACGCTCTCGAGCACGGGGTCAAGGTGACCGGGGTCACCGTACACTTTGTGGACAAGGGCCTTGATACCGGCCCGATAATCGTGCAGGAAGCGGTTAACGTCGCCGAAGGCGACAATGTCGAAACCCTGCATAATCGGATACACCTTTCGGAATACAAGGTATACCCCAGGGCGATAAGGCTGTTCGCGGAGGGGCGGTTGACGGTCGAGGGGCGCCGGGTGAAGATACTCCCTCCGGCGTGAAGGCGCCGGTAAAGGGGCGCCCGTGCAGGCGCCCTCAGGATCGATGGGACGAAAGGAGTCGGAATGCCGAAGGTTAAGCGGGCTCTGGTAAGCGTTTCAGACAAGACGGACGTGGTGTGGCTCGCCCGGGAGCTGACAGCCATGGGCGTCGAAGTGGTCTCGACCGGTGGTACTTACAAGCTGCTGAAGGAAGAGAACATCAAGGCCGTGCCGGTCGCCGAGCTCACGGGCTTTCCCGAGATGCTCGACGGGAGGGTGAAGACGCTGCACCCCAAGGTCCACGGAGGGATACTGGCCGATCGCAGCAAGCCCGAGCACCTTCGCCAGGCCGACTTCCAGAAGATACCGCTCATCGACCTGGTCGTGGTCAACCTCTACCCGTTCGCGGAGACGATCGCAAAGAAGGGCGTCACCAGGGAGGACGCCATAGAGAACATCGACATCGGCGGGCCGACCATGGTGAGAGCCGCTGCGAAGAACCACGCCCACGTGGCCATCGTCGTCAACCCGGAGCGGTACAAAGAGATAATCGAAGAGATGAAGAAGACCAGCGGCGAGATAAGTGTCGAGACCTGCCGCGACCTGGCGCGAGAGGCGTTCACTCATACCGCCGAGTACGACACCATGATCAGCGCCTACCTGATCGAGCAGGAGGGCCTCTCGGCCGAGTTCCTCGACTCGCTCGTGATGGGGTTCAGCAAGGTCTCGGCCCTGCGCTACGGCGAGAACCCTCACCAGTCCGCGGCGCTCTACGCGGAGAACGGAGTCAAGGGCGTATCGCTCGCGACCGCCCCGCAGGTCCACGGGCCGGCGGTATCGTTCAACAACGTGCTGGACGGTGAGGCTGCCTGGAACTGTGTCCTCGAGTTCGACGAGCCGGCGTGCGTGATAATCAAGCACAACAACCCATGCGGGGTCGCCGTGGACGACAGCCTCGCGAACGCATACCGCAAGGCCTTCGATTGCGACTCCGTCTCCGCGTTCGGCTCGGTCATCGCTGTGAACAGGCCTCTCGACAAGGAGACCGCGGAGGCGATGAAGGGCAACTTCATCGAGCTGCTCCTCGCGCCTTCGTTCGAGGACGACGGGCTTGCCGTCCTCAAGGAGAAGAAGGACATCCGCGTCCTGGAGATGGGCAAGGTCGATGCGCCGCAGGCCGCCGGCAAGGACTTCCGGCGCATACACGGCGGGCTGCTGGCGCAGGACTACGACACCGACCCCTACGACCGCTCCACCTGGAAGGTGGTCACCACCGCCGAGCCGACAGACGCGCAGTGGGACGACCTGCTCTTCGCCTGGAAGGTGTGCAAGCACGTCAAGTCGAACGCGATCGTCCTTGTGAAAGACAGGGCTACCGTCGGCGTGGGAGCCGGGCAGATGAGCCGTGTCGACTCCGCGATGATCGCGGTCAAGAAAGCCGGGGCCAAAGCCGAGGGGTGCTCGGTGGCGTCCGACGCGTTCTTCCCGTTCCCGGACGCGCTGGAGGAGGTCGCCGGTGCGGGAGCGAAGGCCGTCATCCAGCCGGGCGGCTCGAAAAAGGACGACCAGGCGCTCGCCGTCTGCGAGAAGAACGGGATGGCGATGGTCATGACGGGCAGGCGCCACTTCAGGCACT
>DAIUEJ010000029.1:0-38261 GCA_036845225.1 Candidatus Anoxymicrobiaceae bacterium | reverse complement strand
TCCTGATGGTGATAACGCCCCCCGGTTTATAAACGCTCCAGCAGTAGCCGGATGCCACCACCCGCCTCACCATATGCAGTTCGGATATCGACTACCATCTGCGGGCACGGTTGAAAATAAGCTAATGATTTCAGCCACGGACTCGTTTTGCAGACGGGCTGCAAACCAAA
The DNA here is from genome assembly GCA_036845225.1 of Candidatus Anoxymicrobiaceae bacterium. Taxonomy (GTDB): domain Bacteria; phylum Actinomycetota; class Geothermincolia; order Fen-727; family Anoxymicrobiaceae; genus FEN-680. The sequence continues at coordinate 38,091 of DAIUEJ010000029.1, read as the reverse complement.
CAGCACAGGACAGCACCAGACAGATCGGATAACACGAACGCCTCAGAACTTGAAAACCGTTGAGCCGCACCAACCATTACGAGATTCATGATGGACTTCCATACAGCGCTAGCATGATGGCACCTGTGCTAGTAGTTGATCTAGCCACCAAAATTCATTCAAAATCAAATGGGACACGCCTCGCTGACCCTGACACTCGATACATACGGACATCTGATGCCCTCTTCTTACGTGGAATTCGGCTCGAGATTTGACGATTTTGTCCGAGACTTCGCCCATGGGAAATAGCACGTTTAACCCTGTCGAACCCCACTCCAAACGCTTCGGGTATTCCGAATGTGGACAAAGTATAGAGCAAATTGCTACTCATAGAGCGGCATGATTGCTTTGTTCGGGAAGTCCAACAAATCGCTTTATTAAGCCATTTGTTGGTGGTGGGCCCAGCAAGACTCGAACCGCCCCACGCACCACGCGGCGTCGATTGGCATCCCCCGGTAGTCCCTCGTTCACACACAGGGCTGTGCTGTCAGCGGTCATCCACACCTGTCCTGATTTCCGGTGAGTTCAGGGAGCTTGCGTGGAATGTGGCGCGCGGTGACCCTTCGCAGGTTCATCGTCCTGCTGGTCCCACCACGATATGTGGTGTTAATTGCAGGGTGAAGGATAAATATCGTGGTGGGCCCAGCAGGACTCGAACCGCCCCACGCACCACGCGGCGTCGATTGGCATCCCCCGGTAGTCCCTCGTTCACACACAGGGCTGTGCTGTCAGCGGTCATCCACACCTGTCCTGATTTCCGGTGAGTTCAGGGAGCTTGCGTGGAATGTGGCGCGCGGTGACCCTTCGCAGGTTCATCGTCCTGCTGGTCCCACCACGATATGTGGTGTTAATTGCAGGGTGAAGGATAAATATCGTGGTGGGCCCAGCAGGACTCGAACCTGCGACACGTAGATTATGAGTCTACTGCTCTGCCAACTGAGCTATGGGCCCGTATCGGTGAAGCCACAGGAGACATTTTACCCTGTTGGGAAGATTTTGAAAGTCTGCCGGCGGGACGCCGGCGTTACGGCTTCTGCCGGCGGGACGCCGGCGTTACGGCTTCTGCTGGCGGGGCGCCGGCGTTACGCCGGATAGTCCTTGATGGTGAACTCGAAGCAGGCGCCGTTGTCGTTGTAGGCCCTGATCTCTCCACCGTAGAGCTTCACGACTTTCTCGGCGGTCGCGAGGCCTATCCCGGTGCCGCCTCCCTTGCCTTTGAAGAACGGCGTGAATATCTTGTCGATATCGGCGGGGGGAATGCCCTTGCCGTTGTCACGTATGACATACCTGGCGGCCCCACCCTTCTCCTTGCCAAGGAAAGAGACAGTCACTACCGGCCGCTCGCTGTCACAGTGCTTGATGCAGTTGCCGATCAGGTTCGTGAACAGTTGATAGACGTGCGCCGGCGAACCCAGGACGGTGCCGAGGTCGTCATCGACTTTCACCTCGATGCCCTTCTCCTGGATCATCCCCGCGCTCTCTTCGAGGATCCGCTTGACCAGTTCGCCGATATCGACCGTCTCGAGCGTGTCAGGGGTCTGCCCCGCCTCCGCCAGCGCCAGCAGGTCGTCGATGAGGGCCGTGGACTTCCAGACATTGTTGTCGATGATACCGAGAAGCTTCCCGATGTCACCGCTCTCATCCAGCAGCCCCGCGGATTTCATTATCTTCTCGAGCGTCGAGGCGGCGAGTACCGTCGAGGCGAGCGGGCCCTTGAGGTCGTGCGAGACCGTGTGGGCGTAACCCTCCAACTCCGCGTTGATCCTTTTGAGCTCCTCCTCAGCGGCCCTGCGCTCGGTGATATCGCGCGTCATGACTACGAATGCGACCTCCCGTCCTTTGTCGTCGATGACCGCCGAACGTGACATCGCGACCGGGAACTCCGAGCCGTCCTTGCGGACGTGGACGTACTCGCCCTCCGCGCCGATCTCCCCGATGACCCCGATCTCCTGTCCCAACAAGTCTGCTGCGCCGTACCCGTACATGTTGCTCACGGCGTTGTTCAGGACAGTAACGCGGCCGTCGAGGTCGGTGATGAAGACGCTATCGGCCGCGCTCATCACGGCGTGCGACAGTATCCTGGATGTGTCTTCGGTCTCTTTGCGGCGTATGGCACTGTCTACGGCCACCGGCAGGAAGTGAAGGTAGTCGCGCTCGATATCCTTGACGAGGTAATCATAAGCGCCAGATTTCATGGCGCTGACCGCGAGATCGACCTGGCTTGCGCCGGTGATGAGGATGACCGGCGCCTCCGGGTGCATGTCGATGATGTCAAAAGCCGTGCCGTCCCCGAGGTTGTAGTCGAGCAGGATTATGTCGAACTCCTCAGAGGCGAGCAGCTCCTTTGCTTTCGCCACCGAGCCGGCGACCGAGTATTCGTAAGGCAGGCCCGCGCGCTGCACGAAGCGCTCGAAGGCCATCTGATCGACTTCGTCGTCCTCCACCAGCAGGATTCTCACTCGCGCGCCTTTCCGAGAGTCAGTCCGGCAGTTCGGAGAGGGTCCAGTACAGGTCGATCGCCTTCACGACCTCGACGAACTGCATGTAGTCCACCGGCTTCACCATGTAGCCGGCAACGCCGAGGCTGAAGCTGTCGACCCTGTCCTGTTCGTCCTTCGAGGTGGTGAGCACGACGACAGGTATCCTCCTGAGTGACTCGTCAGCCTTGACGAACTTCAGGAACTCGATGCCGTTCATCTTCGGCATGTTCAAGTCGAGGAGGATTATCCCGGGCTGCTCGCGGGCCGGGTCCCTGAGGAATTCGAGCGCCTCCTCGCCATTCCCGACCATCTCCAGCGTGTTGGTGACCCTTATCTCTCTCAGGGCTCGCTCCACCGTCATGCGGTCGATGGCGTCATCCTCCACGAGCAGTATCGGTTTCTCAGATCTCAATGTTCCCTCCCGGAATCGCCCGGCGCTCACTGCGCCTTTGGCAGGGTGAAGAAGAAGGTCGAACCCGTGCCTGGTTCAGACTCCACCCACACCTTTCCACCGTGCATCTCCACAATCTTCTTCACCAGAGTAAGCCCGACTCCCGTGCCTTCGACATCGTCCTGCGAAGACAGCGTCTGGAATATCTGGAAGATCTGCTCGTAATACCTGGGGTCGATCCCCGGGCCGTTGTCTGTCACGGATATCTTCCAGAACGAGCCTTCGTCGGCGCACGACACAAAAACGCTGCCGTCGGGCTTGTCCATGAACTTGACCGCATTGCCGATGAGGTTCTGGAAGACCTGGCCCAGCCTGGTCTTCTCGCCGTTGACGGTCGGGAGTCCCTCCAGGACGATCCTGACCTTCGCCGGGACGTTGAGCATCTCGACCGCTCCGGCCGCAACCTCGTTCAGGTCAACGTTCTCCCTCGACTCCCTCACGCGTCCGACCCTCGAGTACTGCAGGATGCTCTCGATGAGGTTCTCCATCCGCTTGGCCCTGTCGAGGAGGAGGTCGAGCTGGCGCTTGCCGTCCTCATCGAGCACGTTCGAGTAGTCCGTCGCGAGCCAAGAGGCGAGAGATCCGATTCCTCGCAGCGGCGCCTTGAGGTCGTGGGAGACCACGTACGCGAAGTCGTTCAGCTCCTTGTTCGCGCTCAACAGCTCGGCGTTCAGCGCCTCCTGCCTCTCCTCCGCCCGGCGCCGCTCGGTGATGTCGCGGCCGAAGACCACCATGTACTCGTCGCCCTCGAAGACGAAGTAGTTGAAGGCGGCCTCGAGCGGGAACCGTGTGCCGTCCTTGCGCACCTCGATCGCTTCGAACCTCAGCGTTTCCGAGTCTTTCAAGACGTTCCAGATATCGTCCCAGCGCTCTCGAGGGAAGTTGGCGCTGATGTCGGGAAGACCGAGTGAGAGCATCTCGCCCCTGCCGTAGCCGTGGGCCGCGCACGCGGCCTCGTTGGCGTAGGCGATCCGGCCGTCGGCCCCGACCCTGATGATCTGGTCCATCGACTGCTCCACCTCGAACTGCGACAGCCTGAGCCTCTGCTCGGCCTTCTTCCTCTCGGTCACATCCCTGGCCAGGCCGTACATGCCGACGGGGCTTCCGTCCGGGTCCCGGACGAAGCTCACCACGCATTCCAGCACGACTTTCGAGCCGTTCTTGTGGTTGAAGTCGACTTCGATGGTCACGCTCCTGTCAGGGTCGCGCTCCCTGTCGTGCTCGAGCTCTCCAGCGAGGACTACGACGACTCCTTCCAGCGACTTCTGTCCGATCTGTCTTTCAACCGGCAGCGTCGACCACTCTTCGGCCGGGTACCCCAGCATCTTCTCGACAGAGGGGCTGGCATAAGTCGTCTTGAGGTCGAGGCCGACCACGAATGCGAAGTCGTTGATGTTGTCGGCCAGGAACCGGTATCTTTGCTCGCTCTCGCGCAGAGCGCGCTCCATCTTCTCTCTTTCGGAGATGTCGGTGAGGATGCCGCGGATGCGCGCCGGGTTGCCCTCACCGTCCGTGATCAGGGTCGTGTAGGCGACGCTGGGAAAGGTGGTCCCGTCCTTTCTCTTCGCCAGGTACTGGCGCACCGCGCCGGTGGAACGTCCGTCCATCATCTTGCCGATGGCGCCGTTCACCCGGCTCTGGTCCACTTCCTCGATCACCTGGAGAGCGTGTATTCCCGAGGCGACGTCCTCTTCCGTGTATCCGAACATGTCGTAGGCGCCGGCGTTGATGAAGGTGATCATGCCGCTCGAATCGAGCTCGAAAACGACCTGGGGAAGGCTGTCGGCGAGCTCCCTGTACCTCTGCTCGCTCGATCGCAGCTCGACCTCCGTCCTCTCGCGCTCATCGATCTGTGCCAGCAGCTCCTCGTTCACGTTGGAAAGCTCGCGCGTGCGGTCCTGGACGCTCGACTCCATCTGGTCTCTGGCATCGCGCAGCTCGTCCTCCGCTACGACGCGCGCCGCCGACATCTCGTTGAACGTCCTGGCGAGCTCGCCCAGTTCGTCGTGGGACTTCACCTTCACTTCGACTCCCGAGCCGCTCTCGCCGAACTGCTCCGCCGCGTCCCTGAGCTGCACGACCGGCCCCACTACCGTCCGCGAGACGAGAAAGGTGCCGCCGAGGGCGACGAACAGCAGCAGCGCGCCGAAGATGCCGACGCCCCAGGCTGAGTTGGTGCTGGTCGAAGAGATATGGCGGGCGTCCGCCTCCAGCGCCTTGTTCTGACTGGTCACCTCGCTGTCGAGCGCGTGGGTCAGGGAACTCTGTTTCGAGGGCCCGGTGAGGCCCTCGACCGTGCTGATCGAGCCGATGGTGCTACCCGCGTCGGAGAGAGCGATGGCCTTGTCCGTGGCGGCGTTCACGGCGGCGTATTCGGTCTTCATCCGGTCGACGAGCCTCGTGGAGGTTCCCCGCTCGGCCTCCCCCGGAACCAGGTCCACCTGCGCGGCCCAACCGTCGAGAGCGTCGTCCGCCTGCTCGCGCGCCTCACGCAGGACCTCGGTGTCAGCAGAGCTCCGGTTGACCATGTAAGTCAGGGTCGCCCGGACCTGCGCGTTGTAATAGCGGGAGAACCGCTCGACGAGCATGGTGTCGGCCATGTGGTCCCGCATGCTCTGGACGTTCGATTCGATGCCCAGCATGTGCATGATGGAAAGGCTTTTCACCGCTCCCATCAGGTTGTCGAGATACCTGTCGAGCTGAGCCTCTTCCTCCGGGAGTTGTTCTGCGACATTGCTCGACACCGTGGAACCGGCCGGGCCGCGTGTCGCGCCGTCGAGCCGGGCCATCGCCTCCGCCTGCCTGCCGGAGGCGGCGAGGGCCATCGCCGCGTCGCAAGCCGAGTCGACCTCGGCATACGACTTCCTGGTGGAGCCCAACATCTTCAATTCTTCGGCGTGCTCGCGGACCGTGTCCCCTGTGTGCCTGTCCTCCGCCGTGATCCAGCCGTCGATGCCCAGGGCCGCCTGCCGGTGGGCCTGCTCGTAGAGCCTCTGGTGCTCGGCCGAGCCAGTGGCGACGAACGCCGCGCACTCCCGCAACTGGCGCTCGTAGTTGGTGGCGAACGACTCGGCGGCGAGGACCTCCGCGAGGCCCTCGTTGATCTGGGTGACATTGCTCTGGACGTTCTGATGAGGCAGCATCAGCAGGACCATCAGGGCGATCAGCACCACGCAAGATGGAAGGACGAGTATGTAGAATTTCTTTCTGAGCGACAGCTTCATTCCGACAACCTGACGTCCATCTGTTTTCTCCCGGGCGCGGGCGCCCGCCTTCCGATGTTCACAGACCTGATGATAACCGAACCGTTGCGATCATCAATGATTCTCGACAACGTTCAGTCGCGTGGGAGCTCGACGTGGAACGTTGAGCCCCGGCCCTGGAGGCTCTCGACCCAGATACGGCCGCCGTGGCTCTCCACTAGGCCCTTGCTTATCGCGAGCCCCAGGCCGGCGCCCCGCTCGTCGGAGTCCGTCGAGAGGTGCAGCCGTGAGAACTTCTTGAACACGTCTTCCTGGAACCGCGCGGGGATGCCCCGCCCGGTGTCCGTGACCGTGAACTCGAGCGCCTCACCCGTCGCGTCGACACGCACCGAGATGCTTCCCTTGTCGGTATATTTGATGGCGTTCGAGACCAGGTTCTCGAGCACGCGCTTGAGGGCTTCGGCATCGAGCCGGGCCTCAAGGTCAGCGCCCTTGACGTCTACATCTATCTTGAGGCCCTTCTCCCCCGCGAGCGGAGTGAAGATCTTGACGGTGTCATTGACTATCTCGCCCACGTTCACCTTTTCGCGAACGATCGCGATCCCACCGGCCTCGATCCGGGTCAGGTCCAGGAGGTTGTTTACTAGGTCCACCAGGCGGCGGCTGCCGGTCCTGGCGATCGACACCAGTTCCTTCCCCTGTGTCGAGAGCTCGGCAGCCAGGTTGTTGTCCATGACCTGTATCGCGGTGTTCACGGCGGTGACGGGGCCTCGCAGCTCGTGCGACGCGGCCTCGATGAACTCGGTCTTCAGGCGGTCGGTCTCGATGAGCTCGCTGTTCAGCCTCATCGTAGAGGCGACCATCTCGCGACGCAGCGCGTCGCGTCGGTCCTTGTTGTAGCGCCAGCTGATCCACTGCAGCATCACCAGCCCCAGCAGGATGCACGCGAGGATGACGTACAGGACGCCGATGTTGCGGATCTGGTTGAAGGAGGCGAGCGCCCGATCCACGCTGACGTCGGTGCCCAGGAGCGCCACCGGCTTGCCTTTCGAGCCCACGACGTAGGCGTTCGCGCTTATCCAGGTGCCCCATCGGTCGCGTATCGGGCCGAGCATCCATGGATCGGCGGAGGCTTTGCCCTCGAATGGGTAGAACTCGACGGGCTTCGCCTCGTAGTAGACCTGGCCGGGCGGCGAGTAGTCGCGAGACCCCGTCGCCTCCGCGTCGACCAGGAAGATCATCTTGCCTTTCTGCGGCCTCATCAGGTACGTGAACCGGATGCGCTCATCCGAGTTCTTGATGCGAATGAGCTGGGAGCGCAACTTCTGGAAGACCGGCGTGGGGGTATCTGAAGAATCTCCCTTCAGCGCTTCCACGTCTGATGCGTCCAGGCTGGCGGCCGCGGCAGCGGCCTGAAACCTGCGGACCTCGAAGTACTGGTCGCGCTGGTAGTCGGCGATCTTCATCGTGACGATGTAGCCGCTGACCGCTACGGCGGCGATCAGGAGCGCCGCCACTGTTATCCTGATGGCTGTTGCTTGCTTGATGCTCATCTCATGCCCTCGTCGATAAGTTATACGTGCGGGGGGGAGCGTACGTGTCTACGCTCTGCCTCAGGAGCCGTCGGGCCCGGAGGGTTGCACAAGATCGGACTCCCCCTGGAAGCGCGGGACCTCGAAGTAAAAGGTCGTGCCTCTGCCCTCTGTACTGTCGAACCAGATCCTTCCGCCCTGCGACTCGACGAGGCTCTTGCAGAGCGCGAGCCCCATCCCGGCCCCCTGCTGCCTCATCTCGACACCCCTCTCCAGCTTCGAGAACTTCTCGAACACCTCGTCCTTGAACGAGTCGGGGATGCCGGGCCCGGTGTCCTGCAGCGAGAACCGCAACTTGTCGGCGATCACTTTCATCTCAAGCACGACACCGCCATAGTCCGTGAACTTGATGGCGTTCGAGAGGAGGTTCTCGAGCACCCTCAAAAGCGCCTGCGGGTCGATGACCGCTTCCACCGGCCTGTCGGGCAGCTTTGAGGTCAGTCCGATGTTCTTCCGGTCCGCGAGCGGCTCCAGCAACTGAACAGTCTTGGCAGCCAGCTCCGCGGCGTCCACAGTGGTGGGTCTGAGCACGTAATCGCCGGCTTCGATGCGCGTCATGTCAAGGAGGTTGTCGACGAGGTCCACCAGCCGGCCGCTTCCGTTCCGGGCCACCTGGACCAGCGTCTTCTCGTCATCCGAGAGCTTGTCGGAGGCGCTGCGGTCCAGGGTCTGGACGGCGACGTTAACCGCGTTCACCGGGCTGCGAAGCTCGTGCGAAGCCAGTTGGATGAAGTCCGACTTCATGCGGTCGGCTTTGACCAGCTCGTCATTGAGCCGCAGAGCGGAGGCCTCCATCTCCGCGCGGAGCGCTTCCCTCTTGTCGCGGTTGTACCGCCACAGGATCCACTGCAGAGCCACCAGGAGCATGAGCACCATGGCCAGCAGGTCGAAGATCATGCCGAGATGCCGCGTCTGGTTGAAGGAGCCGAGCGCCCGCTCCACTTCCACGTCGGTGCCGAGCATGGCGATAGGTTTTCCGGTGGCGTCAGAGATGTACGCAGACGCACTGATCCAGGTCCCCCAGCGGTCGCGTATCGGACCTTCTATCGTCGTGTCGGGCTTCTGCTTGCCCTGGAAGACGTAAAAGTCCGAGGGCTTGGCCTCGGTGTAGACCTGGCCGGGCGGCGAGTAATCAGGCGATGAAGGGTCCTCGGCATCGACAAGGAACACCATGCTGGCGCCCTCTGGACGCATGAGGTAGACGAACCTGACGTGCATGTCGGAGCGCTTGATCCTCACGAGCTCCATGCGGAGCCTCTGGTACGCCGGAGAGTCCACCTCCGCGGGTGTGCCATTGAGGGCCTCGACGTCCCGGTAGTCGAGCGCCACGGCGGCCGTCGTCGCCTGTACTTTGCGCTGCGAGAAGTAGTCCTGCTTCTGACCGTCCGCGATCTGGAACGTTATCAGCAGGCCGGCCACGGTCACCGCCGTGATAAGCACCGCGGCAACCGCCGCTCTTACAGCTATGCCGTATCTGATGTTCATCGGGGACTCCAGGTTCCGCAACTCCTGTCACCGCACACGTCACTCAACATATTATATCGGCCATCCTCCGGCATGTTTGAATGCTGGAACGCGACCACGCGGATGCCGGTCTCGGCGCGGCCTATATGGAATAGACGAAAACTGGCGTGTTCTTGTTACAGGCCCGGGCTCCTGAACGCGAGGCAGCTCGAGGCTCACCGCCGCTGCCCGCCGCGTGGTCCGATGGGATAGAATCGCGGCGTGGCCACCATAGCTATCATCGAGAACAGCCCCCTGTCGGGCTCATATTTCAGGCGCGCGCTGGACGGCGAACAGGTGAGGCACTTCACGGTCCGGGCCTGGCGCGGCGCGCCGTTGCCCTCGGACTTCGACGCCTGCATCCTCACCGGTGATCTCCATAACGTCACCGACGGGCTCAAGGATTACCACAGGCGCGAGGTCGAATTCGTAGCGGGGCTCGAGGGACGCAAGGCGTTCGCTTCCTGTTTCTCACACCAGTTGATCGCTTTCGCACGTGGCGGGAAAGTCGCCCGCCGCGAGCGGCGGCTGCTCCGCTGGGAGGCCGTGACCGTGGAGGGCCACCACCCGGCCCTCGCTGGGATCACCGGGTTCCAGGGCGTCTGCATGAACGTCGACGAGGTGACGGAAGCACCGTTTGAGGCGGTCAGGCTCGCCTCGAGCCAGGGCTGCCTGAACCAGCTCCTCGCTTACGCGGACAACATCCTGACCTCGCAGTCCCACCCCGAGATGAGCATGAGGCGCGGCGCGGCCGTGGTGAGGCTCACCTCGATGGCGCTCTCGGTGCGGGACCGATCGATGTTCCGCGAGTACAGAGCGTCAGAACCGAGGCCGCTACCCGCCGACAGCGAGGTCATGCGGCGCGTGATTCGCTGGCTGGCTGCCTGACGCACTCCTCACAGAACCGCCAGAGCAACAGGGCCGCGGCAGCCGCCATCACCGCCCCGAAAAGGAACGCGGCAGTGGGCCCGTGAGCTTTGGAGCTCTGCCAGATGACCCCGAAGATGACGCTTGCGAGGAGCTTGAAGACCCCGTCGGTCATGTAGTAGGCGCCGAACGCGGTGCCTTTCATGTCCGGTGGCGCCAGGTCCGCGATGTAGGCGCTCAGGCATCCCTGCGTCAGCCCGTAGAACACCCCGTAGGCCGCGAACAACAGCCATATGTAGACGAGCCTGTGCGCGAAGCCGAATCCGAAGTATATGAGGGCGTAGAGCCCGAAGCCGATGAGCAGGGTCTTCTTCCTGCCGATGCGGTCCGAGAGCATGCCGCCCGGCGTGGAGAGCACGCTGTAGACGATGTTGAAGACCATCCAGAGCAGTGGTATCAGGTACGGCTGTATCCCGAGGTTCTGCGCGCGGAGGAGGAGGAAAGCGTCGCTCGAGTTCCCGAGTGTGAACACCGCGACCACCACCAGGAGCATCTTGTAGTTGTGGTCGAAGCCGGAGAGGCGCAGCCCGGGAAAGGAAGCCTTGGACTCGACCGGTTTCTCCCGCAGCGCGAACACGATCAGGAAGACGGCGACGACGCCGGGGACGAAGGCGGCAAGGAAGACCCAGCGGTACGCGTTGTTCCCCTGCCCTTGCAGCAGCCACATCATGAGGAAAGCGATTCCCGGCCCGATGACGGCGCCGAGCGTGTCCATCGCCCGGTGGAAGCCGTAGGCCTTGCCGCGGATCTCGGGATCGGTGGTCTCGGAGATGAGCGCGTCGCGGGGGGCGGTGCGTATGCCTTTGCCGACCCTGTCCACGAACCGCACCAGCAGGACCTCCCAGATGGCGTCCGCGGCGGCGAAGAACGGTTTGGTGACGGCGGAGAGGCCGTAGCCCGCGAGGATGAGAGCCTTGCGCTTCTGCAGCCTGTCCGAGAAATAACCCGAGAACCCTTTCAGGATGCTCGCGGTCCCCTCGGCGACGCCCTCGATGATCCCGAGGAAGACGGCCCCCGCGCCGAGGACGCTCGTCAGGAAGATAGGCAGCAGAGGGTAGATCATCTCCGAAGACGCGTCGGTGAACAGGCTGACGAGCCCGAGCACCTTTACGGTCCGGCTCAGGCTCCCCGGCTCATGCCCGCGCTCCGCGCCTTCGCGTGTAACAGCTGCTGCCTGGCCTTCTTCGTCTGTTTTTCCGGTGTCAGTCACGGCCCTGGTTCTCCCTCGAACAGCAGACTAAGCAGTCTTCAGACGTCGTGCTGAAACGGTAGTCTGAGCCGCTGGCACTGTCAACTTGTTGCAGGTTGGCGCACCCCATTGAATCGCGCACGGAAACGGGGATAGACTAGTACGGAACTTGGTTCAAGTGCCGAGAATTGTCGAAAGGAGCCCGATGGCCTCTATTCCCGGAAGCTGGTGCCCTATCCGGCAACCCCAGATAGCCGGCGCGAGAGTCCCCTGTGAGGACAGTTGCGCGCTTTACATAGCATCGTCCAAGCTGCCCCCCACCCACAGTTGCGCTGTTACCGCGATAGGGATCTACGCCCTCCAGCGCATCGTGGTTCCCAAGCAACAGCAGCCGGGTGAAGCCGGCCCGCCCCAGGCCCAACCCCCTCAGAACAGACCGGAGTGAGATGGCCAGAAAGGCTAGAGAACACAAAACCCCAGACAGCAGGCAGGCAAGCGAATCCGAGCCGGGTTACCTCGCCAACGACTACTACAAAGCCCGTCTGACCAGGGGCCTGCTCGGGGTCGGGCTCGGCGAAGGTTACATCGTCGAGGTGCTCAACTTCAGGACGAAGAGGGTCTTGAGGCGGGAGCTTTTCGAGAGCTCGGAGGAAGCGCGCGAGGAGCTCGATCGCATCCGGGACGACATCGACCATCTGACCACGGAAGAGTTCAGGAGGAAGTACCTGCAGCCCCCCGCCTGAGCCTAGAGTTCCAGGTTACCGGTTCTTCCCAGCATGTCGTCTTCGATCATCTTGCTGACGTTAAGCGCGCTCTCCCCCGCCATCTCGGTCCCGATCCCCCTGCCGCCGGCGTCGGCTCCCACGAGGTACAGCCCCCGGACCGGCATCCGCGGGCTGGGCCGGTTCTTGCCCACCTGCCGGTAATCCTGGGCGATGCCGATGACTTCCCCGAGGTGGCGCCCGGAGATCTTTGAGGTGTATTCGACGTCCGTGCGCAGCTTCCAGACCGTGTGGTCCTTGATACCGGGGTGCAGCATCTCCATAGTCGCCTCTATGCGGTCGAGGACATCCTTGTTGAGGTCCTTCTGCTTCGGGTCGGCAGAGAGGACGGCGCCCGCGAGGACTATCTGGCAGCCCTCGGGGGCCAGGTCGGGGTCGGGGATCGAGGGGACCGGATACATTATCCCGACATATTTCTCCAGCGCCACCGGGTCGGTGACGTCGGGGATCCAGAGGGTCATGGGGTATGGGACCACTTCAGCATCCAGGGCGTACTTGACGCTCACGGCGCCGTAAGAGGACTTGAGCTTCATGGCCCGGTCCACATACTCCTGCGGCAGGTGGTCTCGCGCGAGCTTGACGGTCGGCTGGATGCCGGCGTTCGACACGACTATGTCCGCAGGGATCTTCCCTCCCGCTTGAACTCCGGTCACGCGCCCGTCCTCCACCAGGATGCGCTCGACTCCTCGCCCGTAGACGACCTCGCCGCCCATGCGCTCCAGGGCGGCCAGGTAGGACTTCGGGATCGAGCCCATGCCCCCTAACGGATACGACAGCGACGCGCTCGCCGCCATGTTGGCGAAGCAGTAGATGAACTCGCTCGTCGAACCGGTGAAGTACGTGACCACGATGAGCATGCCGCAGGTCGCGTTGATCATCATGTGGAACTGCGGGTCGTCGGTGAACCTGTCCACGTAGTCCTTGAGCGGCACCGTCTCGAGCGCCTCCATCTCGGAGGCGGGCTTCATGGTGGCAAGCTCCTTGAAGCAGACGTAGCAGTCGTCCCTGTTCTCCGGAAGGACGCCGATGCCCTCGAGGATGTTGTGTATCGACTCGTCAGAGGCGTAGTCCAGAGGATAGTGAGCGACGTGCTTTCCGATGGCGATGCGGTTGCCGCCCTGGATGAGCGCCCATCTGAGGTCGGCGTCGACCGCGCGGGCGATCTCGCCGAGCGGGCCGTTGTCTCCGTTGCCGACCGCGTGGACGCCGGTATCGTAGACGTAGCCTTCCCGCTCGAAGCTCGCGGCTTTTCCTCCGGGGAAATCGTTGCGCTCGAGCAGCATGACGTCAAAGCCTTTGTCAGCCAGGAGCGCGCCGCACGCGGCCCCGCCGACACCGCTTCCGATCACTATCACCTTACTGCCGCTTACTGACATGGCCCACTCCTTGTCTGTTGACCTGCATAATCTATCAAATCAAGTGGGAATAGTCTGCACGTCCCGGGCGCGCATCCGCCGGTGCGGCGGCGACCGCATAGTCTGCCGGAGTCACCTGCGCTACAATACGTTCAATCGTTGGTTGAAGGCCCTGGAAGCCTGTGAGGTCCCCGTTATCGGCGCAGCAAGGAAGAGCGGTTTGGAAGATGCCGGGTAGATGGAAGCAGATCAAGTCGCATAGGGCGAACCTCATCCTGTTCGTCGCCGCGCTGGTGCTGATCGTGCTCGCCCCTCTCTGGCGCCTGGCGATCGCTCCAGCGCTGAAGGTGGTCCCGACCGACCTGGACCTGCTCCGCTTCTATAACGGCTCGCTGTTCCAGTACGTGCGCGCTCCGGGCCAGCCGCCTCCGGGCCCTCGGCCACAGGCCACGGGCGTGACCATCCAGGCGAGAGAGTTCTCGCCACTGCGCCAGTCGACGGGCGCGGTGGCCGTCATCCAGGTCAACAGTGCGGTCATAAACTCGGCGGACAGGACCCACCTCGCGGACGAGAAGAACTCCTTTGCGGTCGACAGGAAGACCGCGCGGCAGGTCGCCGACCACGGCTCGAACCGCAACCGCAGCGGGTACTACCTGGTGTTTCCGTTCGACACCCCGAAGTCGGACCTGCCGATCTGGGACGAGCTCACCGGCAGGACTCAGAAAGGCGCGTTCAGCGGGCAGGCGAAGGTCGACGGCGTAAAAACCTACGTCTTCAAGACCGAATACGGCGGACAGCCGGCGCCACCCCCGGCGGGATTCCCGTCGAAGATGACCGGGGCGCAGCTCAAGACGATCCTGTCGCAACCGGGCCTGCCTGTCGCCGACTCTTCCGTCATCGATATCAACTACAAGGCCAACCAGTCCGTCGAGTATCTGATCGAGCCCATCACGGGAAACCTCGTCGCCACCAGGGACGTGCAGGAGTCCGTATACATGGCGGTCAGCGACCCGGCGACCGGCGTGGCGCTGACCCAGGTGATAACGAAGCTCGATTTTTCCGAGACGGCGGCGAGCCAGGGTGAGGCCGCGACCTTCGCGAGCGACGAGATCAAGAAGTTCACGCTGCAGTTCCTGTATCTGCCTGTGGGCCTGTTCCTGCTTGGCGCGGCGTGCCTGCTCATCTCGATCTTCGCAGGCACCAGAGAATGACGTCGTTCGTTTTACACTTTTCTTTCCACTTTTCTATAGCTAGCAGAGCAGGCGCTTTCAGAAGTGTAATTAGAAGTGGAAAACGAACGACGTAACTACACGCGGTCGGTGTAGATATCGAAGGGCAGCTCGCCGGTCAGGAACCTCTCGAGGTCCTCACCGTTGTATAGCTTGATGACGATGCGCCGCAGCTTCCCGCTCAGGGTGTCTATCGAGGTCTTGGTGAGCGGCTCGGCGAGAAATCCCGAGAGGTCTATAGGCTGCCCGATGCGGACCAGCACCCGGCGGTAGAGCATGAAGCGCATCGAACCCTCTTCCGCAGCCGGGTGATCGACGTAGCTGCTCACTATCCGGCCCGGTATCGCCGGGAGCTTGACCTCCTCGGTCGGGACCACCGCCGCCGGTATGATAGGAACGCCCGCCTCCAGCGCCATGCGCGCAAAGCCCGTCCTGAAGTAACTGATCTTGCTCGACTTGTCGGGCCGCATGAACGACTCGATGCCCTCGGGGAAGATCCCGACGATCTCGCCGTCCTTCATCAACTGGACCGCCTCATCCAGGCCGCGCCCGCTCCTCGAGCCGCCCTTGAGCGACAGTCGCACCATCCCTGTCATGTGGTAGAACGTCTTGACCATCGGCACCACGAAGCCGTGAGAGCCCGCCACGAAGTGGATGTAGCGGTCCACTTCCGTCATCAGGGCGACCGGGTCCAGGATGGAGCGGTGGTTACAGATGAGAAGCGCGCCGGTGTCCTTCGGGATGTTCTCGGCCCCTTCGGTGCGGATCCTGAACGCAAAGGTGAGCCACGGACCGAAGAACGTCCGCATGCTTTCATATGCGAGCATCTGATATACATTCATGGTTGGCATCCGTTCGTGTGTAGCGTGGCCCTGCAGTCCAACTCGCGCAATACAGGATAGCACAGTAGGCTTCCGGGGACAGCACCGTCTAACGGTGCGTGACCCCTTTGTAGTATCATTTCGCGGATGAAGGTCACATTTGTTTATCCCGACTACTTCGAGACCCAGGAGACACACACGGAGCCGCAGGGCCGCGTCTACCTGGGCATCGGTTATCTCTCCTCAGTGCTGGAACAGGCAGGCCACTCCGTGGATCTCGTGCACCTGGTCGCGCCGGCCGCGCGCGGCGAGCTGATCGACCGGTTGCGCCAGTCCGCTCCCGGCCTCGTCGCGTTCTCCGCCACCACGCTGCAGTTCAGCAAGGTCAGGGAGCTCGCCGGCTGGGTCAAGGAGGACCTCGCTCTGCCGGTGGCGTGCGGCGGCGTCCATCCCACAATCGACCCTGAGGGAACGATCGCGGAGCCGGCGATAGATTACATCTGCGTCGGCGAAGGCGAGGCGGCTCTCCTCGAGTTATGCGACGCGCTGGACGCCGGAGGCGCGGTCGAGAGCATCGCGAGCATATGGTCCAAGCGCGACGGCGACGTAGTGCGCAACCCGGTGCGCCCGCTTGTCGAGGACCTGGACAGCCTGCCCTTCCCCAAGCGCGACCTCTTCGAGGTGAAGGACTTCGCGGCGAACCAGAAGAAGCGCCTCACCATGATGGCGTCGCGGGGCTGCCCCTTCGACTGCTCCTACTGCTGCAACCACATCCAGAAAGCCATCTACCCGAACGGCAAGAAGTACGTGCGGTTCCGCAGCCCCGCCAACGTGGTGGCGGAGATAGAGAGCGCGCGCGCGGTCGACCCTTCCATCGAGCAGGTCAGGTTCGACGACGACATCCTCACGCTGGACCGCCGCTGGTTCCGCGAGTTCGCTTCGATGTACAAGGAGCGGGTGGGCCTGCCGTTCATATGCAACGGGCGTGTCGACCTCCTCAATGACGAGATGGTCGCGCTGCTGGCGGACGCCGGCTGCAGCGCCATTGCGATGGGCGTAGAGAGCGGCAACCTCTGGCTGAGGAAGAACGTCCTCGGCCGCCCGATGCCCGACGACAAGATACTGGCCGCCTTCGCGCTCTGCCACGAGCACGGCATCCCCACCGTCTCTTTGAACATGACCGGCTTTCCGCACGAGACGCTGGCGATGGCGCTCGACACCGTCAAGATGAACTCGGCGATCGAGCCTGACCTCGCGCAGGTCACGGCGCTGTGCCCTTTCCCGAACACGCGCATCCACGACGTCTGCGCGGAAGGCGGCATGCTGGGGGACTCGACCCCCGACACGCTGTTCTCAGGCCGGTCGGAGCTGAAGCTCGACAGGATGACGCGCGACCAGGTGAGGATGGTCTGCGAGAACTTCGTGCTGCTGATGGTCGCGTACAGGAAGTGCGCCGCGCTCCCCTGGCCCTTGTCACGGGTGGCGACGGCCGGGCTCGATCTCTTCTTGAAGACCCGGCTCGTACCGCAGGGCATGCGCGACCGCATCCTCGAAAAGAGGCGCTACAAGCTGGACTGGAAGTATTTCCTCGGGGTGGACTACTGAGCGGCCCGCGCTCAGACTTCGATCTCGTCTTCCGACAGCTTGAAAGTCTTCTCCAGGGCCTTCGAGAAGACCACGTACTTGAACCTGGGTTTGTCGGGGTCTGGTTCGATAGCGGTGATGTCCACCACTTCCCCCATCTGGAACGCCTCGAGCCCACCGACCACCACGTCGTGCCGGATGCGGCCGAATCGGGGTGTCGAGTCGCTCATATCGTCATTCCGCAGTAGAGCACGCCTGAGCAGCCAGAGGATCGCGAAAACCGGGGCCAGGACGATGGGGATGAACAAGAACGCCAACTGCCATTCCTTTCGGACTGCCGGGGCGGCGCCTCCCGTGGTCGATTGCCCCGGAGCGCCGAAGCTTGCCAAAACGAATATAACTGTATCAGGCTTGACGGTGTCAATCGCGGATGGCCCGGAGGTCGAGGATGGATAAGGGAAAAGACAGAGAGCGTTTCGACGCCTGGTCCTCGACGTACGAGCAGTCTTTCACCTGGAGGCACTTCTTCGAGCCGGTCCATCGTAGGGTGATGGCAGAGATCGGCGACGTGGCCGGCCGGGACATCCTCGACCTCGGCTGCGGCACCGGCGACCTGCTGCGGCGCTTCGCGGCCGCGGGCGCGGGACGCCTGGCGGGGATCGACCCGAGCGAAGGCATGCTGGCAGTCGCGCGGGAGCTCTCGAGCGCGCAGGCGGACATAGATTTCCTGTGCGCGCCGGCGGAGTCTCTGCCGTTCGGGGAAGGCGAGTTCGACATCGTCACTTCCTGCATCGCGTTCCACCATTTCCCCGAGCCTCGCGAGGCGCTCGCTGAAGCAGCACGAGTGCTGAGGCCTTCGGGCAGACTCTACATCTGCGACATGTGCTCTGAAGGCCTTGCGGGGAAGCTGATGCTCGCATACGGAAGAGCGAAAGCCGCGGACGACCACTACTTCACCAGGGCCAGCCTCACCGGGCTTCTGAGGGATGCCTCCTTCGAGCCGGGCTCCGCCCGCAAAGCGAACAGGTTTCCGCCAGCGATGCTGGTGAGCGCGACCCGGCGGTAGAAAAAAAAGAGGGCGGGCCTGGAGCCCGCCCTCTGTGCCGGTCTTGCTGTTCTTATTTCTCGTTTGTCAGGATAACGACCCCGCAGACCACGCCGCCGAGCCCTCCCAGGTTGTGCGCCATGCCCACCTTCGCGTTCTCGCGCTGGCGGCCGTCCGCGCGCCCCTGCAGTTGCTTGGTGACCTCGTAGACCATGCGGACGCCGGTCGCGCCGATTGGATGCCCGAAGCACTTCAGCCCGCCGGAGGGGTTCACCGCGACCTGCCCGTCGATGTTGAAGCGGCCTTCCGCCATCGCAGGGCCGCCGTCACCCTTCTTGCAGAAGCCGAGGTCTTCGACGTTCAGGATCTCGGTGATGGTGAAACAGTCGTGGCACTCTGCGAGGTCCACCTCGTTGGGCGGGTCCGTTATGCCCGCCATCGCGTAAGCTTTCTCGGCGGCCTTGACGGTCGGGCGCCACGCCAGGTAGTCGAAGTTCTTGTCGTACATCATGAGGTTGGTGTATGTCGCGAAGCCCATGCCCTTGATGGTCACGAAGTCGTCGCGGTACTTGGCTGCGATGTCCTTGCGCGTGATGATCGCCGCGGCAGAGCCGTCAGAAATCGGGCAGCAGTCCAACAGGCCGAGCGGCCCGCTGATGATGGGAGCCTTCATGACCTGCTCGAGGGTCACCTCGCGGCGGAAGTGCGCCTTGGGGTTAACGGCGCCGTTGAAGTGGTTCTTGACCGCGACGTGCGCCAGGTGCTCCTTGGTGGTGCCGAACTCCTTGGAGTGCCGCGGGAAAGCCAGCCCGAAAGCCGATGGGGCTGTCAGCCCCGACATCTGGACCGGGTGGCCGAACCCCGAGGTGGGCAGACCGCGCCCTCCCTGGTCGGTGATCTTCTCCACGCCGCAGGCGATGACCATGTCGAACTGCTCGCTCGCCACGGCCAGGCACGCGTTGCGGAACGCGTCCAGCCCGCTCACGCAGTAGTTCTCGGTGTGCGTGATAGGTATGTCGTAGGTCTTTATCGCGTCGGACAGAGTCGCTCCGGAGAATCCCGTGAAGGGGTACTGAATCCCGATCCAACCCGCCTCTATCGCCTCGGGCTTGATCCCCGCGTCCTCCATCGCCTCGAAGCACGCGATGGTGAGCATGTCATCGACGCCCCACTGGTAGTTCTCGCCGAACTTGGTCGCGCCGACGCCGATTACGGCAACGTCTTTAAGATCAGCCATTCTGTATACCTCCTTAGCGGACGGGCCGGGTCTTCCAGAAATAATTGTGGAAGCCGCCGCCATCGTGGATTTTCCGGAAAGTGAGCTCTACGTCCATGCCGAGTTCCGTTGAGGAGACCTCGCGGTCAGTCATCTGCAGGAAGATCCTCGCGCCGTCATCGAGGTCGGTTATGGTCAGCGTGGTGGGAGGCTCTGGAGAAGGAGCGAGGTTGTCGTCGATGAAGTTCCAGAGCTTGCCTTTGCGGGCGAGCTTCCAGTCAACGTTCTTGTCGTAGGCGTGACAGTTCGGGCATACCCGGCGCGGCGGGAAGTAGACCAGGTCGCACGCCTCGCACTTCCTGCCGTAGAGCGGCAGGATCGACTTGCGGTCGCGCCACATCTGGATCGCCGACGAGGAGTTGTCCTCGGGCTCCAGCGGCACCAGGTCCTTGTAGCTGAGGTACTTCGCGTACGAGTCGAGGTTGTGCTTGGAGCCGATGTGCCCCTTGATGCCCCTTCGCGCTGGCAGGTCCTTTATCCTGTCCGTGACCTCGAGGAGCACCACGTCGTAGGTGTCGCCGCCGCCGGCTACCAGTATCTTGTCGCCGGGGCTCGCTTCCTCCAGGGCGCCCGCGAGCATCATGAGAGGCTGTGCCGCGCCGCAGCCGCCGACGAACGCGAAGAGGGCGTCCTGTACCATTGACGGGTCCTTGATGCCAAGGGCCTTGGCGACCTGCTGGTGGCTGCGGAAGTCCGGCGCCATGACCACCAGCTTGCTGATGTCCTCCGGGCCGACCCCGAACTTCTTGATCGCCTCTTTTACGGCGGTCGTGATGTCCGGGATGAAGACGTTCGCCGAGTGCCAGCGGGGGTTTGACTCCCGCTTGAGCTCCTCCGCCGGCAGGCGCCAGGTCCCCATCGATTCGTCCCCGTAGGACGAGTAGATGCCCTTGATCTCGGCGATGACATTGTCCTTGCCCACCAGTACCGCCCCGGCGCCGTCGCCCCAGGTCTGCTCGTCAGCCGTCTTCGGGCGTGCGACCTGGTACTCGGAAGCGGCTACCAGCACGCTGTCGGCCGCCCCGGAGTCGACCGCGTTCGCGGCGCTCAGCAGCGCGGCGATGGCGCACCCGGGCGAGGCCCCGAAGTCCGCGGTCATGCTCTCCTTCGCCAGGTCGAGGACGCTCGCGATGAGCGTGGAGCTGGCTTTCTCCGCGTACGGCGCGGTCGTCGACGCGAAGTACAGGCCGCCCACGCCCGCCGGGTCGTCGGCGATGCAGTCGCGGCTGGCCTCGACCGCCAGAGTGACGGCATCCTCGTCGAAGTTGCCTATCGCGATCTCTCCCGGGGCTCCCGGTATTCCCCAGCTCTCGGCCATGAGCTTGCGCTCGAGCCGGAGCCAGGGGATGTAGGCCCCATAAGCCACTATTCCTGCCATAATTACCCCCTGGTCGTTGATCTCCACAGTCGCGCGCCCCTCAGGCCGGGGCGCGGAATGCACGGTGAATGATATACGAGGGTTCTCCCGCTTTCCACTTGACTTTCCGGGGTCAGGTCCTTTTTGTTCAGTTTGCCATCTCTAGGCTAAACTCTTGGGGGTCAGGTCCTTTTTGTTTAGCGGACTTCCAGCCAGCCAGGTTCCTGGCTAAACAAAAAAGACCTGACCCAGGGAAGTCACAAGGGGACGTTGATGCTTGAGGCATTCGGTGCGGCATTCGGGCTCACTTTCATAGCCGAGCTTGGAGACAAGACTCAGATCGCGGTGCTGGCGCTGTCCGCAAGGTACGGCTTCACTCCCGTGTTCCTGGGCGCCTGCACAGCGTTCGTGATCCTGAACGCCCTCGCTGTCACGGTCGGCGAGGTCCTCGCCAGGTATGTCCCCGCGGACGTGATAAGGTACGTGGCCGCGGCTGTTTTCATCATCTTCGGCCTCCTGTCTTTCCGCCCCGGGAAAGACGAGGAGCCGGACGCCCCCACTCGAGCGCGGCGCAGCCCCTACCTCACCTCGTTGCTCTACATCGCCGTCATGGAGCTCGGGGACAAGACGCAACTCAGCCTGGTCGCCCTCACCTCGCGGTTCAAAGCTCCCCTCTACGTCTTCCTGGGCGGGACTCTCGCGCTCATATTGACTACTTTTATCGGCGCGATGATAGGCAGGGGCCTGGCCCGCATCGTCCCCATGAAATACATAAGGTGGGCCTCCGGGGTCATATTCATTGTCTTCGGAATATTCATGGCCGCAGGAGTCATATGACGTTGCCCGCGCGCCCATTCTGATAGAATTGCTCCGAAAACCGGAGGAAACGGATGGACAGGGCCTCAGAACGCGATACACCCCGGGCCGAGAGCAGCGCAAGCGACGATCAAGGCTCCGACGACTATATCAACGCGGACGACATCTTCTACTGGATGGAGGACAGGAGCGGCGGCGAGATCCCGCTGGGCGCGATCTGGATCGACATCCCGACCGGCTGCCGGTTCTGCTGCTGAGGCTCGGGACCGCGGCCGCACCCGGAGTTGAAGGGGGCATGCGGTGAAAGGCATGGAGTTCGGCCGGCACTTCTCGAACAAAGACCTCGAAGGCCTTTTCGACCCTTCGTTCACCCTCCCGCCCGATTTCATGTTCGGCTGCGCCAACGCGGCGTACCAGGTCGAAGGCGGCATCAACGGGCGCGGGGAGCCCCTCAACAACTGGGCGGAGTTCGAGCGCTCAGGCCGGGTCGAGCCTTCGGGGGAGGCCATCCGCTTCTGGACCGATTACCCCGAGGAGCTCGAGCTGGCCTCACGGATGGGCCTCAACGCCTTCCGGGTGGGGATCGAATGGGCGCGCGTGCAGCCAGAGACCTCGAGCACGGTCACGCGGGTCCCCGACTTCGACGGCGCCGCCATAGGGGCCTACGCGGACATGATCGCCGCGATCATGCGGGCGGGCATGGAACCCGTCGTGACCCTCCACCACTTCACTCACCCGAACTGGCTCGGGCTCGACTTCTGGCTGGAGAACAGACAGCTCGACCTGTTCAAGCGCTACGTGGAGGAGGTCGCTCTCAAGGTCAACGGCCTCCTCGTCGAGAAGCACGGCCTGCGCCCGGTCTCCTACTGGATAACCCTGAACGAGCCGAACGGGCTCGCGTTCCTCACCTACGCGCTTCGCGCCTTTCCGCGGAGGAAGTCCGGCCCGGCGCACGCCGTGGAGGCGTTGAGCAACATGATAGACGCGCACTGCCGGGCGTACGACGCCATCCATCGCATCTACTCCGAGCAGGGGTGGGAGGCGCCCAGGGTGAGTTACAACACCATCAACATCTCGGTCTACGGCTTCGACAAGATGGTGACCGACATGCTCAACGCCAGGCGCAACGGCGTCGAGCGCCAGGACATGCCCGATTACCTCGCCGCCGGGAAGCAGGCGTGGGACGCCGAGGTGTCCAGGTGCCCCGTGGTCCGCAAGGCTTCGGTGATAAACACGGGGGCAGAGCGCCTTCTCGACCGGCTCGCGACCCGCCTGCTGGAGGTGTCACGCCTGGGAAACGGGATAGCCGGGATATACGGCTCGGACCTGAGTGAGAAACTCGACTACCTCGCCGTGGACTTCTACGATCCTTTCGCCCGGAACCTGATAAAGCCGCCGACGGTCCAGGACCTCCGCGAGAAGCGCTTCAACTTCAATGCCGAGCACTGGGAATGGGTGCTGAACCCGGTCGCCATGTACCATTTCCTGAAAGCGGAGACGATCAACTCTGGCAGCCTGCCGGTCTTCATCGTCGAGAACGGGATGTGCCACAAGGTCTACCGGGGGCGTGTCGAGCAGCGCCGTGATGCCGCGACCACGGACACGTTCCTTCAGGCGTACATCTTCGAGGCGATGCGAGCGATGAAGGACGGCGTTCCGATAATCGGGTACCTCTACTGGACCATGGTCGACAACTACGAGTGGGGCTCTTTCGACCCCCGCTTCGGCCTGTTCACCATGGACCGCTCGCGCTCTCCGGTCAAGATAAGCTCCGTAGACGCGTGGGGCACAAACGCCGCGGGGGCGTTCGCCGGCATGATCTCGGCGCTGCGGGGCGGGGACCAGAGCAAGATCGTCGAGGCCTTCACGCGCGACGACTGGTAGGGACCTTCTGCGCGACGGGCGTTACCTGCTCCGATTTCACCAACTTATCGCGCCTCGAATAGCCCATCTGAACCTTGACCGGCAGCGGGCGGTTGTAGTCATATTATCTTGTCCATTTCAGTGGCTTATTGTGATACTCTTTGAACGCGGCTCTACGCCCGGAACCTCGTCTCGTATCGATTCGGCAACTCGACACAGAGGCCCCCTTTGAACGTTCACAGAGACCCGAGAGTGCTCATAGTCGAAGAGAGTGAACCCACCGCCGTCCTCATCAAGAGCGTATTTGAGGACAGGCTCCAGGCGCGCGCGGAGATCGCGCGGAACCTGCGAGAGGCCCGCGAGATGTTGCAGGCGGGCACCTTTGACATGATCACCCTGGCGTACCTGTTTGACGACGGCACCGGCCTTGAACTGCTCTCCGAGATCACGGCGAAAGGCGACCACCCGCCGGTGATCATGGTGACGGGGCACGGCAACGAAGAGGTGGCCTCCTGGGCGGTCCGGGACGGCGCCTCCGGGTACGTGGTGAAGAACGACGAGCTCGAGACAAGGCTCGTCGAAACCGCGCGGCGCTCGATGGAGAGCAGCGCGTTCCAGAGGGTCCAGGAAGCGCTCCATGAGAGCGAGGCTTTCTATCACACACTCTTCGAGGAGTCAGTAGAACCCCTGTTCATCGAGACCATAGACGGCGCCATCGAGGACGCGAACCGCGCGGCCTGCTCGCTACTCGGTTACCGGGCCGGCGAGCTCAACGGCATGGTCGCCTCGGACCTCGTCCCTCCCGAGCGAAGAAAAGACCTGGAAGACAGCATGGCGAGCCTGCTCTCGGGCGAAGCCATCGACTCCGAGAACCTGCACCGGGACGGCACCAGGATCCCCGTCAGGGTAGCGATCAAAGAGGTCATGACGCGACGCGGCCAGCGTTTCATCGTGAGTGTTCACGACCTGACCGATTTCAAGCGCGCGCAACAGAGCGTCGACCGCGAGAGGTCTTTCACCACTACAACCATAAACTCGCTCAGCGAGATATTCATCCTGCTGGACCCGCAGGGCAACTATGTGCTCTGGAACGACAAGCTGAGAGAGATCACCGGGTACACCGATGAAGAGATACGGCTCATGAGCCCCCCGGATTTTCACCCGCCGGAGGACATCCACCGCATCAACGCGGCGACCCAGGGAGTGATCAGCACGGGTGAGGACCGACGCGTGGAAACCTGCATCGTGACCAAGGACGGCAGGCGGATCCCCTACGAGCTCTCGGGGGCGCTGGTGAGGGACGAGGACGGCAACCCGTCTATGGTCGTCGGCGTGGGGCGCGACATCTCCGAGAGGAAGAGGGCGGAGGAAGCCCTTCACAACATGGTGAGGGAGACCAACGAGCGCCGCGAAGAGATAACGGCGCTGCTGGAGAGCACCCGGATGGTGCTGGAGCGCAGCGAGTTCGACGAGACCGCGCGCGATATCTTCCGGCTGTGCAAGAAGCTCATCGGGGCAACGGCCGGTTACGTGTCGGTCTTTTCTGAG
Organism: Candidatus Anoxymicrobiaceae bacterium; assembly: GCA_036845225.1. GTDB lineage: Bacteria > Actinomycetota > Geothermincolia > Fen-727 > Anoxymicrobiaceae > FEN-680. The sequence goes on along the minus strand of DAIUEJ010000029.1, from coordinate 13,031 downwards.
GCGGGAAGCCAGCTGCTCGTGGTGGACCCGGAGTCTCTCCGCGGCCAGTTCGATCCCGATGCCTTCATGCCGGTCAGCAAGCTCCACGGCAGGGAGTTTTCCGTGGGTCGCGCCTTCATCGAGAACTCGGTCGCGAGCTCGCCCCTGGCGGAGCAGCTCCCAGAAGGACACTTTCCTATCCAGAACCTGCTGCTCGCTCCGCTGGTGGTGGAGTCGGAGACGGTGGGCCTTATCGGACTCGCGAACAAGTCCGGGGGGTTCACCCACCGGGACTCGCTGATGGCGTCCGCGTTCGGCGAGGTCGCGAGCGTCGCGCTGCAGAACGCGCGCAACCTCCGGAGGCTCAAGGACAGCGAGGAGCGCTTCAGGTCGGTGGCCCGGACCGCCAACGAAGCCATCGTATGCGCCGACAGCCACATCGGAATAACCTTCTGGAACCCGGGCGCGGAGGCGATGTTCGGCTTCAGCGCGGAGGAAGCCATCGGGCAGCCCCTGACGATGATCATTCCCGAGCAAATGAGGGAGGCGCGCCTCCAGTCGCTCATGAAAGCCACGGCTGACGGTACGCCCACCATGGGCAAGACTTACGAGGCGACAGGCCTTCGCGCCGATGGCACGGAGTTCTTCATGGAGCTCTCGCGCTCGTCGCCGTGGATGATAGGCGGAGATGTATTCTTCACCGCGATCATCCGTGACATCACCGAGCGGAAGAAGATAGAAGAAGCCCTGGCCATCAGCAAAGACCGCTTCCAGCACATGTTCGATAACATGCGAAGCTGCGTCGCGGTGTACAGGGCGATAGACGATGGCGAGGACTACGTCTTCGTGGATTTCAACAGCGCAGCGGAGAAAGTCGAGAGGATAAGCCGCGACGAAGTCCTCGGCAGGCGCGTCACCGAGGTCTTCGCGGGAGTCGAGGAGTTCGGGATCCTCGAAGTCTTCAGGAGAGTCTGGAGGACCGGGGAGCCGGAGCGGTTCCCTCTCGCCAATTACATCGACGAGCGTGTCTCCGGTTGGAAAGAGAACTACATCTACAAGCTCCCCAGCGGGGAGATAGTCGCCATCTACGACGACATCACCGAGCAGAAGCAGGCCGAGGAAGCGCTTCAGGAGAGCGAGCAACGCCTGCGACTGCTGTTCGATACCGCGCCTGACGTCATCTACAGTTTGAACTCTGACGGTGAGCTGGCCGAGCTCAACCAGTCGTTCGAAAAGCTCACCGGTTACTCGCGGGACGAATGGATGGGAAAACCGTTCGCGCCTCTGGTGCACCCAGACGACCTTCAGAAAGCCCTCGAGACCTTCGAACAGACGGCGCGGGGCGAGTACCCCGAGGTGTACGAGTTGCGGATCCAGAGAAAAGACGGGCTGTACGTGACGGCCGAGTTCACCAGCGCGCCGCTGATGCGCGGCACCGATGTCGCCGGAGAGTTCGGCATCGCGAGGGACATCACGGCGCGCAAAGAAGCCGAGCGGGCGCTGGTGGAGTCCGAGGAGCTGTACAAGGGTCTGCTCGCGACTTCACCCGATGCGGTGGTGGTGACCGACCTTGATTTCAATATCACCATGGTGTCGGACCGCGCCGCCGAGCAGCAGAACGTGAAGAGCGCCACCGAGCTCATCGGGCTCAACGCGCTGGACATACTCCTGCCAGGGGAGCGGGACCAGGCGGTGACAGGCGCGGCGGAGACGCTGGAGCTCGGGGCCAGCAGTCCGCGGGACTTTGTCCTGACACGGCGGGACGGCACCACGTTCGAGGGCGAGCTGATGGCCTCGCTGCTGCGGGATGCCGACGGAAACCCCAAGGCTTTCATCGCGACCATCCGGGACGTCACCGAGCGCAAGCGGGCCGAGCACGAGCTCCAGATGCTGAACAACGAGTTGGAGGGTTACGCCCACGCGGTGTCTCACGACTTGAAAGGCCCCCTCTCCTCCATCGCCGCGGCGAGCGCGACGATCCAGAGCCTCTTGCAGGGCGAGCCCGACAGCGAAGCGATGCGCGGGGTAAACGAGATGGCCGCGATAATCGAGAACAACGTGACGAAGTCCGACCGGCTCATCGAAGACCTCCTGGAGCTGGCGGAGGCCGGCCAGACGCCCTTCGACGCGACGGGCGTCGACATCGGAGAAGTCGTGCGCGGCATCCTCGACGAGCGCCGGGGACAGATCAAAGAGAAGCACGTGAAAGTGAAGGTGGACAGCAAGCTGGGGGCCGTGGTCGCGAGCCCGACCCACATGTACCAGCTTTTCAGCAACCTCATCGATAACTCGATCAAACACAACGACGCCAGGAAACCTTTCATAGCCGTGGAGTACAAGGGCACCGACGAGACGGACGGGCACCGCTACGTGGTGCGAGACAACGGGTCGGGGATCCCCGCCGAATCGGAAGACAAGATCTTCCTGCCGTTCTTGTCCGGCGCCCAGGGCGCAAGCGGCATCGGCCTGGCAACCGTAGAGAAGATCGTGGGGGTATACGGGGGTACCATCAACGTCTGCAGCGATGAAGGCGCCTGCTTCGAGTTCGTCATCTTCGACGCCCGCTGACGGTCACGCCCTCGACCTTTCATCCCTCTCCCCTTTTCATGCGCACTTCTATTATTATTAGTGCGACCGAAACGCAGGATACGTCAGGGGGTCGGCTTTGCCCGGACAGATCGACGAGAGCATCCTCGAGATGTGGGAGGGGTACCGCGACGGGCGCGTGCGCGAGCGGGTACTCGACTGCGCGTCGTCCCTGGCGGACCGGGACTTCTCGGTGGTGCCCGTCCCCACCGCTTCAGACGCGAACCGCTGGATATTGAGCCTGGTCCCGCTCCACAAGACCGTTTTCTACTGGGACGCCGCGACCCTCGAGGAGCTCGGCGTCATCTCCAGTCTCGAGGCCCGCGGCAACAGCATGAAGAGCGCAATGCCGCTCGCGACCGGCAGGGGGTCCCGGCGACGCTCGCGGATACCGAACCGCTCTTTGTACCTTTCGACGGTGTGCGCAGTCACCGCCGATGGGATGCTCGTCAAGATCGAACCCGAGCTCCTTCCGGTGTTCGGGCCTGGGCGCGCGCCCGATTCCATGATACTGGTGGCCGGTTTCAACCATATCGTCGACGGGCTCGACGAAGCGTTCAGGCGAGTAAAAGACACCTGCGTCCCGCAGTGCGTGAAGCGGCTGGGGCTGGACGTGGAATGCGCCCGCACGGAGCGCTGCGTGGAGTGCGAAACGCCGCCCGCCATATGCCCCGTGAACACCGTGGTCACCCGGCGGCCCGCTTCGCCCGAGATGACGGTCGTGCTCATCGGCGAGCGCCTGGGTCACTGACCGCGAGAACCGGCCGCCCCGCGAACAGACTGTTGCTTCAGAACCTGGGAGGTCAATTGGCTGGCGCTGTCGAGATGAGATACCTGGTGAAGGGCGAGGTCCATGAGACGGAGAGCTTCGACGGGACCGTCATCCGCTATTCGACCAGGGGAGCGGGGACACCGCCGTCGCCTGCAACGGTGTAGCGAATACCACTACCTTCTGGCACTACTTCGAGGACCACTTCTCTCGCCTGGTGCAGGTCATCTGCTGGGACTACCGGGGGCACGGCCGCTCGGACGTGCCCGCCGACCTGGATACCTTCGAGATATCCTGCTACGCGCAGGACCTGCGCGCCGTGCTCGACCACGCCGGCGTGGACAAGGCGGTCCTGGTGGGCTTCTCCATGGGAGCCCAGGTCGTGCTCGAGTTCTTCCGCGAGAACAGCGAGAAGATCGCCGCGCTGATCCCTCTCAACGGGCCCGCCGGAAATCCAATGGAGGCTTTCGCGACCGCGCCGTGGTTCGAGAAAGCGTACACCGACGTCTTCAACTACTTCATAGAGCATCCGCAAGGGCTCGAAGCCGTCGGCGTGCCGCTCCTCGCTTCGCCGCTCACCTGGCCCGTCGCGAAGGCGGTCGAGATCGACAGGCACCGCTGCTCGAAGCAGGAGATGGACCTCTATTTCGAGCACATCGCGAAGATGGGCTTCGCCAACGAGCTCCGCGCCCTGCTCGGGATGGCACGGCACTCCGCGGAGGACCTCCTGCCGTCCATAGACGTCCCGACGCTTGTGATCGCAGGGGAGAAGGACGGCATGTGCCCCCAGCGCCTGGTCAAGCGGATATACCGTGAGGTCAAAGGCGCGGAGCTGTTCGTGGTCCCGCACGGGACGCACGCTACCCTCATCGAGCAGCCGGACGTCGTCAATTTCCGCATCGAGACTTTCCTCCGCAAGTGGGACCTGGTCTGACTCAGCACGCTTGAGAAAAAGGACCTGACCCCCGAAAGTCAAGTTTATGGTACGATTCTGTCTGTTGCGTTTGTATAGAATCGCAGAAAGGGGGTCTCGCGTAGCAGCGCTCCTATGAGTTCCGTAGTCAAGAAGAGGCGCAAGAAGATGCGCAAGAAGAAGCATAAGAAACAGCTCAAGAAGAACCGTCACAAGAACAAGAAGTAGTGAGAGTTGTGACCTTTTTCCAGTCTCTAGAGAAGCACGCTGTACACGCCGGTACGAGTCATGTGCGCCTGCGTGCCGTTGACCTCTACGGGCACTCCCGGCGCGCCGCCGTCTAGCTTTATCACGGCCTCGACCTCGGGGTCTATGTGGCTCACCACCTCGAGCGCGATCTTTCCCCCAACGGACTTCAGGCTGACGACGCGGCACCCGTTGATGCCGAACGCTTTCATCCTGTCCAAGTCTACGAAGATGTCCCCGAAGTGCTGCTGCGCGTAGGCCGCGGCGTGGCAGGCGCTTCCAGCTCCCCAGTCCGAGTCGAGGAACCCGGGCACCGCGTGGTCGTAGCCGAAGTGCGCGTAGTTCTCGGTGACCGAGCCGGTCTCCTCCGGCACCGCGATGCGCATGTTGCCCGGCGCGACCTTCCTGTTCTCATCGATGAACATCGTGGTGAAGGACGCCCGCAGCGCGCTTATCCCGCGCTCCATATACTCTTCCCTGCCGGTCAGCCGGTAGTAATCCATCAGGAGCGGCGCCATTAAGGCCTGCCTCGCGTCGTTCCACTCGGCGTCGGTGTTCATGACGCCGAAGCCCCCGAAAGCGTTGATCGAGAGGAACGGGGGGTCCCAGACCTGCTGGTAGAGGCACAGGTGGTTGAGCACCTTGATCCCCTGCTCCAGGTACTCGTCCTCCAGGGTCGCCTGGTAGACCAGCCTCAGCGCCTCGGCCGCCCAGTACATGCTCATCGTGTTCTGTGGATAGGTGCCGGTGTTCTCGTCGAAGAGGCCGAGCCGCTTCTTGGAGCACGAGTAGAATGTCTCGTGGTCGAACCACTTCTGCCGTGGTATGACCTCGCGGGCCAGGAAGTCGCACGCTTTGATCGCCGCCTCGAGGTATCGCACGTCGCTCTCGACGAGGTAGAGCTGCGCGAGGAACATCGCGGGCGCCGCGGTCATGGCGCTCTCTTTGAGGTCGGCCGACACGCGGTTGTTCCCTGGTGCCGGCTGCACCCACGCCGGGATCGCGCCCGAGGGGAGCTGGATGCCGAGCAGGAACTCCGCCAGGGCCCGGCACCTGGCGAGCAGCCGCGGGTCGCCCTCGTGGTCCCTGAACCAGTGTGCCATGTAGTAACCGGTGGTCGCGCAATCGGCGGTGTTGTACCAGTCCACGTGTTTGAAGCCGCGCGTTCCCCTCGACCAGAAGACGCCTTCGTCCGTGGGATAGCATACGGCCGGGAAGGCGCCCTGCTCTCGCGGGGCGAGGATGGCCAGGTTCTTCACCGCGAGCGCCCGGTCGAGCAGTTCGTGGTCGTTCCACTTCCTGGCGAACCAGTACGCGCCGTACGCGCTTCGAAGGTTATTGAACCACGCCTGCATAAACACCTGGGGCGGGGCCTTCGGCCCGTAGCGGTATCCCAGGCGCTCGTAGACCCTCTCGAGCCACGGCCTCTCGCTCATCTGCTCGATGCCCTTGCGGGTCACCGCGAGGACCAGGTCCTGGTAGCGCAGGTACCTTTGCAGCTGCCTCAGGCTCATGACCTTCACTCCCCGACGGGTCATGAAGTGGATGCCGATGGTCCCCCCGCACTTCTGCCCCTCCAGGTCGAAGGTCCTGAAGAGGTCGGGCCGCTTGAAGATACGGGTGAGCCCCTGGGACGCGTACCGGTCCCAGCCGGCTGTCTGCGGCGCGCCCGACAGAAAGTGGCGGCGGCCGTACCGCTCCCAGAGCCAGTGGACCGCGTCGTCGGGGCCGAAGCCGCCTCTGTCCGCCACCAGCCTGTAAGCGAGCGTGAGAGTCTGCCCCGCCGGCGCCTCGATCTCACGCTGGAAGTCGCTCTCGAAATAGACGTGGCCCTTGACGTGGCTGCGCCCCAGCCCGAAGGACACCGTCGGGCTGTGGTTCTCCCCGGCTGAGACGCGGAAGTCCAGGTAGTAACGCGCAGGGCTCTCGCGGTACGCTTCCTCCAGCGCCTCGAGGTCGGGGATGACGGCGAAGAAGATGTCGCCCTTCTGCATCATCACCACCGGCGACCGGAAGACCTGGTCGGACACGAGCATCTCCGAGCGGGGCTGCAGGTGGGGCACGTAACTGTAATCGAGCGTGGAGGCTTCTTCGCCCTGGGCGACGACGAAGTCGAACCTGTCGAACACCCTGTTGACACTGGCCTCGGCCGTAGGGGTCAGGCGGTGCACCACGTGCACCATCGGGCCTTCTTCTTCGAGGGTGAGGCGAGTCTCTATGGCGAACCCTCCGCGCACGTCCTTGATCGATACGCCAAGTCCGCCGTCCAGCGGGTCGATCTGCGTGAGCGGGCCCATGTCCTGCTCGTTGCCGCCGGTGATGAGCCTGGGGAACGCCGCGCCCGTGTGGAAATACCTCTGCTGCCTGGCCCCCAGCAGTGCGGCCGCCGACCATCCCCCGTCATCATCAGGAAGCAGCACCGATACGAACGGGTGCACCCCGGGCTCGTTGAACTCCAGCCTCAAGGAGTCGTTTCCTATTGTGCCGTGGGCCAAGCCTGTTCCTTTCCGAGGCCTACTTCTTGCGCGACTGCTCGGCTTCCATCCGGGAGAGCTGCTCGGGCGTGCCAATGACGATCACCACGTCGTCTTTTCCCATCTCCGTCTCGGGTGGCGGGTTCGGGTTGAACGTGGTCTCACCGCTCTTCCTGATCGCCAGGATTGTTACTCCTGTTCGCTCGCGGAGCCTGGAATCCTTGATAGTGAGGCCGAACAGGAACGAATCGGAGTCGACCCGGAGCTCCGTGAGCTGGTACTCGGGGAGCGTCCCCGTGATGCCCACGTCCAGGAACTCGCACACCCTCGGGCGCAACATCAGGTTCGCCATGCGCTTGCCCGCGATCTGGTGCGGCGAGATAACCCTGTCGGCGCCCACCATCTCGAGCTTCTGCTCGGACTCGGGGTGCTCGGCGCGCGACACGAGCAGGGCGCCCGGGTTGAAGACCCGCGCCGTGAGAACCACGTAGAGGTTGTCCGCGTCCGACCCCAGGGCGCTGACCAGGCCGATCGCCTCCTGTACCCTCGCGTTCTCCAGGACGTGGTTCTCGGTCGCGCTGCCGAGGATGCACAAGTATCCGTCGCTCACGCACTCGTTGAACACGTCCTCGTTATTCTCGATCACCACGAACCTCTTGCCTTGCTGAGAGAGCTCCTCCGACACGCTCCTGCCGACTCTGCCGTAGCCACAGACGACGTAGTGGTTCTCGAGCTTCGCTATCTCGTTCTGCATCTTTCTTCGCCCCCAGAAATCGCCCAGGTATTCGCTCAGTATGAACTCGAAGAGCCCGGTCAGGAAAAAGAGGACCGACCCGAGCCCCGTTATCACGATCAACATCGTGAAGTACTGGCCGCCGGTCCCCAGGGGCTTGACCTCCCTGAAGCCGACGGTGGTTATGGTGATGATGGTCATGTAGAGCGCCTGGTTGAAGTTCATGTCCTCGATGAGCATGTACCCCACGACGCCGACCACGATGACCGCGAAAAGGATTGCGACCGCTATTATGAGGTGGCGGATGCCGCTCGATTCCAACATCTTGCGGGCCACCTTCTTCACTCCGACCCACCACCCGCGAGGATGCGCTCGACGTCTGAGCGCGACGGCATGGACGGCTGGGCGCCCAGAACCGTGACCGCCGCGGCGCCCGCCGCGTTCGCGAAGCTCACCGCCGCCTCCAGCTCTCTGCCCTCCGAAAGCGAAACGGCGAGAGCAGCCGTGAAGGCGTCGCCCGCTCCAGTGGAGTCTACGGCGTCGACAGCGAACGCCGTCAGGTGTGAAGCGCGGCGCCCCTGGACCAGCAGCGCGCCCTCGACGCCCATCTTGACCACCACGGTCTTGATGCCCGCCCCGGTGAGCTCCCTGGCCGCGCCGACCGCGGAATCGATGCCGGTTATGGCGCGCCCGGTGAGCGCCTCGAGCTCTTTGAGGTTCGGGGAGACGACGTCGAAGAGGCGCGCGAGCTCCAGCTCCGCGCCCCGCGGGGGCCCGGCGTCGAGGATGGTCGCCAGGCCGTGCTTTCGTGCGCGGCGAGCGCCTTCGCCCACGACGTCGAGAGGTATCTCCAGCTGGAAGAGGGCGACGTCACATTCTTTGTATAGAGGCTCGAGGGCGTCGAGGTCCGCGACCCTCATGGCCATGTTCGCCCCGGGGTCGACCACTATGGTGTTAACTCCCGTGGCCTCTTCGACGACGATGAACGCCACCCCGGTCGCCACTTCCTTCGACCGGATGACCAGAGAGGAATCCACGCCGGCCTCATCGAGCGCCTCTACGAGGAAATCCCCGAAGGCGTCCGCGCCGGTGCAGGCGCGAAGGTATGCGGACTTGCCCAGCCTGGCCGATGCCACCGCCTGGTTTGCGCCTTTGCCCCCGGCGACCATGCTGAAGCCGTGCCCGTGGATGTTCTCCCCGGGCTCAGGCACGCGCGGCGCCTTCATGACCATGTCGAAGTTTATGCTGCCTGCAACGAGCACTCCCGCCATGCTTACCCCCTCGGCAGAATCGTACCACAGGGGCAGCGCGGTGGGGCCCGCCGGCCAGCCTTGAGAAGCATTCCCGGCGCCTTTTACATTCTGGTGTCAAGCCAAAAGATGAAGTCTCTTCCAGGTGTCGAAATAAGCGGCCGAAACTTCAGGCGCGGGCACGGAGGAACAAGTTGTCGAGGCTGCTGGCAGGGACGTCGGGCTGGGTCTATCCACACTGGAAAGGGCGCTTCTACCCTGCCGACCTGCCCGAGGGCAAGTGGTTCTCGTACTTCGCTGAGAAGTTCGATACGGTCGAGATCAACAACTCGTTCTACCGGCTGCCGTCACGGGAGACGTTCGCCGGCTGGCGCGAGATGGCGCCTCCCGGTTTCATGTTCACGGTGAAGGCGAGCCGTTACATAACCCACCGGAAGAAGCTGGCTGACCCCGAAGAAGGGCTTAAGAACTTCTACGGAAACCTGGAGGGCATGGGCTCCAAATGCGCGGCGGTCCTCTTCCAGTTGCCACCGCGTTTCAAGGTCAACCTCAGCCGCCTCGAAGAGTTCCTCCAGGCCGTTCCGAAAGAACACCGCCTTGTTTTCGAGTTCCGTGACCCGACCTGGCTCGTCGAAGACGTCTTTGACGCTCTCGCGAAACGCAACGCGGCCGTCTGCGCCGCCGACAGCCCTTTCTACCCCGGCCCCCGGGTGCGCACGGCAGACTTCGACTTCTTCAGGATGCACGGAGGGCACCGCCGGGGGGCCCCGAACTACGGCCCCGGGGAGATAGACGCGCTGGCGCGGGATGTCGCCGAAAGCCTAGGCGCCGACCGCGACGTGTTCGTCTACTTCAACAACGACTACAATGCATATGCGATTGACAACGCGCTGGCGCTGAAGCGGGCGGTGGCGCAGAAGGTGGGTGGGGAGCTTGCCGGAACTTCCAGAAGTTGAGGTCAGGCGGAAGTACATCGAACAGACTTCGCTCGGCCGCGTCATAGACAGGGTCTCCGCGAAGCCCACCAGGATACTGAAGAACGTGACCCCGGCGAAACTGGCCCGCGACCTCAAGGGCCAGAAGTTCACCGAGGCCAGGCGCCGCGCGAAGTACCTGCTCGTATCGACCAGCGAGGGCGACACTCTCCTGATGCATTTCGGGATGACGGGCGACCTGGTGTTCCGCGGTAAAGGCGAGGCGGTCCCGAAGTTCGACAAAGTGGAGTTTCATTTCTCCGACGGCAACGCCCTGCACTTCACCGACATCCGGCTCTTCGGGAAGGTCGCCCTCTACGAGACCACCGACGAGAGCAGGATAGGCGACGTCGCCCGCCTGGGGCCCGAGCCGCTGGACAGGTCGTTCACGTACGCGAAGTTCTCGGGCATCGTCCGCGCTCACAATACGACCATCCACCAGTTGCTGATGGAACAGGAGCTCATCGCGGGGATCGGCAACATCTACTCCGACGAGATCACCTACCAGGCCGGCGTGCTGCCTTTCCGCAAGACCCGTGACCTGAGCGACGCGGAGGTGCGCAGGCTATACGACAAGATGAAGTGGACACTTCGCCGGGCCGTCGCGCTCGACGCGGAGCTGGACGGCCACGCTGACGTCTTCCTCATCCCCCACCGGGGCAAGGGCGGCGAATGCCCGCACGGGCATCCGCTTCACAAGAAGATAATCGCTACCAGGAGCAGTTACTACTGCACGGTGGAACAGAAATAGGAGCCCTCAGATCTCTTTGCCTTCGTACTCCGCCGCCATGAACGGTACGATCCTGGGCCCGCCGAGAAGGTGCGACATCAGGTAGACCGCGGCCGCCCGCTCTACTATCTCCGCGTGCAGCAGCGCATCGCGTATCTTGGGCCCGACGGCGACCACCCCGTGGTGGGCGAGGAGGCACGCGTTCCTGTAACCCAGTGCTTCCACGGCTTTGTCAGCGAGCTCATTGGTGCCCGGTGGGGCGTACTCCGCCAGTTCGATCGCGCCAAGCAGTTGGAAGACCTGCTCCTCCAGTATGGGCGGGATGCCTTTGCCCGCAACGGCGACGGCTGTCGCCATCTGCTGGTGGGTGTGGACGATGCCGCCGATCTCCGGCCTCGCCTCGTAGATCGCAAGGTGCATCGAGATCTCGATGGAAGGCTTGTACCTGCCCTCGACCTTCTCCCCTGTCATGTCAATGACGCACATGTCCTCCTGCAGGAGGAGCTCGTACTCGATGGAGGTGGGGGTGATCACGACGAGGTCGCTGTTCGGTACCCTGACCGAGCAGTTGCCGGACGAGCCGGCGACCAGGCCGCGGCGCGCCATCTCCTGCCCCGTCCGTAGCACTTCGGTCATAGCCTCGAGAACCATGGGGTCCATCTGTACTCCCTTCGGCCTTCGCAAAACCCGCGTGCGAGCGGTCTGGTTATGATATCTCTCGCGAACAGGGCCTGAGAGCCCCTGTCGCCTCATAATGTTACCATAGTTGTCTCGAATGGCACGCTGCTTTCCGGAGGCGATATGGAGCGAAAAAACAGCGGTCCCCTGGTGCTGGGGCTCGACCTCGGCACCACCGGTGCGAAGGCGGGAGTCGTCAGCCGGGACGGCTCTGTCGTGGCGACCGCGACGGCCGAGTACGAGACGTTCACCCCCCGGCCTGGCTGGGCCGAGCAGAGGCCGGAGGACTGGTGGGAGGCGTCGGCCGGAGCCATCAGGGCGGCAGTTGAGTCGAGCGGGGCGCGGGCCTCCGACATCTCCGGCGTCGGCGTATCGGGGCAGATGCACGGCGCGGTCTTCCTCGACGCTGAGGGCTCCGTCGTGCGGCCTTGCATCCTCTGGTGCGACCAGCGCGCGAGCGCGCAGTGCGACTGGATAACCGACACCGTCGGTGAGGACGGGCTGGCCGCGCTGGTCGGAAACCCCGCTCTTGCGGGCTTCACCGCGCCCAAGATCCTGTGGCTCAAAGAGTGCGAGCCGGACAGCTACGCCAGGGTGAGGCACGTGATGCTTCCGAAGGATTACATCAACATGAGGCTCACGGGCCGGCTCGCCACCGAGGTCTCCGACGCTTCGGGGACGCTGCTCTTCGACGTGCGGGAGCGGGACTGGTCCGTCGGGATGCTCGAGCGACTGGACATCCGACGCGAATGGCTGCCGGAGGTGCTGGAGTCGTGCGACGAGCTGGGCGCGGTGACCCCGGACGCGGCTGCTGCCACGGGCCTCGCGGCGGGCACAGTTGTGGCGGCGGGAGGCGCGGACAACGCATGCGGGGCTCTCGGCATGGGCGTCATCGGTGAAGGACAGGTCGCCGTCAGCATCGGGTCATCCGGCACGGTCCTCGCCCCCACCTCCCGGCCTCAAGTGGATCCACGCATGCGGCTGCATTCCTTCTGCCACGCGATACCGGGGAGTTGGTACCTGATGGGTGTCATGCTGAGCGCGGGCCTCTCGCTGAGGTGGTTCCGCGACGAGATGGGAGAGCCCGAGGTGAGCGAGGCAATCAAGAGCGGCAGAGACGCCTACGCCCAGCTGGATGCCACCGCCGCCGATGCGCCGCCCGGAAGCGGCGGGCTCGTCTTCCTCCCTTACCTGTCAGGAGAGCGGACGCCCCACGCGGACCCCGACGCCAGGGGAGTGCTGTTCGGCATCGACCTCACCAAGAAGCGCGCTCACGTCGTGCGCGCGGTCATGGAAGGCGTGACCTACGGGCTCAAGGATTCACTCGCTGTCATGCGAGACATGGGGGTGCCCCTCGAGGTGGCCGTCTCCGGCGGGGGCGGTTCGCGCTCGGCGCTGTGGAGGCAGATGCAGGCGGACATCTTCGAGATGCCCATCAGGACCGCGGGCGTCCCGGACGCGGCGATGCTCGGGGCCGCGCTGCTGGGTGGAGTCGCCTCGGGCGTCTACCCGGGCGTAAGGGACGCCTGTGCCCGGGCCGTGCATCACAAAGGACCTCTCCGTCCCGACCCGGCGACCTTCGATGCTTACCGTACAGGCTATCGCAAGTATCGCGCGCTCTATCCGGCGCTCAAGCCCCTGTTCCCCTAGAAAAAACGCAAGAAAGTGGTCTGACCCCTTTTTTGCGTTTTTACGTGCA
>DAIUEJ010000028.1:0-38836 GCA_036845225.1 Candidatus Anoxymicrobiaceae bacterium | reverse complement strand
GTCCGGCGGCGCAGGGGTGGGACTCGGTGACGGCGAAGGCGTGGGGTTCGGCGCCGGGGTCGGCCCGGTGGTCGCGTCTGGGGCAGGCGTCGGCTGTGCGGAAGCCGGGGCTGATGGTGTCGCCGATGTCGTGGTGTCAGGCGAACCGGGCGCTCCGGTGGTCTGACTCGAAGAAGATGTGGTGGTCGCGCTGGTGACCGCGTCGGCGGCCGGCGCGGCGCCGGGTGCCGCTGTTCCGCCATTTGGCGTCGCTGAGGTCACCGCGTCGCCAGCAGGGGCGGTCCCCTGCGCGTCGTTGCCCGCCTCTGTCGTCGCGCTCGTGGTCGCGTCGGAACTCGCGGTCCCCTGTCCAGGGACGGTTTTGTTCACGAACTCCATCGAGACGTAGGCGAGCGACACCAGTGCGATCACGAGCAACATAGCCGCCATTCGCCTGTACTTCATTTCCTACCCCCTGACTTTCCTCACTTCGGCGGTGTCGCTCCCGTGGTCGTATCGGTCGGTGTCGGAGCCGGCGCTGGCGCCGGGGCGGGAGCGGGCGCAGGAGCCGGGGCCGGTGTGGGAGCCGGGGCTGCTGCTGGCGCGGGCGCCGGAGCCGGAGCCGCGGCGGGCGTGGGAGCGGGCGCCGCAGCGGCTGCCGCCTTGGGCTGTGCGGCCGGCTGGGCAGCAGCAGGTTGTGCCGCGGGCACAGCGGCGGGAGCAGCAGGCTGCGTTGCCGGCGCCTGGGCCGCGGGCGCCGTGGTTTCGGCTTTCTTTGTCGTTGTGGTCTTCCTGGTCACCTGCGCGGACATGTGCGACTTGCCGTTGTGGAAGAAGAAAAGAGAAATACAAGCGAGGACGAGTAGCACTACCGCCACTACGATCTGGAACCCTCTCAGATGCTTCATCTCGTGCCTCCTTTACTTCGGCGGAGTCGCGCCGGTGTTGGTATCTGTGGGTGTCGGGGTCGGCGCGGGCGCCGGGGCCGGAGCTGGAGCAGGCGCAGGAGTGGGCTCCACCTGAGCAGGCGCCGGTGTCGGGGCAGGTGCAGGAGCCGGCGTCGGCTCGGCTGACTGCTGGGGCGCGGGCGACTGAACGGGCTCCGGTTGCGCCGTGGGCTGTGAAGGCGGCGCCTGCGGGGCTGAAGCCGGCTGGGTGGAGGGCTCGACGGTCTTATTCGCTTCCTTTACGACTTTTTTCTCGCTTACTGCTGCTCCGCACCCCGCGGCGACGACTACGAGGGCAAGAGCAGTGATGAGGACGATGGCGAGCGTGCGCCTGGACATAGAGGGTACCTCCCACTCGGAACCGGATGCTTTTGATCCTTTATGGGAGTTGCGGAGGAAATGTTACACGCGGCCTCACGGGCCGGAGGGAGTCGTTCACGACGGGCAGGGCTCGGGCGTCACGGGCTCGCTCGCCGGGGAGGGTGACGAAGCCGCGGCTGTGGGAGCTGTCACCTCGGGCGGCAGGACGTGGGAAGGCTGAGCAGTCGTGGATCCGGTCTCGCTTTCGCTTGACGAAGATTCGCTGGAGGATCGATCGGTCGTCGCGGCCGGGGCCGCTTGAGGCACCGTCACTCGCGGCATCGAGAACTTGAAGGAGATGTCCGGGGTGGTCGCGGCGGTCTTCGCCTGGTTGCTGCCGCAACCGGCACAGAGGAACCCGACCAGGACCAGGACGCATATACACGCGACCGCTCCGATTCGCTTCATGCCCCGACCTCCAGAGTGCTCGGGCGTCTGCTGCTTATCCGTCGGGATGAGGTTCTTTGCGCCGACCGGCGCCTATTCTTTCGGCTGTCAGCCCTTGAACATGCGCGACCAGAGGCCTGCCTTCTTCGGCTCGGACTTCGACAGGTACTTGCCCGGGTCGTCGTCGAATTTCTTCTTGCACATCTCGGCGCAGAAGTAGTAGGTCTTGCCTTTGTACTCGCTCGTAGCCGCCGCTTTGTCCGGCTCCACGTCCATGCCGCAAACAGGGTCAACCGCCATTGTGCTCCCCTCTCGCTTTGCTCCTGTTCCAAGAGCCCGGAAGCCCGCTTCTCCACATGACAATCGTCATTTCCGCATTCTTGCTTGAAGTCCTATCATTGGGCCATGGAAGAAAGCAGGCAGGACATGCCAAAGGTAGTCATATATTTCTCCCCGACCTGCTCGGACTGCGCCGAGGCGAAGCGCCAGCTCGAGATGCTCGGGGTTGCCTACGAGGCCCGTGATGTCTCCGAGGAGGAGGTCGCTCGCGAGCTCCTGGACGAGCGCGGAAGCTCGATCACCCCGACCATCGTGGTGGGTGACCAGGTCTTTCGCGGCTTCGCGCGCCAGCGCACGGCGGTGATGGAAGCGTTGCTGGGGTCGGGCGCCATTCCCACGAGCGCCGAGGACGCGGAGGCGGCTTCGAAGGCCGAAGAGGCGGCAAGTCCCGGCGAGAAGACCGCGAGGGTGCGCATCCCGATCACCGGGATGTCCTGCGCGTCCTGCGTGGACAAGGTCGAGAAAGGGCTCTCGGGGCTGGCTGGCGTGGAGTCCGCGACGGTGAACTTCGCGAGCGAGACCGCCGAGGTGGCCTACGACCCCGGCCACGTGAGCCCGGCGGACTTCATCGATGAGATCAAGTCGCTCGGCTATGAGCCCCACGTCTCCCGGGTGATGCTGCCCATCGAGGGAATGAGCTGCGCGTCCTGCGTGCAGAAAGTCGAGAAGGCGCTGCGGGCCGTGCCGGGGACCATCGAGGCCAACGTAAACTTCGCGAACGAGACCGCGCAGATCGCTTATGACTCGTCACAGGCGAGCGTGGCCGATTTCGTGCAAGCAGTCTCCGAGGCGGGCGACTACAAGGTCATAGAGGTCAGGGAAGGCGAGGACGTCCGCGACGCGCAACTGCAGGCGCAGCACAGGTATGTCACCGACCTGCTCGCGAGGTTCCTGACTGCGGCTTTCCTGAGTGTGATAATCGCGTTCCTGAGCATGGGCGAGAAGCTCCCGGGCATCAGGTCCATCGATATGACCACGCGGTTCTACATGCTGCTGGTGCTGACCCTGCCGGTTATCGTCTATTCCGGGTGGCCGTTCTACAAGGGCGCCTGGGCCGCGGCGAAGCACAAGACCGCCGACATGAACACCCTCATCGCGGTGGGCACGCTTTCCGCGTTCCTATACAGCGCCGTCGTGACCATCGCCCCGATGAGCATCTGGCACGGCGCGCTCGGCGACATGCCCGCGGTCTACTACGACTCGGCCGCCATGATCATCGCTCTCATCCTGCTCGGCCGCCTGCTGGAGGCCAGGGCCAAGGGCCGGGCGTCCGGCGCTATCGCAAAGCTCCTGGGATTGCAGGCGCGCACCGCCCATGTGATCCGTGACGGTATAGAAATAGACGTGCCGCTCGAAGCAGTGGAGGCCGGCGACGTGCTGGCTGTGCGGCCAGGCGAGACCATCCCTGTAGACGGCGAGGTGCTGGAAGGCACGTCCGCCGTGAACGAGTCCATGATCTCCGGGGAGAGCCTGCCCGTGGACAAAGCTCCCGGCGACCAGGTCGTCGGTTCCACAATCAACCTTACGGGTGCCTTCCGGTTCCGGGCGACGCGCGTCGGGCGTGACACCATGCTCGCGCAGATCGTCAGCCTGGTCGAAGAGGCACAGGGCAAGAAGGCGCCTATCCAGAGGCTGGCGGACAGGGTGTCGAGCATTTTCGTGCCTGTCGTCATGTCCATCGCGGTCTTGACGCTCTTGATGTGGTTGATATTCGGCTCGTCGCCTAAGGTGACCCATGCGCTGCTGGCGTTTGTGGCAGTCCTCATCATCGCCTGCCCGTGCGCTCTCGGGCTCGCGACCCCGACCGCTATCATGGTTGGCACGGGGCGCGGGGCCGAACTGGGCGTGCTCATCAGGGGGGGCGAGGTCCTCGAGACCGCGCGGCTCGTTGACACGATCGTCTTCGACAAGACGGGGACGCTGACCGTGGGGTCACCGTCCGTGACGGACGTGGTCGCGCTCGACTCGCGGAGCGAGGACGAGGTGCTGAGGCTCGCGGCGTCCGCGGAGATGGACTCGGAACACCCCCTCGCGGTCGCGGTCAGGTCGGAAGCAGCGTCGCGCGGCCTGGCGGCAATCCGGCCGAGCAAGTTCGAGGCCGTCCCGGGCAAGGGCATCCTGGCAACCGTCGACGGCGTGAAACTGGCGCTCGGAAACCCGGGCTTCATCGGAGAACTGGGGATGAAGGGCGGCTCGTTCGGGAGCAAGGCGGAGACCCTCGCGAGCCAGGGCAAGACCAGCATGGTGCTGGCGGTGGACGGTAAGCCGGCAGGGGTCATCGCGCTGGCCGACACCATCAAAGACAGCGCGCGCGAGGCTATCGAGTCCCTTCACGGCATGGGGATGGAAGTCTACATGATCACCGGCGATAACGAGCGCACCGCGAAGGCCATCGCCGAACAGGCCGGGATCGACCACGTGCTCGCGGAGGTGCTCCCGGGCGACAAGGCCGCCCAGGTCTCTCGCCTGCAGGACGAGGGCAGAGTGGTCGCGATGGTGGGAGACGGCATCAACGACGCTCCGGCCCTCGTGCAGGCCAACCTCGGCATCGCCATCGGGGCGGGCACCGACATCGCCATCGAAGCCTCGGATATAACTCTCATCAGGGACGACCTGCGCGCGGTGGTCGACGCCATCAAGCTCTCCCGTAAGACGTTCTCGATAATCAAGGAGAACCTGTTCTTCTCGTTCTTCTATAACTCCTGCGGCATACCGATTGCCGCGTTCGGACTGCTGAACCCTATATACGCGGCGGCGGCGATGGCGTTCTCGTCCGTCTCGGTCGTGACGAACTCTCTGCGGCTGCGCCGCGCCAAACTCTAAATGCAAAATAGGGACAGGCACCTTTTTGCATTTATGGCCGTTTTCCTGGCAAGCTCCTGGAAATGCAAAAAGGTGCCTGTCCCTATTTTGCATGGAAAAAGGTGCCTGTCCCCATTTTGCGCATGTGCCGGGAGCCGCAGGATAGGGTCCGCGGGCATCGAAAGCGTTCTTAAAGGTTGACATTTGGCAATGACAGTATCTATTTAGGGTGAAAGAATCAAACCAACGCTGATTCATGGAAGGAGGGGTCACGTTGAAGAAGTACATGGTTCCGCGTTGCGCGCATTGCAGCGAGGGTTGCATAACCTGGTCCCGGGCATGACTTAAAACTGCCTTCAGAATATTAAAGGGCCTGGATGAGAATCCAGGCTCTTTTTCATTCCCCTCACCCCAACCCTCTCCCCCAAGGGGAGAGGGAGAAATCACGGCTCGATGCGCCGCGCCAGGTTCCAGAGGAACCCGCGCACGACCTCGATGTTCTCCATCTCGATCTTGTCGATGGTGTCGGACTCCCAGTGCCAGTTGGGAAGGCCGCCGTCGTCGTCGAACGCCATCACGCTCATCGCCTGGTAGCCGCGCGCCAGGGCGGGGGTGGCATCGGTCGAGAGCAGCCTGTAGCTGGCGCGCCAGACGGGAAACCGTTTCTTCTCAGTGACCTTCCCGGAGAGCCAGAGCAGCACGGGGCTCGAGCGGTGCCCGAGCAGCATGCCCTCACGGTCGATGTAGCAGACGTGGCCGGTGCCCAGATTGTCGAGGTTCACGATGAGCGAGTCGCGCACGCGGTCGCCGTACTTCTTGAGGAACTCCATCATCCCCGCGGTACCGACCTCCTCCGCTCCGGTGGCGACGAACATCACCCCGGGCAGGATGGACTCTTCCTCGCTCACCTTGTCCATCAGCGCGAGCATCGCCACCACCCCGGAAGCGTTGTCGTTCGCACCCGGTGTGTAGTCCATGGAAGCCTCGCGCTGGACCATGATGGTCAGCGGGACCAGCATGTACGCGCACACGACCAGAGTGGCGATCCACACCCACAGGTTCGCGCCGCCCGTCGCGGCCCGCACGATGAGGTTCGACACCGTGAGGAGCGCGACCAGGAAGATAGACCCGATCATCATCGAGAAAGAGAGGCGGAAGTTGCCCACCAGGCTGGGGTGGAAAGAGAGCGCCGCTTTCGCGCTGTCGTAATGGGCGACCACCACCATGCCGACCTTGCCGTCCTCCGAGGAGACCTCTCCTATGACGTTCCTGCTCAGCTTGTGGGGAAGCACCCGCGACACCAGCGGGAAAGTCTCGAGGTCCAGCGCGAACAGCACCGCGACCACCACCGCGATGGGAGCGACGTAGTAAGGGAACCACTTCGACAGCACCCCGCAGACCAGAGCGACCCCGAGGTAGATGATGTAGAGGTACGAGTAGGTGTCGATGGTGCGGAACTCCTGGGTGGTGGCGGTCAGGCCGCGCTCCTCGAAGCGTCCGCGGATGTAGAGCGCCGCCTTGCCCTCGGCTGCCGTGCACGCGCCCCGCGGGCCGATCTCCGCCGCCAGCTTGAGAAGGTCCTCCCTGATCCCCATCGCACCTCGCTTAGTCCGCTGCCCGAGCCCTGGTTACAATATCACAGCACCGCGCCACCGGGGTCAGTCCCCGCCGGCGCATTTTGCACTCTCAGCCCAGGAGGATCCTGGAGATGATGAGCTGCTGGATCTCCGAGGTCCCGTCCCAGATCCTGCCGAGCCTCGCGTCGCGGTAGAAGCGCTCGACCGCCAGCTCCTTGAGGTAGCCCGCCCCACCATGGACCTGGACCGCCATGTCGGCGACCCGGTCCGCGGCCTCCGTCGCGAACAGCTTCGCCATCGCGGACTCCATGGTCACCGGCCTCAGGCCGTCCACTTTCTTCGCCGCGTCGTAGACCATCAGGCGGGCGGCGTGGACGTCGAGGGCCATCCTGGCGAGCATGAACCCCACGCCCTCAAAGTTTCCGATGCTGGTGCCGAACGCCTTGCGCTCCTTCGCGTAGAACACCGACATCTCGAGCAACCGCTGGGCGTTGCCGACTGAGGCCGCGCCGTTGTACCGAATCCGGCCGAAGTCGAGCAGTTGCATCGCGAGGCCGAAGCCCTCGCCCTCCGAGCCGAGCACGTTCTCCTCGGGCACCTCGCAGTCGTCGAACCACAGGGACGCGGTGTGCACCCCCCGCAGGCCCATCTTCGGGTCCACCCGCGCGACCTTGAAACCTTCGAAGGCGCTGTCGACGATGAACGCCGTGATGCCCGCGGGCCCGGCGGCCGGGTCGGTCACCGCGAACACCAGCACGAGGCCGGCGATGTCGCCGGCGGTCACCATGATCTTCTCGCCGCTCAGGACGTAGGAGGAGCCTTTCTTCTCGGCGCGGCACCTGATGGCGAGCGCGTCCGAGCCCGCGTCTGGCTCGGTCAGGGCGAAGGCGGTCACCAGTTCCCCTGAAGCGATGCGACGCAGGTACTTATCGCGCAGGGCCTGGTTTCCGAAGATGCCGATGCCCAGCGCGTCGCCGCAGACCAGCCGGACCAGCGCCTGCGACGACCAGGCGAGCTCCTCGGTCACCACACATGCGGCGAACATTCCCAGCCCGAGGCCTCCGTATTCGACAGGGATCTGCAGCCCCGGCAGCCCGGACTGGCGCACGATTTCCCGCACCCTGGAGGGCATGTCGTCGGTCTCCTCTATCTCCCGTTCGAAAGGCATGAGCGTATCGCGCACCAGGCTCCTGGTGCGGTCGCGCAGCTCCGCGACCTCTCCAGGAATCTCGAAGGCTGTGTCCAGCTCGGGCATCAGCACACCCCTCTCACATCTGCTTCATCCAGGCCGACAGGTCGTCCAGCACCTTCCGGTCGATGACCGGGTGCTGCCTGTAAGGCACCGAGGCTGCCTCGGTCAGGTACGGGCCGAAGTCGTGTCCGAGTTTGTCGTACATAGCGAGCTGCTGCTGGCCCCCGGGCCGCGCCTGTAGAGTGGTCATGATGTCGTTCGCCTGCGAGGCCGGGACCAGGCCGTCTATCGCGCCCTGCATGACCAGCACCGGCACCTTGAGGGCCGCGAGGTCGCTCGCGGGCTGAGCCTGCATCCACGAGCGCGTCCATCCCAGGAACACCTGGTGCCCGCCGACGGTCGCGGTGTTCTGCGCCGACCCGCTCACCAGTTGTACCTGGAATGCCAGGTTCTGCCTCGCGAACGTGATCTCCGGAGCCCCCACCGTGCCCTGCTGCTGCGCGAGGTCGAGGTCTATGCTTGCCAGGTCGGGGAACATGGTCACGGACGGCGTCGCCATGAGGGCGACGCGCTTGACGTAAGGGTTGGCGGCCGCTGCGCTCACCGAGATGAGCCCGCCTTCACCGTAGCCGACCAGCGCTATCTTCTCGGTGTCCATGTCTCCGCGCCCCACCAGATAGTCCACCTGCGAGTTCAGGTCGCTCACAAGGGTCTCGCGGGTGTGCGTGGCGAAGTCGCCCTGGCTGCCGGGCACTCCCCGCCGGTCACAGGTGAGGACGGCGAACCCCTGGCCGGCCAGGGTGTTCGCGACCTGTGAGAGGAACCCTCCCCCGGTCCTGTCCTGCGGCCCGGAACTGCCCGTGAGTATGACGGACTCGTAGGGCTTCTTTGCGCCTGACGGGAAATAGAGGCTGCCGGCAAGCTGGAGCTTGTCCCCGTTGGAAAGCTTGTCGGGGGTGACGACCTTGACGTCGCTGACGGTGCTCGCCTTGTCAGTCGGCTCGAACGGCTTCGAGGCGACCGACCCCGAGCCCCCTTTGTCGATGATGATGTCGCCGACGACGACCTTTGTCACGAAGCTGTTCTTGTCGAAGGTGACATCAAACTCGCCGACTCCGGCTATGGCCACGTGGGCAGAGAACTGGCTCGTCCGCTCGATGGTCGCGACGTGGACCATGGGGCTCTCCGACGGCACCACCACGAAAGCGCTCGATGCCTGCACGTTGGCTGCGTTGAAACGGTCGAGCAGTGACTGGATGAGGCAGACCGACTGCGGCTCCATCACGACGACCTGCTTGCCCTGGGGCATGAGCGGAACGTAGTCGAAAGTCTGCAGGTTGTTGTCGAAGTACGAGAAGCCCCCGTCGTCCTTGGTCGCCTCTATCTCCGTCTGGTACGAGGCACCCGGGACTTTACGGGTCGAATCGTAGCCGAGCATTCCCTTGAGGTCCTTTGTCACCGAGAGCTTCCGTTCGAAGGTGGTGTCGAAGGAGCCAAACGGCCTGGCTTCTGTGCCGGTGTAGGAGATCGAGTTCTCGAGCTCTTCTATCTCGACCTTCTGCGAGCCGATGGTCTTGCCTGCCTGCTTGACCGTGTAGTTGTTGACGTCCACGACGCCCGTGCCGCAGCCCGAAGCGAACAGCGGGACCGCGAGCGCCAGGACCAGAACGGCGGCGGCCAGCAGCCTGAACCTTGACTTCCCCATCGCCACATCCTCCTTTTGGAAAAGCACTCCAGCGGTGCGTTTTTCTACCATTCCGCCCAGTAGGTGAAGAAGTCGCGCATCACCTTGTCGTACCACGCCTTGTCCAGGTACCTGAACATGCAGTGGTTGCCAGCCGGGAGCATCCAGATGTCCACGTTCGGATTGTCGCGTGAGACCTCCTCCAGCTCGTCCATCTCGGACGGCGGGCAGATCGGGTCGTCCTCGGCGTGGACTATGAGCAGCGGCACCTCGACGTCGGCCAGGAAGTTCTTCGGGCTCGCGCTCGCGTAGAAATCCTCGGCCGACACGCCGTAGTGCGGCGCCGCGATCTTCTCGATATAGGTGGTGAAGTCGGCGCCCTCGAAGCCGCCGTCCAGGTAGGTCAGGAGCTCCGGGTCGTCGATGTAGCCCTTCATGTCCTCGCGGCGGATCTTGTGCATCAGCCTGAAGCCGAGATAGACGGGGAAGAACGCGTCAGTCACGGGAGGACGGGTGCTGATGTAGTTGACCATACGCTCCGCGTCGGCGTAGCCGTTCCAGGCGATCGCGCCGCCGGTGAGGTACGGGAACTCCCCGGTCCTGCAGGCCGCCAGCATGGTCGAGCCGGCTCCCATGGAAAAGCCGGTGATCCCCACGCTGGTGACCTCCGGGCGCTCCGACATATACTTCGCGGCCGCCAGCAGGTCCTCGGACTCTCTCCAGCCCGCGGTGGTCGGGCCGTGCGCCAGCGACTGGCTGCGCCCGAAGTTGCGCAGGTCGATGCCCAGCACGTTGAAGCCCCACTCCGCGTACGCGGTGAGCGCCAGGTCGATGATGTAGTGGTCGTTCTTGGAGCCCATGAAGCCGTGCGACATCACGATGGCGGGCCTGGGCTTGCCATCCTTGTGGATGCCGACGGCGCAGGTTATCGGGGTGCCGTCGAAGCTCTCGATGACGACGTGCTCGAACTCCTCAGGGTAGGGGTACATGATGCCCGACGTCGCGCGGGCGGCGTTGAGGAAGAGGAGGAAAGAGTTCATGAGCCCGCCCTTTGCCATGGCTCCAATCGTTCCTGCTTTTCCCTTGAACGGGAACTCGCGCAGCGAGGAGACGATGTCGCCCATCGCCCTCTCGGCCGGGACTTCCATGTTCGGGCCCTCGGGGACTCCCCTCTGCAGCAGGGCGTGGAACTTCAGGCGCATCCAGAAATGGGTTGCCAGTATGCCACCTACCATCACCGTCGCAACCACCAGAGCAAGCTCTACAACGCGCTTGATGGTCTTTGCCAAGAACCTCATGAAGCCTCCTTCTCGCAGGGGTCGCATCCGCGGGGGTCAGGCACCGTCCACTTATTTGTCCACCACAAGCGACATCTTATCTGGTTCCCGGTGGACAAAATGGTGGACTGTGCCTGACCCCTCCCTGTTTTACTGGTGCACCCTCAACGCCGTCTCCAGGACCTTCCTCGCTATGGGCGCCGCGGTCACCCCGCCTTCGCCGCCGTGCTCGACGACGACAGCCACCGCGACCTTCGGGTCGTCGGCGGGGGCGAAACAGATGAACCACGCCTGCGGCTCTCCGTCCGCGACCTCGGCCGTACCGGTCTTGCCCGCGACCCTTACTCCGTCAATCTGCGCCGCGGTGCCGGTGCCTCTCGCGACGACCTGGACCATGATATCCGTTAGCGTGGCCGCCGTCTGCTTGTCTATGACCTGCCGTATCTGTTTCGGGGCGGCCTCTCTGATGATCTTGCCGTTGTAGTCCTGTATCTGGTCGACGGCATACGGCCTCATCATGACCCCGCCGTTTGCCACCGTGGAGGCGACGCACGCCATCTGGAGCGGCGTCGCGAGGTCCTGCCCCTGGCCGAAGGCCGCCGACGCCAGCGCCACCTGGTCCATGGTCTTTGCTTCCTGGATGTGGCTTGCGGTGGTCGGGAGGTCGAACGGTATCGGCTTGTTGAAGCCGAACATCTGCGCGTAATCGACGAGAGCCGGCGCGCCGAGCCGCAGGCCCACCTGCGCGAAAGTTATGTTGCACGACACCACCAGCGCCTGGGCGAAGGTCAGGTTGCCGTGCGTCTTCTTGTTGAAGTCGTAGATGGTGTAGCCGTTCACGACCAGCTTGCCCGTGCAGTCGAACGGCGTGTCCGGCGTCACCACTCCCTGGTCGAGCGCTGCCGCGCCGGTCACCACCTTGAAGGAAGACCCCGGAGGGTAGAGCCCGTTTATGGCGCGGTCGAAGAGCGGTTTGTTGGGATTGGCGTTCAGCGCGTCCCACTGCGCCTGGTTGTCGTTGGCCTTGCCCGGCACGGCGACGTTGGGGTTGTAGGTCGGGCTGGTGACCATGCCAAGGATCGCGCCGGTCTTAGGGTCCATCGCGACGACCGCGCCCTTCTGGTTGCCGAGCGCCTCCGTCGCGCGCTGCTGTACGCTCGAATCGACCGTCATCGCGATCGTGTTGCCCTTCTTGCTGGAGCCCAGGAGCTTGTTGCCCAGGCTCCGGAAGGTCAGCTCGCTCCCTCTGCCGAGCAGGTCCGCGTTGTACCGCTCCTCGAGGCCCGTCCGCCCGTACTTCCACGAGTCGTAGCCGGTGAGGTCGGCAAACAGCGGGCCGAGCGGGTACTCGCGCTGGTACTTGTACTCCGTGCCGGTGTCGACGCTCCGCGCGGCGACCTGCCGGTCGGCCGAGAGTATGTCGCCGCGCTGGATGGCGTACTCCTCGACCAGCCTCCGCTTGTTAAACCCGTTGTTCTGGATCTTGCTCGCGCCGAATATCTGCACCCAGGACAGGTTGACCACGATGGCAAGGAGGATTATGACGAAGACCCACAGCAGGATCTTGATCTCCCTGTTCATTGCTTCGCCCCCTGCCTGATGCTGGCCACGTTCGTGGTCGCCCCCCTGTGCGAGAGCACGATGAGGAGCCCCAGCAGGATGAAGTTCGCGAGCAGGGAGCTGCCCCCGTAGCTCACGAAAGGCAGCGTGATGCCGGTGAGCGGGATGAGCCGCGTCACGCCTCCCATGATCAGGAAGGACTGGATGGCGATGATGCTCACCAGGCCGACCGCGAGCAGCTTGCCGAAATCATCGCGATGGGCGAGCGCGACCTTGATGCCGCGCGCCACGAAGAGCACGTACATCAGCACGACCGAGACCGCGCCGAGCAGGCCGAGCTCCTCCCCCACGGCGCTGAAGATGAAGTCAGTGGTGACTGACGGGATGAACGTCGGGTGCCCCAGCCCCAGTCCCGTTCCGGACACCCCACCCGAGGACAGGGCAAAGAGCGACTGCGATATCTGGTAGGACTTGCCCTGGATGGTCACCGGGTTGAACGGGTGGAGCCAGGTCATCACCCGCAACTGCACGTGGCCGAAGCCGAGATAGCACAGGTAGGCGCCCAGGGCGAAGAGCGCGATGCCTACGAACACGTAACTCTTTCTCGCCGTCGCGGCGTAGAGCATACAGATGAAAATCCCGAAGAACAGGAGCGACGAGCCGAGGTCCTTCTGGAAGATCATCATGAGGACGCTGACGCCCCACATCAACAGCAGCGGCACGAAGTACTTGATCTCGGGCAGCGGCACGCCGAGCACCCGGTGGGTGGATATGGACAGCAGCTCGTGCTTCTCCGCGAAGAACGCGGCGAGGAACACCACGAGCAACACCTTGGCGAGCTCGGAGGGCTGGAAATGCAGCGGCCCGATCTGCAGCCACAGGCGCGCGCCGTTGACCTCAGTGCCGAGCACCATGGTCGATGCGAGCAGCAGCAGGGCGCCGATCCCCAGCGTGTACTTGTACTGGGCGAGGGACTCGTAGTTCCTCATGAAGACCACCACGAGCACGAAGCAGACCGCGGCGACCGCGAGCCAGATCAACTGATCGAGCGCGAGCTTCGAGTCGAGCCTGTAGATGAGCACCAGCCCAAGGAAGGTGAGGGCGGCCGCGATTGGCAGCAGGAGGCCGTCGGCGCGCGGCACGAAGATGCGCATCACGACGTGCAGGATGAGGAAGACCGCGGCGGCGGCGCCCGGATAGAACAGCGCCGTGGGCACTACTTTCCCCTCTATCGCGAGCTGAACGCTCACAAAGCCGATAAACATCACCACGATCAGGAATATCAACAGCGCGAGCTCGCGGTTGCGCTCTCTCGTCGCCTACACCTCCTTGGCGGGCGGGCCCGCCATCACGACTTTGATCTTCACTGCCGACCCTTTGCCGACCCTGGTGCCCGGCACCGGGTCCTGGTCTATCACCAGGTCGGCAGCCATGCCGGTGCGGCTGACAAGCTCGGGTTCGGCCCGCAGGCCGGCGGTCTCGAGCATGTCTCTCGCCGTGGTGTACTTCTTCCCCTGGACGTCCGGGACGATGCTCGAGTTCTTCTGGACCTCGAGCTTGAGCCCCGCGATCGTCTTGAGGGCGTTGCGCTTCGATTCGGGCTCGAGCTTGTCCTCCACCCGCTTTCGCAGCGCGTCGGGAAGGAACTTCGCGTCGATGTCCGTCTTCTGCTCTACGACCGCCAGGTCCCAGAAGGGAAAGCCCCTGTAGAGAGTGACTTTGCCGTCACGCACTCCGACCCAGTACGTCCTGTTGTAGAAGTAGTAGGCGACCCCGAACCCGGCTACCAGCAGCGCCACGATGACCCCGGTCACGATGAGCCAGTTGCGCAGCCTCCGGCGGCCGCGGATCTTTTCGGCCTCCTTGCGGGTCGGCACAGGGGCCGACGCCCCGGCCGGCAGCGCCTCACCTGTCACCGGCTTCGCTCCGCGCACCGGCACGACGGTGTCGGACTCCAGGATGCGGACGATCACCACTGAGATGTTGTCCGTCCCGCCACCTTCGAGCGCCATGTCCACCAGCCGCCTGGTCTGCTCTGCCGGCTCGCCGCCGGATGCGAGGACCTCGGCGATGCGGTCGTCGGTGACCAGCCCGGTCAGCCCGTCGCTCGCGAGCAGGAACACGTCTCCCGGCTCGATCTTCACCGCGGTCAGGTCGACCTCGACCTGCGGCTCGAGCCCGAGCGCCTTGGTGATGATGTTGCGCTGCGGGTGGTGCTGCGCCTGCTCCTCAGTGATCTCGCCCTCTGCGACGAGGGTCGCCACCAGGGAGTGGTCCTGGGTGAGGCGCCTGAGGGAGCCCTCCCTGAACAGGTAAGCGCGCGAGTCGCCGACGTGGCCGATGTAGGCGGTGTCGCCCTCCCGGTACAGGATGGTCATGGTGGTGCCCATCTGCCGGAACTTCGCGCTCGATGACGCCTTGCCGTGCACCGCCGCGTTCGCGGCAGACATCGCTTTCTCTACCAGCTTCTCGCCGGAGATGAGCCCCAGGTTATCCTCGACGTACTGCCCCGCGACCCCGATGGCCATGGAGCTCGCGACCTCGCCGGCCTGGTGCCCGCCCATGCCGTCCGCCACGGCGAAGAGGTTCCCTGTCTCGAGGACGGCGTCCTCGTTGATCTGGCGGACTCTGCCGGTCTCTGTTAGCGATGAGGAGGTGATGCTGTAAATCCTGTAGTCCCCCCGGACCTGGTGTGCGACAAACGGCTTCGCCGCTTGTTGCGACTAGATCCTGAACTCGAACACCGTCTTGCCTATCTTTATCCTGTCGCCGACCCGCAGCTCGAGCGGGTAGGATATCTTCCTGCCGTTCACGTACGTCCCGTTGGTCGAACCGAGGTCCTCCACGCAGTAGGTGTCGTTGTGGGCGAAGATCCTGGCGTGCTGCTGGGAGGCGTAAGTGTCGTCGATTATCACGTTGCTATTGGCCGCCCTGCCGATGTTCAGGTCCTCGGAGAGCATGTACCGCGCGCCCACGTTCCTGTCCGCCGTGATGACGACGAGGTGAGGCTGCTCCCTCTTCTTGCGCCGTGCTTTCGGGGCCGCCTCGGGCTGCCTGATGTCGCGGTAGATGGCCCTGACCACCAGCACCAGGAAGACGTACAGGAAGCCGACGAAAGCGTAGCGCAGGGCTATGAACACAACGTTAGGGATCAATCGTGAGCCCTCCGGAAGATGAACCTGGTGCTGCCGAGGCGTATCACGTCGTTCTCGTCAAGCTGCTTCTCCTCGATGCGCTCCTCGTTGACCCAGGTCCCGTTGGTCGACGAGAGGTCGGTGACGAAGTAAGAAGTGTCGCGCCGCTCGACTCGCGCGTGGACGCGGCTGACGTTGGGGTCCGGGAGGACGATGTCGTTTTCAGCGATGCGGCCGATCTGCACGGACGGCCCGTCGAGGTCGAACAGGGGTGAGGCGTCACCGGAGTCGAGCAGCTCGAGGACCGCGGGCCCCCCCGCCCTGCCGCGCTTGACTATGCCTTCCCTCGAATCGACCTTCTCGTGCGCCTGCGGCAGCTCGCCCTCGATGCGTGACTTGATCCAGAACTCACCCTCGTGCAGGCGCTCGACTTCCACCAGCCTGACCCTGGGCCTGTCCAGCACCGCGTAGTGGTGTTCCTTTATATAGTCGATGAGCAGGTTCTCGAGCTCGGTCGCCATCACCGCCTGGTAGGACTCGAAGCGGGAGTAATCCTTCGGCGAGAGCCCGACCTCGTACCTGTTGGGGACGTAGACGCGCTCCACCCCGATGGTCTTGTGGCCCTCCAGCTCGCGCACGAGTTTCTTGCCCACTTCGATGGGGTGCACGCCGGATTTGAAAGCCCGGAGCATCACTCCCTCGAAGAGCCCCTCCAGCTTTTTCTCGAAATCCTTAAAGATGCTCATGCTGTGATTATATAAGAACGGGGTCCGCGGAGCCTTGCCGGAGCCCCGTGTAATGCCGTCCGCATTGCCCGCAGCGCATACTGAAAGGGCTCTCGCCGGTGGTTCTAGAAAGCAAGAGCGGGCGGGCGCGGCAGGCACCGGCAGCCGGGCGTGCAGTACACTGGCACCGGTATCCAATCCAGGTCGTGAGGCATTGCAGGTCTTTCTAGCCATATTGATAGGCTTCGGGAGCGCCGTGCTGGCCGGCATGTTCGGCATAGGCGGTGCGGCGGTGACGACGCCGTCCCTGCGCCTGATCCTTGACACCTCCCCGGCCATCGCCCTGGGAACGACCCTGCCGGTGACGATCCCGACCGCCGCCGTCTCGGCTTTCACCTACTGGCGCCGCGGCCTGGTGAACCTGAGGGTCGCGGGCATCTGCTGCACCTCCGGCGTGATCGGTGCTACTGCCGGAGCAATCGCCACCAAGTACGCGAACCTCCATTATCTGATGCTGGTGACTGGCGCCATGGTCCTCTACATCTCAGTCATGACGCTGCGGCGCGGCATCCTGGGCCGCGGAGTGGCGGCGGACCTCGACGAGGTCGCGCCGAAGGAGATCCGCCTCGAGACGGAGGACGAGGTCGTCTGCGACACCGCGCCGTCCATAGCGCTCGCCCTGGGCATCGGCCTGGTGGCCGGGGTCTTCTCGGGCCTCCTCGGCGTCGGGGGCGGGGTCCTCCTCATCCCGGGGTTCCTCTACCTGCTGCACATGCCGATACGCCGGGCGTTTGCCACCTCGCTCGCCGTGATCGCGGTGATTGCGATCCCGGGGACCATCATCCACTCGCTGTTGCACCACATCTCATGGACGCTGGTCCTGTATCTGGTGATAGGCTCGATCCCCGGAGCCTACCTCGGGGCGCGGCTGAACCTTCGAACTGCAGAGCGGATGCTGTATATCCTCTTCGGCGCCCTGCTGGGGGCTTTTGGAGTAGTATTCATAGTGAACGAGATAATAGGCATGATCCGGTGAGCCGCCTGAGACCAGCCGCCGAACAAGTACGGCCGCCTCAGGCGTCAAACCTTAAACGCCAGGCAGGTCCGGGCCGCGCCCGGGAAGACTTTGATAATGCTTTCTAAAAACATACTCTCCAAGCGCGCGCTGCGCGCCCCCCGTCCGGGGAGGGCCGCCGGCACCGCCCGATGTCTCACCGCCGTTGCGCTGGCCGCAGTGCTGCTCACCCAGCTCGGAGCCACGGTGGCCCTCGCGGCTGCCTCGGAGAAGCTCCCGGACGTCCGCATCGCGCTCACCAAAAACGCATACTGGTACCAGCCGGGCGCCACCGTCCAGATACTGGTCACTCTGGACAACCGCACCCAACAGACTGTAAAGGGCGTGGACGTCCGTTTGAGGGTACATGTCAAGAACGACTCCCGCGCCGACCTCGACGCGACCTTCAACGGCAAGCCGGTAAAGAGCTACGTGCAGACCGAGACCGTGGGCAAGGCGCTTTCCCTCAAGCCGGGCAACAACGCTTTCAACTTCCAGGTGCAGTTGGCGAAGGGGCGTTACTCGGACGGCGTCTACCCCCTCACCGTCGATGCGCTCAAGAGTTCCTCGGTACTCACCAGCGCCTTGAGTGAGCTCGTCGTCTTCTCGACCGCCGAGGTGTCGAGCGTGCAGCCGCTCAGGCTGTCTTTCGTGTTCGACACCCTGGAGCCTCCACATCGCGGGCCCGACGGCAAGTTCAAGAACGACGAACTCGCCACGGAGTGCAATCCTTCCGGGAAGCAGCCCGGCTGGTATTCGACCCTCCTGTGGATGACGGACAAGTGGCCTGACTTGAGCGTGTCTTTCTCCATGTCGCCGATGCTCCTGGATGAGCTGCAGGCCATGTCCGACGGATACACGGTGAAGAGAGGCAATAAAGAACTGCGCCTGGGCCCGGACTCGAAGCAGGCGGTCAACGCCGCGAGCGTGCTCAGCGGCTTCAGGAGGATCGCTCAGACCCAGCGCTACCAGGTGCTGGCCCTTCCCGCGGCCTCCCCCAACCTGGAGAGCCTCGTGTCGCGTGGCTGGGCTGCGGACGCAAGGTCGCAGATGGCCGCCGGCTACAAGACCCTGGAGAAAGACCTGGACACCGCACTGGGGCACGAGTACCTCGTTCCGCCCGGGCTGGACGCGAACACCACGGTGCTGAAGGACCTGCGTCAGGAGGCGGGTCAGTTCCTCATGCTGTCGCCTGACCTGCTCCAGCGCACCAGAGAAGGCAAGAGGCTCTTAAGGGGCGCGACCCTCGCGCAGCCCGTCAAGGTGATGGGCGCCAGGAAGACGGACAACGTGATGGCGATATTCGAGGACGCCCGCATGCGCGACCTCATCAGCCGCGTGAGCCAGAGCCAGGACGCGAGCGGCGTCGCCCAGTGCATCCTCTCGGAGCTCACGAACTTCTATCTCGAGCGGCCCGGCCAGCTCCGAAGCTGCGCGGTGCTCATGCCAGGCTGGTGGCACCCGTCACGGGAAGTCATGAACGAGGTCATCAAGGCGGTCACCAGCGCTCCCTGGCTGAAGAACACGACCCTGGGCGAGAGCATGATGAGCATCCCGACGCTCGACAACGACCCGCTGGTCATCCCCGAGCCTCAAGTCACCCAGGATGAGTATTTCGCACAGGTGGGGCGGGCGCGCGACCGGCTGAAGAGCTTCTCGGGGATGGTGATGCCGGAGAACCCGCTGCTCGGATCCCTGGTCAACGACGTCTGGGTCAGCGAGAGCGACGTCTGGGACCAGTGGAACCGCAAGGTCGAAGGGCTCACCTACACCTCGGCCGCCATCAACGCCATCGACGCCGAAGTCGCGAAGATCACTCTGCCCGCGACGGGCTCCATCTCGCTGACCTCGGGCGATTCGAAGATACCCCTGACCATCGTCAACGGGACGTCCTACCGCATCACCGCAACACTGCAACTGGAGAGCAACGGGCTCAGCTTCCCCAAGGGCGCGCACCAGAAGGTCAGGGTCGAGCCGAAGGAGAACCTCCTTGAGATACCTGTGGTCGTGAAGAAGAAAGGCCGAGTCCGCTTCCAGGCCCGGCTCGAGGCGCAGAACTTCATCCTCGGGGAGGTCGACTTCACGGTGCTGACCAGCAGGTTCAACACGTTCGCGATCATGGTGGTGGCGGGTCTGCTTGCCCTGATCGGAGGGGTCTGGGGGATCAAGCTCACCTCCCGGCGAAAGGTAGGGAAGCATAAGCGAAGGAACCTCGAGGAGGCAACGAAAGAAGGGCCAGGAGCCGAAGGGACCGAAACCCCGGCTTAAGGAGGCGTCTTTCGCGCGCGGCGCCTCCGTGATGACCCTCGGGACGGGCATCAGCAGGGTCACGGGCTTCATCCGCACGGCCGCTCTCGCCTCGGTCCTGGGGCTCACCGCCAAGGCGATGGCGGACTCGTTCAACCTCGCGAACATCACCCCCAACATCATCTACGACCTCATCCTCGGAGGGGTGCTGGCCTCACTGTTCATCCCCGTCTTCGTCGAGTACCTCAAGACGCGCGACGAAGAGGAGGCCTGGCACGTCGCCAACTCCGTGTTCAACCTGACGCTCCTGGTCCTGGTCACCGTCAGCATCGCCCTGTGCATCGCGGCGCCGTGGGTGATCAAGGCGCAGACTTTCCTCGCCCACAACCGGGGGCAGATGGAGGCCGACGCCATCTTCCTCTTGCGTTTCTTCATTTTCGAGGTGGTCTTCTACGGCATCTGCGCGATCTACACCGGCATCCTCAACTCTTACAAGCACTTCACCATCCCGGCCTTCGCTCCGATCGCCAATAACGTGGTGGTGATCGCTACGGTCATCCTCTATAACTTCTACCCGAACAGGTACCTGCTGGCCATCGGCGCGACCCTGGGAGTGGTCGCGATGGCGCTGATCCAGCTCCCGTGGGTGAGGCGGACCGGGTTCAGGTACAAGTTCGTGGTCGACCTCAAGCACCCGGCGGTCAGGAAGATAGGCAGGCTCGCGGTGCCGGTCGTCATCTACGTCTTCATAAACCAGATCGGGCTGTGGGTGGTGAACATCCTCGCCGCACAGGTGCGCGGGGGCATCTCGGCTTTCCAGTACGCCTATATCTTCTTTCAGCTTCCCTACGGGATAGTGGCGGTCTCGATAATCACGGCGCTCTTCCCGACGCTGTCAGAGGACTCGGTGCGCAAGGACAAGAAGCGGATCGTCGACTCGACGTCGCTGGGGATAAGGACGACCGCGTTCGTGGTGATACCCGCCTCGGTCGCCTACGCTATCCTGAGCTCCCCTATAGTCCGGCTGCTGCTGCAGCGCCTGAACTTCGGGAAGAGCGATACGGAGATGCTCGCGAGCGTGCTGCTCTACTTCGTGCTGGGCCTGTTCTTCTTCTCGTTCTTCATGCTCACGCTGAAGGTCTTCTACTCAATGCAGGACACCAGGACGCCGATGATTATCGCGGGAATCATCATCGGGCTTAACATCGCGGTCGACTTCATATACTTTTACGGTTTCAAGACCAACGTCATGAAGGTGTCGGGCCTGGCGCTCGGGAACACCACGGCTTACGTGGTCGGCACCGTCCTGGTGTGGGTGGTTCTCAGCAAGCGCCTCGGGGGGCTCGATGGCAGACGCGTCGCGGGTTCGCTCGCAAAGATCGTGATGGCGTCGCTGGTGATGGGGGGCGCTTGCTGGGCGACCGCCTGGGCCTGCGGGAAGTACGTAGGCGTCGCGACGTTCGCGGAACAACTTCTGCAGGTCACAGCGTCACTATTGGTATCGGGCGTGGTTTACCTGGCCATCGTCTGGCTCCTCAAGTCGGAGGAGATGCACGCGTTGAGAAACCTCATTGCGCGCTTTCTGGGAAGAAGGCAAGCTGATATCGAGCCGGAGGGAAGGGAACCTGTCGAAGAGGACAGTATAATGGATTGAGCTGTGCGGCGTGGGGCACGCCGCGGGGAGGTCGGACTTGCGACTACATAGAATGCTGACCGGTGAGAGCGGCCAGATCGCCAGGCGCCTGGTGGTCTTCGGGGTCGTCTTCGCCTTCATCATCCTGGTCCTCGCTGAGGTCGGGCCTCTCATCTGGCAGAGGTTCTCGGTCGCTCAGGACGCCGATGATTTCGCGAACGCCGCCGCGAACCAGTACAACGCCTACCACGACGAAGGCACCGCCGTCGAAGAAGTGACCAACAAGCTGAAGCTGGCCGGTTACACGGATGAGGAGATAAGACAGGCCGCGGTCATCTTCCTGCCGGCCGGGGTGACTCCCAAGACCGCCGTACGGGTGACCATCGTCAAGTACGCGAACACGCTGATCACCAAACACATCGGCCCGCTTAAGAAGTTCGCGAAGATCACCTCGACCAAGGAACTCACCTTCGGGCAGCCGACGCAATAGCGGCAGCGCCGAAGCGGTTCTGCGAGAGCCTGCCGGCCCTCTAGGCCTCTTTCTGCCCTTCCTCCTGGGCCGATTCTTCCATGGGATAGAAGAACGATATCTGGTTGCGGTTGACGCCGACGAAGGAGGTGGCGTGGAGGAGCTTGCCGTCGCTGAGGCTGAAGATCTGCGCGTCCGTCACCGGGATGAACGCGGTGTCCTTGATGTTGACGAGGTCAAGGAGCCTGGCCCCCGGATAGCGGTACATGTCCCCGATGATGCGGAACCGCTCCACCAGGATGGTCACCCTTATCTTCTCTTTCGGAACATGCATGTGCTACAGCCTCCTGTTCGACCGCGGGGCTTGCCTCTAGCCAACATTCTAACTGGAGCAGTGCAATGAGTCACGCCCTCGCGGAGAGACTCCTGCAATGCCCGCGACCCGGGTCCTAGCGCAGGAGTCTGTCCGCCAGCCAGTGGAGCCTGTTGGAGAGAGCGAGCTCGGCGAAGGCGGCGGCGATTGCGACCGCTGTGATGAGCGCCGGCGACGGCGCGACCTCGAGGCCCTTCAGCCACTCGAAGACGAGAGCTACCAGTGTGAAGTTCAGCGCGAGGAACGTGAACACGATCGCAAGTGTGACGAGCGGCGCCCACAGCCAGAAAGCGCCGGGCCAGCGGGGCCACATCGCGAGCGAAAGGACGGCGGGCAGCGTCAGCAAAGCGGGCAGGGACCACCAGGGCTCGAGCATTCGCGCTTCGGCTTCAGGTTCTGCGGGCTCCCTGCCTCGCACGAGCTCGAGCGCGTGGGCGGCGAGCGGGAACAGCAGGGCCGCCACGCAGGTGCCCGCGAAGGCGCCCGTCACCAGCCTCACCGCATTGGTCGACTCCCGCAACCCGGCGTAAGAGGTGGCCGCATCGAAGAACGTGGGCAGGATCAGGACAGCGAGGACGAGTATCTTCGGCCAGGCCGGGTAGCGTGGTGCAAAGTGCCTGTACGCGACCAGCAGGACCACCAGTCCCACGGTGAACCCGAGGAAGAGGCCCGTGTCTCTGGCGCAGACGGGCAGGGCGCGCCCTCCGTAGTGAAGGCTGCGCTCCGGCAACTGGTGGCAGATTGAGTAGCCGACCTGGTGCATGACCCGTATGAGGAAGTCTCCAAACGCTCGCATGCCTTTACTATATAGAAGGCATGCCGGCGTGCAATTGATGCAATCATGGTAGATTAGGCTGGGCCGGGCCGGGGTCGCCCGCCGCGAGGCCACCGAAAGGACGAGACTTGTACGAACGGCCGTTGATTTTCGAGGAGTTTCCCGGGCTGCGCGAGCGGGTCGAGTGGGTCGAGCTCGGCGAGTACCCGACCCCGGTCCAGAAGATGGCCGGCACCTGCGCCGCGGAGGGCCTGAGCGAGCTGTACATCAAGCGTGACGACCTCAGCTCTCCCTTCTACGGGGGGAACAAGGTGCGGAAGCTGGAGTTCGTGCTCGCCGACGCGAAGGCGCGCGGGCACCACAGCGTGCTGACCTTCGGCGCTGTCGGTTCCAACCACGTGCTCGCGACCGTCATCCACGCGGAGCGCCTCGGAATGGAGACCATCGCGGTGCTGATGCCGCAGCCGAACGCCGCCTACGTCCGCAAGAACCTGCTCCTGGATCACGCTCACGGCGCTCGCTTCGTCATCACGTCAACGCCCGCGATGCAGCCCGTCGGGTTCTTGCGGGGCATGGCGCAGGGGTACGACCGGGCGACCGGGAAGCGCCCCTACGTCATCCCTCCCGGCGGCTCCAACGTCCGCGGCACCCTTGGCTACATCGACGCTGCTCTCGAGCTGAAGAAGCAGGTCGAGGCGCGCATGCTGCCCGAACCCGAGTTCATCTTCGTGACCTACGGCAGCGGCAGCACCGCGGCCGGCCTCATCCTGGGGGCGAGGCTGGCCGGCCTGCGCAGCGACGTCGTCCCCGTGCGGGTGGTGGACAGCTTCGCCTGCAATCGCTGGCTCCTGGCGGGGCACGTCGGCATGGCGGCCTCGTTCATCAGGCGGCACGACCCGGCGGCGACGGTGAGGGGCGTCCACCCGAGGGAGATCCTCTTCATCGACGACTTCGCCGGCCCGACTTACGCGCGGTTCACGCCCGAAGCGATGGACGCGGTCTCTCTCGCCGGAGAATGCGACGCGATACGGCTGGAAGGGACCTACACCGGCAAGACCTTCGCCGCGGCGCTCGACTTCATCCACAGGAACGGGTTGGAGAAGCGGCCGGCGCTTTTCTGGAACACCTACAGTTCGGTTGACCTGTACCCTGAGGTGAAGGACATCGACTACCACCTGCTCCCGCCGGAGTTGCACCGCTACTTCACCGAGCCGCTCCAGGAAGAAGAGATGGGGTACCCCGTCCACTACTGAATGACGTCGTTCGTTTTTACACTTTTGTTTCCACTTTTTTCTTTGAACGACATCCAGCCGGTGTAAAGAAAAGTGTAAAATCGAACGACTTGATTAAAGGTTGAGCGTCGGTGCCGGGCGCGGGACCTGGCCGCGTCGCAGGTTCATCACCATGTATTCCCAGTGCGTCTCACCGTCCAGCTCCAGCCGCTCGTCCCCCACCTGGATCCAGCCTCTGTAATCGGAGAGGAAGCGGTAGTACGCCGGCCCGGCGAACGCCTTGCCCAGGAAATCGACGGCGGGCTGGGGCAGCTTCTCGCCCAGAGCGTTCACCATCTCGAGCTCCTTTGAGACCTCGAAGTGCAGCTCTCCCGATACGTCGCGCTCCGCGAACTTGAAGTCCACGCTGGACGGGTAGACCTGGAACCCTTTGGAGTCGCTCACGTAGTCGTGGGCCTTACACTCGGCCCTCGCCGACTCGAGCACTATCTTGTCGTCGAGCGCCAGGAAGACGAGCGGGACCTCGTAGCCTCCGCACTTCCTCGTCGTCGAGATGTCCGCGAATATCATGGTGAACCGCTCGGTGCTAAGCCTTCCCCATATCCAGTGAGAGACATAGAGCGGAAGGAAGCCCGAGCCCCAGTTGTGGTCGTGGTAACCGATGCCGGTGACCTGGTGCTCCTTGCCGTCGACCGAGATGGTGCCCTCCACACGCGCCCGCGGCTGGGCCACTACCCATCCGAAGAGGTTGTTCTTTGAAGGCGTCCCGAACATGATCTCGCCCGTGCCGCGGGTCCAGCCCGGGATGAGGTTCGTGAACGTGAGGTCGCAGGCGAGGTTCTCGTGCGCCATCCTGACGCGGTACTCGGGGTAATAGCCTCTGATGAAGTTCTCGCCGACGGAGACGTCGCACGTCTCGGTCGACGAACTCCACATGGACGCGGGGAACGGGACGATGTTGTTGTGCTCGACGCCGTCAGGGGTGTAGACGTTGAACAGCATCGCGACCTCATTCGGATTGAACATGTTGATGATGTTCGGGGTCTGCAGCTCGAGCACGCAGCGGTGGCCGTCGTCGAAGGCGGCGTCCAGGTACCACCACTCCCAGTAGAACCTGTTCTGGTATGGGTGCTGCGCGTCGTCGGCGGGTTTCAGCCCGCGGTTGAGGTCGGCGACGCAGCGGCT
Source organism: Candidatus Anoxymicrobiaceae bacterium (assembly GCA_036845225.1). GTDB lineage: Bacteria > Actinomycetota > Geothermincolia > Fen-727 > Anoxymicrobiaceae > FEN-680. The sequence continues at coordinate 13,905 of DAIUEJ010000028.1, read as the reverse complement.
CTCGAACATGCCGACCGGCATGATCTGGACCGTGCGGTTCCGCCTGTACCACTCGCCGGCAGCGCCGGCTCCGAGCGCCGCTCCCGCGGCCAGCCACTTGAACTTACCTGCTCCCATCTCCGCCCTCCCCTCACAAGTGTAAAGGTGCCCGGCACCTTCTTTTCACTCTTTTCAGCCCTTCTTCTGGCGCATGTAACCGGGGACCGCGTGGAACGCTCCGGCGAGCACGCGCGCCCCCATTTCGCCCGTAGACTCGAGCGCCGTGTTCAAGCCGACGACCGCGAACCTGCGCGCGCTCTGGGGCATGCGGTCATACAGCTTGCGGTTGAGCAGCATACGCTTCCAGGTCGTGAGCTGCCGCTTGAACTCGACCCAGGCGGCCTCCCTGTCCTCCACCGCCATCGCCGCGATCTTCCCGGAGACCAGCGCCCCGTGCACCCCGAAGAGCGCGAACGGCTCCATCATCCCCGAGAGCGTTCCCGAGAGGATCTTGTCCCCGACGAACAGCCGGGGGTTCGAGAACTTGCAGGTCGGGGTCGGGCCGTAGCCGTGCAGCCACTCGTCCACCTCTATGCCCTCGGTGGCCTCCAGCTCGCGCTCGTAGACTTTCAGGTCTCGCGCGTCGATCGGGCCCCGGGTGAAGAAGAGGACGGACCAGATCCCGTTGGTGTTCGCCCAGTAGGCGTAATCCCTGGTGTAGTTGCCGAAGTAGATCGCCGCCTCGCCGTCCCTGTCGCTGCGGCCTTTCGCACCGTAGCACCAGCCCATCTGGTAAGGGATGTGAGCGCGTCGAAAACGTCCGCGTAGAGGCCGGTGGCTATGATGGTGTCGGGCGGGAGCGCTGAAATCGCCCCCTGCCCCGTCACCGGGTGCTCGAACTCCACCTTCACGCCCTCCGAGGAAGCGACCTCCAGCAGGTAACCGTCCAGCCCCGTCTTGCGGGGGCCCCGTTCCACGAGGCAGAGGTTCGTGCGCCCGATGGGCACGTCGAACGACTCGCCCCAGAAGTAGCCGTTGAGCTGCCTGCACGGCTGGACCTGCGGCTCGCCGATCTCTATGCCCAGGTAGCGGCTCATCTTCCCGGGGAGGAAAGGCGTCACGTCCACCATGGGCCAGCGCTCCGGCTGAGCGCCGACCGTCTTGTACTTCTCCAGGACGCGTACCTCATACCCTTTTCGCGCCAGCGTTATCGCCGCGGTCAGACCGGCGAGCCCGGCGCCGACGATCAACTGCTCAGCCATTCAGTCCTCCTGTATCTGGCTGCGGACCAGATGCGCGCCCGCGCGCTCGCACGCTTCCAGCGCGCCGGGCACGCCGGCGATCGCGCCTTTCTCATCGACGTGATGGTACAGCACGCGCTCCCAGGACGGCACCTCCAGCATCCCGAAAAAGTAGCGCACTGTCGGCACCGCCGGGTCGAAGACTTTCGGGTTGTCCATCCCCGCCGCGGAGAGCCACAGGCCGCGCCGCCTCTCCCGCGCTTCGTCGGGGACCGTATGCTCCTTGAGAACGTACTTCTTCGCCCAGCAGCACTGCAGGCGGTCGATCATGATCTTCGCCTGGGCCGCGAGGCCCATGCTGAAGATGGGCGCGGCGAGGATGATGCCGTCGGCGGAGAGCATCTTCTTGAGGAGTCCGGGCATATTGTCTTTCTGCACGCACTGCCCGGTCTTGAAGCACGCGTTGCATGCTATGCACGGGTTGATGTTCAAGGACGGGACACGGACCTTCTCGACAACGCCGCCGGCGGAGGCGGCCCCAACCAGCGCGCTGTCGCACATCAGGTCGGTGTTGCCCTTCTCGCGCGGGCTGCAGGACAGCCCGAGAACGCTGTACAGGCTCCCCTCCATCACGCCCCTCCGCTCAGCAGCGTAGCGCCGGCGTCTCGCCGGCACCTCTCTGAAGTTGTCACCCGGCGTACGGCCTGAAGCTCTCTCTCGTCGCCCCGCACCAGGGGCACTCCCACGACGTAAGGAGGTCGTCGAACGGCGTACCGGGCTCGACACCTCCGTCCGGGTCCCCCTTCTCGGGGTCGTAGATGTAGCCGCACACCTGGCACTCCCACTTCTGCATAGTGACAGCATCCCCGTTATTCTCTACGACGGCATTATTATTACACACGCGCAGGAGCCGGGGTGACGCTGGCGCCGCTGACCCGCGCTCCCGGTTTGATTTCATCGAGCGCGACGCCCTTCCTGCACGGGACCCGTTCATAGCGCCTCCCCACTTGATATAGAATCTCTCCACCGGTTCGTGACGAGGAGGGGCCGATGCGAGAGCAGGTAATCGTCGGGGCGGGTCTTTCGGGGATGGTCGCGGCGATCAACCTCGCGCGGGAAGGCTTCAAGGTCACCGTACGCGAGCGGCGCGACCGCGTGGGCGGGCTCACCGACATCAAAGGCCTGGAAGGGCGGGTCATCAACATCGGCGACGGCACGCCCATAAACCTCGAGCGTATGAAAGCTTACACCGGCATCGATATCTCGCCGGCAGCCGTGCCCCTGACACGCTGTATGAACCACGTCTACGGCCGCACTTTCGAGGTCGAGTTCTACGAGGGCGTGCCGGCATACCTGGTCGAGCGCGGGCCCCGGCCCACCTCGCTGGACGTCTACCTCTACGAGCTCGCGAAGAAGGAGGGCGTCGAGTTCTCTTTCAACGATACCGTGACCGGGTTCGACTCGCTCCCGGCTGACTCCATCGTCGCCACGGGCCTCTTCGGCGAAGCGTGGAAACCCCTGGGCGTCCCGCACCTGCCGGTCTACGGTTACCTCGCCATGGGCGAGACGGAAGAAACGGAGCCCAAGGTCGTCATCTACTTCGACGAGTACACGCGCGACTATGCGTTCTATTCGCAGGTCAACGGCGCCCGGGGCGCATGCCTGTTCTCGCGCGGCAAGCCCCTGGACCCGGACGTCAAGGACCGCTTCCGCAACCAGCTCGCGTCCAACGACGGCATCGAGTTCGAGCAGTGGGACGCGATAAACATCGGCGCTCTTCCGGTCGAGACCTGGCGCAACCCAAGGCTCTTCGCGAAGAACTACATCATCGCGGGCACGCTCTCGGGAACCATGGACCCGTTCCTGCTCTTCGGCGTGCACGGAGCGCTGGTCTCCGGGAAGATCGCCGCCACGGCGGTCACCGACCACCAGGCCGCGCTCGAGGAGTTCAACCGCGTGAACAAGTACTACAAGCAAGGTTACCTTTTCGCCTGGGCATACCAGCACATGCCGATCTGGATGCTTCAGCAGGTGACCTGGTTCGGCATCCGGAACTACCCCTGGCTCGCGCCTCTCATGAAAGAGCGGGTCTTCAAGCTGCTGCCCGGCTTCGCGCGGATCTAGGTTGAAAGGAAGTACCTCTTGAGGGTGGCCCTCATCAACACCAACCGTTACGTCGAGCCGCCCACGATACCCGTTGGGCTCGAGTACCTGCTCGCACCGCTCGAGCGCGCGGGGCACGAAGCCCGCATCCTGGACCTGGCGTTCAGCGTCGACCCGGAGGCCGAACTCGCGCGCTTCCTGGAAGACGAGAAGCCTGCCGTCGTCGGCTTCACTTTCCGGAACATCGACACGGCTCTCTACCAGGGGAACATCTCCTTTCTGGAGGATACGGCCCGGCTCTTCGAGACTGCGCGTTCGTGCACCGGCGCGCCTCTGTTCGTCGGTGGCGCGGCGACCGCGTGCTCGGGGGAGGCGCTGCGGGCCCGCCTCGGCGCCGACCATATGGTCCGGGGGCCCGGAGAAGTGGCTTTCCCGCGAGCCCTGGACGCGCTGGCGGCCGGGCGGGAACTGCCGCGCGTGATCGACGGATGGGCTGCCGGCATCGTCGGCGACATCGTCCACACCCGCGGCGCCTTCGACTACGCGCGGTACCTGGCGGGGGGAAACCCGGCGGGCCTGGAGTTTCGCAAGGGCTGCGAGTGGGGGTGCGCTTATTGCGTGGAAAGGCGCAGGCCGATGTTGACCCGCGATATCGACGCGGTTGTTGCAGAAGCGGGACGGCTGGCGGAGCTGGGCGTCTCGATGATCTTCATGTGCGACTGCGAGGTGAACCACGACCTCGAGCGGACCACGGAGTTCCTGGAGGCGCTGGCCCGCGAAGAGCTGCCCCTGGCCTGGTCCGGCTACTTCAAGCCGGTCCCGTTTGGCGACAGGCTGGCTCAAGCCGTCGCTGCTTCAGGCTGCAGCTCACTCACCCTCGCCGTGACCAGCGCCGAGCTGTCGGACGAAGCCGGCCCGTACACCGAGGAGGACGTCTCCACGTTCCTCGCCACCTGCCGCGACCGGGGCATAAAGGCCGCGGTGGACATCATCGTCGGCATGCTGGGCGAGAGCCAGTCCTCGGTCGAGAGGGCCGTCGACTTCATGGAAGGGTGCGGCGCGACGACGGTAGGGGTCGCCTCGCAGGTCAGGTTGTACGAGACCATCCCCGTTACCGAGGAGGCCGCCGATTTCAGCGGACAACTGCTGGGCGCGGTCGAGGACAACCCTTCGCGGCTCATGCCGGTCTTCTTTGCCGGAATCGATACCTCGTGGCTGGAACCGAGGCTGAGCCGCTCGGGAATCTTCACGCTGGCCGGCGCCGAGCGGAAGGTGAACTACCAGGTGGTCTCGGAGAGCGATAGTTAAAGTCGGCAGGCCGGTTTTTCGATGCAGATGAAAAGCGGTATGACGGAGGTGCGCCCTGTTCTGCGGTGACTGCGGCAAAGAGGCGAAGAAGAAGTCCAGGTACTGTGTTTACTGCGGTGGACTGCTGGTCGAGCCGGCAGCCGCGGCCCCCGAGCCCGCGAAGCCTGAACCCGCGCCCGTCCCTGTCGCTCAGCCGGTTGCGCCTGCTCAGTCAGGAGCCTCGCCTTCCCCGCCCCCGCCCGCACCCGCTTCCTCCGCGGCTAAGCCGGCGGCGCACCGTCGTAACACCTGGATCATCATCGGGGTGGCTGCGGCGATCGTGATAATCGTCGTGGCCGTGGTGCTCGCTGTCAGCCTTGGTGGAAAGGAGAGCGCGACCTCGAACAAGACGACGCCGGCGTCTTCCGGCACGACCGGCTCCATGAAGTGGGCCGTGCAGGGTGGCCCCACTACCGAGTCTCTGGGAGCGGTGTTCGCTCTCGACGACAGCCACGTCTGGGCGGTCGGAGGCATCGGCACGGCCATCCACTACGACGGCACTTCATGGTCGAAGAAGGACAGCGGGCTCGTTGAACAGGGCAAGTCGGCCCCATACCTCTACGGCGTCTCGGGCTCGGACCCGGAGCACGTCTGGGCCACGTCTTACGGGCTTGTCTACTTCTTCGACGGCAGCTCGTGGAGCAAGCAGGACGCGGGCGGAGCCAAGCTGTCCGGGATCGAGATGGCAGGCGACCGGGCCGGCTGGGCGGCAGGCCAGAAGGGAACCGTGGTGTCGTTCGACGGCAAGTCCTGGTCGACGGAGGACAGCGGCACCACCGCGGACCTGACCGGGGTTTCGGCTACGGAGAACTCCGTCTGGGCGGTGGGCATCAAGGGGACTATCCTGAAGGCCGACCGCTAGGCGCGGCAGGCTAGCGCTTTGCGGCCGTCTTCTTCGCGGGCTTCCCGGCGGGCTTCTTCATCTCCGCCATCTCGGCGGCGCACTCCTCCATCCTCTCGTGGAAGTAGGTCCACAGCCACAGGTCGATGCGGAAGTTGATCATGTCGGGGTTCTCGGCGGGCGTGGCGTGCGACCCGCCCGGTATCTTGGTGTACTCCGACCCCTTGATCCTTCGGTGCATCTCGTCCGCGATGCGCTTGGGGGTCCACGAGTCCTTGGTCCCGCATATGAGGAGCGTCGGCACCTTGATCTTGTCTATGATCGCTTCCCCGTTGTAGGAAGACATCGCGGAAAGCGCCTTGAAGCCCATGTGCCAGTCCATCTTGGTGACGTACTCGAAGTAGAGGGTCATCTCCTCGGCGGCGAGCATGGTCGGGTTGAGCTCGACGCGCTTGGCGATGGGCAGGTTGATGGGCAGCACTATCACGGGGCGGAACCACTCGACCAGCCAGGTGTGGCTCGAGAGGAAGTCCAGGCTCGAGGTGATCGCGCCCTCCACCTTCGCCGACTCGCTGAAGACGTGGCCGTACGGCCCGTTGATCGGCACCATCCCGAGCACCCGCTTCGGCCAGTGCTTGTAGAACTCGAGGATGGTCATGACGCCCATCGAGAACCCGACGAGTATCGCCTCGTCGACGCCTGCGTCGTCCATGACCGCGCGCAGGTCCTTCGCGCAGTTCTCGATGGTGAAAGAACAAAGGTCCTTCGGCATGTCGCTGTCGGGGTGGCCTCGATAGTCCCAGAAGATCATCTTGTGGCGCGGCGAGAAGTAGTCCTTCATGTAGTGGAAGAACATGTAGGTGGTGAACACGCCGGGGCACAGTATTATCGCCGGGCCGCCCTCGCCGACCATGCGGTAGGCGATGCGCGTTCCGTCGAAGCTCTTGACCGAGCGCTCCTCGCAGTCCACAAACAGCTCGCCCATCCGATCGTCGTACTCGGCGATCTTCTTCTTGAGGTACATCTTTCGCAGCATCTGGCCTCCCTTGAAAACAACGGAACTCGATTATATAGGGGTCAGGCACAGTCCACCAATTCGCCCACCCCATTAAAAATTGACCGCTCGTCCAAAAATACTTGCTAAACCCTTCTTGACTCGCTGTAAAAGGGATACAATATTGCCCTGTACCCGGTACGAGTTGTCGGAAGGAGGCCTCCAAATTGCAAGTCCTGACGTCACCCGTTGACAGCAAGCTGGTCGAGCGGGCACGCAAGGAACTCATAGAGGCGCTGGGTGAAGAGAAGGTCACCACCGACAAGGCGATACGCTTCACCTACTCGGGCACGGCGCTGCCGCTCCCCAAGACGATGCCTGACATCGTCGTGCGCCCCAAGACGGTCGAGGACGTACAGGCGGTGCTGAAGATCACGGACAAGCTGGTGGTCCCGGTCACACCCATCGCGAGCGGCACCCTCGAGCCGTCAGTGATCCCGAAGGCCGGCGGCATCGTCCTCGACACCTACGGGATGGATCAGCTCCTCGAGATCAATACCGACGCGGCCTACGCGGTCGTCGAGCCCGGCGTGTCGATCGGACAGTTAGTGCGGGCCATCCGGCCCCACGGCTTCCGGGCGACGCTCGGCTCGTACCCCCCGGGCAACTCCGTCCTCGGCAATTACCACCTCAAAGGCCACGGCAGCCACCGCGCTTCGGGCATCGACTCCGAGGTCCTGGGCCTCGAAGTGGTGCTCCCCGACGGCACGATCGTTCGCACCGGGTCGAAGGCGTTCGAGGACACCTATCCCGGACAGGGCTGGCACGCCCAGTGGGGACCTCTCCCCGACCTGCGCGGCATCTTCATGAACGCCTGCGGGACGCTCGGCATCATCACCAAGATGGCCGCTCGCATCTACCCGCTCAACGACGTCCAGGCGCTACCGGTGATGGGCTTCGACTCGTACGGCGACGCGGTCGAGTTCATGAAGACGGTGTCGCCGCGAACCTGGTCGAGCACTGCGTGACCTGGCACTGGGGCCTCTACACCATCATGAACATCCTGGCCTCGGGCGGCGAGATGGCCGACTCGGGCGACTACCTCAAGGTGTTCATGACCGAGCCGTGGGAGCACCCGGGCGACCGCCCCTACTGCCTGGTGCTCAACATCATGACCGGATACCAGGAGGACATCGACACGCACAGCATGCTCCTCGAGAAGATCGCCAAGGGCCTGGGCGGGCGCAGGATGAACGAGGAGCTGCAGGAGAAATACCCCGGCACCTGGGACTACTACAAGACCCACGGCATCGACCACGAGCCGTGCACCCACTTCATGAAGGGCTTCGGCCTGGGCTACGGTTTCATGCACATCCTGTACGCCGAGCCCAGGAACGTCATCGAGCTCGAGAAGTTCGGGCTGCAGTTCATCTGGAACCGCGGGCTCCAGTACGGCACTACCTACTACAGCCACTGCCTCGATCAGGGGCGGAGCATCTTCCTTCGGCTCACCCCGTTCGTCGATCCCGTCGATGAGGCGGAGCATGAGAAGGCGGTTGAGATCTACCGCGACTACATCGAGGAAGGCATGAAGCGCTACGGCGCGACGACCATCCGCTACGACGGCATCCACAACTACGTCGACAAGGCGGGCGGCTTCGGCGACCTGATGAGGCGCATCAAGAAAGGGGTCGACCCCAACAACATCCTGAACCCCGGACTGAAAATGTATGAAGGGGGGTGGTAGCGATGACGCTCCCCATGGAAATGCTCATGTACACCTGCCCGAAGTGCAAGATCTGCACCGGCAACTACCATCCCGGCCAGGAGGGCGATGAAGTCCTCAAGGTCTGCCCCGCCTGGACCAGATACGGCTGGTTCGCTTACGCGGGCGGCGGCAAGTGCTATATCGCCCAGGGCCTGAGGGAGGGCGCGCTCGAGCCCGACGCGGAGCTCGCCGACGTCGTCTATCACTGCACCCTCTGCGGCTCCTGCGCCGAGCAGTGCGCCACCGACCAGAGCCCGACCGACATCGCCCGGCTGGTCCGCGGCGAGATAGTGAAGGCGATGGGCGGCCCGCCCGGCGACGCCCAGACCGTGGTGAAGAGCACCATCAACTACCGAAACCCTTACCAGCAGCCGAAGGCGATGCGATATCGCTGGGCAAAAGGCCTGGACATCAAGGACGCCTCAAAGGAGAAGGTCGACACCCTCTACTACGTGGGGTGCACCGCCGCGATGATACCGGCGCGAACCCACTTCGCTCTGAACACCGTGAAGCTCCTCAACGCCGCCGGCGAGGACTTCGGCACGCTGGGCCAGAAAGAGATCTGCTGCGGCGCGACCACCTACAACCTCGGCGTCGAGGACACCTTCAAGCAGATCGCGACCGAGAACACCGAGATGCTGAGCGCGCTCGGGTTCTCCAGGGTCCTGACCTCCTGCTCGGGCTGCTACAGCGTGATGAAGAACGAGTACCCGAAGGTGGTCCGCAGGAACTTCGAGGTCGTGCACGTGGTCGAGTACCTGGACCAGCTCGTGAGCGAGGGCAAGCTGAAGCCCGAGAAGAAGGTCGAGATGAAGGTGACCTATCACGACCCGTGCCACCTCGGAAGGTACAGCGAACTTTACGACGCGCCCCGCAGGATACTGGAGGCCATCCCCGGTATCGAGCTCATCGAGATGCCGCGCAACCGCGAGAAAGCCTGGTGCTGCGGCGCGGGCGCAGGAGTGAAGACGGCGTTCCCGGACTTCGCCGCATGGACCGGCGAGCAGCGGGTGGAAGAAGCCAAAGAGACCGGCGCGCAGGCTCTGGTCACCGCCTGCCCGTTCTGCGAGGGCAACCTGACCGAGGTCGTGCAGGCGACCGAGGCGGGGATGGACGTGTACGACATCACCGACCTGCTGCTGATGTCGCTGTAGCGCCGGCGTCCCGCCGGCAACTAGGAGGAGGAGTAAATGCCAGACGAAGTCGCGTTCGGTTCGATGGAGTGGCTCGACGCTTACACGAAGATGTACAACGAGAGGCCCGAGATCCAGGAGTCCCTCAAAGACCTGACCGCACACGTAGCCTACGAGTTCACGGACAGGCCGGACATACCGCCCAAGTTCGTCTTCATCAAGGAAGGCGTGGTCGCGGAGCACGGCGAGATGTCCGACCCGGGCGCGATGGACTATATCATCCGCGCGAACTACGAAGTCTGGAAGGTGATGACCCTGGGCGAGCTCGACCCCATGAACGCCCTGATGGCGGGCAAGGTCAAAGTGACCGGCAACATGGCCGCTCTGCTCAAGCACGCGGACGGGTTCAAGCAGACGTTCGAAGTCGTCGAGGCTATTCCGACCACCTTCGACTGAAGACAAACAGCCGGATGCACCACTGGGGTCAGGCACCAGTGGTGCATTTTTGTTTGGCGGACTCAAGCGCGGAACATAGGCAATCTCAATGCTGAGGGGGTAACGTCTTGATAGAATACGGGCGTTAGAGGAGTATATGGGGAATGCCGGGTGAGAGGTGTTCCGGCTCCTCGGTCGTGATGAGATACGCGTGTTCCATCCTAAGCCGGATGCGGGCACCCGGAGGTGCAAGCATGGGATCTGACAAAAAACACTCGACTCTGCCGACCTTGAAGGCGCTCTATATCCTCCCGCAGGGGCTCACCGGCTATATCTCCGCGGGAGTGGGCAGCCTCATCATCCAGGTGGTCCTCGCGAGCCTGCTCGGAGGGCTGTTCGTCCTCAAGGTGTACTGGCGCAGGGTCAAAGCGTTTGTGACCAGGCGCCCCTACGAGCCACCGGAAAAAGTCAAGGGCGAGGACAAAGTCGCGGCCGAAGGCGAAGCTGCGGTTACAGAATTCGAGGGCGAAAACCCTGTCGATGATGAGGACAGAGTAGACAAGGATGAATGAGGGAAGCGCAGCCGATCCCTCTTCGTTTCGAGACCCCAGCGGTTATCTGTTCCACAGAGGCGATCAGCTCTACAGGCAAGTCAACCGGAGGTACAAAGAGGACTACGATGTCCTGATGGATTCGGGCCTGTACGGCGAGCTGGTCGCGGGCGGCCTGCTCGTTCCCCACGAGGAGGTTGAGCTTGACCCCCTGGATCCCGCCACCGTCTACAAGACGATAAAGCCGGAGCTCGTTCCATTCGTGTCATACCCTTACGAGTGGTGCTTTTCGCAGTTGAAGGACGCGGCACTGGCGACCCTCGCAATCCAGAAGAAAGCGCTGTCGCACGGCATGTCTCTAAAGGACTCGAGCGCGTACAACATCCAGTTCAAAGACTGCCGGCCGCTTTTGATCGACACGCTTTCTTTCGAGAGGTTCGTTCCCGGCCAGCCCTGGATCGCGTACAGGCAGTTCTGCCAGCATTTCCTGGCGCCCCTGGCGCTGATGAGCTACCGGGACCCCCGCGTGAGCCAACTGTTGAGAGCGAACCTCGACGGCATCCCGCTCGACCTTGCCAGCGGTCTGATGCCAACGCGCTCGAAGTTCAGGTTCTCCCTTCTCTCGCACATACACCTGCAGGCCAGGAGCCTTGAGAAGTACGAGAAGAAATCCGCGCAGATCGAGACTGTGGGCAGGTTCAGCGAGAACGCTTTCAGGGGACTCATCGAGAGCCTCCAGGGTGCCGTGGAGCGCTTGAGACTCCGCGGGAAAAAGACCGAGTGGGCCGATTACTACGAGGAGACCAACTACGACAAAGCAGCGTTTGACCGCAAGCGGGAGCTGGTGCGGGAACTTATCGCCAGGGCGGACCCTCTAACCGTTTGGGACCTTGGAGCGAACATGGGATTGTTCAGCCGAATAGCCAACGAAAAAGCAGGGTTCACCCTGTCACTGGACAGCGATCACTCCGCCGTAGAGCGGAACTACCTTGAGTGCCGCGAGAAGGGAGACAAAGGCATGCTCCCCCTGCTCGTTGATCTCACGAACCCGTCTCCGGGCATCGGATGGCAGAACCGGGAACGCATGTCTCTGTCGGCGCGAGGCCCCGCGGACGTGGGGCTAGCGCTCGCGCTCATCCACCACCTGGCGATCTCGGGCAACCTGCCCTTCGGCATGATATCCGAATACTTTTCACAGATATGCGACACGCTGATAATCGAGTTCGTCCCAAAGGACGACTCACAGGTGCAGTGGCTGCTGTCTTCGCGTGAGGACATCTTCGACGACTACACGCCAGAGGAATTCGAGAAACAGTTCAGCCGGCATTTCGACATCGCCGAGGGCACCGCCATCGAGTCCACAAAGAGGACGCTGTACCTGATGGAGAAGAGGGCGACGTAAATGCTGGTCCTGCCGTTCCTGCTCGCCGCCGCTCCCGTGTTGTTCCTGTACGGGGTCAACTCGGGTGAGGTCACCGCGGGCAGCGTGTGGCTCCCGCTCCTGGTGAGCCTCGCCTTCGCGGGCATCGTGCTGGGGATCTTCTACCTCATCACCCGGGACAAGGGCAAAGCCACCCTGATGACGTCGTTCGTGCTGGTCGTCTTCTTCTCGTACGGCTACTTCGTGGAATCCGTGAACAAGCTCATGCACATCATCCAGCACTACGACCCCATCGAGAACGCGAACCCGCAACTGGTCGCGACCTCGAGGACTATGGACGTCGCGTGGCTGGGGTTGTACGTCCTCATCCTGGTGCTGGGCCTGCTCATACTCAGAAAGGTGACCGCGAACAAAGAGCGCACTGCCGCGATCAACAAATTCCTAGTCGTTGTAGCGGCGGCTTTCCTGGTGATATCGCTCGGCCAGGTCGCTTACCACGCGATGAGCGGCAAGAAAGGCGCGGTAAAGCAGACGGCCGCGGTCAATCAGGGCTCCAAGGCGGTGACCCCGGCGGCGACGTCCGAGCGTCCGAACATCTACTACATCATCCTCGACGGGTACAGCGGGCAGAAGGTGCTCTCGGGATTCAACTACGATAACAGCGCGTTCCTGCAACAACTGCAGAAAGACGGGTTCACCATACCGGCCGACGCGAAGAGCAACTACACCTCGACGTATCCTTCTCTTGCCTCTTCACTGAACATGCAGTACGTCGGCAAGACCAAGGCGCTGCCGAGCAATCTCGAGCTCCAGAAGATGATCGAGTACAACGAGGTGATGAAGTTCCTGCGCTCGAAGGGCTACGAGATCGTGCATATCGGCGCCCCGTATCCGGCAACCAGCATCAACCGGTACGCGGACATCTCGTACTCCGGATTGAGCGGTTACCGGGACGAGTTCAGCTCGGCGTTCATCAGGACGACCATGGCGCGGGGGCTCGTCCCCGGAAACAGCTGGTTCATCTCAAAAGAGAAAGTCCTGCAGCCGTTCTCGGTGATCCCCACGCTCGCCACCAGTCTGAGCAAGCCGTTCTTCGTCTTTGCGCACGTGATCTCGCCTCACCCGCCGTATCTCTTCGACGCCAACGGCAAGGCCATCAATCCGGACGTCAAGAACGTCCATCAGGCGTACCTCGACCAGCTGACCTACGTGAACAAGAGGGTCGAGACTCTCATCCACGACATCCTCACCAAGAACAAGGTCCCACCGATAATCATCTTCCAGGGGGACCACAGCATCCTGTACACGAACAACATCCTGAACGCGTACTACCTTCCCAACGGCGGCAGCTCCGCCCTGTGGAGCGGCATCACGCCCGTGAACACTTTCCGGATGATATTCGACCGCTACTTCGGCGCTCACTACAAACCCCTCGTGGACCAGAGCCCCTGAGGGGGACGACAGGCGCCTTCTTCCCCGGTCAGACAAGCGGGTCCGGCTCGCGGTCGCTCAACAGCCAGTCATCAACTTTGAACTCGAGCGGTTCGCTCTTGCGGGTGTTTCCGAGCTGGTCTTTGAACGAACCCGTGATCACGACGTCACCCGAAATGCCTTGCGAGGACATCTTCTCCGCCAGGTCGTAAGGATCCATCCAGACCTCGTGGCTGGACGCGCCTTCCAGCATATGCGGCAACACGAACGTCGGAGGGTCGGAATCAACTTGCGCTTTGAACCCCGCGCCGGCCCAGACCTCGGCCGACGAGAGGACAACCGTCTTTTTCCCGTAGTTCCGTGCTTCGATGAACAGCCCCGGCTTGACGTACCCCGAGGGGCCGAAGTCGTGGAGATCCATCGACACCCCTACCCGGACCCTGTTCTCAGACCACATCTGAAAGCCGAGTATTGCCGCGTTGACCACGCCGAGCGCGACGCCTACCAGGGCCACCGGTCCTTCCCATGACATTGCCTTACCCCCAGTGCATCTGTAGCTGTGGCTAGATTATATGACGCCGAAAGCGAGGCGGGGCTGTTGTTCGCTTCGTTAGACGCAGGGAAGGCACATACCTATAATAGAGCGGTCGGGGTGTAGCGCAGCCAGGTTAGCGCGCAGCGTTCGGGACGCTGAGGTCGTC
>DAIUEJ010000027.1:0-38850 GCA_036845225.1 Candidatus Anoxymicrobiaceae bacterium | reverse complement strand
CAGTGGGGCCGTAGCTCAGTTGGGAGAGCGCATCCCTCGCACGGATGAGGTCAGGGGTTCGAGTCCCCTCGGCTCCACCACTCCACCACAGCAACCACTATTTAGCCGAGGGGACTCGAACAGAGGGGTCGCTGTCTTCCGGCTCGCGGGGAGAGTATCTTCCAATGCAGTCAATCAATTCGACAAGCGGAACAATGGCTGCTCTGAGAGAAGGTAAGAACGAACGGCGGTAATGCAGTGGCTGGCTAAACAGCCGCAAACGCGCTTGGCGGTTGAGATCGACTGGGGCTGGGGGGTGACAGCAACCCGAAGGGTTGCGCCGCCCCTCACGCGAGGACGCGTGGGGTGACCCCGGGGGGCTGGAAGCCCCCCTAGGGGGCCGCGGAACCCAGTTCAGCAAACCAACGCTTACCGGATTCGACTTCTGGGTGCAGCGGCCTTCGAGTCTCCCCTCGGCTCCACCAGCCCCAATCCATTACCCCAAACAATTAGATCTGGCCGCACTCACTGCCCCGCCGCTTTTTCGATCGCCGCGCGAAGCTCCTGCTTTTCCGGCACCCCTGTCATCACTGAGGACTGTGCGCCACTCGGATCGAGGATCACCTCGGTAGGCGTCGCCTGGATCTCGTACTTCTGAGCGGCAGCCGTATCTATTGAGATATCGACGATCTGAACGTCGAACGATCCACCCATCTCTTTCTGCAGCTCCTGCACGAGGCGCTCGGCGACGGGGCAGGTAGCTCACCCGGGCTGGGCGAAGATAAGCACAGTCGGCTTACCGGTTGCCTGCGTGGAGGGCTGGGAGGGGACCGTACTCGAGGTCGTCTTCGAGACGCAGCCGGCGGTGACGACCGCGAGCGCCACCATGCTGATCGTTGCGACTATGAAACCTGTTCGCCAGCGCGTCATACAACCACCTTGCGGTCGGCGCCTCTCGATCAAGACTAGCACAAGGACCCTTGCCGGCGGGACGCCGGCGCTACACTAGCACAAGGACCCTTGCCGGCGGGACGCCGGCGCTACACTGGCATAAGGACCCGTGCCGGCGAGACGCCGGCGCTACGGTGTTTACTCGTTCTTGCTCTGTTGCTAATATAACGACCGCTGTAGCGCCGTTAAGTACTGTCGGCCGAAGCTCGGAAGAGCCGCGCGCGCCGCGCTTGATGACTTCGGTCATATATAATAGGGCGGCTGTCTAGGAGTCTGGGGCACCAGTTGGCACGAAATAACCTTTCCGTGGCGAACCTCGTCGACCGCGCCGCATCCAAGTTCGGCGACAAGGACTTCGCCAGGCGCGAGCAGGCCGTCACCTATCGCAACCTCGGATACGACGACGAGACGACAGTCCTGACCTTCAACCAGGCGCTGAAGTCGTGCAACACGGTCGCCGCGGCCCTGCGGGACAGGCTGGGCGTAAAAGCCGGCGACCGCATCGCCACCGTTCTCACCAACATGCCCGAGGTCGGGCTGCTGTTCACCGCTGCCGCCCGCATCGGCGCGATCACGGTCCCGTTCAACTACATGCTCAAGGCTGACGAACTCCGGGGCGCGATCGCGGATTGTGGGGCAAGGGTGCTGGTCACCGAGCCCGAACTCTTCGCTCTCAACATCCGGGACAAGTCCAGCGTCCCCGGAATCGAGCACTGGCTTATGGTGGGCGACGCCGAAGACGTTCCGGACGGTTTCATGTCGGTCGACGACCTCACCGAGGGGTTCAGCGACACGGTGGTCGCGCCGATCGACCTGGACAAGAACGCGCCCATCGCCATCTTCTACACCTCCGGAACCACCGGCGTCCCCAAGGGCGCAGTGCTCACCAGCAAGAACCTTCTCTCGACCGCCACGCTCTCGGTGATCATGCTGCGGATCGGGCGCAAAGACGTGGGAGTCACCGCGCTGCCGCTCGCGCACATCTTCGGCTTCACCACCAGCATCATCGGGGGCTTCTACTGCGGTTGCTCGGGAGTGCTGGAGCGTTTCTTCGACCCGGAGAAGACCCTCAAATACATAGAGGAGTACAAGGCCACCGTCGTGACGGGGGTCCCGGCGATGTGGAACATCCTCCTGCAGTTCCATCCAGAGAAGTACGACCTCTCCAGCGTCAGGTACTGGATATCCGGCGCCGATGCCATGCCCCGGGACCAGATCAAGGTGCTCGAGTCCTTCGGCGGCCGCTTCATCGAAGGATACGGGCTGGTTGAGACGTCCCCGATCATCTCGGTGAACTCCTTCATCCGGAGGTCCGGGACGGTCGGCATGCCCGTCCCCGGTGTGCACGTCAAGGTGATGGATGACGAGGGCAAGAAACTCCGCCGCGGCAAAGTCGGCGAGTTCGTAGTCCGCGGCCCCAACGTGATGAAGGGTTACTGGGGCGACGAGGACCGCACCGCCGAGGCTTTCAAGTACGGGTGGTTCCACACCGGCGACGTGGGTTTCCGCGACCGGCTCGGCTTTCTTCACTTCGTCGACAGGGAGAAAGACGTCGTCAAGCACGGCGGCTACTCGGTGTTCTCGCGCGAGGTCGAAGAAGAGATCCTGCGCAACCCGAAGGTCTTCGAGGTCGCGCTCATCGGCGCGCCCCATGAGACCAAGGGAGAGGTGCCGGTCGCGTTTATCCAGCTCATAGACGGCCAGGAGGCGACCGAGCAGGAGCTCCTCGACTGGTGCAAGGAGCACATAGCAGCCTACAAGGCGCCGCGGATGGTGCGCATCATAGACCAGATGCCGCTGACCATGACGCTGAAAGTGATGAAGAGGGAACTCAGGAGCCGCCTGCTTGAAGAGGCGGCGTTTAAGGGGACGGAGCAGCCGCCCCCGCGAAAGGAGGAGTAGCCTATGCTATCGTTCGAACCCAGCGAAGAACAGGCGATGGTAACGGAGACCATTGCCAGCTTCGCGACCGACCAGATGGATCCCGCCTCGCGGGAGATGGACGAGGCCTGCGCGGTCTCTCCAGACATCGTGAAGACGGGCTGGGAACTCGAGATCATCTCGTCCTCCGTCCCCGAGGAATACGGGGGCTTCGGCGAAGGCCCGTCGGCGCTGACCGGCGTCATGGCTTATGAGGAACTCGCCCACGGCGACCTGTCCGCGGCCCTGCACCTGTGCTCGCCCACGGTCACGGCGTACACCGTCCTGCTCGAGGGCACAGAGGAGCAGAAGCAGGCGGTGCTCCCTTCGATGTGCGGCGAGGCGTTCAACGCTTCCGGCGCGGCTCTCGTGGAGCCGAGGTTCTCGTTCGACGCTTCGGCGCCGGCGACCCGCGCCACCAGGGACGGCGAGGAGTATGTCCTCAAGGGCCAGAAGTGCCTGGTCCCGCTCGCTGCCGACTCCGACAACCTGTTGGTCTTTGCGACCACAAACCCGGGCGCGGGCTTCTCCGGCGTCGAGGCTTTCATAGTCCCGAAGGCCGCGGAGGACCTGACTGTCAGCGAGCCCGAGAAGAACATGGGGCTGAAGGCCCTTGCCACGTATGAAGTCGAACTGAAGGACGTCAGGGTCCCTCTCAGCGCCAAGGTCGGCGAGGGCGAAGGGATCGACTACCTCAACCTGCTGTCCCGCTCGCGCCTGGCGCTTGCGGCGATGGCGATCGGTATGATGCGCCGCGCGGCCGAGCACTCCCGGGATTATGCCAAGGAGCGCATTGCGTTCGGCGACCCCATCGGCTCGCGTCAGGCAATCGCCTTCATGATCGCCGAGATGTTCATGGAGACGGACGCGTCGAGGATGCTGGCCTGGGAGGCCGCCTGGAAGGCCGACCGGGGCGAGGAGTTCGCGAAGGACGCGGCGCTCGCGAAGAACTACGCGGCCCAGAAGTGCATGCAGGTTTGCGACGGTGCGGTTCAGGTCATGGGCGGTCACGGCTACGTGCGGGACAACATGCCGGAGCTCTGGTTCCGGAACGCGCGCGCCTTCTCCACCCTCGAAGGCCTGGTAATGGTTTAGGAGGTGAACTGAGTGACTATAGATTTTGAGCTTTCGCCGAAGATCAAGGGCACGCAGAAGATGCTGCGCATGTTCGCGGAGCAGGCGATGCGCCCGCAGGCGAGGAAGTACGACGAGGAAGAGCACGAGAAGCCCTGGGACCTGTTGAACATGGTCCATGGGTTCATGAAGGGCGGCATCGGCGGCTCGCTCTCCGGCGGCGACAAGAAGAAGGAAGAGGGCGGCGAGAAGAAGCGCCGCGAGGCGCAGCTCACCACGGCCGTTACCGTCGAGGAGATATTCTGGGGCGACGCCGGCATAGCGCTCGCGTTCCCGGGGCAGGGCCTCGGAGGCGCGGCGGTGCAGGCGACCGGGACACCTGAGCAGAAGGAGCAGTTCCTGGCTCGCTTCTCGGGCGAGAAGCCGTGCTGGGGCGCCATGGCGATCACTGAGCCGGAGGCCGGCAGCGACACCGCCAACCTGCGCACCACCGCGGTGAAGGACGGCAACGAGTGGGTGCTGAACGGCGAGAAGATCTTCGTGACGAGCGGTAAGAGCGCGCTCGAGGACTCGGACGGCTTCGTGGTCGTCTGGGCCACGGTAGACGCGAAGGCCGGCCGCGCGGGCATCAAGCCGTTTATCGTCGAGCACGGCGCGCCGGGCATGACCATCGCCAAGATCGAGGACAAGATGGGCATCCGCTGCTCGGACACGGTGACCCTGGCGTTCATGGACTGCCGCATCCCGGA
Source organism: Candidatus Anoxymicrobiaceae bacterium (assembly GCA_036845225.1). Taxonomy (GTDB): domain Bacteria; phylum Actinomycetota; class Geothermincolia; order Fen-727; family Anoxymicrobiaceae; genus FEN-680. The sequence goes on along the minus strand of DAIUEJ010000027.1, from coordinate 34,177 downwards.
GGCCAACATCCTGGGAAGCGCTGAGGTCGCCGACCCCAAGAAGGCCGGAGAGAAGGGCTTCAAGGGCGTCATGGCGACGTTCGACGCGACGCGGCCTATGGTCGCCGCCATGGCGATCGGCGTGGGGCGCGCGGCCCTGGACTACGTCAAGCAGGCGCTCGCCGACGAAGGCGTCGAGATCCGCTACGGGATCTCTCCGGCGAACATGACCGCAATCGAGCGCGACATCACCGAGATGGAGGCCAACCTCAAGGCGGCTCGGCTGCTCACCTGGCGCGCCGTGTGGATGCTGGACAACGGCACCCGCAACAGCCTGGAGGCGTCCATGGCCAAGGCCAAGGCGGGCCTGGCGGTGACCCATATCACGCAGAAATGCGTCGAGCTGATGGGGCCGCTCGGCTACTCGCGCAAATGCCTGCTCGAGAAGTGGATGCGCGACGCGAAGATCAACGACATCTTCGAGGGCACCGGCCAGATCCAGATGCTCATCACCGCGCGTAACGTGCTGGGCTTCGGGAGGGACAAGCTGAAGTAAAAACGCAAAATAGGGACAGGCACCTTTTTGCATTGAAAAATGCGCCGCGGGCAGATGCCTGCGGCGCATTTGCTTTCAGGCAAGAATGCAAAAAGGTGCCTGTCCCTATTTTGCGTTTAGTCTTTGAAGAGTTCGGGCGGCGCGCCCGGGATGTCATCGGTGCTGAGCCCGGTGCCGGTCTCCACCACGTCCCATTTGCCGTCATCGCCCTTCTTCATGTAGACCCCGAAGCCCACGACCTCGTCGGCAGGCACGCCGCTCTCCTCCACGGAGACCCTGGCCCACCCTTCGACGCAATTCACGCTGAGGGCTTTAAAGAGCGAGCCTGTGTTTGCGTCCGTGGCGTAGCGCAAGGCTTCCTGAGCGGCCGCGATCTCCTCCTCTGACATCGCGGAGGCGCCCACGATCTGCTTGGAAAGACTCTTCAGGCTCGGCGCGGTTTCCGGGGCGGTGGGGCTCGATGCGGTGGTCGAAGGGCTGGAAGACGCGGCGGCAGGCTTGACCGCTCCGCCGCAGCCGCTGAGGCTTGGAACGATAAGTGCCAGGCTCGCGCATATTACGAAGAGCATGACGGTCTTCTTCAAAAAAACATCCTCCGTTTCAGCCCCCGCAAGATTATAACGCATTCGTGAAAATCGGGGGTCAGGCACTTTTCCACGATATTTTTTCACAGTGCGTGTCTCGCGGGCGCGGCACGCGAGGATAACCGCGCGAAGTGCTGAAATACTAGAGCGAGCCGGTCACCCGAGCCCCGGGAAAGGAGAACGCCATGGTTGAGGTCCCGCTCGAAGTTTTCGCCGAACGGGCGCGCAAGGCGAAAGAGGTGATGGCCGAGCTCGGCGTGGATGCCATGCAGCTCACCGGTAAAGAGAACTACCACTACCTATCCGGCGACATCCGCAACGTCGCACGAATGCTCCTCCCTCTGGACGGCGACCCTATCCTGATTGTCTTCTACACTGAAGTCCCCTTCGCACGCGAGCGCACCTGGGTCCAGGACATCAGGGGCTGGAGCACGCCCGCGGAGCTGATGAAGACCTTCCTCGGGGCGCTCAAAGACCTCGGGCTCAAAGACAAAGTCGTTGGCTTCGACGTCCACACCGTGCCGGCGTTCCTGCTGCACAAGTTCGAGACGCTGAACCCGAACATCAAGCTGGTGGAGAACGAAGAGGTCACCATGCGCCTCCGATACTACAAGGACGACTACGAGATGGAGCTGATGCGCGAAGCGGCGCGGGTCGCGGACGTCGGCCTGGCGGCCGGGCTCGCGGCGGTGCGCCCCGGGCTCACCGAGTCCCAGGTCGCGGCGGAAGCCGAGCACGCCATGCGCGGCGAGGGCGCGGAGCGCTTCGGCGCTTCGACGTTCGTCGACTCGGGACCGAACTCGATGTGCCTCCACGGCGCCGCCTCAACACGGCGGATCGCCGAAGGTGAGGTCGTGATAATCGACGTGCACCCGGTCGTCGCGCAGTACTCCTGCGACGTGGCGCGCACCACGGTCTGCGGCGAGCCGACCGTCGAGCAGAGGCGCGCGCTGAAGACCTATGTCGACGCCCAGGGTGAGACGCTCTCCAGGCTGAAGCCTGGCATGAAGGTCGGCGACATCACGAAGACCTTCGTGGACGTCATCGCCGTGATGCCGTACGGGGCGGCATTCGTCCCCGGCGCGACCCACGGGGTCGGCCTCGAGTTCGAGGAATGGCCCCACCCGTCGCACTACCCTACCCCCAGCACCTGGGCCTCGAACTGAAGCCTCGCATGACCCTCACCCTCGGGCACTCACTGCTTCCCGTCCAGGAGCTCGGCGAAGGATACAGGGTCGAGGACGTGATGGTGATCACGGAGGACGGAGCGGAGTATCTCACTCACACAGCGCGCTATCCGTGGTGAGGCCAGACACCCATCACTCAGCAGATCTCAGTGTGGAAAAAATGTGGAAAATCTCATGTCGAATGGTTGAACGCGCCCCGCGTAAGGTATATATTTGACTCCAAGTGGTAGATGAGCGGCGCTCATGCGGGTATTGAGGATGGTAGTGAAAGCCCCTCCCAGGGGCTTTCTGCTTTGTGCGCGGGGCGCCCTCGACACTGGATTCTCGCTCTCCTGCGCGATAATATCCCTTTACTTTGACCACGGGGAGAACTCTTGAAGACCGTTCTGATATCTGATTCGGCAGCCCTCGGCGTGATGGAGGTAAGGCCCGAGCCGGCGTGGCGGGTGAAGCTGACCGGCCTGCGCAACAAAGACCTCCTCGCTCCCGACTACGGCGCCATGCACGTGGCCGCTTTCCTCAAAGCAGCCGGCCATCAGGTGCGCGTCGTCAACGTGGTCGCCGACGTGCACACTGAGGCTTCCCTTTTCTACGAGCCCAACACCGACCCCGACGAGTTCTCCGGCTCGAAGATCGCGAGGCCCGAGGCCTCGGCCGCCTCGAGGCGCTACCTGTTCGACACCCTTGCCGCCGAGCAGCCGGACGTCATCCTCATCACTCTCTCGATCTATAACCTGGCTCTCTACACCCGCAAGCTGCTCAGTGAGATCAAGGAAGCCTGCCCACATTCCACCATCGTCACGGGCGGCATATACTCCACCATGCACGCGCCTGAGATCCTCGCCGATGGACACGCCGACGTGGTGATACGCGGCGAAGGCGAGCAGGCGTCAGCCGAGCTGCTCGACCGCCTGTCCAGTGGACGAAGCCTGGACGGCCTCGACGGCGTGAGCTATCGGGAGAACGGACGGGTCCTGGAGAACAGGCCGCGCCCTCTGCTGACCAACCTCGACACCCTCCCTCACCCTTACACGGTCACCGATGAGTTCAACATAACGAGGCGGTTCGAGATCCTCTCCGAGCTGCTGCCGCAGGGAGACTGGATCCCCGGCGCGGGCTTCCTGACCTCGCGGGGGTGCCCGGAGGATTGCGCCTTCTGCCTCGACCCCGCGATCAACCGCAGGCGCACCCGGTTCCACTCGCCCGCTTACGTGCGCGATGTGCTCGAGTTCTGCGCCGAGCGGTTCACCGGCGGGGCCGGCTCGTTCTTCTTCGGGGACGCGACCTTCACCATGAACAAGAAGAGGCTCGCGCGCATCCTCGACCTGCTGCCGGGCCTTCCCTACACCTACCAGATACAGACTCGCGCGGATTACCTCGATGAGGCGACGGTCGCGCGGCTTGCGGAGAGCCGTTTCACAAACGTGGCCATCGGCGCCGAGACGTTCAATGAAGACATCCTCCAGCGAGTGGTCCACAAGCGGCTTGCGGTGAGTGACGTCATCGAAGCGACGCTGGCGGTAAGACGCCATGGCATGGAGCCGGTCCTGACCTTCATCGTCGGGCTGCCCGGCGAAACGCGCCAGAGCATCCTGCGCACCGCCGACATGCTGAGGGAGAACGGAATCTACAGCGCTACATTCTTCCCGCTGGTCGTGTTCCGCGGGACTGAGCTGTTCGATGAGTTCGCTGCGCGGCACAGTGCGGAGGAGATGGAGAGCCTGCGGCTGAACCCGGCGAGCGAGGAGTTCCTGTTCACCAGCGACGAGTTCCCTACCCCCGCCGAGCTCACTGGATTCACAAAGCAGGTCAACAGCGACCTCGTGCGCTCGCGGCCGCCCGGCCAGTGAGCCGGAGGGCAACACCCATCGGCTGTTAACGTTTACAATAACGGCAGAAGCATGCGCAGCAATCATCGGTCCTCATCATCCGGCGCGTGCTGTGAGAACTGCCCCGGCGAGAGAGCGGGAGCGATACTTGACGCCTGAGAATACCGGATTCCGCGAGTGCTACCTCCATCCGAGGAAGCCCGCGGTCCGCAACTGCATCAACTGCGAGCGACCGATCTGCAGGCTGTGTGAAGAAGAGAGCGGAGACACTCTGCTCTGCCGGCCATGCAAGGAGGAGCTCGATGCCCAGGAAGCGGAGGCGGCGGCTGACCCACTGAAGAAGACGAAGTTCGTCCCGGCCCCGAAGCGCTCGGCTGTGACCGCGGTCGGAGAGGTGACCATCTTCGCCGATGGAAGCGTGGTCGCCCCGGAGGTCGGGGAGAAAACCGCGGAGCCCGAGAAGGCCGAGCAGCAAGCCCCGCGCGAAGTCACTGAGGAACCTGAACTTTCAAGACCCTCAGAGGCGACCCCGGAGGAACCGCCCCTTATCCATGCGCCCGTCGTCGAGCGGCCGATCGAGCGCAGACCGCTCCCCGACACGCGCAAGACCGCCCAACCGCGCGCTCACGAACGCATCCCCGGGCCGATGCCTGAAGAGCTGGCGGAAGAACCACCGCGCCCTCCGGCAGCCGCCCGAATCAAGATAGCGAAGCCAGCGAAGCCGGCCAAGGTCCGTAAGGCGCGCACCGGCCCGGTCACCCAGTTCGTATACTCGCTGCCCTACGGGATCGGCGCCGCGGTCGTCGTCGCCGGCCTGTGGCTTCTGTTTGCGCTGCTTGCCAAGCAGTGGAGCCAGATCTCGGTGTTCACCCTCGGCATCGTCGTGCCATGGGCTTTCTACAAGGGCAGCACCGTGAGAAAGCAGGACGGCAGCAAGGTGTGGACAGAGTCGCTCGCGCCCCTGTGGCTCTCCATCACGTCGGTGGTCGTGGTGGCCGCGGTCGTCCCGCCCATGGAGTGGCTCGCGTACAAGGTGATATATGGCGTGCAACACTCGACGCAACCTTTTAGCGACTTCATGGAGCGCTTCTTCAAGGGACTCGACTGGACGCTGGTCGCCTTTGGCATCGCGCTCGCCTTCCTGATTCCGTTCATGCTCAAATCGGGCGAGAGGTGGAAGAAGCCTGCGGTGAGGCGCGAGGAAGAGCCTGAAGAGCCGCGCGAGGAGACTGAGGAGGAAGACGCCCCGGAGGCCGGGCCTGAGCCCGACTGACGTGGTCTTGCCGCGTCGCTACCCCTTCGTTTCACGCTCCATGCGCCGCCGTATCTTCACTCTGGTATAAGCGGAAGCGAAGGGGCTGTACAACTTACCCTCTACCCGCCCATCCGCGAGCTTCTTCAAGAGGTCCTGCGGGCCTTCGAAGTCGTCCATCACCACGTGCGCGGCCCCGAGGTGCGTCGGTTCGTGCGAATCGCTCCCGGCGCCGCGAGGGAACCCTTGCTTCTTGAGGAACCGTCTCGCGAGCACGTTCGCGAGCGGCAGCCTGGGCTTTCCGTTGAACGCTTCGATGATATCGATCCTGTCAGTCAGCGCCTCCAGATCGCGGGCTTTGAGCCTCTTGAGCTTGAGGAGGTCAAACGGGTGAGGTACGTAGACCAGGCCGCCCTGGGCCCTTATCCGGTCCATGGTCTCGACCGGGCTCAGGTGGTCCGGCACCCACTCCTCGAGAAAGAGCCCGCATATCTCTCCGCCGGTCGTGCGGACTTCCTCCCCGACCAGAATGCGCGGCGCCCAGTCTCCGCGGGCCCTCGCCTCCTCTGACAGCTTTGCAAACTCGAACGCGCCGTCGATGACGTCATGGTCCATTATCGCGACGGCGTCGATGCCGCGTGCCTTGCAGGAGGCCGCGAGGGTTGGCCAGTCGATGACCGAGTCAGGCGAGTGGTTGGTGTGTACGTGAAAATCGACTTTCATGGTCTAGACGCCGCAGTGTGCGAGCAGCGACTGCCAGATGACCATGCCGTCAGACGAGCCGATCTCTGCTTCGGAAGCGCGCTCCGGGTGTGGCATCATCCCCAGCACGTTTCCTTGCGCGTTGCATATCCCGGCTATGTTCTCGGTCGCGCCGTTCGGATTGAAGTCCGGCAGGACGCTCCCCTCGGGCGAGCAGTAGCGGAACACTATCTGGCCCTTGCGCTTCATCTCCTCGAGCACGTCGGCCGGGACCTGGTAGTTGCCTTCGTTGTGCGCGATCGGGATGCGCAGGACCTGCCCCTGGTGCGCCGCGGAGGTCCATGGAGTATTGATGGTCTCGACCCTGACGTCCACGAAGCGGCAGATGAACTTCAAGCCGACGTTGCGCATGATGGCCCCGGGGAGGAGCCCCGCCTCCATCAGGATCTGGAACCCGTTGCAGATGCCGATGACCATGCGACCGCTCTCGGCGAACTTCTCCACCGCGCTCATCACGGGCGAGAAGCGCGCCACAGCACCGGTCCTCAGGTAATCCCCGTACGCGAACCCGCCGGGCAACACCAGGCAGTCGTATCGCGAGACATCCGTGCTGCCGTGCCACACGTAATCGACGTCCTGCTCGAGCACGCTTTCCAGGACATAGTGGCAGTCGTGGTCGCAGTTCGACCCGGGAAAGACGACGACCCCGAACCTCATCAGACCTCAACCTCCATCCGGTAGTTCTCGATGATGGGATTCGCGAGCAGCTGCTCACTCATCTCGCCCAGCCGCTCCTCCAGCTTCGCCTTGTCGTCGCCGGACAGCTTGAGCTCCATGTACTTGCCTACGCGCAAGTCTTCCACCTCATCGTAGCCGAGCGATTTCAGCGCGCGAAGCACCGTCTTCCCCTGTGGGTCGAGGATGCCCTCCTTCAGTGTGATATATACCCTGGCGCTTGCCACCTTGGCCCCCCTTCGGTCTGTTGCGTCTACGGCTTCACTTTCAGATTCTCCAGGCGGTTGAACACTGCGTCGACCCTTCCGAGCGAACCTGACACGTCAAAGAAAGACACGATCTCCTCCGGTGTGAGGTACCTCCCCACCTCCGGGTCGTGTATCAGGCCGTCCATGAAGGTGCCCTCGCCCTTCACCACCTTCATCGCGTTGCGCTGCACCAGGTGATACGCCTCCTGCCGCGTGGTGCCCTTTCCGATGAGCGCCAGGAGGATCTTCTCCGAGAAGACCAGGCCCTGGGTGATCTCGATGTTCTTCTCCATCCTCCACGGGTAGACGACCAGCCCCTCGATGACCGCGCAGAACTTGTTCAGTATGTAGTCGAGGAGGATGGTGCTGTCCGGCAGGATCACCCGCTCCGCGGACGAATGGCTGATGTCGCGCTCGTGCCAGAGCGGCATGTCCTGCAGGGCGACCTGCGCGTTTGCGCGTATCACGCGGGCGCAGCCGCAGACCCTCTCGCAGATGATGGGGTTGCGCTTGTGCGGCATCGCCGACGAGCCGGTCTGCCCCTCCCGGAACGGCTCCTCGGCTTCCATCACCTCGGTCTTCTGGAGCGCCCTGATCTCGGTCGCGAACTTCTCGAGCGAGGTCGCCGAGATGGCGAGGGCCATCATGTACTCCGCGTGCCTGTCTCGCTGCACGATCTGGCTCGAGGCCTCCGCCGGCCTGAGGCCCAGTTGCTCGCAGACGCACTGCTCCACGAACGGGTCCACGCTGGCATAGGTGCCGACCGCCCCCGAGATCTTCCCCACCGCGATCGTCTCTTTCGCGCGCAGAAGCCTGTCCAGGTTCCGGCGCGTCTCGAACGCCCAGACCGCGAGCTTGAGCCCGAACGTTATCGGCTCGGCGTGGACGCCGTGAGTGCGGCCCATCATGGGCGTGCTGCGGAACTCCATGGCGCGGTTCTTGATCAGGCCCAGCATCCTGCTGGTGTCGTCGATGAGGATATCCGCGGCATCGCGCAACTGGATCGCGAGGCCTGTGTCCAGCACGTCCGAGGATGTCATGCCGTAGTGGAGCCAGCGCGCCGGCTCACCGATGTTCTCCGCCAGGTTGTTGATGAAGGCGACCACGTCGTGACGGGTCGTCTTCTCGATCTCGTTCACGCGCTCAACGTCGAAGCGCGCGTTCTTCTTGATCTGGACTACCGCCTCGGCAGGGATAGTCCCGATCTGCGCCATCGCCTCGGCCGCCGTGACCTCGATCTGCAGCCAGTTGTGAAGGCGCGACTGGTCGGTCCAGATCTCCTTCATCTCGTCCCGGCTGTAGCGCTCGATCATCGGTGGCCCCCCTTGGCGAGCGTCTGCCTGTACTCTTTCAGCTTCTCGTTGACCTCAGGGTACTTGATCGCCAGTATGCGGGCCGCGAGGATGGCCGCGTTCTTGGTCCCGCCCACCGCTACTGTGGCGACCGGTATCCCTGTGGGCATCTGGACTATCGAGAAGAGAGCGTCGATACCTCCCGGCATGCCGGAATCGAGCGGTACGCCGATGACCGGCAGGTCGGTGTAGGCAGCGACCACTCCCGGCAACGCCGCGCTCATCCCCGCGCCCGCGATTATCACCTCGGCGCCGGCCGCCTCCGCTTCCCTGACAGCCTCGAGGACTTTGTCGGGCGTGCGGTGGGCCGATGCCACCACCGTACCGCTGGTGATGCCCAGGGTGCCGAGCATCTCCGCGGTCTCTTCCATCTTGGGAAGGTCGTTCTCGCTCCCGGTGATCACCAGGACCAGTATCGGATCCATCGCCATGGCGCTATCCCCCGTGCTCGCGCTGCCACTCCAGTGCCCGGTAACCTATGTCCTTGCGATAATGCATGCCCTCAAAACTGATCATATCAACGGCCTGGTATGCGAGGCCGCGCGCCTCTTCGAAGTCCTTGCCCAGGCCGACCACGTTGAGCACCCTGCCCCCCGAGGTGACGGTCTCGCCGTCGACGAGCGCCGTGCCCGCGTGGAACACCTCCACCTTGGGGTCGGACGCGGCGGCTTTCAATCCCTTGATCGGGATTCCCTTGTCGTACGAACCGGGGTAGCCCCCGGACGCGATGACGACGCACACGCAGTACTCGGGGGTCCATTGCATCTCGAGGCTCGCGACCGTTCCGTCGATCGTGGCTGTGAGCGCCGGTGCCAGGTCGCTCGTCATCCTCGGGAGCACCACCTGGGTCTCGGGGTCACCGAACCGCACGTTGAACTCCAGCACCTTGAACCCCTCCGACGTCAGCATCAGCCCGCCGTAGAGCACGCCCCTGTAAGGGCTACCCCGGTCGGCCATGGCGCGCACCGTCCCCTCCATGACCTGCTCGTGGATAGCGGTCTCGGTGGCGGCGCCCAGCAGCGGGACCGGCGAGTAAGCGCCCATACCGCCCGTGTTGGGCCCCTGGTCGCCGTCGAAGACGCGCTTGTGGTCCTGCGAAGCGACCATGTGCGCTACCGCTTGAGAGTCGGAGAGCGACAGGATGGAGACCTCGGGGCCCTCCATGAACTCTTCGACCAGCACCTTGCCGCCGGAAGGCCCGAACACCTTGTCGAGGAGGCACTCCTCCAACGCTTTCACAGCTTCGTCGGTCGTCGTGGCGATGATGACACCTTTGCCTGCCGCCAGGCCGTCGGCCTTGACAACGAGTGGGGCCGGCTGGGACTCCACGTAAGCCTTCGCCTCGTCAAAGTCCTCGAACAGGCGCGCCCGCCCCGTAGGGATCCCGTTGTCCTCCAACAGGCTCTTCGCGAAGTACTTACTGCCCTCCAGGCGGGCCGCCTCGCGTGAAGCGCCGAAAGCCTTGAGGCCGCGCTCGGAGAAGTAGTCCACCAGGCCGGCGACGAGCGGCGCCTCCGGCCCGACCACCGTGAGGTCCACCGCGCGCTCGACCGCGATGTCGGCCACGGCCTTCGCGTCCTCGACGTCCACCGTGATGCACTCGCCCATCTGCCGCATCCCGCCGTTGCCCGGGGCGAAGATGATGTCGTCAACGAGCGGGCTCTGCGCCAGCTTCCATGCCAGCGTGTGCTCGCGGCCGCCGCTTCCGACGATCATCAATCTCACTTGTGTCTCCTATCCAATTGGGCAGGATTTATCCTGACCACACGGCGCATGGGGCAGGATTTATCCTGACCCGACGGTGCATTGGCACCTCTACATTTACGCCGATGGTGCGTCGTTCCGATGATGCACCTTCGGCGTGTCACTTATCCTGAGCGTCGAAGTCCTCGCGGTAGAGGTAAGGCCCTTCCTCGATGGGGCTCTTGTACTCCTCGCGGGTGAGTATCGTCTGCGTCCTCTTGGGGCCGACCGAGATTATCTCGGCCGGGACGCCGGTGCCCTGCTCGATGAACTCCACGTACTTGCGCGCGGCTTCCGGCAACTCGGCCCGCTCGGTCACCCCCGAGATGTCCACCTGCCAACCCGGGAGATCGAGGTACTCCGGCTCGCACTTGTGGAAGATCGTCTGGTGCGGGGGGAACTCGTGGTAGATCTTTCCCTGGTACGAGTAGCCCACGCAGACCTTCAGCCGGTCGAACCCGGACAGCACGTCCAGCTTGGTCAGCGCTATCCCGGTGAGGCTGTTGACCCTGGCGGCGTACCGCAGCAGGACCATGTCCAGCCACCCGCAGCGCCTCTTGCGCCCGGTGGTCGTGCCGAACTCTACGCCCTTGGCGCCCAGGGTGTCGCCAATCTCGTTGGTCTGTTCTGTGGGGAACGGCCCGTAGCCCACTCTGGTCGCGTACGCCTTGGCGACTCCGATCACCTTCTCGATGTGACTCGGACCTACGCCCGTTCCGGTGAAGACCCCGCCGACGGTAGGAGAAGAGGAGGTCACGAAAGGATAAGTCCCGTGGTCGAGGTCGAGGAGCGTCCCCTGCGCGCCCTCGAACAGCACCTTCTTGCCTTCTTCGAGCGCCTCGTAGATGAGCAGGGAGGTGTCTGCGATGTGAGGCGCCAGCCTCTGGGCGTACGCCATGTACTCGGCCAGTATCTCACCGACGTCGAACGGCTCCTGGCCGAACGCCTTGGTGAGTATGGCGTTCTTGCGCTCGAGCGACACCTCGAGCTTCGCCTTGAAAATCTTTTCGTCCAGGAGGTCCTGCATGCGCATGCCCATGCGGTCGGCCTTGTCCGCGTACGCGGGCCCGATCCCCCGGTGCGTGGTGCCGAGCTTGGCGCTGCCGAGGCTCACCTCTCCGAGGTGGTCGAATGCGAGGTGATAAGGCATGACCAGGTGGGCATTACAACTGATGCGGAGTTTGCCGCAGGAGATGCCCCTCGCATGGAGCCCGTCCATCTCCTCGAGCAGGACCTTGGGGTTCACCACCACGCCGTTGCCGATGACTGTCGTGATGTGCGGGTAGAGGATGCCGGAAGGCATCAGGTGGAGCTTGAACTCGTCCTCGCCGCAGACCACGGTGTGGCCCGCGTTGTTGCCGCCGGCAAACCGGACGACGAGGTCCATCCGGTCGGCCATAAGGTCGGTTATCTTCCCTTTTCCCTCATCGCCCCACTGTGCGCCAAGGACCACCGTGCCGGGCACGGACAACACCCCGTTCCTGTTTCCAGCCTGAAGACCACCATACTATATCATGGGGCAGGCTTTAGCCTGCCCCAGCATTGGGCGGAATTTATTCCGGCCACACAGTGCGTTAGCACTTCAAAATTTGCAGCGGCGTTGCGCTTCGAAGAAATGCAACACCGCTGTGCTACTTCCGACCCGATACCCGTCACCCCAACCCTCTCCCCCAAGGGGAGAGGGAGCATTGGCGCCTAAAAAATCCGATCTACCCGACCTTTTTCTCTCGCTTCAAAATGGAGTCCGCGACGAGCAGCCCCGAGGCCGACGCCTGGACCAATCCCCGCGTGATCCCGACACCGTCTCCAGCCCCGAACATGTTCTTGACCTGGCTCTCGAGCGCGCCGGTAACTTTGAGCCTGGAGCTGTAGAACTTCACCTCAACCCCGTAGAGCAGGGTGTTGCGGGAGTAGACGCCGGGCGTCAACGTGTCAATGGCGGCGAGCATCTCGAGGATGTCAGAGAGATAGCGGAACGGCAGCACCAGGCTCAGGTCCCCCGGGGTCGCCTCGGAGAGAGTCGGCACGACCGTGCTGCGGGATATCCTTTTCGGGTTCGAGCGGCGCCCGACCAGGAGGTCGCCGACGCGCTGCACCAGTATCCCGTCTCCCAGGAGGTTGGCGAGCTGCGCAATATACTTGCCGTATGCGATGGGCTCGTGGAACGGCTCGGTGAAACGCTTGTCCACCAGTAGCGCGAAGTTGGTGTTGTCCGTCTTCTTCTCGAGGTAGGAGTGGCCGTTCACGGTCAGCACCTCGTCGTAGTACTCCTTGATGACTTCTCCGGAAGGGTTCATGCAGAAAGTGCGGACCCTGTCCTCGGAAGCCTTGGAATAGTAGATCAGCTTGGGCTCGTAGAGCTCGTCGGTCAGGGGCGCCATCACCACCGCGGGCACTTCGACGCGAACACCGATGTCCACCATATTGCTGTTGCGCGACAGAGAGAGCTGGTCGGCTATGCCGTCGAACCACTCCGCGCCGCTTCGCCCCGGCGCGACCACCAGGTACTTGCAGTCGATACGGTTGTCGGCGCGCGTGTCGATGCCGACGACGGCGCCGTCCTTCACCCGCACGGTCTCGACCATGGTCTTGCACTGGATGTCGACCCGGTCCTTCAGCGCGTCGTACATGTTACCCAGCACGACGGGACAGACTTCCGTTCCCATGTGGCGCACGCGCGCGGGTATCAATACCAGGTCGGACTTGATCGCGTTGCGGGCGATCTCGCTGATCTTCTCGTCGTCGTCGCCGAAGGTCTGCGTCGGCGCCCCGAACTCCAGGTAGGTCGAATCGACTTTCTCGATGAGCTTGGAGACCTTCTTCTCGGGGACGAGGTCCGAGAGCCATCCCCCGATCTTGCTCGAGAGGGTCAGCTTGCCGTCGCTGAAGGCGCCCGCGCCACCCCACCCGCTGAGCGTGGAGCACGGCTGGCACCTGCGGCACTGGCCGTTAGGCGATGGGCATCTCCGGTGCTCGAGGCTCTCCCCCTTGTCGAGGAGGAGGACCTTGAGGTCCGAGTTGCGGGTGAGTTCGAGCGCGCAGAATATACCTGCGGGGCCGGCCCCCACGATTATCACGTCGTAAGTCCTTGGCATGCTGCTCTACCTGTCCTCCATAATGTCTGGACGCGTGCGGACAACGGTCCTATTATAGCCGGATTTGCAGGCAGAGCTGCCCACGGTCAAGACTGAAGCGGCTGTACTACTGCTCGTCGCGAGCTGCCTCCAGCGCGCCTGCGGTGTCTACTTGCTGCCCTTGCGTCGCGATACGAGGCTGGTCGGCGGCTTGATGCGGAGGGCCACGTGGCGCTTGACCTCACGGACCTCCTGCATCATCCGCCTGTGCGCCTCTTCCATCTCGGCCTCCATGCTGGCCATCTGGTCGCGCAGCGTGCAGATCTCCTCTTCCATCGCGAGGACGCGGGCGACCCCGGAGAGGTTGAGCCCCTGGTGCGTCAGCTCCTGGATACGGCGCAAGCGGTTGATGTCCGCGTCGGAATAGCGCCGCCTGTTGCCTGTCCGCTCCGGGCACAGCAGCCCTTTGCGCTCATACATCCGCAGGGTCTGTGGGTGTACTTCGGCAAGCCTCGCCGCGATGCTGATGATATACAACCCTTGGTTCTCGTCCTTCTCCATCATTTCCTCACCTGACACGTCACTTGAGGTGGGCGCGCAGGTCTTTGGGCTCGAGCTCGCCCAGCTTCTCTATGACCTCGCGCTCATTCTCGTCCATCTTCTTTGGTACGGCGATCCGCACTGTCACCAGCATGTCGCCGTGTCCTTTGCCTTTCAGCCGGGGGGCGCCTTTTCCCTTCATCCTGAAAGTGCGCCCGCTCTGGGTGCCGGCCGGTATCTTCAGCTTCACCTTTCCGTCAATCGTAGGGACCTCGACCTGCGTCCCCAGTGCGGCCTCCGAGAAAGTGACAGGCAGGTCGAGAGTGATGTCCGAGTCGCGCCTGCCGAGGTAGGCGTGCTTGTCCACCTTGGTGACCACATAGAGGTCGCCCGCGGGGCCGCCGCCGGCCCCTGGCTCGCCCTTGCCCTTGAAGCGGATGCGCGAACTGTCAGCGACTCCCGCCGGGATGTGGACCCTGGTCTTCCTGGGGCTTCTGACGAAGCCTGCCCCCTGGCAGGTCGGGCACGGGTTGGCGATGATCTGGCCCCTCCCCATGCAGGCCGGGCAGGGACGGCTCAGCCCGAACAATCCCTGGCTCTCGGCGACCGAGCCGCGGCCTCCGCAGGTCGGGCATGTCTGAGGCAGAGTGCCTGGCGCCGAGCCGAGCCCCTTGCAGGTCGCACAGGCCTGGTTCCGCGTCATGGTGACCGGGACGTAGGCGCCCTTCAGCGCGTCGTCAAAAGACATGTTCACCGTGACCTCCACGTCTGAACCGCGCTGGCCGCGCCGGCCGCGGCTGCTTGTCGCGCCTCCCCCGCCGCCGAAGAGGTTGAAGATGTCGCCGAGGTCTCCGAGGTCGCCCTCGAAACCGAAACCCTGTGGGCCGCCGCCGCCGAACCCGCCTCCGAACCCCTGGCGCCCTTGCCAGGCACCGGCGCCCGGCCCCGGCCCGTAGCCTCCCTGGGCCCCATACAGTCTCCCCGAATCGTAGTCCTGCCGCTTCTTCTCGTCCGCCAGCACCTCGTAAGCCTCGGCGATCTCCTTGAAGCGGTCCTCGGCTTCTTTGTTGTTGGGGTTCTTGTCGGGGTGGTACTGGTGGGCGAGCTTCCGGTACGCCTTCTTTATCTCGTCCTTGGACGCTTCTTTCGAAACGCTCAGGGTCTTGTAATAGTCCTTACCGTTCAACTGGTATCACATCCGGTCTTTCGCGCCAGTGTTTCTTACTCATGGGGGAGTGCGTGGCGCTCAGCTGCTCACCGGGCAGGACACGCGCACCATCGCGGGCCTCAGAAGGACCCCCCTGAAGCGGTATCCTTTCTGGACCACGCCGACCACAATGTCCTCAGGACACTCGGATGTCTCGACCACCATCATCGCCTCATGGTGCTCGGGGTCGAACGGCTCGCCAGTCGGGTCGATCACTTCCAGACCTTCCCTGGTGAGCACGTCGAGCATCAACTCCCGGACCATCGACACCCCGCCCAGCAGGCCTTTCGACTCTTCCTCCTCGGCGCTGTCCAGCGCGCGCTCGAGGTTGTCTATCACGGGAAGCAGCTTCTTGACCAGGTCGGCCTCAGCAGTCTCGAGGATGCGGGTCTGCTCCTTGAGCATCCTCTTCCTGTAGTTGTCAAAATCAGCCTTCAGCCTCTTGAGGCTGTCCAGCAACACCGCGTTCTGGTCGGCCAGCTCGTCGACCTCCGCGTCCAGCGAGTGGATCCTCTCCTCGGGCTCGACCTCGACGGCTTCCGTATCATCAGCGTCTCTCCCGCCCTCGATGACCTCGATCTCCTCTTCATCGGGAACGGGCCCTCCGGTCTTCTTTCTGGTGCTCTGGCGGGCCGGGTCTTTCGGCCCCTTCTCCTCGCTCATCTCTCCACCTCTAAACCTTTCTGTTCAGGGGGTTCCATGTTCCAAAAGCTCGCGGCGGGAACAACTCCCGCCGCTTGAGCTCACTGCCACGCGCAAAGGTGTTATTTCTGCTCTTCGGCGGTCTCGACCGCGATGGTGACGCTCCTCGGTTTCGGCGGCTCGGTCTTGGGGACGGTCACCTTGAGCACCCCTGACTCGTAGCTCGCTTTGACTTTGTCCGACTCCGCGTCCGAGGGAAGCCTGATCGATCTCTGGAAGGACCCCCACGCGCGCTCTACGCGGTGGTAGTTCTCCTCCGTGACTTCTCTTTCGTGCTTCCGCTCGCCCCTGAGGGTCAGCACCCCGTCGTCCACGGTCACGTCGATGTCCTCAGGGTCGATGCCGGGGAGCTCGGCCTCGACTACAAGTGAGTCCCCGGTCTCGTAGATATCGATTGCCGGCGCCCACTTGCCGCCTTCGGCTGGTCCTGTCTCCTCGCCCTGGTCGCCCAGCCAGCTGCGCCGGAACATCCGGTTGAGGTCCTGCTGTGCTCCCAGGAAAGCATCGAACGGGTCCCATCTCACGATCGCCATCTGGCTAACCTCCCATGCCGTAGGGAAAAGAGGCGGGCGGCGGCCATGAGCCGCCGCTCCGCTCGTTATCAGTTTACTTGTCTTCGTCGACCACTTCGTAGTCGGCCTCGATGACCTCTTCCTCAGAGGATGACTGCCCGCCGTCCGGTCCGCCCGGCGCCTGGCCGTCACCGGTGCCCGCGGTCTGCGCGTACACCTGCTCCGCGAGCCTGTGGGAAGCCTGGATGAGGCTCTCCATGGTCGACTTGATGAGCTGGGTGTCGCTGCCCTTGAGGGCTTCCTTGACCTCATTGAGCGAGGCTTCGATGCTTGCTTTCTCTGAAGCGTCGACCTTGTCGCCCAGTTCGCGCAGCGACTTCTCGGTCGTGTAGACGACCTCGTCAGCGCGGTTGCGCGTCTCGGCCTCTTCTCTGCGCCTGTGGTCGTCGTCCGCGTGTTCCTCCGCGTCCCGCTGCATCTTCTTGATCTCGTCTTCAGACAGCCCGGAAGTCGCAGTGATGGTGATCTTCTGCTCGTTACCGGTCGCCCTGTCCTTGGCGCTCACGTTCACGATGCCGTTGGCGTCGATGTCGAACGTGACCTCGACCTGCGGGATGCCCCTCGGCGCCGGCGGGATGCCCACCAGGTGGAACCTTCCCAGTGTCTTGTTGTACTCGGCCATCTCGCGCTCGCCCTGCAGGACGTGTACCTCCACAGAGGTCTGCCCGTCGGCGGCGGTCGTGAAGACCTCGCTCTTGCGCGTCGGGATGGTGGTGTTCCGCTCGATGAGCTTCGTGAACACGCCACCCAGGGTCTCGATGCCCAGCGAGAGGGGGGTCACGTCGAGGAGCAGGATGTCTTTCACCTCTCCCTTGAGGACACCCGCCTGGATCGCCGCGCCGACCGCGACGACCTCGTCAGGGTTGACGCCCTTGTGCGGCTCCTTGCCGCCTGTCAGCTCGCGGACCTTGTCCTGGACCGCCGGCATGCGCGTCGCGCCGCCGACCAGGATAACGTGGTCGATGTCCTTGATCTCGAGGCCGGAGTCTTTTACCGCGGACTTGAAAGGACCAACGCACTTGTCGACCAGGTCCGCCGTCATCTTGTTGAAGTCGGAGCGCGACAGCGTCACGTCGAGATGCTGCGGCCCTTCCTGCGTCGCCGTGATGAACGGCAGGTTGATGCTGGTCGACGTGGTGGTGGAAAGCTCCATCTTGGCTTTCTCAGCCGCTTCCTTCAGCCTCTGCAGCGCCATCTTGTCGCTGCGAAGGTCTATGCCGGTCTTGGCCTTGAAGTCATCGGCCATCCAATCGATCACGCGCTCGTCCCAGTCGTCGCCGCCGAGGTGCGTGTTACCGCTGGTAGCCTTGACCTCGAACACTCCTCCACCGATCTCGAGGATGCTGACGTCGAACGTGCCGCCGCCCAGGTCGAAGACCAGGATCGTCTGTTCGTTCTCCTTGTCGAGGCCGTACGCCAGGGCCGCCGCTGTCGGCTCGTTGATGATGCGCAGGACCTCGAGGCCGGCTATGCGGCCCGCGTCCTTGGTCGCCTGCCGCTGGCTGTCGTCGAAGTAAGCAGGGGTCGTGATCACCGCCTGGGTGATCTTTTCGCCCAGGTACTCCTCGGCGTCGGACTTGAGCTTCTGGAGTATCATCGCCGAGATCTCCGGCGGCGTGTACTCACGGTCGTCGATCTTTATCTTCTCGTTCGTGCCCATCTTTCGCTTGATGGACGCAATCGTGCGCTCCGGGTTGGTAATGGCCTGACGCTTGGCGACCTGACCGACCAACCTCTCTCCCGTTTTGGAGAATGCCACGACGGACGGGGTCGTCCTCCCGCCTTCGGTGTTCGGGATGACCGTGGGTTCTCCGCCCTCGAGGACAGCCATGCACGAGTTGGTCGTCCCCAGGTCGATTCCGATTACTTTCGCCATTTGCAACCACTCCTTGCTTTGTTTACTTACTCAAGTAGATATACTTGTACCTTGCCTTATCATATAACTTGAGCGTCCTACTGTCAAGTATGTTAATGGTATTTATGTGAGGAGTCCCGTTGAGCTTGATTACCGCTGTCACGAGCCCCCCATTAACCCGCTTTTTCGATCTTCCTCGACCGTTCCCTGCCGGCGGGCGGAGGCCCGGCCGGCAGAGACAGAACAGGGAACAGCCGCCAGCGTGCCAGGGGATTTGTGATCGAGCCGACTCGCTCGGGCCACGGCATGGATCGGACAGCGGGTCGCGCGGGATGGCTCGGATTGCTGTACCCCGTCGCTACCGGTCATTACTCCCGCCGGACAGCCGCGCGAAAAACGGTGACGCCGCTTATTGCGCTTCGTTCGCATTTGTGTCTCAATATTGCGGTGTGAAGAGGCCTGATTTGCCTGTATTGCTTGACGGGCTGAAGGTCCGTTGAGATTATTCTTGAGTTGATTTCTGCGTCAGGAGGTGAAATTCGTGGGAGAAGATAGCGACAAGAGACCTACCATCGATGCTGACGAGTGCACCGGTTGTGGCCTGTGCGTGGATGTCTGCGAGCACGAGGTCCTGGATCTGACAGACGACATCTGCGCCATCCTGGACGTCGAGAAGTGCGTCGGCTGCGGGGACTGCTCGGAGGAGTGCCCGGTCGAAGCGATAACGATGGAATAAACCTCAACCATCATGAAGATCACGGAGGCGGGTACTGCCCGCCTTCCGTTTTTGGCGAATGCTTGCGGGATGACCGGCGCTCAGGCGCCTGTAATAGATTCTTCAAGTCTGTTCTTTACAAGACCAGACAGACATATACAGAATTGCTCAGAACGTTACCCTAGGTAACTCATTTGACAAGCTCGTCAACATGTATGTTATACTCTGGCAGAGTGGTACAAGATATGCCGTGGCATTGGGAGATGGATTGGCACGACGTAAAACTGTGAACCCTTCGGTCAAGAAGTACCGGGAGCTCAACGACAAAGAGCTCGTGAGGTGCTCCAGGGCCGGCGACCCCATCGCGGAGAGCGTACTCATCAGCCGCTACCAATACCTGGCTCATGTGAAGGCACGCTCGTATTTCCTGACGGGCGCCGACCACGAGGACACGGTTCAAGAAGGCATGATAGGCCTGTTCAAGGCAATACGTGACTACAAGGAGGGCGAGCTCTGCTCGTTCCGCTCTTTTGCGATCCTGTGCATCACAAGGCAGATCATCACGGCGGTCAAGACGCATGCCCGCAAGAAGCACAACCCGCTCTCCTCTTACCAGTCGCTTGACACCCAGGTGCCCGACGAGAACCTGCTCGACACCCTGGCATCCCAGGGGCTGGGCTCTGACAAGTCCGAGGACCCTCTCGACCTCTTCATCTTCGAGGAGGAGCTCGACACCGTGATAGGGATCCTTCGCGACAAGCTCTCCGAGCTGGAATGGAGCGTCTTCGTCGAGTACCTCGACGGCAAGAGCTACCAGGAGATCGCGGTAGAGATCGACTGCGAGACCAAGGTTGTCGATAACGCGCTCTGCCGCATCAAGCAGAAGATCAAGAAAGAGTGCGCCCTCACCGAGGCCGAAGCCGCCGGCCTGTAGCCCGGCCTGCCTGACTCTCTCACACCATGTCTGTTATCGCGCTGCACGCGCCGCATCGGACGCATCCCGCGGAGCACATCGAAGAAGACAATCCCGACTCGCGGATGACTCTGGCTGACTCCTGATATATAGAGAGCATCATGTCCGGCGCGGGAGGCGTGCGCGTTTCCATCGGCGTGCCCGGTATAGGGCGCAGGGGCAGCACAAACGGGAACACCCCCAGCGACGCCAACAGCTCGCATCCGCGCACCACCGATCCCTGTGGGTCCCCCAGGCCGGCGATGATGAAGCAGGTGACCTGGCCGGCGCCGAACGCGTCCACGGCCGCGCGCCAGGCGCGCTCGTACTTCTCTATCCCTGCCGCCGCCTTCCCCGGCGCGACACGCCGCAGGGTCTCGGCGTCGAAGCACTCCATGTTTATTGCGGCGCTGTCGGCATGGGCAGCCACCTCGCGTATCAAGGACTCGTCCTCGGGCGGCTCGAACTGCAAGTGCACCTGCATGCTCCCGGAAGTCGCTTTCTTCACCGCCCGCGCGCACGCTGCCAGGTGAGGGATCCCACAGGTCTCGAGGTCGGTCGTCCCTGTGGTGAGGACGAAGTGGCGAAAGCCTTCCGCGCTCGCGCTCGCCGCGACCTCCGCGATGTCCTCCGGCTCCTTGACCGCAAGGGTCTCGCCCGTACCGCGGGTGATGGCGATGCCGCAGAAGCTGCACGCGTCGGCCGCGCGCACGCACGACTGTGCTACCGTGGAGCCGATGCCGTCCGTGCCATGGCGCAGCGCGACCTTCCTCATGGGCACCCCGCCGCTGGTCCGCCCCTGGTAGAACCGCGGCTCGGAGAGCAGTTCGATCTTCCGGAGCGCTTCTCCGCGGCGCATCAGCAGTCCGCCGTCTCCAAGGCTGTAGGGCGAGCGCCGGACGTAAGGGGCGCCGGTGGGAACGGTTGCGACCAGGTCATCGATGGTGACCGTGATGCCCTCCGCAGGACCAGCCCCACCGGCCCGCGGCGCGAGTCCGCTCTCCAACGCGAGGCGCACGCCCAGCGATTGGAGCTCGACCTTGAGCCGCAAGGCGTCGGCGGGCTCTGTCACGGCGCGCCTCCCTCGAGCCTTACCACCTGGTCGGGATCGGCGTGCAGGGCCACCGCGGCAAGCGCTCCTATGCATCCCCGCTCACCCCCGACCGGGATCAGCGTCACTCCGGAGTCGGCAGCCGCCGCCTGCGCTTCCTCTATGGACACCATCCGCTTTCCGGCCTCCGCGGCGTACTCGCGCAGCCCCGGGGGCGACTTGACACTCGAGCTCCACGCCATCCCACACTCATCGCTGAAGGACCTCCCCTCCAGCAGCTCGCGCACGCGACCCACCACCGCCTCCAGGCCCTCGGGCCGGACCCCGATGACGACTGCTGTCGCGCAGCAGTTGGTCGTCCGGTGAGGGTTGTCAGGAAAGAGCTGGACGATGGTGTGAAGCAGGTAAGAACCCATGGCCTCCTGCTCTATCTCGAAAGCGACCTCGTTTACGGTCGACCAGGTGGCGCCGCGCTCGGCGTCGTCGGTGTCGTCGACTCCCACTGTGAGCTTCTTCCACGCGGGGAGCCTGAGGGTGGCCCGGCCGAGGGCCGCTCCCCCGCCGGGCTCGTGTACCTCTGCCGAGATCACGTTCGCGGCCATCCCCCGGCAGAGCGTCGCCGCCACGCCGCCGCCCGCCAGGCCCGCGTAGGTGAGGACAACCTCTTCGCCCTCTACCCTCACCTCTTCCAGTCCCGCGCTCGCGATGCCCGGCTCGAGGGCGAGGTCCGCGCGGCCTTGACTGCACACGAATATGTTCCTGGCGCCTTCGCGCCGCGCCGATACGACCAGCGGGCTGGTGCGGGCGTAGTGACAGGTCTCCCAGGCGGCGCCCCCCGTACAGCGGCCGCGCGCGTGAAACTCGTGCAGCTCGACCAGGCCGGCGTCCTCGTCGACGAGAGCCGCGATGCTCTCGTAAGGGGTTATGTAAGGCACGCCCTCGAAGCGCGCCCTTATCTCATCCGGGGTGAGAAGCTCTGACAAAAGTTCACTCTCCAGGGACGGCGAGTCGTAAGACGTACATTAACACACAGGTCGGCGGGGGCCGGCCCGTTGTTGCTTGTCTCAAGGCGCGATGTTACATTCGGCTGGTGATGCTAGATGGACACTGAAGGCAGCAAGAAAGAAGATACTCCCGAGCAAGCCCGGGGCGCGGGCACGCCCGCCGCGGGCATCGACCACAAGTACTCCCTCTCCCCCGAAGAGATGCGCCTCCTTGACGAGATACACAGCGAAGGCAGCGACGAAGCCCTCTACTTCGAGATGCTGAAGGAGATCAAAGAGCTGGAGGGCCAGGACCGCCAGGCGGTCGTGAAGAGGGCGCTCGGCAAGTTCAACTTCTTCCTCCACCTGACCGCGTACATCACCGGCATCGCGTACCTGCTGCTGCTTGGGATCCTGGTGCGCTCGACCCTGCCGTACGTCTTCATACCAATCGCCCTCTGGACTATAGGGCTCGGCTACCATCTCTTCTGGGCGTTCTTCAAGAAGGACCAGACCTCCACGCGCCGCAAGCCGAAGAAGCCCCCACCGCCTCCCAGGAAACTCATCGAAGACGACGCCGACGAGGCTCCTTCCCCATCACCTTCAGAAGGCCCTGACGATGAGGAACACGGCCAGGCCTAGCAGCAACACCCAGATGGTCACGACTATCACAGCGGCGGCCCTGTTTACTGGCGCCTCGCCTGCCCCTGCCTCGACGGCCCGCGCCCTGCTGTCGTCCAGTACCTCCGACGGGATGAGCTTGATCGCTAAGGCAAGCCCCGCGGGGACTATGACCATGTCGTCCAGGTATCCGAGCACCGGGATGAAATCCGGAATGAGGTCAATGGGGCTGAGCGCATAGCCCACCACGAGGATCGCGAGAGCCTTTGCATACCAGGGAGTGCGCGGGTCTCGACACGCGAGATAGACCGCGGAAGTCTCTGTCTTGAGCCGCGCGGCCCATCGCCGGGTCCTGGATTCACGCTGTTGGGCAGTCATCCCGTTCAGGATAGCGCATCTGTCTCAGCGCGCGCAGGAATCACCGAGCAGCCGGAGGGCCTTCATCATCTGCACTCCCTCCTCGATGGAGTGGACGACCGGGATGCCGTTGAGCTCGAACCCCTCCAGGACCATGCCGTACTTCGCCAGGTTCGGCACGTATGCAACCACGGGCTTGTCGTATTTCTTGACCACCTGACCCAGCCTGGTGCCTACGAAAGACGTCATCATCGGGGTGTAGGGCAGCGTCAGCACCAGGGCCGCTTCGATGTCGTCCTTGGAGAGCAGGTAGTCGAGCGCCCTCTCGAAGTCCTGGTCCGATGCGCTTCCGGTCAGGTCCACGGGGTTGACGAGAGCCGCTATGTCCTGGATGTTCGGCTCGAGCAGGCGGCGGATCTCGTGCTGCCTCTCCTCCGAGAACTCCGGCACGTTGATCCCCGCGACCGCGGCGAGGTCGGAGGTCAGCACCCCGTGACCGCCGCTCGAGGACAACACCGCGATGTTACACAGGCTCATGGGCCGGTGCTGGAAGAATGCCAGTATCTTGCAGAACGAAGTCACCTCCGACTCGGTCTCGGCTTCCAGGATACCGCTCTGCCGGAGCGCGCCCTCGACCAGCTCGTGGTCGGCCGCCAGCGCGGCGGTGTGCGAGCGCGCGGCCGCTTTGCCCCGCTCGCTCTTGCCGCCTGAGAAGACCACAATGGGTTTGGAAGGCGCGACCTCCTTCGCCGAAGCGATGAACCGCCTCACGCCCTCGTCGATTCCCTCGATATAGAAGCAGATGATCTTCGTGTCGTCTCGACCGGCGAAGTAAAGCAGCAGGTCTTCCTCGTCCACCATCGCCTTGTTGCCCATGCTGACCGCGACGCTCAGGCCGATGCCTGCCTCGTGGAAGTTGGTCATTATCTGGTCGACCAGGAACGCCCCGCTCTGGCTGGCGACGGCTATATTTCCCCTCCTGGGGAGCACGGTCCGCTCCGGGGGCAGGAAGAAGCTGTCGACCACGGGCGGCGCGTAGACTCCGAAACAGTTGGGCCCGACCAGTGTGATCGAAGCGCTGCGGCAGATCTCGACGAGCTCGTCCTGAAGCGCCCGGCCCTCCTCGCCCATCTCCGCGAAACCACCCGATATCACGATCATCGAGCGGACCCCTGCGTCGGCGCACTCCTTCGCCACTTTCGGGACGATCTGAGCCTTCACCGCGACGATTGCCATATCGGCTTTCTTCGGGAGCTCCGAGATAGAGCGGTAGACGCGGCGACGCTCGAGCTCGCCTCCCCGCGGATTGATCGGGAAGACGTCGCAGTCGTATCCGTAGTAGTTCTTGTTGTAGATGATGTTCGCGGGATGGAACGGGTTGGATGTCGATACGCCGATCACCGCAACTGTCCCCGGATTAAACATCGCCTGCAGGTCTGCTTCCACCGCTATGCCTCCCTTCCCACCGGCCTGGTTAGTTATTCTATGCCTGTTCAGCCATTCCCCCGCCACCAGAGGGGTCAGGCACCGTCCACCTTTCTGTCCACCCCTGGGCGGGCGTTGTCACGGGCGCAGTGATATGCTATATCTCAAGGACGCGGAAAACGGCAGATAAATGGAGTGGACATGAACTTTGCCGCAATCTTCGGGCTCGGCCCGCTCGAGATACTCATAATAGTCGCCGTCATCGTGATCCTCTTTCTCCCTGCGCTCCTTCCCAAGCTCGCCAGGAGGGCCGTCGAGACGTTGAAGGTCGTGAAGGACATGACGGGCAAGATGGACGAGGACGAGGACGAGAAAGACAAAGAAGACTGACCACCTGAGGCGGTCGCCGCCGGCCGCTCATCGCTCCACCTCATCGAAAACTCTGTGCTTTCCGTTTCGCCCACCCCGCAGTGCCTTGCGACGAACCGCTGGTATATAATCCTTCAGGTGTGATTTCAGTCGTAGCCGTGCAATGCAGGTTGGGGTGCACGGGCATAAGGAGGGTACCTATGAGCAGCGACCTGTTCCAACCCGAGCACGAGGTGTTCCGCGAGAGCATCACCGATTTCATCCTCAACGAGCTCGCTCCCAACGCCGACGAGTGGGAGGAAGCGGGAGAGGTTCCGCGCTCGGCGTTCGAGAAGATGGGCAGCCTGGGCTACCTGGGGATGCGATACCCGGAGAAGTACGGCGGCGGTGATGACGTGCTGGCGGAGGCTATCCTCCACGAATCGATGGGCAAGTGCCGCTCGGGCGGCGTCGGGGCGGACATCGGAGCGCACGTCGCGATCGCGATGCCGCACATACTCCACTACGGGACCGACGAGCAGAAAGAGAAGTACCTCGTCCCGGGCATCAAGGGCGAGTGGATCGGCTGCCTGGCGATCACCGAGCCGGACGCCGGCAGCGACGTCGCCGCCATCAAGACAAAAGCGCTGAAAGACGGCGACAACTGGGTGGTCAACGGCTCTAAGACGTTCATCACCAACGGCGCGCGCTGCGACTTCATGGTCCTCGCGGCGAAGACCGACCCGGAGAAAGGTTATGGCGGCATCTCGATGTTCGTGGTGGACACCAGCACCCCGGGCTTCGAGGTCACGCGCAAGCTGGACAAGCTGGGCTGGCGCGCTTCCAGCACCGGCGAGCTGGCTTTCACGGACATGGTCATCCCCGGCGACGCGCTGCTCGGCGAGCTCAACCGCGGTTTCTACCAGATCATGGGCATGTTCGCCTGGGAGAGGCTGACGCTCTCGCTCGGCTCGGTCGGCGGGGCGCAGGAGGCCCTCGACAAGGCCCTCGAGTACGCGAAGCAGCGCCAGGCGTTCGGCCAGCCGATATCCAACTTCCAGGTCATCGCCCACTACTTCGCGGACATGCAGACCAAGATCGAGGCCGGGCGCGCGCTCACCTACCACGCGCTCAGGCTCTACATGGACGGCAAGAACCCGATCAAGGAAGTCTCGATGGCCAAGCTGTTCTGCGCGCGGATGTCGTGCGAAGTGATCGATACCTGCCTGCAGATCTACGGCGGCTACGGCTTCATGGAAGAGTACGATATCGCCCGCGCGTACCGCGACATCCGGCTGATGCCGATAGGCGGCGGCACCGACGAGGTCATGAAGGAGATAATCTCCCGTATGATGGGGCTGGGTTAGGACCGGATGGCCGCGCCGACAATCTACGCCTACAAGCCGGACAAACACATGTGGCCGGCCCCCGCCAACAGCTACATGCTGAAGGACTCCTGCGGCGCCGTCCTCATCGACGCCGGCTGCGGGTTCCCCGAGTGCTACCAGAAGATCAGGGAGTTCCTCGCCGAACACGGCGTCGCGCCGGCTGACGTCCACACCGTCGTGCTCTCGCACGCGCACCCCGACCACATGGGCGCCATGCCGTTCCTGCTCGAGGAGTCTTCGCCGCGGATATTCATCCACCGGCTGGAAGAGCCCCTTGCGGTCGAGACCGAGCTGCTCAACCAGAGCTTCGACATGTGCTACATAAAGGACTACTACCTGGACCGGCTCGACGGCAACGAGCCCGTCGGCATCCTCGAGTACTTCAGCGCTCTCTGCCCGATGGGAGCGGCGCAGGCTTCGGACGTCGTTGACGAGGGCGATGTCCTGTCCCTCGCCGGCAGGGACTTCGAGGTCATCCACACGCCCGGCCATGCGCCGGGCCACATCTCGCTCTACGACCGCGAGAACAAGACGCTTCTCTCAGGTGACGTCGTCGGTGCAGTGGTCGCCTGGTACTGCCCGTCGGGAGGAGGCGCCAGGGGCTACCTGAACAGCCTGGACAAGCTGGATGCCCTGGACATCGACCTCATCCTCCCGTCACACGGAGGGGAGATAACCGACGTCAAAGGCGCTATCGAGACCACTCGGTCGTTCATCCTCGAGCGGGAGAACCGTCTCCTCGAACTGCTCGCGGAAGGGCCCCGGTCTCTTGTCGAGCTCACCGACGAGCTCTTTACCAACGTAGTCACCCGGATGTTCCCCGGCCTCCAGATCACCGACAGCCACCTCGAGAAGCTCCAGGAAGACGGACTGGTGACCCGAGAGTTGCGCGAAGGGATGCCATTCTACAGCCTCTCGGGTTAGAATCGAGCGCGGGGTAACCGCGCCTGAAGAATCTGCCAGTGGGTCTTTAACCATTTATGGTCGGCTGTCGATAACTGTCTCGAGGAGGTGCGATGAAACGGAGACTCGGATTCAGGATCTTCAGTGGTCTCGTCAGGTTCACCGCCGTCATCCTCGTCATCGTCGCGCTCTCGCTTGCCATGCTCATCATCGCGCAGCGGATCTTCAATCCGTTCCATATCGTGGTCAACAACTCTATGTCCCCTCAGATCTCCAAGGGCGACGCGGTGATCATCAAGGACATCGAGCCGAACACCGTCAAGGTCGGCGAGGTCATAATCTTCCGCGACCCCGAGCACAAAGAGGACCTGGTCATCCACAAGGTCGTACAGGTCGGTGAGCAGGGTGGGGTGAAGTTCTTTTCCACCCAGGGCATCAACAACCCCGCGCCCGACAACTGGAAGATTTCCGCCGGTGAAGTGATAGGCGGCGTCGCGGTGAAGCTCCCAGGCTTCGGCGCATTCCTGGACTTCATCACCACGCCCCGGGGGTACGTGTCGATCATCGTGATACCCGCCGTGGGTTCGCTGCTGCTGGTCATGCTGCTCGCGATGATCGAGAAGGTACTGGACATGGGAAAGCGCTCGCAGGGCAACCCCGAGTACCCCACCGCCTCGCCCTGACACGCCCGGTTGCGCCAGGGTCAGCCGCCCAACAGTTCTCCCATTGCGCCCCCGGTGACGGAGTCTGCCGCGAGCACACCCGAGAGAATGGAGGGGTAGACTCCCCCGCCGAGCACCGACTTTGAGCCGGTCATGTAGAGCCCTTTCACGGGCGTCTTCGGGCCGGGCCGCCTGGCCCCGAACTGGCGGCCGGTCTGAGCGCTGTCGTACCAGCAGCCGTCTATCGCCATGGTGTAGCGCTCGTAGGTGATGGGCGTCGAGATGTCGTAGGCTTCGACGTTTGAGATAAGTCCGCCGAACGCGCGCGTCACCGCGTCGACCGCGACTTCCGCGTACTTCTCCTTGATGCTGTTGTAGGCGTCTCCACGCACGCCTCCCTCTTCCACGCCCCAGCGCCGCATGAAGTTGTAGGGCACCGCCGGGACGACGATCTCCATGCTGGTCTTCCCGGCCGGCGCTGACGAACGGTCGATGGTCGAGGGGAACATGATCGACCAGCGGATCCTGGCCGGGTCGGGGTACCGGTCCTTGACGCTCACCTCATCCAGCATCTCATGCTCGTCGTAGGAAGGCTGGAAGAACAGGGGGCCGCCCGCGAACTCCTCTCCGACCTCTTTACCCAACCCGAGATGTATGACGAGCCCCGTCATCGATACCGGCAGCTCGTCCTGCTTCTCCAGGAACGTGCCGGTGAAGTTCTCGCGGTCGAGGAGGCGCAGGAGGGTGCGCTTGCTGTCGGCGTCGCTGACCACCGCCTCGCATGTCACCTTGGAACGAGGCACCGTCTCGACCTCGCTCACCCGCCCGTTCTCCGCGTTGATGGAGGTGACCTCGTGGCCCAGCAGCAGCGTACCGCCGGCGTCCGTGAACGCCTTCGCGAACGCGTCCGCGAAGACCTGGTAACCCCCGACGGGAACGTATGCCCCGTCCGCGTAGCTGCGCAGCATCCCCACCATCGCGAGAGCCGACAGCTCCCAGGGCGGGCTGCCCAGGAACGGCCACGGCGTGGCGACGACCGTCTTGATCTGCTCGTCCGTGAAATGCTTGTCCAGCATCTTATCCAGCGTGGCGCCCGTCATCATATAGGAGAGCATCTTCGGCGCGGTGAAGGGATAAGCGAGGCCGCGCATCATGCTGCCGAAGCCGAGCGGCCGGCGCAGCATCTTCAGGTCCATGCTCTTTCCGATCGAGGCGAGCGTCTTGAAGTAGTCGTTGATGTTCGCGGTCTGCGGCTGGAAGCTCTCCTTCAGGACCTCGGAGTACTCTTCCGTGTCGGTGGGGACCGTGATGTCGTGTTCCGGATAGACGAAGCGCATGAGAGGCTCGACCCGCTCGAAGTCGAGGCGTATGCCGAGGTGGTCTATGACCCTCGTGATGTCACCGCCGGGGCCGCACCCGCCGATTATGCTGGGGACCTGGAACTGGTAGCCCTTCCGCTCGTAGGAGGTGACGAAACCCCCTGGCTTGGTGTGCCTCTCGATGATGATTACGCTGGCGCCCTCTTTCGCGAGCAGCGCGCCACAGGCGAGGCCGCCTATCCCCGCCCCTACGATAACGACGTCGAAGTGCTCGCCGAACTCGGGAGTCGCGGCACCGGGAGCATCCACCTCGGCCATAGTCCCCCTCCACGCTTCACGGCCACCGGGTCTCAACCAGGCCGGGTTCCCCGGAAGCCTGTCTACCGCACGAATTGTACTACGAATAAGTCACGGAAGTTGAAGGTGGCGACGCCACTGCCACGTGACGAAGGTCAGCTCACGAAGTCGCGCGCGTAGACGAGTTGCGCGCCTTTCTTTCGCTGCAGCCGCGTCGCATGACCCTTGCAAGTGACGACGCAAACCCCGCAGCCGAAGCATCCCTCAGCATCGACGGACGCCTTTCCGCTGGAGGACGCCGACCTCGCATCGAACGGACACCTCTCGATGCAGGCGCCGCACTCCTCGACGCCCTGGCAGGCCGCCGCATCGATCACCGCGCGGGAACGCCCCTTGCGAAACGCCTGGAAGCCGCGCCTCTTCTGCGCGAGCAGAGGTATGCATATGTCCTTGTCGCAGTTGCAGAGCACGTATGCCGCCCCCCGCTTCCCGCCGAAGCCGTACACCTGGTGGATGAAGCCGCAGCGGTCGAACTCATCGAGCAGGTCTCTCGCCTCAGCGGGGCCGAGGCTGTGGTAGAGCCCGGGGTAGGTCTCGAGGTAGGTGTCCGCCCAGCGGCCGAAGACCATGTCCGTGTTGTTCGGCATCTCGTCGGAGATCTGGTTGCGCGCGCGCCGGCACGGGCACGTCCCGGTGGCGACCGTGTAGCCGGAGTCGATGATGGAGGCGACCATCTCCTGCGCCTCCTCGAGGTTCAGCACCTCCCCGTTCGTCACGCTCATGACCTTGTCGCTGAGCCATTCCACGCGGCTCGCGAGCGCGGGGTTCTTGTATATCCACTCGCGCATGGAGAGGAAGTTGATCGTGCGCATTATCAGGTGCTCGTAGCGCGAGCCCAACCGCATGGCGATGCGCGGCATGTCCTGCTTGAGCATCGCCCCGTGTCCGACGTGCCCGACGATGACGCCGGTCAGGACCGTTACCGCGCGGCCTGCGAGCACCGCCTGTCGACCGACTCGAAGCGATGACTTGACCGTTCCCATCAAAGGCCTCCCGTCCCTGCAGACGCTTGTCGTTCTTCGGTTGAAAAGGTGAGCCAATAATATCACCTGGAAAAAATGGAAAGAATTGGTTGCTTGTAAAAGCCCGTTGTATTAGCCTCAAATGTCAGGCGGACTGAAACCGGACGACTGGGGTGTACAGATTTGTCCGTTATCGAAGGAGACCTCGCCGTAGAGGTCGCTAAGACTGCTCTCTCAAGCGGCGGGACATACTCTGACATAGTCTGTCAGCGAAGGTCCTCCTCAAGCGTGCGCTTCGAGGACGGCAAGGTCGACGACGTCTCGGCGGGCGTCGACAGCGGCGCGGGCGTGAGGGTCATCAAGGGAGACCTCGCGGCCTTTGCGCACACCGATATCATCGACAGCGATCACCTGATGAAGGCCGCGCGCACGGCGGCCGAAGCCCTCAGGTACGCGACCGAGGGTACCGCGCTCCGCATCGAGGTCCCCGCGCGGAACGCCCCTGGCGCGGTGTGCGATACCGAGGCCGGGGCGCACGAGGTACCGGTGGTGGTCGAGCATCTGAAGCGGTGCGACGAGGCCGGCAGGGGCGCGGGCAAGGATGTCAGGCAGGTGACCGCGGTCCACAACTCCTCCATCGATGAGGAGCTGCTGGCGAATTGTCTGGGAGAGATCCGTGAGAGCACGTGTGCGCGTACGAGGTTGATCGTCCAGGTCGTCGCGAGCCGTGACGGCATCATCCAGGTCGGCCAGGAAGCACCGGGCGAGCTCATGGGCGCGGAGTTCTACGGCAAGCATGACCCCGCCGAGGTCGCGGCGACCGCCGCTCGAAGGGCGCTGGTGATGCTCGGCGCCAGGCCGTCGCCCGCCGGGCGAATGGCCGTGGTGATGAACTCGGGCACCGGAGGGGTGCTGCTCCACGAGGCGTGCGGGCACGGGCTCGAGAGCGACCACGTGCACAAGGGCGCGAGCGTATATGCGGGCAAGATCGGCGAGATGGTGGCCTCGGAGATAGTATCCGCGTCCGACAACCCGACCCGGCGCGGGCTCTGGGGGTCCTACGAATACGACGACGAGGGAACGCCCTCGCAGGCGACCCTCATAATCGACAAGGGAGTCCTGCTGAGCTACCTGTACGACCGACACGACGCGATGAAAGACGGGGTGCCGAGCACCGGCAACGGACGGCGTCAGTCTTTCCGCAACGTGCCGATACCGAGGATGAGCAACACCTATATCGAGCCGGGGGACTCCGAGCCCGCCGACATCCTCAGCGGCACGGCCAGCGGCCTCTACGCCGCAAAGATGGGTGGCGGCCAGGTGGACCCGACCACCGGCGACTACGTCTTCGGCGTCTCGGAGGGTTACCTCATCGAGGACGGCGAGATTTCAGGAGCCGTCCGCGGCGCGGTCCTCATCGGCAACGGGCCGAGGACGCTGGAGATCATCGACGCGGTAGGCAACGACCTCTCGTTCGAGGAGGGCACCTGTGGCAAGGAAGGGCAGGGCGTGCCCGTGACGACGGGAGGGCCGACTTTCAGGATAGCGGAATTGACTGTAGGCGGCACAGAGGTATGAGGGGAGATTCCAGTTGATTAAGAAGATCGATAACCTTGGGAGAGTAGTGGTGCCCAAGGGCTACCGCCAGATGCTGGGGCTGCAGCCGGGCGACCCGCTCGACGTGGAGGTGGACGGCGAGAAGCTGTTGATACGCGCGCACCGCGAAGGCTGCACTTTCTGCGGCGCCGACGACGTCGCCCACAAGTTCCAGAACAAGAGCATCTGCCCGGCCTGTCTCTCGCAGTTGAAGGGCCTGCCGGAGTTTTAGGGCGCGCCGCGCGCTAAACTTCCGGGGGTCAGACCCCCAGAAGTTTAATCACTTCTTTGTGCGTTCGATCGCCGCGTTGTAGAGCGCGCTTCGCGACATCCCCGGGCCCATCTCATCGACGACCACCCCCACCGCTTCTTTCAGCGAGAGCCCGCCCTTCTTCAGGCGGAGGACCTCTTGGACCGCGGCCCGGCGCTCGAGCTGCGTCACACGCGGCGGGGCGGCCCCCTCCACCACGAGCACGACCTCACCTTTGACTTCGCGCGAGGCGAGTATGCCACGGAGCATCGAGACGCGGCCGCGCATCACTTCCTCGAACTTCTTGGTGAGCTCGCGCGCGACAGCGGCTTCCCTGTCGCCGAGGACGGACTGGATGTCCTCGAGGGTCCCCGCGAGCCTGTTCGGGCTCTCGTAGAAGATGAGAGTCCGCGTGTCGGAGGCGAGCGCCTCGAGCGCCTTGCGGCGGGCCCCCGTCTTCCTCGGCAGGAAGCCCTCGAAAGCGAACCGCGTCGTTGGAAGGCCTGATATCACGAGCGCGGATATGGCGGCGTTCGGGCCGGGGAGCGCTTCGACGGGTATTCCCCTGGTAATGCACTCTGCGACGAGGTGATGGCCCGGGTCTGATATCCCGGGTGTGCCGGCGTCAGATACCAGCGCCACGTCCGCTCCGCTTTCGAGCCGGCCGATTATCTTCGTCCCCGCCGTCTCCCTGTTCTCTTCCCGGTAGCTGAGCAAGGGGGTATGTATGTCGTAGCGCGAGAACAGGTTTCGAGTCCTGCGGGTGTCTTCAGCGGCGACGAGGTCGACCTCGCGAAGGGTCGCGAGCACGCGAAGGGTGATGTCCTCCAGGTTGCCTATCGGGGTGGCGCAAAGATAGAGCTTGCCGGGGCCCTGCTCTCTTTCACCCAATCACTTCACTTCCGAGGGATCGAGAAGTACATTGCCCTTTCACAGATGATCGGCTGGCTCCCGGTGAGCGCTGTCGAGAACTCCGTGTTTGTCAGCCCCTCCAGCGCGTCGACGTGGACCGTGTATCTGCTGTTGGCAGGGATATCGTACGCCGCCGCCTTGATGCCTCCGCCGGGCAACAGGTAGTTGACGTCTACGTGAACCGGTGTGGCGTTCGGGTTCATCATCAGGACATAGGTGTCGTACTCCCCGCCGGTGTAGCCCTCGGCCAGGCACCAGTACTTCGTGGCCGCGGACACCCCGGGCGCGTCCGCGCCGCCGGTCCTGCCGTAGCTGGTGAAGTACATCGCCCTCTCGGCGATGACGTCGACGCTCGCGTCTATCCTGGTCGAGACCTCTTTACTGGCGAGCTCCGGGATCTCGTCCACGTGGATGGTAAATCGCGACCTCGGCACCAGGTCGTAGTCCTTCGTCATCGTGAACCCGTCGCTGCACATGAATGTGACGTGCGCTTTGCCCGCCGCGGCCCCGGGGTTCTGGATAAGCACATACTCGTCGAACTCGTCGCCCGTGTAACCCTCAGCGAGGAACCACTGCTTGGCCGGGGCAGCAACCGCCGCCGACGCGTTGCCGTCGTCCCTGCCGTAGTAATTGAAATACTGCGAGCGCTCGACCACCACCGGCTGGTCACAGGTTACCCTGGTCGAGACGTCGGTGCCGGCGAGCTCCGGGATGTCATCGACGTGGATGGTCAGTCTCGAGGTGGCCTGTATGGCGTAGTCACGGACGAAGGTCTGGCCGTCCGGCTTCATGAACATTACGTGCGCGGTCCCCGCTACCGGGTTCGGGTTCTGGACCAGGACGTACTCGTCGAAGTCGCCTCCCGTGTATCCCTCGGCGAGGTACCACACTTTGCCGGGGGCCGAGAGACCCGCAGAGTCGGTCCCACCGTTCTTCCCGTAGTACTCATAGAAATACTCCGAGCGCTCGGCGCCTATCGGTTGGTCCGACGACAGGTGAGTCGAGACATCGGTGCTTTCGAGCCCACCTATGTCCCCGACATTCACCGTGAAGCGCGAGAAAGGCTGGACCGTGTAGCTGCCGCCGACGACGCTGCCGTCGGGCTTCATGTACTGGGCGTTGACGTTGGCGACCTTATCGGTCGGGTTCATCATGCAGATAAACTCGTCGAAGTTGCCCGCTGTGCACCCCTCAGCGAAGTACCATTCCTTCGAGGCCTGGTTGATGCCCTGGCTCGCGTGGCCGCCCGTGGTCGGAGG
>DAIUEJ010000026.1:19714-39227 GCA_036845225.1 Candidatus Anoxymicrobiaceae bacterium | reverse complement strand
CTTTTCGATGTTCGGGGCGCCGCACGTCCGGATCGACACGACTCCCGACCTCGGGCTGGCCGCGGCGGTTGTCGAGAAGGCGATGGCGCGGGGGGTGCCCTGCGAGGCGGTGGGGGGCTCGGGGACCCAGATGCGCGGGGCCAGCGACCTCGACCACGGCATCCTGGTCCCGCTATATTTCCTGGCCAGGCGCGCCTACCCGCTGGTATGCCTGTCCATGTCGCTCCTGGATTTCAAGACCCACTACGAGTTCGGGATCGCGATCCGCGAGGCGATCGAGTCCAGCGGGCGGAAGGCCGTCTTCATCGCGTCCGGTGACATGTCGCACAGGCTCATCCCCGGGGCGCCCGCAGGATATAGCCCCAGGGCCGCCGAATTCGACAGGCAGGTCGTGAGCATTGTATCGAGTGGTGAGTTCTCGATGCTGTTCGATCTCGACATGGGACTGATCGAGGAGGCCGGGGAGTGCGGCCTGCGGTCGATAATCGCCATGGCCGGCACCGTGGACGGATATCAGCGCACCAGCGAGGTGCTGTCTTATGAGGGGCCTTTCGGCGTGGGCTACATGGTCGCCCGGGTGGTGCCCGCCGAACCGCTTCCCGGGTAGAAGAGAGGAGCGTGTGTGAGCGCTTTCAAAGAGCCGGAGACAGAGCACGCGAAGCTCGCCCGCAAGGTCGTCGAGTCTTACATAAGGGGCGAGGGTGTTCCGGACGTCTGCGATGCCCCCGAAGAGTTGAAGGGCAAGAGAGCCGGTGTCTTCGTGTGCCTCAAGAAAGAGGGCGACCTGCGGGGTTGCATCGGGACGATACAGCCTGCTTCCGGCAACGTGGCCGAGGAGATAACGGCCAACGCCATCTCGAGCGCCACCTCGGACTTCAGGTTCTCTCCGGTCGGGCCTGACGAGCTCGACAAGATCTCGTACTCCGTCGACGTCCTGGGGGAAGCCGAAGACATCGAAGACATGAGCTACCTCGACCCGAAGGTATACGGGGTGATTGTCCGCTCCGGGCGCAGGGCGGGTCTACTGCTCCCTGACCTCGAGGGGGTCGACACGGCCGAAGAGCAGGTCAGGATCGCGTCTATGAAAGCCGGCATCAGCCCGGGTGAGCCTGTCGCGCTCCAGCGCTTCAAGGTAACGCGGCACGAGTGATGGAGGCATGACATGGAAGGGCGCATCCTGGCAAAGCCCGAGCCCGGCACGAAGATGGTCTGCATCGTGGGCCCGACGGCGGTCGGCAAGACTGCCGTCGCCGTGCGCATCGCGCCCGGCCTCAGCGCGGAGATAGTCTCGGCTGACGCCATGCAGGTCTATCGCGGCATGGATATCGGCACCGGCAAACCGTCTCTTGATGAGCAGGCGGGGGTCCCGTTCCACATGCTCGACATCGCCCGGCCGGATGAGAACTTCTCGGTGGCTCGTTTCAAGGAGCTTGCGGACGACGCGGTGTTCTCGATAGTCGCTGCAGGAAAGGTGCCTCTCCTGGTCGGGGGTTCGGGTCTCTACCTCCGCGCCGTCGTGGACGACCTCGACTTCGCCAACCTGGGTGGTACCGACCAGTGGCGCGTGGAGGTGGAGGAGGAGTTCGAGGCGATGGACGACCTCGAGCTGCACGACCTCCTCCAGGACCTCGACCCCGCTGCGGCCCGCGAGATACCGCCACAGAACCGCCGACGGGTGCTGCGCGCCGTGGAGGTCGCCCGCCGGGGCGACCGCCTTATGTCCGAGCGCCAGCATGCCTGGGCGGACTACGAGTCGCCCTACGAGCTGACGATGGCAGGACTCGAGATGCACCGGCCGCTCCTCTACAGGCTCATCGACGAGAGGGTAGACGATATGCTGGCGCGCGGGCTCGAGGGCGAGGTGAAGTCGCTCAAGGCGGCAGGCCTCAAGCGCGGCACGACAGCCGGGGAGGCGCTCGGGTACCGCCAGCTCCTCGAGTACCTGGACGGTGAGAAGGCGCTCGAGGTGGCGGTCGAAGATATCAAGAGGCGGACCCGCAACTTTTCCAAGCGGCAGATGACCTGGTTCAAGTCAGACCCCAGGGTCAAGTGGTTCGAGGTGGGCGCCGGCCTCGACGACAGCCCCGAGCAGGTCGCAGGCGCGCTCGGCGAAGCCGCGAAGGCGATACTTGAATATGTCGCGGAGAATCTAGAGAATTGAACCGCGATGGATTTTTTCAAGTACGAAGCTACCGCCAACGATTTCATAATGCTCGACCGCATGTACGGAGAGGCGGAACCGTCCCCGGATGAGGTGCGCGCTCTCTGTTGCAGGCGCACCGGCGTCGGCGCCGACGGCGTCATCGAGATGCTTCCCTCCGACTCCAGCGACATCCGCATGCGCATATTCAACGCCGACGGTTCCGAGGCACAGATGTGCGGCAACGGGCTCAGGGCACTGTTCCTCTTCGCGCTCGACAGGGGAGTCCTCGACAAGGACGAGATAACGGTCGATACGGAGGCGGGGGTCCGCCTGGTGAGAAGAGTCGGGGCGCTCTTTTCCGCAGAGATGGGGAAGCCCTCCTGGACGCGCGGGTCCATCCCGATGCAAGGCGATCCCGATGCCCAGACGATAGGCGTTGAACTGCCGCTGCCCGATGGCACGACTCTCAAGGCGTCCTGCGTTTCGATGGGCAACCCCCACTGCGTGATCTTCGTCGAGGACGCCAGGGCCGTCTCCATCGAAGACGCAGGGCCGTCCATAGAGAGGCTCGATGTCTTCCCGGAGCGGACGAACGTCGAGTTTGTGAAAGTGGTGGACGCCGGCGCTCTTCTAGTGAGGGTCTGGGAGCGTGGCGTTGGCGAGACCATGGCCTGCGGTACGGGTGCCTGCGCAGCGCTCGTCGCCGCCAGACTCAACGGCCTGGCCTCCAGGCGAGCGTCGGTCTCTCTGCCCGGTGGAGTGCTCGAGGTCGAGTGGTGCGACGACGGGGTGGTCCTCACGGGACCGGCCCGGCGCGTGTTCGATGGAAAGACGGTGGATTGATGGAGTTCTCCGAGCGCCTGGACAAGGTCCCGCCGTACCTCTTCGCGGAGGTGGACCGCAAGATCGCCGAGAAGAAGGCACAGGGCGTGGACGTCATCAGCTTCGGCATCGGTGACCCGGACATGCCAACGCCGGAGTCCGTAGTGGACCGGGCGTGCGTCGAGGCGCGCAGGCCCGAGAACCACCAGTACCCTTCATACTTCGGCCTCGACGATTTCCGCGAGGCGGCCTCCGCCTGGCTGGGCCGGAGGTTCGGCATCACCTGCGACGCCGGCACCGAGATACTCCCTCTTATAGGCTCGAAGGAAGGGATCGCCCACATGGCGCTCGCCGCTCTCGACCCCGGCGACGTCGCGCTGGTGCCCGAGCCCTCCTACCCCGTGTATGCAATGGGCACGCTTCTGGCGGGGGCGGAGTCCCACTACCTGCCCCTGCTGCCCGGCAACAGATTTTTGCCTGACCTCGATAGCGTGCCGCGGGAAGTACTCGAGCGCGCGCGCATACTCTGGATAAAC
Source organism: Candidatus Anoxymicrobiaceae bacterium (assembly GCA_036845225.1). Lineage (GTDB taxonomy): Bacteria > Actinomycetota > Geothermincolia > Fen-727 > Anoxymicrobiaceae > FEN-680. Next base: position 35,726 of record DAIUEJ010000026.1, on the reverse strand, counting down.
TACCCGAACAACCCCACCGGGGCCGTGGCGGAGCTGGATTTCTTCGAGCACGCGGTCGAGTTCTGCCGTTCCAACGGCCTGATCCTCGCACACGACAACGCCTACTCCGAGATAACTTACGACGGGTTCGTCGCGCCCAGCCTGTTCGAGGCGCCGGGCGCCATGGAGGTGGGCATCGAGTTCCACTCGCTCTCCAAGACCTTCAACATGACAGGCTGGCGCGTGGGGTTCGCCTGCGGGAACGCAGCGGTGATCAAAGCCCTGGGGACCATCAAGACCAACATCGACTCCGGGATATTCAACCCCATCCAGTTCGCCGGCGTCGAGGCGCTGGAGAACTGCTCTGCTGCCGCGGAGAGGATGGCCCATCTATATAAAGAGAGGCGGGACCTGCTGGTGAACGAGCTCGCGTCGCTCGGCTGGGAAGTCGCGCCTCCCAGGGGCAGCATCTATCTCTGGCTACCGGTGCCTGAGGGCTTCGACTCGGTCGGTTTCTCGACACACGTCCTCGACGAGGCGGGCGTCTTCTTCACCCCCGGCAACGCTTACGGGCCCTCGGGGGAGGGGTTCGTCAGGCTCTCGCTCACGGTGCCCGACGGCCGCATCGGCGAAGCTGTTCGCCGCCTGAAGGAAGTCTTCAAGGTTGGCTGAAGGACACGACGATCCCACGGGGCCGGAGAAAGCTGTGCTGGTCTCCGTTCAACTTCCCTCCGTGCGCGACGAGGTTGCCGCTGAGTCACTCTCCGAGCTTGAAGCCCTGACCGGGACCGCGGGCGGAGCCGTAGTCGGGACGCTGACACAGAGGCGCAACTCCTACGACCCCGCGACCCTCTTGGGCCGGGGCAAGGCAGAGGAGGTCGGGCACGTTGTCGATTCGGCGGGCGCGGACCTTGTCATCTTCGACAACGAGCTCTCGGTGGGCCAGCAGGACCGCCTCGCGTCGATCCTCGGCGCCCGCGTCATTGACAGGAAGGCCCTGATCCTCGACATCTTCGCCCAGCACGCCCATACCGCCGAGGGGAGGACGCAGGTCGAGCTGGCGCAGCTCTCGTACCTCCTCCCCAGGATCCGCGGCAAGGGGCTCGAGCTCTCGCGGATGGCGGGCGGCATCGGGACCAGGCGCGGCCCGGGAGAGACCAAGCTGGAAGTCGACCGCCGGCGTATCAGGAGCAGGATGCGCCGCCTGGAGAAGGACCTCGAGGGGATGGAGGTCGTGCGCCGGACACAACGGAAGAGGCGCACCCGAGCGGGCCTGCCCTCGGTCTCGCTGGTGGGCTACACCAACAGCGGCAAGTCATCGCTCCTCAATCGCCTGACCGGGGCCGGCGTGGCCGTGGAGGACCAGTTGTTCAGCACCCTCGATTCGACGACGCGCAGGCTCGAGCTCCCGGACGGGTTGAGCGTCGTCATCTCCGACACCGTCGGCTTCATCAGAAACCTGCCGCACGAGCTGGTCGCGGCCTTCCGCTCAACGCTTGAAGTGGTGCTCGACGCGGACCTGCTGGTGCACGTCGTCGACGCGACGCGCGAAGACGTGATGGAAGAGCGCCGCCAGGCGGTAGAGGAAGTCCTCTCTGACCTGGGCGCGCTCGAGATCCCCATGGTCACCATCTTCAACAAGATCGACGCCGTCGTGCCTGCCTCGCGCAGCCTCATGGAGGACAGGCAACCTGACGCCATCCCGATATCGGCTCTCACGGGGGAGGGGGTGGAATCGCTGCTCAAGGCGATGGCCGGCCGTCTCTCCGAGACTAGCAGTGTGACCCTGGTGGTCCCCGCCTCAAAGAGCGATGTGATGGCCCGCCTGTACCGTGAAGGGACGGTCTTGAGCCGCGAGCTCTCCGGTGATGAGTTCATAGTCCGGGTGCGCTTTCCCCGCGACCGCCTGCCGGAGTACGCGCGCTACCTGCCGCGCGACGACCTCTGAGTCCCATTTCCTGCCAATTCTTTTTGGACCTCGAGTTTAGACTGAGAAAAAACTTTTGCTGTATCATGGCTCAAGTCCTGGCGCCCGGGCTTGCTCCGCATGGAGCCCGAGACATGCTGAGCACTGAAGTCCAGGTTCAGGAATACGGGACGCGCACATCCGTCCAACGGTGGGCTAAGGTAGAGTTCGAGCGCTGTTTCTAGAAGCTTCGACAACGGATTAAACCTTAAATCAAGCTTCATGACGGCGGCAAACCCTGTACCCCTCCAAGAGAGAATTTATTTTGAAAAACCTTATTGACACACCCTATCTTGTGGGCGAGAATCGCCTCCAGCACTAGATATGGGCTCGGCGGCCCGGGGGTGTTTTCACCAGGAAAGATCAGCCAGACAGGTACGCCGGGTGAAGCGGGAATGATTGGTTTAGAGAGATGAAATGTCCGTACTGTGAGAACGAGAAGACGAAGGTCATAGATTCGCGGGCTGTCGACAGTGGGGCCTCGATCAGGCGGCGCCGGTCCTGCCCGGCCTGCGGCTCGAGGTTCACGACCTTCGAGAGGCGAGAGAAAGTGGACGTGGTCGTGCTCAAGAGGGACGGCTCTCACGAGGTATACGACCGGCAGAAGATAGCCAACGGTTTCTACAAAGCCCTCAGCAAGAGGAACGTGCCGCCCGCGGTGATCGAGGGCAGCATCGACGAGATAGAGGATGAGCTGAAACGGCGCCAGGACAAGGAGGTGGCCGCCTCCGAGATCGGGGACATGGTCATGGAGCGCCTCCGGCGTATCGACGAGATCGCCTACTTGAGGTTCGCGTCGGTCTACAAGCGGTTCGGAGACGTGAGCGAGTTCCAGAAAGAGCTTGGCGAGCTCATGCCTGATCAGGTCGAGGACCGCTCGGCCTGAGGGTTCCAGCTACGAGTGGGAGATTGAAAGGAGCGGGAAGTGACACCTCGGATTCAGGTCCTCAACAACGGCGGGGAGTTCTCGTACAGTGCCGCCGCCGATACAACCGATATCGCGTTGCAGGTAAGCACCGTATCAGCGGAGGAGATAAACCTCTGGGACAAGCAGAGGATCGTGGATTCGATAATCCTCGAAGCCCAAGCTTCCCCGAGCCTTGCGGCCGAGATCGCCGACGAGGTGGAGAAGACGCTCGTCGCCTCGGGGCAGACCAGGGTCACGACCAGCCTCATACGCGAGCTGGTCGACCTCCAGCTCATGGAGCGCGGGCTCTCCCACATGCTCGAGCGCCACACCAAGCTGGGCCTTCCGATGTTCGACGTCGAGAACATCATCACGCAGGCCAACAAAGAGAACTCCAACACCACGCACAACCCCGAGTCCATCAACCTGACGATCGCCGAGACCGTCCTCAAGCAGTACGCGCTCCAGCGGGTGTTCTCTGAGGACATCGCCCGGGCGCACTACGAGGGGGCAATCCACCTTCACGACCTGGGCTTCATCATCAGGCCCTACTGCGGCGGCCACAGCCTCGAGTACGTCAAGAGGTTCGGCCTGCAGCTCCCGAACATCACAAGCACGTCGAGCCCCGCAAAGCACCCCGACGTCCTGATCGGCCACATGGTGAAGATGGCCTCCACGCTCCAGTCCTACTACGCGGGCGCCATCGGATGGGAGGCGGTAAACGTCTTCTTCGCCCCTCTGCTGGTCGGCCTCTCATACGAGCGGATCCAGCAGCTCGCGCAGATGCTCATCTTCGAGTTCAACCAGCTTGCCGGCGCGCGCGGAAGCCAGGTGGTCTTCACCGACTTCAACCTCTACTGGAACGTGCCTAAGCACCTCAGAGACGCCCCGGCCATCGGACCGGGCGGCGAGCCCACCGGCAAGACGTACGCCGAATACGAGAAAGAGGCGCAACTGTTCCTGAAGGCGCTCTTCGAGGTCTACCGCGAGGGCGACGCCATGGGGAAGACCTTCGTGTTCCCGAAGCCGCTGCTGCACATCAACGATGACTTCTTCCGCACCGAGGGGTGGGAGGAGTTCCTCGAGCTCGCCTGCGACGTGGCCAGCAAGCAGGGCATAACCTACTTCGTCTTCGACCGCGGCGACGACATCACCATCAGCCAGTGCTGCAGGCTGAAGCTCAAGCTTGAGGAGGAGGACCTGGCCCTGGCCATGACACCCGAGAAGATGAGGTTCAGCGCCCTGCAGAACATAACCATCAACCTGCCCAGGATCGCATACCGCGCGCAGGGCTCCGACGAGATGCTCTTCAGCGAGCTGGAGACGGCGCTCGAGCTGGTGGCGAGGGCACACGTCCAGAAGAAGAAGTTCATCTCGAGCCTCATGGAACTCGGCAAAGACGGCCCGGTATCGCTGCTCTGCATGGAGCACGACGGCGAGCCGTACCTGCGCATAGACCGCCTGACTTACCTCGCGGGGCTCCTGGGGCTGAACGAGATGGTCCAGTACCACAAGGGCGAGCAGCTCCACGAGTCGCAGGGCGCGCTGCGGTTCGGGCTCACGGTGGTGGCACACATGAGCCTGGTGTGCGAGAGGCTATCCGAAAAGTACGGCATCAACATCGTGCTCGAAGAGTCTCCCGCGGAGTCCAGCGGCTACCGCCTCGCCAAGCTGGACATGAAGTACTACCCGAACCAGACGCGGGACGTCCTCAAGGGTGACGTCGAAAGCGACCAGTACTACTACACCAACAGCGTCCACCTGGCGACCGACGCGCCGATCGACTACGTCGAGCGCGTCAAGAGCCAGAGCCTCTTCCATCCGCTCATCAAGGCGGGCGCCATAATCCATGTCTGGCTCGGCGAGCACCAACCGCCGGCTGCATCAATACGCAAGTTCGTCGAGAAGATATTCGCCGATACCAACGCGGCCCAGGTCGCGTTCAGCCCGGAGTTCACGGTCTGCAACTCCTGCGCCCGCACGAGCCGGGGGCTCTCGCAGGAGTGCCCGCTGTGCGGCTCCGAGGACACCTACGGGATCACGAGGATAGTCGGCTACTACTCGAAGGTGTCCACCTGGAACAAGGGCAAGCTCGGAGAGCTCAAAGAACGCAACAGGACTTCGCTCACGGGAGGGGATAGGGATGTTGTTAAAGGTATTCGTGAAAGAAAACTGTCCGAACTGTCCGGCGGCTAAGGAAGTCGCGAACCAGTTTCCCTTCAGCAGGCTCTACGACATGGACCAGGCTGAGGGGCTGGCGGAAGCCGCCTTCCACAGCGTGCTGTGCACGCCGTCGATGGTGCTGGTCGACGACACCGAGAGCGTCATACATTCCTGGCGCTGCCACGTGCCGCGCCCGACCGAGATCGCGAACTACGCGGCCTAGAGGGCGGCTCAACTGTCTTTTACCGTCAGGTTCAAGAAGCTGGATGAGGGAGCGCGGGCACCCTCCTACGCTCACGAGGGCGACGCCGGGTGCGACCTCGAGAGCCGGGTAGACCTCGTGCTCGGGCCGGGAGAGAGAGCCCTCGTCCCCACGGGCATCGCGGTCTCCATCCCCGAAGGCTACGCCGGCTTCGTCCAGCCGCGCAGCGGGCTCGCGGCGCGCTGCGGCGTCAGCATCGTCAACACTCCCGGCCTCATCGACTCCCACTACCGCGGCGAGATCAAGGTGATACTCATCAACCTCGACCGGGCGGAGCCGTTCACGGTGAGCAAGGGGGACAAGATCTGCCAGCTCGTCTTCCAGAGGGTCGAGCGGGCCGACTTCCTCCATGTCGAGGAGCTCGACGACACCGTGCGCGGAGGGGGGGGTTTCGGCTCCACGGGCATCTGAGCACGAGCCGTCCCCCCGCGATAACTGCTAGAATCTCCCTGGTGTCACTTATGGATATTGCAAGCCGCAAAGGCGAGAACCCTTTCGACGAACCGGTCAGGATCCTGCGCGACTCCGAGCCTGAAGAGGTCGCGAGCAGGGCCGGCGCGCGCTGGCTCGGCAGCGGCCCGGGAGCAGGGGAGATGTCGCTTCCGGTGCTGTGCGGTGAGGTCACCGTGCGCTTCCCGGATGTCGAGGTCGACGCCTCGCCGCCGGTCTCATCGTTCTCACTCAAACTGCTTTCCGTGATCTACCTGTCCACCACGGACGGGACGGCCCCGTCCGGGGACTGGCTCGCATACCGCGACCTTCCGGGGGGGCGCTTTTATGAGCCCGTGGTGCGCCGGAGCGTCGAGGAGCCGCTCGCCCATGCTTTCGGCGAGGACCCCGGGCGGTTCAAGGAAGCCTGCGCGGCCTGGGGCGGGGCAGAGGAGCATTTCGGGGACGCTTCCTGCTCGTTCGCCCTCTTTCCGAACGTGCGGCTGATCATCATCCTCTGGCGCCGGGACGACGAGTTCCCCGCGCGGGTGCAGGCCCTCTTCGACTCCAACAGCACCCACCACCTGAACGCGTTCGACCTCAGGATGGGCGCCCAGGAAGTTTCCTCGCGCCTCATCAAGGAGCTGAAAGGGGAGGGGGGTTGAGCGGGGCACTGGTTCTGCTCTCGGGGGGGATGGATTCCGCGGTGTGCCTGTACCGGGCGGTCGCCGAAGAAGGGCCCGCTTCGGTGCGCGCGCTCTTCTTCGACTGGAACCAGCGGTCACGCGCCCAGGAGCGCCGTGCCGCTGAAGCGCTCTGCACAGCGACAGGGGTCGCACCACCGATAACGGTGAAGCTCGACTTCCCTTACCGTGGCCCGCTGACGTCGTCCGATGGTCCCGTGCCTCTCGACCGCGCGCCATCCGAGATAGAGGCGTGCGGCGTCCCGGCCACTTTCTTCCCGGGGCGCAACCTGGTGATGGTATCGTACGCGTTCGGCACCGCAGCGGCCCTCGACATCAGTCGTGTCTACTTCGGCCCCAACGCGGACGACGCAGCGGGTTACCCTGACTGCAGGGAAGAATGCCTGCGGATGCTTGCCTGCGCGTGCAGGGCAGGTGTGGACAGGGAGATAGAGCTGGTGCTGCCGGTGATTTCGATGTCCAAGCCCGGGATCGTGCGCGAGGGTGACGCCCTCGGAGTCCCCTGGGAGGTCACCTTCTCTTGCTACGCGCCGGTGGAAGGTCGGCACTGTGGAAGGTGCGATGCCTGCGTTTTGCGGGAAGGCGCGCTGGGGTCCGAGCGCTAGTCTGCCTCTGAGTCTCCGCCATCTTTCTCGTTGCCGCCGAGGCCTTCCTCGTCGCCTCCGTCACCGATCGGCGTGACCGCAGAGGGTTGCTCTGCCGGCGTGGCCTGCTCCTCGTCCTCGTCGAAATCGGGGAGTATCGATGGCATCGTCATGTCCAGCCTGACCGCGCGCCTGATGTAAGCGCTGAAGATGATCGGTATGGAGAAGATGATGAGGATCGCGATGACGAGGTAGATCCAGTTCTTGCCCGACCCTTTGCCCGAGAGCTTCTGCGGGCCACCCACGACGCCTCCCGTGCCGAACACATCCGTGGTAGAGAACTCCGATGCCTCGATCACGTCGGCGCTGCCGACGCGCCCGGCGAAGAAACTGTCCCAACTGGTTGCGGTCGCCTTCTCGAGGATCTCGCTCACGTTGGCGACCGCATAGTCCTTGCCCTCGAGGTGATTGAACTGCTTTGCCATCTGGCCGAGGAGCCACTCGATGTTCTTGCCGCCGCTGGTCGCTTCCTTGGCGAGCTTCACCGACATGGAGGCGCTGAGCGCGGCACCCTTGGCGGCGAGAAGACGCCCCGCGCCGCCATTTTTCTGCGCGGTGGCAAGGCTGGTCTTGAGGGCCGAAGGATCCGTCAGGTAGTCGGCATAGACGCCACTGAACTGAAGGTAGGCGGCGTTCGCGTCCAGCATTCCAAGGGTTGAGGCCACTCTGTAACCGTAGAACCATGGGAGCCCGTCCTGCATCCAGGCGGCATCGCCGCGGGAGGAAGCGACAAGAGACACTCCGTTCCAGAGGTCGAACCACCCGCGCGACGCCGCGGCGGACGCGGGGCCCTTCAGGGTGCTGGCACCGTGGAACAGTAAGAACGAGTCGCGCAGTGATTCGGAGGCCGGCTGGCGGACGCCGTACCTGGCCGCGCCGGTCACCAGCACCGTCGCCTGTGCCTCGTCCGGGCGCTGCCCCATCACGCGTTCGATCTCGTCGTGTATCTTCATGATGGCGTTGCCGTACGCGGAGCGTGACGAGTCGCTCATGTTGACGTCGCCCGCGAAACCGGCGGTGATGGTCGGCCCACCCGGCTGAAGAGTGACCTTGGTCATCTTGCCCCAGGCGAGGAAGTTCGAGAGCAGCTCCTCGCTGGACCCGATCTCGAAAGAGCCGTCGCTCGCCGTAGACCACGGTGCGAGCACGCTCTCACCGCTCGCCTTCTGGACTATCACACCGAACTCTTCGGAGAGATACTGCCCCGACTGATTCTGTGGTGCGAGGAGCGCGTCTGAGCCGCTGAATGCCTTCAGGTCCTGCTCCACTATCGCCCTGGGAGGAAGCACACCTCCTGGAGCCTCTCCGGTGGTCTGAGCGTTCCCGGAATCAGTGGCGCTTCCACTGTTGCCGGCGAACTTGACCTTGTAAGAGAACTTGATAACGCCGTCTGAAGCTGCTGTCACGGTCCAGCCCGCGTCGGGCGCGCTCAAAGGTTCTACCGCGAATGAAGGGTTCGACTGCGAGAGCAGTTCGAACGAAGGCGCAGCCCCGGACGCCGCGACCTGCTCGGTCTGTTTGGATGGCTTTATAATGGCTTTTTCGCCGCCGCTCATCTTGAAGCTCAAGTCGACGTCGATTGCGGTGGAGTCGCCCACGTCCGACTTCAATGTGAACTTCACCTGCTCGGGATTGGTCGCCGGAAGAGCGGCGACAGGCACCAGGAGCATCAGGCCGGCGAGGCCGATTGCCCCGAGCGCGAACAGGCTGGAGATGCGTTTTGGTTTATGGAACATAGGCCTGTCTCTCAACGTGACGTTTTCAGGAGAGTATAACAGAACGCGGGGCGCGGCGCGGCGGGGGAGGGGTGCTGACGAGAGGGGCTGCGAGCCGCTACCCGCCGCCCCTCTCCTTGGTGGCCGTGGCGAGCTCCACCCGCTTGACGTAGCGCAGCGACGGGACCTGGCAGATGAGCAGTATGATGATTATACCGACACCCACCAGGAAGTAACTCGACGGGTAGACGACCAGCGAGAGAGTCATGTAATCGGTCTGTTGAAGGCTCATGGCGTAGCGTCCCACCGCCACCCCCAGAAGGATGCCAGGCACGATGGCGAGGAGTCCGAAGATGACGTTCTCGAGGGTTGTCATGGCAGAGATCTTCCATGGCTCGGTCCCGATGGTCCTGATGGTGGCGATCTCGCGCTCACGCTCGAGGATGTTTATGGTTATGGTGTTGAAGGTGAGGGTGAACGCCATCAGAAGCGCGAACACCAGCATCACGTAGACGATGACGTACATGAGGTTCATGTACTGGCTGACCTCACGCTTGATCTCCGCCAGGTCGATGATGGCCGCCATGCCGGATATCTTCTGGAGCCCCTCGCGCACCTTGGCCTGCTGTCCGGGGACCGCCTTGACGTAGAAGCTGCCCCTCGCGGCCACCCCGTAGTCCAGCAGTTTCTGCGCGTCGCTCCGCTGCACGTATATCACATTTCCCATTGGCTCCTCGATGAACGGGCCGACGGTGAATTCTCTGGATTCCCAGCTCGTCTTCAGGGTGACCTTCTGGCCCACCTGTATGCCCTTCTTCAAGTGGTAGAACTGGTTAAGGAGGATGTGGTTGTCGGTCAGCCGCACCTCCTTTTTGTCCGGAGTGAAGAAGCTCCTCATGGAGGTGTTGGGCTCGAGCCCCATCATGACGGTATCGGCGGCGCCTCCGTCCCAGACCAGCCTGCAGCTGTATCCGGTGGACGGCTCGACCTTTGCGACGCCGTCGATACGCTGAATGCGGTTGATGACCGCGGCGTCACGTCCGCCGAGGAATATCGCGACCATGTCGAAACGGTTATTGAGGTTGAATCCTCTATTGAGGGCGTCCCCGGCGGTGTTCAAGACCCCGAGGAAAACCAGGACGATCATGACGGAGAAGGTGAGTCCCAGGAGCGTGAAAGCCGTCCTGCGCCTGTTGCGGAACATGTTACGTATGGGGACCTTCAGGAACATGGGAAGCTTCTTCAGCGGAGGGATTATCCGCTCGAGCAACGGGCGCCTGAACACCACCTCGAGGGTCTCGCCCCGCATGGCCTTCGATGGGTCGAGCCTGGCGGACTTCATGGCCGGCACGAAGCCTGCGAACGCGCAGAACAGCAGCGACAGAGCCATGCCTTCGCCCAGGATGGACCAGTAAGTCTTGATCCTGACCAGCGGGAAGCCCAGGGTCTGGGCGTACACGCTGGTGATGAAATAGGAGAGCGCGTAGCCGAAGAGAGCGCCCATGAAGGCTCCCAGGACCCCTATGATCAACGCGAAAGACAGGTAGTGTTCGAGTATCTGGCTCTGTTTGTATCCCATCGCCCTCATCACGCCGATAAAGGGGCGCTGGGTATACACCAGCCTGCTCAGGAGGATGTAGATGCTGAAGCATGCGATACCGAGGAAGAGCAGGGGGAAGAACAGTGCGAAGCTCTGCATGCCCTTGAGGTCCATCTGCAGCATCTTGTTGCCCTGGTTCTCATCCCTGGTGATGATCTCCAGGATGCCGGTGTTCTTCATTATCGACTCGGCCTTGGCGATCTGGGTATCGACCTTGCCGTAGTCCTTGACCTTGAAGACAGCCTGGTTGTAGGCGTTGGGCAGGTCGGCCATCCACTGCCCGTCGGCCAGAGGCACCCACAGTATCGCCATGGTGGAGGAGGAGAGCATCGGGCTGAAGTCGCCTTTCTCGCCAGCGAGCACGAGGTACTCCGGGTTGCCCGCGATGCCCACGATCTTGATGGGGACGTTCACGCCCTGGCGGACGTACTGCAGAGTGTCACCCGGCTTGAGGTTGTAGAAATCGGCGAAGTGGGACTCCGCGATGCAGACGTGCTGGTCGCCTTTCTCGAAAAACCTGCCTTTCTTGACGAGCAGGTCGTCGACCAGGGGGCGCTCGATAGGGATGCCGGTCGTCCTGCCCACCAGCTTTTTCCCGTTCGGCATCACGATGGAGAGGTCTTTCCTGACGCGAGGCGTCATCATGGTGACACCGGGTATCTTCGCGGCCTTCTCAACCACGTACGGCGGGATCTTGTCAGCCTTTACTTGAAAGTCCGCAAAGTTAAGTTTCTCGTAGGTGTATTCGTAAGAGGTCTTGAGGTTCCGGTAGGACATCGAGGAAGCGATGAATATCATGACCCCGATCATGACGACCAGGGTTATTGCGATGAACCGCACCTTGGCGCCGAGGATCTCCCGCACCAGCTTGATGCGCATGGAGTTCTTCTCGGGTCGTTTTATATATTTCATCAGGACCTGGATCCTAAAAGTCTATTGGTCACAACAATACAGACGAATGCTTGCAAGGCCGCGTTCAAGGGCTTGAAACGCGGAACCGCGCAGATTGTCTTCATGACTCGGTGGATATGATAGCGCAAATCACCCCAGAATCGCCTTGCGCAGCATCTACAGCGCGTCCTGAGGGCTCTGACGAGTTCATTTAGGGAGAAAGCCGCTCGAAAGTACGTGCACTACTATATGTCCCATAATATATATTATGTAAACTTAATCACTGCTCTCTTTTCCTTACTCTTTCAAGCCTCTCCTCCTCTCAACAATCTATTGCGTTCACTCACTCCACTGACAAAAACTCCGTGACGCTTATTGCTTTATACGCTCTTGGAATCTGACAGGCCGGAGGCAAACCGCGTACTCTATTGAAAATAGAACAATGTGTGGGCCTCTACCCTATCCGAGATGACTGGTGGTACTGGATTGAGCGACGATGCGCTCGCGCGTGTTGAGATCGAGGAGGCCTCTGCCGGCGATATCGAAGAGATCGTCGAGGTCCAGAGGCTTGCTTTTCACGAGGAGATGAAGCTCTACGGTTTCTTCGACATCCCGCCTCTCACGGAGACGGTCGAGGAAGTGTTAGAGGCCCTTCATGAGCAGGTCGTCCTGAAGGCGGTTTGTGACGGGGCCATCGTCGGGGCGGTTCGAGCGACCGTGAGAGAAGGTTCATGCCTCGTCGGGCGCCTGGTGGTGCGCCCCGAACTGTGGAACCGGGGCATCGGCCGCGCCCTCATGGACGCGGTCGAGGAGCGCTACGGAGATTCCTGCCGCCTGGAGTTGTTCACGGGAAGCAGGAGCATCAGGAACATCACCCTCTATGAAAAGTTGGGCTACGTCGCCTTCCGCACCGAAGACGTGGGAGATTCGATCCAGCTCATCTACATGGAGAAAGCTCGCGGCGCAGGGCGCGCGTGAACCGCCTGGAATTTCCCCGCCTTGTGAACCCTGTCCGCTACGCAGCCGGCAGACGCTTGAGGCTCTCCTCCAGCATGTCCACGTAGCGCTCGTTCAGGAAGTAACCCATGTCCGGGTCGAACTCGATAACGTTCTCGCGCCGGTACTGGTCCTCCGCGCGCCTGGTCATGTTGGTGAGCGTGACCGTGAGGTCGTGTATGTCGTACTTGTCGTCGCCCAGCCTGTCGGCAATGGCGTCGATCAGCTCCTGGATCATCATGCTGCGCTTCTTCTCCAGGAGGACCCTGACCGCGGTGACCTCGTTCTCGCTGAGGTCGGCGACGTAACGGTCCAGCTCCCCCTGGGTCCAGGTGTCCGGCTGCGGCACCATGACGATCCAGGTCTCGGTGGACTGGATCCCGTCGATGCCCCTGACGGTGGAAAGGATGGTGTTCTGCAGCGTCTCGAGGTCCGGCCCGCGCATCACCGCCACCACGTCGACGTGCCCGGACACACCCTCGGCCGAGATCACCTGCGGCATCTCGGAAAGGGTGCGCATGACCTCATCGAGCTTTCCCGCGGAGACTTTGATGAAAACGTATGCTTTCTTCTTCACTTGTTCCCCCTGGCTTCGAGCGTCCAAGCCCTAGAGCTTCGACACGTCTATCTTACCCGCAAGGTCGTCCCTCAGGACACGCTTCAGGACCTTGAGCGTCATGCCGTAGGGCATCTCGCTCCGGACCTCGACGTAACGCGGAGCCTTGTACTGGGCGATGTTCTCTCGGCACCACGCGAGCAGGTCCTCCGAAGTCAGCTCAGCGCCGGGCAGGAGCGTGCAGACCGCTGCCACCACTTCGACCTTCGTGGGGTGAGGAATTCCCACCACTGCGACTTCATCGACCAGCGGGTGCGAGCGTATCTCCTCCTCGACCTCGCGTGAGAACACGGAGTAGCCTCCCGCTTTCACGACGTCCTTCTTCCGATCCACAAAATAGAGCAGGCCCCACTTGCCCTTGCGCGCCATGTCCCCCGTGTGGAACCAGCCGCCGCGGAAGGCCTCCTCGTTCTTCTCGGAATCGTCCCAGTAACCCTTTGTGATGTTGGGGCCGCGGACCACGAGCTCCCCCGCCTCGCCGCGCGGCAACGGGTTGCAGTCCTCGTCCCAGACCTGCGTCCGGACCGGGAACACGGGGATGCCGACGCAGCCTTGCTCGAAGGACTTCCATTTAGTGGAGAGCTTGAGCGCCGTTATCGGGCTCGTCTCCACCTGCCCGTAACCCTCGAAGAACATCCCGCCGTAGCCCATGAACTTCTCGATGTATTCGACGGGCATCGCGTCCGCGCCGCTCGCCCACAGCCTTACCGAGGAAAGTTCGTAGTCATCGACGCCGCTGTTGACCATCATCGAGTACATCGCCGGGACACCCACGAACACGGTCGCCTTACGCTCCTGTATCAGCTCGAGGGTCCGCACTGGATGGAAGTATTTCATGAAGTACCCGGGCGTCCCGAGCATGAAGCAGAGCAGCGCGACGCAGAAGCCCATGAGGTGCGCGCTGGGGAGGCCCGAGAGGCCGAGGTCGTCAGGGGTGATCGGCAGCACCCCGGCGGTTATTCGCTGCGTCGTGAGCAGGTTGTGGCTCGTCATCATCGCGCCCTTGGGATACCCGGTCGTCCCCGAGGTGTAGAAGATGGCGGCGGTCGCGTGCTTGTGGAGCTTGACGGGCTTCAGCTCGTCGGAAGCGTCGTCGAGCATCTCGTCCAGAGAAGCGAACCCGTCGAGGCTTTCCTCCCGCGGGCCTGCCATGATCCACGTGTTCACGCCTTCGATGAGGTCGGTGGTCTTGATGTTCGTGTCGAAGATATCCCGGTCGGTCACCACGCACTTCGCCTTGCAGTTCTCCGTGATATAGCGGATCTCGGAACCTTTGAGCATGTAGTTGAGAGGCACCGCGATCGCGCCGATCTTGAAGCACGAGTAGCAGAGCAGGAGCAACTCGATCCTGTTCCCCATCGATATGACGACGCGGTCGCCCTGGGTCACGCCGGCCGCCAGCAGAGCGTTGGCGAGCCTGTTGACGAACCGCAGCGTCTCCCGGTACGTGAGAGTGTCGGTGGGCATGAAACGGTAGTCTATGGGCTCGTCGAGGTACGCAAGAGGCCTGTCGCCGTAGACCGCCACCGCCTTGTCCCAGAAGTTCGACATGCTCAAACGCGGGTCGAGGATGAGCTTGAACTTGGTAAGGTACGACATGGCAACCGCCTTCCCGGTACGCACACGCTAACGAATCCGACTGAAAGTATACTACGTTTGCGCCGGGCCTTTCCCTCAAGCGGGCTGTGAGGGACGAGCTTCAGTTTATGTTGGCGCGGCTGTTGATATAGACTTTTATGCTGACGACTTACAGGAGGGTCCGCCTTGATCATCATCGGAGAAAAGATCAACGGCACCATACAGAGCGTCCGTGATGCCATCCTGTCGCGCGATTCTGCTTTCGTCGGCGACCTGGCGAGGGAGCAGGCGGACGCCGGCGCCGACTACGTGGATGTGAACGTCGGCACAGGAATCGGCGACGAGGCAGAGTCGATGAAGTGGGCGGTCGGCGTCGTGAGGGCAGCGACCGATGCCCCTATCTGCCTCGACTCCCCTGACCCGGCAGTGCTGGCTGCGGGCCTCGAGGCCTGCGGTTCCGAGAGCCCGTTCCTCAACAGCGTCACGGGGACCGAGGAGAGCATCAAGACCGTGCTTCCCCTGGCGGCGCGCCACTCATGCCCTCTGGTGGCCCTGGCGATGGACGAGGCCGGCATCCCCCCCTCCCCCGCCGAGAGGCTCCTGGTATGCCGTTCAATCGTGTCGGCGGCCGCCGAGGCGGGCATCGAGCCTGACAGCCTCTACATCGACCCGCTGGTGCTCCCGCTTAGCGCGGACTGCACCCAGGGAAGAGTCACGCTCGAGACGCTGAGATCGATCAAGGAAGAGTTCGATGGGGTCCGTACCGTCATGGGCGCGAGCAACGCGTCTTTCGGCCTGCCGCGGCGCTCTCTCATAAACCGCTCGCTGCTGGGGGCGGCGGTGTACTTCGGCCTTGACGCGGGCATCCTGGACCCGACCGACACGGAACTGCGCGCCGCGATATATGCCGCCGAGGCGGTCGCGGGCGGCGACAAGTTCTGCAAGGCATACATGAAGGCTTACCGGTCGGGAGGACTGGGGTGATGTCAGTTGGCTGACAAGGGCGGTGGAAGCGGAACATCTTCATCAAGGGTGCTGATCGGTTCTCTGGTCATCAGCGCGCTCGGCCTGGTCTTCGGCTCATCCTTGATCGTCGCCGGCAGCGCGCTCACCTGGAGATCCGACAGGATCCTCGGGCTCTACAACCAGTCCGGCTGGAGCTTCCATCACGTCATCAGCGGCGACGGGAAGGTCACTATGGCGCTCGGCGTGATCATGGCTGTCGGTATCGTGATAGGTTTCGCGCTTCAAAGCAGGGCCGAATACGCGGTTGCCTGCGTCGCTGACCTGCTGGTACTCGGCTTCGCGCTTTACGAGCTCATATACCTCTTCACGAGGCAGGGAGTGGTCAGCCCTGGAAACGGCCTCTACATGGTACTCGGCGGAAGCGTCGCGGGATTCCTGTGCACGCTGGGGGGTTACCTTATGATGACCGAGAAGCACCGTGAGGCACACGACGCGCTCAGTGCGGCGGCCGTACTCTCAGAGGCCCCCTGAGCCCCGGCCAGGCTTTGGCCTGGCAGGAGGCATCCTCCTCACCCAGTCGTCGACCGCCCCCGGCC
>DAIUEJ010000026.1:0-19614 GCA_036845225.1 Candidatus Anoxymicrobiaceae bacterium | reverse complement strand
GCCCCCGGCCCTCCCCTGAGCTTGTCCGCGACCGCGGCGGGCCCGAGCGTGGGCGCCTCCGGCACGAGGCCGCTGAACACCTCGCGAGCCGTGAGGACGCCCCTCGCGAGCAACAGGTCCAGGTCATCGACGGTGAGGGTGTCGGCGTGGCGGCGTATGACGTCGTAGTATGCCAGCAGAGCTCCTCTTCCGCTCAGGAACGCGTGGTTGTAGCCCCAGAGGGCCTGCCGGTCCCGTCGTCTCTGCTCGAGAGCCCGGATTATTGAGGCGGATGCGAGATCGGCGGCGATGAGGGCGGACGCCGTGCCGGACCCGTGCGCGGGTATCACCTGGCAGGCGCTGTCCCCCAGCGTCACGAAGCCATCGGCGACGAAAGTGTCGAGCGGCTTGCGGATGGGAATAGGGCCACCATCGCCAAATATCTTCTCGCCGATGTACGGCCTGTCCCGGAGGATCTGCTCGAACCGGGTGTCGGCATCCGGGCCCGATCCCGGCTTCACCCCCACCAGGATGTCGATAGACCTGCGCCGCAGGTCGAGGAAACACGTCTCTATCGAGTAGACGCCCTGCGCCCCGGACCTGCCGATGCGCACCCGGTCCACCATGAAGTTTCGCTGCATCGCCCTCTCAGCGGCTGCCGGCTCGACGGCCCGCGTCTCTCTCCTGGCCAGCACGATGTCAGAGGCGGCCACCGCGTCCGCGAGTCGCCACGACGGCGGGGTCTTCCTCCTCAATGCGCCGCCCATGCCGGTGCAGTCGGCGACGACGGTGCCTCGGATCTCTTCGGCCTGGGAGGGCCGGCCCGCGGTTCTCAACCCGACTACGCAGTCCCCTTCGATTATCGGGTCCGCAACGGCGCAGGATGTCCTGAGAACTGCTCCGCAGTCTACAGCCCAGGCGGCGAGCTGCCTGACGTACGGCGCGTTCCTCACCGGGACCACCGGTGCCGGCAGGAGTTCGATCGCACACGCCCTGTCTGATGAGACCAGGACCGTCCTTTCCGGTTCCTCGAAAAGTTCACCGGTCGCCGGCTCGGGGACTACGGCGGCCTCGAAGGTGTTCCTGGCCACATCGACGATCCAGTCGCGTCCGGAGCCCGGCTCGCTCTCGCGCTCCAGCAGGAGCACGCTGCAGCCCGCGTCGGCCACCTTTGCCGCCAGCGCGCAACCGGCCGGGCCGGCGCCCGCTACCACCAGGTCCCACCTGTCCCCCATCTCAGCGGTTCCTCTCACGCGCTTCGAGCATCCGGGCCAGCGCCTCGCGCCCGCCTCCCACGATGGGCTCTCCGTGCCCGGGCAACAGCACCTCGAAGTCCAGGGTCACCAGTTTCTCTTCAATGCCTCTGAACGCCCGCTCCAGATCCGGAGTGAACTGCGGAGGCGGCCCCTCGAGCACCCCGTTCTCGTTGCGTACCGTGTCTCCCGTAAAAAGCAGGCCACGGTCGGCCTGGTATAGAGCGATGCTCCCGGCGGTGTGCCCGGGGACGTGCAGGACCTCAAGGCCGCCCATCACGTCGACGACGTCACCGTCTGTCACGCGCTCGTCGACTTCGACGAACTCGTAGGGATAGAGTGGCCCCAGCGCCTTGTAGTAGACCGCCTGGATCGGCTTGAGCTTGAACGTGGGATACGGAGCGACCCCTTCCATTATCATGGCATCGTCGGGATGGGCCACGACCGTGGATGAGAACTTCTCCTTGAGCCTCGCCATGGAACCCATATGGTCCAGGTGGCAATGTGTCGCGACAAGCATGTCCGGCCCGCCTGTGAGCGTCCCAAGGCTCTTCACTATCTTCCTGGTGTCCAGCGGAAAGCCCGCGTCGATGAGCGATACACCGCCTTCCCACTCGAGGAAATATATGTTGCAGCCCCAGGAGCGCTCCAGCATGGATACCCCTGGCACGACTTCCTTCATCAAGACCTCCGCCGATCTATATCGTTCGCGTGAGGGACCCTTACGCGCGCAAGCACGCGGGACCATGATATGGCATTTCACGTTGGTGCGGGGGCATCCGCAGTATCAGGACCTCGGGACAACCAGCTCGCAGTCGACCCACTGGACCCCTGTGAGGCCGATGGCGTCAGCCGCGCCCTTCGAAAGGTCGAGCATCCGCCCGGCGGCGGCCGGTCCACGGTCGTTGACCTTCACGACCACGCTCCTGCCGCGGAACGAGATCAGCAACCACGTCCCAAAAGGCAGCGTCTTGTGGGCGCAGGTGAAAGCGTACTGGTCGAATATCTCCCCGCTCGCGGTCGGCCTGCCGTCGAAATCGTCGCCGTACAAGCTGGCATAACCCGACATGACCTGCCCCGTGCGGTTGAAACCGTTGACGTCCGGCCTGGCGTAGACCTTTGACGGACTGAAAGTCTTGGGGGCAGGGGTGTAGGTATCCGGCAATTGCATGCCTATCAGCGTCGAGGTGAGGCCGACGAGCTGCGCCTGCTTCGCCTCGATCTGCGCTTCGACGGCCGAGGTATCAGCGGAATCCGCAATGCCTGCCTCTTCCTTCTTAAATGCGAGAAGCTTGTCCTGACAGTCCTGCAGGTGGTTCTTCTTCGCCTTCAGGGCTTTCAGGGAGCTTGACTGTCGAGAGGTCACATCTTTCACGTATTCGGACCAGGCAAGGAAATCGGAGACGTCCGTACTGCTTATGAGCATTATCAGCGAGTCCTGACGCCCCTGCACGTACAGCTCACGCAAGCCGCGGTTCACGGCTTGCCTCGCGCCCTCGACCTCCGCTTCAGCGCGGTCGATCTCCATGTAACACTCAAGGATACTCTTCTCGACTTCGGCGAGCCTCTCCGCGAGCGCGACCGCGTCGTGCCTGGCGTTCGAGAGTTTTTCCTGGAGAGCAGCTATTTCCCTCTCCAGAGACCGCGCTTGCTCTTCCTGTGACATGAGGCTGTCCTGCAGAGGCTGGGCGATAGCGGGGGCCATTAGGGCGACAAGAAGGGCGGTGGCCAGGCCAAGCGCCATGGCTGCAATTATCGGTTTCGAGCGAGGACCACCCGCGTTCACTGCATCAACCTCACCTTCACACGCCGGTCAAACCCTCTACCTAGTTTCGGGATTCAGGTTTATACAATTTAGCATTTCTGATAAGAAAAATCAACTATTGTTCTAATTGTTCACTTGTGGGGTAGATGTGACTGTCGCAGCCCATGCCGGCAACCGCTCCGGAATGCCTGCTCTGTCCAATCGCCGCGGCTATCTCCTGCTCTGCGAGACTCTCTTCAGGTCCTTCACCTGCTCCGGGGCGCCTGAGACGATCAGGATGTCGCCGGCGTCCAGAACGGTGTCACTCCTGGGGTTTATCACGAAATCCCGCTTGGGCCTCTTGAGGCCCAGGATACCTATGCCCTTGAGGTCGTCAACCAGTATGTCTCGCAGCGACCTCCCGATGACCGCCGCGCCGGGCTCGACCGCGATGTCCTCCAGGGTGAGCTCGACCAGCTCGCCGTGGGTCACCACGTCCAGGAAGTCGCACACCAGCGGCTTCAAGAGGAGGGCCGCCATCCGCCTGCCCCCCACGTTGTGGGGCGAGATGGCCCTGTCGGCGCCGGCCCTGTACAACTTCGACTCCGTCTCCTCGGAGTTGCAGCGCCCGACTATGAAGACATCAGGACGGATCATCCTCGCCGACATTGTGACGAAGAGGTTGTCGGCGTCGGAAGACAGCCCGCTCACCAGCCCCGAGGCGCGCTCGAGGCCGGCCTGCCTCAAGACGCTCTCCTCCGCGGCGTCGCCCTTCACCGTTATGAAATCATCGTTGATGGCAGACTCCACCACGGCAGGGTCTTTCTCTATGACGACGACGGACCTGCCCCTCGCCTGGCACTCCTTGGCTATCTGCTTGCCCACCCGGCCGTAGCCGCAGATGATGTAATGGCCGCTCAGGTCCTGGAGCTCTTTCAAGACCCTTCGCCTCCCCATGATCTCGAGTATCCTGCCTTCCAGAAGGAGCTCGACTACGCTTGTGGTGGCGTACACCACCGCCGCGAGCCCCGCGATTATCACTATCATGGTGAAGATCTCCCCTGCGCGCGAGGGCAGCACTACCTCGCGGTATCCGACGGTGGAGATCGTGATTACCGTCATGTAGAGCGCCTCGAAGAAATTGAGTCGCTCGATGATCATGTAGCCTATCGTCCCGAATGCGATAAGCCCCAGGAAAACGAGAAGCGCGGTGCGGAGGTGCCAGTAAGGGCTTCTTCTGCTACGCAAATCTCACCCCTTCAGAGGACGCTCCAGGTAAAAGTAATTGCAGCCGTCTGCCGGCTGTGGACTCGTATGAGACAGGTGAGTCGCCCTTCAAAGAAAGTCCTGCGGCTCCACGTGATCGAGGAAATCCCGGAACCGCTGGATCTCATCTTCGTCGGCGGTCTCCATCTCGATGCTGGCTTCGTCGAGGACGCCCTCCTCGGCGAAGATGGGCACTTCCATCCTTACGGCCAGCGCTATCGCGTCGGACGGCCTCGCGCTTATCACGTGCTTGTCGCCGTCCCTCAACATCGTTATCTCCGCGTAGAACGTCCCGTCCACCAGGTCGTTGATCAGCACCTGCTGGACGCTTACGTCGAGGTCCTCCAGAACGTTCTTGAAGAGGTCATGCGTCATCGGCCTCGCGGTCTCGACCCCCTGCACCGCGAAGGCGATAGCGGTCGCTTCGAACGCTCCGATCCAGATAGGCAGAAAGCGCTCGCCCTCGTCCTCCTGGAGCAGGACTATCGGTTGATTCGTCGGCAGTTCGACACGCACTCCGACGATGTTCATCTTGATCATGTGCCTCACCGCCTCCTTTATACTCCAACCATATAGCAAGGTCAATGAAGGTCTAAACGCTCCATCATCAACGCTGCGCGATGGGTTCGTCGCGGGAAACAGAAGGCCTTTTCAGGCCACGCCACAGGCTCTTCCAGCTCAGAAAATGCGGAAGGGCGCAGCGAGTATCTTGCCAGTCCAGCACAGTGTGTACCAGAAGAAGAAGAACACCGCGCCGAAGACGTTCGATGACGACTGAGGCCGCGCGGCCACCGCATTGCCGTTCTCGAGCGGCGAGTCGTTCAGCAGCGCATCGATCTTCCCGAGGGTCTCGCCTTTCTTCACCGGTGAGTGCGTGGTGCGCTGTACGGCGACCTTCACCTTGAAGACGTCTTTGGAACCCCTGAAGGTCAGCGCCGCCATCTCCGCCTGAGGCACCACGGACACGTAGCGGCGAGGAAAAGCTCCCACCCTGCTGGTCCCTATCGGTTGTCCCTTTGCGGCGAGCACGACCCGCGCGGTCGATTGGAAACCGTAATTGAAGAGGGCCGTGGCGTCGTCAGCGCGGTGTGGGCTGTTCAGGACTGCCGCGATAAGCGACTTGCCGTCGCGCTGCGCTGATGCAACCAGGCACCAGCCCGCCGGCACCGTGTATCCGGTCTTGATGCCATTCGCACCGGAGTACTGGGTGAGGATCTCGTTGTGGTTCTGCGCAATGCGCGTGCCTGCGCGCCCGGGCGGGAACGGGATGGAGTAATGAGGCGTGACCACGATCTTCGCCAGCACCGGGTCCTTCATCAGGGCGCGTCCGATGACGGCGAGGTCATACGCGGTCGAGTAGTGGCCGGACTGGTCGAGGCCGTGTGGGTTTACGAAGTGCGAGTCGTTCGCTCCGAGCTCCGCGGCTTTCTTGTTCATGAGGGCGGAGAAGGCCTCCACGGATCCTGCGGTCCCCTGGGCCAACGCGTACGCGACGTCGTTCGCGGATTGTATCAGAAGAGCGTTCAGGAGTTGCTCGACCGTGAGCGTCTCACCCGGAACCAGTTCTATCCCCTGCTCGCCGACATTGGCCGCCTCCGCGCTTATCACGACCTTATCGGACAGCCTCTTGTGCTCCCTCACCACCAGAGCAGTGATCATCTTGGTCGTGCTTGCGATCGGCAGCTTCACGTGAGCGGCCTTGTTGTAGAGCACCCGGCCGCTCTCGGCGTCGGTGAGCACGGCCGCGTTCGCCCACACTCCAGGCGCGGCAGGCTTCGTTCCGGGGGGCGCCTTGATCACACGGACCGACTCGGCGACGGCCGGCCCGATGTTGGCATCGGCCGCTGTGAGCAGCCCGGAGATGAAGAAGATGAACGCGAGCAGCAGCACGAGCCCGACCGCCCAGAGCTTCACGTTCTTCACGCTGAACGAGCCGAGCTTCGACCTCCGCTGCCGCCTCCGGCGCGGCGTCCTGTCCATATAGCTCTCGTCGTATATCCGTTTCATAGGCCGGTGAGGCTCGTCTCCTTGTACCCAAAAAGGCCACGTGCGGGCCGGTGGTTCGGCCCTCGCGTGACAGCCCAGCTCAAGTCACGCTCCAGCAGCCGTTCAACCGATCCATCCGCGGCCATGTCCTACCCAGAGAGTATATCCCAGCCCGGCGCCGCCAACAACACGGCTAGCGCGGGACGTCCTCCGCGAGGACGATCGCATCTTCGTCTATCCGCTGGACGGCGTCCCACGGGATCACCTCGGAGTCATGCTTGCTCGAATGTTTCCTGCGGATCTCGGCGACGTACCTGCGAAGCGCCGAGCTCGCCAGCAACAGCCCCTTGGACACTTCCAGCCCCGCGACCTTGAGCCTGCCGCCCTCCGAGGTCAAAAGGACGTCATCAACCCTCTGGATGCGGTTGCCTTCGGGGTCGACCATCTGCTTGTTGAGTATGTCGCGCCGAACGAGCCACTTGCCCGCTGCACTGTCAACAGGAAAGTCGGGGTGGACGCTCCGCAGTGTAACGAGTTCTTCGGTGATGCTCTCGACCTGGGACCAGGGCAACAGCACCGCAAGGTCCTCCACGCGCTTGACCAGGAGCACGTCCGCCACCCTGTCCGTCCACAAAAGGTGCACACCCAGCCCGTCGATGTACGGTGAGGCGAGGTCCGGCTCCATGGCCATGTCCTCCAGGTGGCCCACGTGCCTGCCGTCTGCGTCTTCAACCCTCGCCTTCACGAGGTCGCTGAAACTGACCGGCTCCCCTTCGTCCAACGACTCCACCCCCTTGCTCAATGGCCTATCGGGAAGATGCTCGATATCACAAGCCACAGGTCCAGGACGTACAGGACCCCGACCGCGATCCACGCGATCGTGTTATATATATCGCCGTTCACGTGGTCCCCCATGACATCCCTGTTGCGGATTATCTTGAGCATGCACGTCAGGACAACGGGCAGCAAGAGGCCGTTGATCGTTTGTGACAGGAGCATCACGGTGATGAGCGGCATGTTGGGTATCATTATGAACGCGGCGCCCGCGACGATGAAAACCGTGTAGACGGTATAGAACTTCGGGGCCTCGCTGAACGTCCGGTCGATGCCGTACTCCCATCCGAACGCCTCACAGACGGTATATGCCGTCGAGAGAGGCAGGATCGAAGCGGCGAAGATGGAGGCGAACAGCAGCCCGAGGGCGAACAGGTAGGACGCGTATTTCCCGGCGACAGGCGCGAGGGCCTTGGCCGCCTGGTCGGCCGACGTTATGTGGGTCGCCCCCACTCCGGGCTTGTTGAAGAACGCCGCCGCGCAGCACACCACTATCGCCGCGGCGGCTATCGTCAGAAATAGCGTGCCGATCCCGGTATCGATCCTCTCGAACCACAGGTCCTGGACCTTCAGCCCTTTGTCCACCACCGACGACTGCTGGTAGAACTGGCCCCACGGCGCCACCGTCGTCCCGACCATGGTGATCACCAGGATGATGTAGGGGGCGTTGAGCTGCCCGCTCGGGACGAAGGCGCCTCTCGCCACCTCGCCCCAGTTCGGCTTAGCCAGGATCGCGGAGATGATGTAGGCGACGTAGACCAGGCTTATCAGGAGGAAGATCTTTTCGACGCGTTTGTAACTCCCTTTGAGCACAATGAACCAGATCACCACCGCGGCGACCGGCACGGAGATAAAGAAAGGTATCCCGAATATCTCGGCGCCGGCAGAGATGCCTGCGAAGTCGGACACGGTGTTGGCGAAGTTCGCGACGATCATGGCGATCATGATCAGCGCCGTCAGCCTGAATGAGAACTCCTCCCTGATGAGAGCGGCGAGCCCTTTTCCGGTGACGACGCCCATCCTCGCGTTCATCTCCTGGACCATGAAGAGGAGCAGTCCCGTGGGCACCAGTATCCAGAGGATCTTGTATCCGTAACGCGCCCCCGCTACGGAGTATGTGGCGATGCCGCCCGCATCGTTGTCGACCATCATCACGATGATGCCGGGGCCGAGCACCGACAGCAGGAGGCCCAAGTTCGCTCTGGTCAGTCTCTTTTCGCGCCGCTTGGTCAAGGTGGCCTCCAATCCTGAAAAGGGCTAATGCCAGACCTTCACCAGGAGGCCGCTCACAGCTAGGAACGACACCACCGATGCTGCCATAACGAAGATGCTTACCATGCGGCCCGGCCCCACAGCCGGGCCCGGCCTCGCGCGCCTCAGAAGCAGTGGGACCCCGAGGCCCAGTATGCCGGCGATCGCGACGGCCACAAACAACCCTAGCGCCCCGGCCACCGCCGGGACCCGTGTCCGTATCCACAGCAGTCCCGCAGAGAACCCCAGGACGCTGATAACAGTCGCGGCGGCGAGAGTGTACAGGTACTCGCGCGCCAGCAGGCGCCCGAGCTGCGAGGCGGGAACGCTCTCGTCACGGATATCGTGAACCGCGGCGGCCAGAGACCAGATCGATACGTCGTGGGCGGCCCGCAGCGCAAGCGGTACAAAATACACCAGCGCCAGTGCCATCAGGAAGTCCTTTCTGAAGATGCCGAACAGCGCTGTCGCGAGGACGCCGCCCAGGAAGGTCAACATGGTGGCTCCCCACCTGCGGGCATCGAACGCATCCCTTATCGGGGTACCCTCTTCCTCGAAAGGCACCCCGGACAACTGGGAGAAGTCTTCCGCGGATTCTTCCCTGATGACGTCGATTGCGTCGTCTACCGTCACGATACCTTTGAGGATGTGGTCTTCATCCACCACCGGCACCGCGAGCAGGTTGTAGCGCGAGAGCTTCTCGGCGACGCTCTCCTGGTCATCCTGGACCTCGGAGGTTATGACATCGCGAAGCAT
Organism: Candidatus Anoxymicrobiaceae bacterium; assembly: GCA_036845225.1. GTDB lineage: Bacteria > Actinomycetota > Geothermincolia > Fen-727 > Anoxymicrobiaceae > FEN-680. The sequence continues at coordinate 10,545 of DAIUEJ010000026.1, read as the reverse complement.
CAGGTTGCCGATCCGCTCGGACGGCTGCGCGCGCAGCAGGTCCCTCAAGGACAGCACGCCGGAGAGGTGGCCATCCGAATCGACCACGTACACGTAGTAGATGGTCTCAGCCTCGGGCGCCTCCTTCCGGAGGTAGGAGATCGTCTCTTCCACGGTCATATCGTTCGAGACGGCGATGAACTCGGTGGTCATGCGCCCGCCCGCGGTGGTGGGCTCGTAGCCCAGAAGCTCGGAGACTATCGAAGCTTCCTTGATGCCCATCAGCAAGAGCAGGTCCTGGGCCTTCTCCCTGGGAAGCTGGCCCAGGACGTCTGCCGCCTCGTCGGGAGGCATGATCTCGAGCAGGTCTGAAAGCCTCTCGTCCTCCATGGACACAGCGACCTCTGAACGGATGGCCGGGAGTATCTGCGAGAGTACCTCGGCCGCCTTGGGATCCTCGATGAGAGCGAGCACCTTCGAGCGCTGGTCCTCGGGCAACTGCTCGACGATGTCGGCGAGGTCGGACGGGTGTATCTCCAGGAACTCCCTGTAGGGGACCCTGAGCCTCACGTCGTATGGCATCGGGCCCATAGGTGAGACGAGGTTCCAGGGGACGATGCGGTCACGGAAGATGCCGCTTCGCTCGCTCCTGAGCCTCTCGGCCAGCCCGTGGAGGCCCAGGCGCCTTAGAATCGCCAGGACGCCGACGTCGGCGCCGATTACCCGTAGCTCGCCGCCGGACTTGGCTATCCTGATGTCGCTGACCCTGACGATCCGGTAACCGTCCATGTCGACGATCTGCTTGTCCAGCAGGTCACGGTAGAGGAAGATGTCGCCCTCGTCGGCGTCGGAGAAGTCCGAGTACCCTTTGACGAGGATCCTGGCAGGCTTGAAATCGCTGACGTCGCTCCACGGGACGTAGTGGCGCCGGGCGCTCCTGCTTCTTCCAGTCTGGACGACGAGGCCTTTGACGGGTGGGAACTTCGCGCCCTGCTGGACGACGACGTCGACAAGGCGACCGTTGCCGCCTGTTCGCTCGTCCTCTATTCTCCTGCCCAGCATAGCGCTCAAATACGGCACGGCGACGCTCCGTTCAGACCGCAACGTGGCGATAAAAAAGCCCTCGGAAGAGGGCTGACGATCACCCGTTCCCGAAAAAAATCAAATCAAGGCCGAACCCCTCCCATGGCGAGACGCTCGCAGAAGCGGCCAGCTCCTAAGCCTATTCGTTTGTCGGATTTGTCACTCTCGCCCATCTGGTCCTTACACCCGCTTCCCAGTCCAAGGAAGCAAACAACGCCCTCTGATTATATACCAAGCCGCCCGAACCATCATTTCCGCCCCGGTTGGCCTTGCGCCGGCTACTCGGGAAACATCTGCGGGCTGGGCTCGGTCGCCTTCTGCGCCTCCGGCGCGCCTTGTTCCTCTTGAGCAGGGGCCGCCGGCACTTCAGCCCGTGGCTGCGTTTCCATCTCTTCGGGCTCCGGCGCCTGCTCCGTTTCTTCGTCCTCGAGCATGTCGAAGGACGCCGGACGCGGCAGGTAGATCGTGAGCGCCTCACGCAGCAACGCCTGTATGAACATCTGCGACAGTGCCATCAGGTTCTCGAGGTCCTTGAGGGCGCTCCTCTTCGTGTTGGGGTCCTTGTGCTGGAGCTGCGGCCGGATTATCTGTTCGATGAAAGACGCCTCTCGCCCAACGAACTGGGTGAACATGCGCAGGTGCCTCGGCTCGACCCCATACCTGAAGAACTCCTTGGCGAGGTTGAGTATCTTCATCTCTGATGGGGGGAAGTATCTGCCCTCAGGCCCTTCGGTGACCTTGACGATACCGTAGTCAACGAGCTCCTTGAGGGTTTCAGCCGAGAGGCCCAGCTTTGACGGGGCCAGGTCGACCGAGACCGGCACGGCGCCCGTCAGGGCCGGCTCGGCTGCCTGCCCCGACATAACAGTGAGATCGCCAGCTACGACTTTGCCTGATTTCAAGTCCTGCATCTTGCGTTTGATTACCGAAAGGGGCAGATACTCCTCACGCTGAAGTCGAAGTATATAGCTGAGCTGCTTGATATTCGCCTTGGAGTACTTGCGGTAGCCGCTCGGTGTCCGCTCGGGATTGATGAGCCCCTCTTTCTCGAGGAAGCGTATCTTGCTGATGGTGATGTCGGGAAACTCCTTCTTGAGGAGTTCCTGGACCTCGCCTATTCCGTACTTCTTTTCCTCCGCCGCCATGTCATTCCCCGGTGTAAGTCTTAACTTAAAGTCAAACCTTAAGACTTAATATGCTGAATAACAGGGGTCTATGTCAAGTTTGGGGGAGCTATTTACAGAAAAAGATGAGCCTGAACTTCCCGATCTGTATCTCGTCGCCGCTCGAGAGATCGGCTTCCTCAACTCTTAATTTATTCACATAGGTGCCGTTCAGGCTGCCCATATCGACGATCCGGAAGGCATCGTTCTTCCTGATCTCCGCGTGCCGCCTCGACACGGTGATGTCGTCCAGAAAGACATCGCTCTCCGGGTGCCTTCCAGCGGTCGTGACATCCTTGGTGAGGACAAACCGCGTTCCCGCGTTGGGCCCCCTCTTCACAACCAGCATGGCGGCTCCGGCAGTGAGCTCGTCCTCGGGCACGGCGATCTCCGCCTCCTGCTCAACGTCGGCCTCCACGGGCGTCAGCGTTATGGTCGTCTCGCCCTCGGTGGAGGCGGCCAGGTACGAGCCGCATTTGCAGCAGTACACGCTGTCTTCAGGATTGCTCTTTCCGCAAGCGGGGCAAAACATGTCTCACTTCCGTTTCTGCCAGCGGCCTTCTTCGGCCAGTCCGTTCCGGGGGATCATCACAACCAACTCGCTGATCTCGGCCGGGGTGAAACCCATGTCCTTGACCAGCCCCAGGACCGCTCCCCTCTGTTTCGACGAGAGCTCTCCGATATCCACATAGACTTTAATCCGGGGCGGGCCCTCTATCCGCTCCTCGCTCACCGGCTTCCCCCTCGCGCTGCTCGAGCTCTTTCTTCTCCTGCTCCCGCCGCCGGAACTTGTCGAGCAACTTCTCCCTGGTCTTCCTGGACTCCGTCTTCTCGCCGAAAGTGATGGCGTGCTGCTCGCTCACCCCGCCGACGTGCCTCTGCGTGGGAGTCTGGATCCCTTCTTCAGTGGTGGACCTGACGTTCCGCTCCACGTCTTTATCGGGCATTCTTATCACCTGCTACCGCTGTTTCGAACAATGATAACACAACTCGCGAACCTCAGGACCCGCCCCTAACCCACTCTCTGTCCGCGTATTTTGTCTTCTCAAGAACGTCCGCGCGGTGGCGTTCTTCGGGGGTAAGCTCACCGGGCTCCAGAGCCACGCCGAGCCCCCCGGCGAACCCCGAGACAAATGCCTCAGCCACCTCGCGCCAGCCCACCGGGCGCCCGCATGCCTCGTCCAGGGTGACGAACGAAGACCTTGACAGACGACCTCCCAGCGCCGGCGCCAGTTCCTGGAGAAGGGCCTCGTTCTCCGACAGAAACAATGAGCCGTGCTGTAGAACATAGCCCCCCGCCATCCTCTGGGCGCTGCCACAGATCTTCCTGGACCGCCACACTATATCCACTCCGTGCTCCATCTCAAAGCACCAGCCCCGTCCGAGGGCGGCCTCGCCGTGTGATGCGACTTCCGCGGAAATCCCGAGGAGGCCGAGTGCGGCTGTCACGCCATCGGCTATCTTCCTGAAGTGGACGTCCCTGCCGGCGCTGCCTGTAGCGCCCCGGGGACTGACAACGCTGTAGGTGAAGTCGTCCTTGTGCAGGATCGCGAGGCCCCCGGTCGGCCGGCGCGTCAGTCCGACTCCCTGACGATCGCACACGTCGGTGTCGAGGAAACCGTCGATCCTCTGGAAGCGCCCCACGGTTATGGCTGGCGGGTCGAACGAGTAGAGGCGCAGGGTGTTACGCCCGCTGTCCGCGGCGCTGAGTGCGAGCGCTTCGTCGAGGGCCATATTGCTAGCCCCGGGATGTGAGGGATCGATGAGCAGGCGCCAGGTCTCCATGCTGTTACCGTGCCTCAGAGCTCGACTTCCTCGAGGTTCGCGAGCACCCTCGCCCTGACTTGCTGGGGAGTCGGGTTCGCCTCGAGCGCCGCGCCGTCTTTGTAGCGCACATTCAGCAACGGCTCCATCTGTGCGGAGCACGACGGGCAGGCCAGTTCCTCGACGGCGGCAAGCGTACGCGCTCTGATGCCGTCTGCTGCGCAGCGCCACACTTGCTTGAGGCCCGACTCCTTTCCGCGCTTTGCGAGCGGCTTGGAGTCAATCTCCACAATATCCATGGCGAAGTTGACCACGGGAGAGTTGCTGATGTGTGTCCCGACGCCGTATGCGTCGGCGACCTTGTTGTACCGGAGTATCTTGTCCTCGTCGAGGTCACCCGAGATGAAAAGCTTCACGTGCTCGAACCCGCGGATATCCAGCTCCCAGCGCACCTCCTCCATGATCTTGAGGAAGTCTCCGCGCCTGGAGCCCGGCGTATCGAGGCGGACGGCAAACAGCTTGTCGCCCAGCACCTCCGCCGCATAGAGCGCACCGAACTTCTCGTCCTGGAAGGTGTCAACCAGGGCAACCCGCTTGACCTCCGGCGGCATCGCCTCATCGAAAGTCTCGTAGGCCACACGCTCGTCCTGGCAACACAAGATGAGCGTGTGAGACATGGTGCCTGACGGCTCCTCCCCTATCTGCTCCGCGCTCTCGACGACCGCGACCCCGTCACACCCCCCGATGAACGCGTTCCTCTCGATCATGGGCGCGATCGCCGGGTGCATGCGCCGCGCGCCGAAGCTGATCACCGCCCTGGCGCCCGCCGCCAGCTTGCACCTGGCCGCGTTGGTGGCAATGCCGGATGCCTGGCACACAAGTCCCAGCATCGCGGTCTCGAAGACGCCGAAGTCGAGGTAGTTGCCGCTGACCGAGAACACGGGATCGCCCGCCCTGAACAGCTGGCCTTCCTCCATGGCGCGCAGCTCCAGCGGTAATCCCGCCACGAGTTCCATCAACTCCTCGAGCCCGGCGAACACCGCCCACCCCCAGTCGTCCGGCAGGCTGTTCGTCCTCACCTCCATCTGGACGAAGGGGTTTATACCGCGCTTCTCGAGCGCTGCAGTGACGCGCTCGAAGTACACGTCGGTTACTCTGCCCGCTTTGATGTGCTCGTAGGGTGCAACGTGAAATGCCATGTCGACCTCCGGGTTGCTTGAAGGCGGGCTCAGGCCACCTTGCCGCCGAAGACGCGCTCTATCTGGTCGAGGGCCCAGTTACCGTCTTCTTCGTTCAACGCTTTCACGGCGGCGCGCGGAACGGTCACCTCGTACCCCTTCATCAAGGCTTCGACGCTCGAGACCAGGACGCAGATGTTGGTCACCGTCCCGGTGATGACAAGGTGCGAGACGCCGAGCTTGTCCAGCAGGTCGTCGAGGTCAGTCTGGTAGAAGACCGAGTACCTCTTCTTTTCGAGCACGTAATCGGCCTCCTGCGGCTCGAGCTCGGCGACCACCTTGCTCCCTTGAGTACCCGCCACCGCATGCTCGCCCCACTGCTGGAACTCTTTGTCATCAGGGTCATGCGCGTCGTTGACGTAGATGACCGGGACTCCCGCCTCTCGCGCCTCCGAGATGAGAGCGGCGAGACTCGGAACAATCTCTTCGATCCCGGGCACGTAGAGCTTGCCGGACGGATCGACGAAATCGTGGATCATGTCCGCGATCACGAGCGCGCTGCCCTCATGAAAAACGCCCAATTCCATCACCCCTCAGCTCTCACGTCCATGGTGCTCACCGCCGGCCACGACCGTGCCCCTCAGCGAGTGCCTGCCCGCCTCGTGGACGTGAGCGGTGAGAATGCCCTCCGCTCCGCCCGTGGGCGGCACCAGCACGACCTGGTGGCCCCTTGTCCTGGCAGTCATAAGGTCACCCCGTTTCGAAGGGCCGTCGACAACTACTTCGACGTCATGACCGACAACCATTTGGAGCGATCGCGCGGTGATACCTTCCTGTATGCCCGCCAGCTCAGCGAACCTGCGCCTCTTCACTTCTTCGGGAACCTCGTCACCCATCCGCGCCGCCGGAGTGCCTTCTCTCTCGGAATAGATGAACATGTACGCCGCGTCAAACGCCACCCGCTCGACCAGGTCCAGCGTGTCCGCGAAGTCCCGCTCGGTCTCGCCGGGGAACCCCACGATCAGGTCGGTCGTCAGCACCAGGCCTCCAACCCTCTGTCTTGCGCGCGTCGCCAGTTCCATGTATCTGTCGCGGCCGTAGCCGCGGTTCATCGCGGCCAGCACCCTGTCCGAACCCGACTGCACGGGCAGATGCAGGTACTCGCACAGTTCCGGGACCGACGACATCGCCTCGAGGATGTCATCGCCGAGGTCCCGGGGATGTGACGTCTCAAACTTCACGCGTTCGATCCCCTCGATGGAGGCTACGGCCTCCAGCAGCTCCGCAAAGGAACTCCCGGCGCCGGTCCCGCTCCGGTAGGAGTTGACGTTCTGTCCGAGCAGGATGACCTCCACTACGCCTGCGCTCGCCAGCTCTCGCACCTCGTCGAGGATCTCCAGGGGAGGCCTGCAACGCTCTGCGCCGCGGACCGCCGGCACTACACAGTAGGCGCAGTTGTTGTCACACCCGTGGCTGAGGGGGACCCACGCCTGCGAGGCACGCGCCCTGATGGCCGGCAGGCAGTCTATGCGCGCCTCGTCGACGTCTCCGATGTCGATGACCCGCGCGGCCATGCTGGCCTCGATCAACTCAGGCAGGCGCGGCAGTGCTTCCATTCCGAACACGAGGTTCACGGTCTTCGAGCGCGTCATGATCCCGGCCCCGTGCCGTTCTGCCATGCAACCGCAGACGGCCACCACGCGTGGCGTCGAGTCCGCCGGCCTGGACAGCGCGCCCAGGTTGCCCCACACCCTGTCCTCCGCGCTCTGGCGCACGCAACAGGTGTTGAAGATCACGACCTCGGCGGCGTCGGCTGCGGGCGCCCGGAGATACCCCGCTTGTTCGAGAACGCCCGCGATGTGCTCAGAATCGTGCACGTTCATCTGGCAACCGAAAGTGCGGAGGAAGTAGGTGTGATTTGTGGTGGAGTCTTGGTGGGACATTATCTCTTGTCGGAAAGCTCCCGCGCCAGACGCCTCCTGACGGCAAAGCCGGTCGCGGCGGCGCCAGCCGTCACGAATCCGATCTTGGTCATCGGCGACTTGATGGCTTTCTCGACCGCGTTGGACGCCTCGGAGACCTTGGCGATCAGGACGCTGGTGTCCTCGGTGATCGCGCCGATGTTCTCGAGTTCCAGGTTTACGCTGTCGAGGGTCACCTGGGCCTTCCTGAGCAAAGTGACCGTCTGAGGCCGCGTCTCGGAGACGATGACGCTCACCTCGTCGAGTGTCCTTCGCAGGCGCAGCAATATCGGTATCAGTAGGACCACGATGATGACGACGGCCGCCGCCCCCACCACCTGCAGAACCTTTAGTGCCATTGGGGTCCTTTCACCTCGCCTGGCAATCAATACATTCTAGAGCAAAGTAGGCGCCTTCACCAATCAGGGCCCGTACCAGCCCACGAACGGGTAGCTGTCGAGCTTCCACACCCCACCCTCGTTCACCAGTTGTATCTCCTCGATGCGGACACCGCCCTTGTCCAGGTAGGCGATCGCCCTGACGGTGGCATGGCCCGGGCTCGGGAAAGCCACGGACGACCTGCTGACGTAGAAGCTCACGGGTCTGTGGTCCCCCCAGGCCTTCTCCCAGCCTGCGGCGATCGTCTCCTTGGTTATCTTGTAGAAGTCGAAACCCGTGTGCAGCCTGGTCGAGATCATAGACCATATAGTGTCAAAGTCGCGGTGGAAGATGTCGGCGTTCATGAACGCATTCGTCGTGTCATAGACCGCCTGCGCATCGGCCTGCTTCGCGGGATCGGGAGGCTCGAAGGCGGTCTGAAGGGTCTGTCCGGCCAGGTAGAAATCATTGTTGATCGACAACCCCAGCCATTTTGCCGCCGAGAGGAACTCGTTCGTATCGTCCTGCGCCTGTCTCGCAAGGTCATCGAGAGTGCTCCTGTCATTTACCAGCTAGCTCGGGTCGCCTTTCGAGGCGATGTCGCTCAGGCCTTGCAGGTAGCTGACAAGGGACTTGAGAGCGGTTGTCTCTTTTGCCACGGTGTCGCTGTATCCCGGAGGCGCGCCCTTCCCCTCGAGAGAATCGACCCTCTTTGATACCTCTCCCTGAAGACGTGTAGCCTCGCTCGCGACTCCTGCGAGGTCAGCCGGCGAGCCCACCTTCAGCATCGTAGCGGATAGCTGTCTCGCGCCCTGAGCGATCTTGTTCCATGCGAGGCTCGCGGCGGACTTATACCTCTTTACTTCGTTCGCGTGTACCTCGTTGCGCCACCAGAAGAGGCCGCCAGCGGCCACTGCCAGCACCACCACGATTGCCAGGGCTATTAAAGTGATGCGCCTCCACCCGGCGTCCCTCACTCCTCGTCACCTTCTTCTCCTGAAATAAAGAACGACAGGATTATCTTGCCTCTTCCGCGCCTGACTCGGGCTTCTCCTGAAGGCTTCAGGTAGTAGCGGCCGACAATCCTTTCAACCACTTGCCCGCATTCCTCTCCCATCTCGGTCAGGTCCTCCTTTGAAAGCCGCCTGAGGGGGTTCCTGGTCCGCGCGACCCTGTGCGTGCGCTCTGTCTCTGAAGCCCTCCGCTCGCGCTTTGAAGGAGCTGAAACATTCGTCGCCTGCCGGAGGATGTTGTCGAGAGGCGCGATCTCGTCGTTCAAGACCCGGTACGCGTTCCGCTCGGAGACCGGCACCCCCAGGACCGCCTGTGAAACCGCGGCCAGGACCCTCGCGTCGTCGACAGATATGAGCTCGGACCACAGTGACTCGGAGGTGTCGTCCCCTGCGGCCGACGCACGCAGGGTGGCCAGCACCTCAGCGAAGGACCCCAGATAGAACTCCACGCCGGGGCAATCCACCGACATCTCCAGGAGCACTCTGGCCACGTTGTGGGGCCCCGACCCCACCTCGTCCCCTTCAGCGGTCTGCTCCACCTGAGGGAAAGTGGCCTGGTCGGACCTCTCAGGCACTTTCTTGGTGTCGACCACGACGCTGATTGCCGTGCCCCTGCCAGGCACCGATGCCGCGATCGCGGCGCTCGTAACCCTGGTCCGGATCGAGAACAGAGCCATGCCGCGCCCGTGCACCCCGTACCTGTCCTCCTCAAAATCCTCCCTCTTCGAGGTCACTCTGGGTTCAAATACGAGCTGGTGCACGTCGGGGGGGATTCCGCATCCATCGTCGATCACGGTGACCTTGCGGTAGCGCCCCTGCTCCTTCTGGAACGCCACAAGCACGTGCCGGGCTCCGGCGTCCCTGGAGTTACGGACCAGCTCCGTCACGATGTCTTCGACCGATCGGATATCATGCTGGGCCTGGCGCCGTTCCGCCTCCGCAACCTTAAGACGAACGAAGCCGTGGGGCAGGTTCTCTTCAATGCGGAAGCGCGCAGCATCGGTGATCTGCGAGACGAAATCGATTACATCGCGCTCCCCGGAGGGGGGCGATTCATCCTTTGAAGCCATAGGTCCACCTGGAGTGCGGATGCTTCATGCCGCCTGAACGGTTTCGGGCTCTACTTGGCGTATTCGACCACCCTGGTCTCGCGGATCACGGTGATCTTTATCTGTCCGGGATAGTCCAGCTGATCCTCGACCTCTTTGGCGATATCCCTCGCAAGGGTGGCGCTCTGAAGGTCATCCACGGAATCCGACTGGACTACGATCCTTATCTCCCGGCCGGCTTGCATGGCGAACGCCTTCTCCACCCCGGGGAACGAATCCGCCAGCGTCTCCAGTTTTTCCAGCCGCTTTATGTAGCTCTCCAGGGTCTCGCGACGCGCGCCCGGACGGGCCGCGGAGATTGCGTCCGCCGCCTGCACCAGGACAGCCTCGATGGTCTTGACCTCCACCTCACCGTGGTGCGCCTCGACAGCATGAGTTATGGTGTTGCCCTCGCCCAGCCGCTTGGTCAGCTCGGCGCCTATCAGGGCGTGCGACCCTTCGACCTCGTGGTCGATCGCCTTGCCGATGTCGTGGAGAAGCCCGGCCCTCTTCGGGACTTTCGGCTCAAGGCCCAGCTCGGCCGCCATTATTCCCGAGAGATGTGCGACCTCGAGTGAGTGCATCAGTACGTTCTGGCCGTATGAGGTCCGGAACTTGAGGCGCCCGAGCGCGCGGACCAACTCTTTATTGAGGTTGTGGATGCCTACGTCGAAGGCGGCTTCCTCGCCCGCCTCGCGTATCTCGTTCTCGACTTCAGCCTTCGACTTCTCGTACATCTCCTCGATCCGGGCAGGCTGTATCCGTCCGTCGCTGATCAGCTTCTCGAGCGTAAGCCGCGCTATCTCGCGGCGGACCGGGTCGAAACTGGAGAGTATTACGGCCTCAGGGGTGTCGTCGATTATCAGGTTGATGCCGGTGAGGTTCTCGAAGGTCCGGATGTTCCTTCCCTCACGGCCGATTATCCGGCCCTTCATCTC
>DAIUEJ010000025.1:0-39325 GCA_036845225.1 Candidatus Anoxymicrobiaceae bacterium | reverse complement strand
TATCCGGCCCTTCATCTCGTCGCTCGGCAGCGGGACCACCGAGACAGTGGTCTCGGCCACGTGCTCCGATGCACACCTCTGTATCGCAAGCGAAATAATCTTTCGCGCCCTTTTCTCCGCCTCTTCCCTGGCCCGGGCCTCCTCCTCCTTGATAAAGACCGCGCTCTCACGTTTAACTTCTTCCATCACGTTCTCCAGGAGGTAATCCTTTGCTTCCTGCGTCGTCATCCGGGCGACCTTCTCGAGGAGTTTCTTCTGTTCCGCGGCCGCCTTCATGAGCTTGGACTCCTGGGATTTGAGGTGTTCTTCCCAGGACCCGATCCTTTTGTCCCTCTTCTCCGCCTCGACCTCTTTGGATTCGAGCATCTCTTCGCGCTGGCTCAGGCGCCGCTCCTGCCTCTGGAGATCGCTCCGGCGACTCTTTATCTCACGGTCGGCCTCCGACTTCATCGAGAGAACCTCGTCTTTGGCCTCGACCTGGGCTTCACGCTTGAGGTTATCGACCTCGCGCTCGGCGTCGCTCACCAGTTTCTTTGCAAGCGACTCCGCGGTGGCAAGCCTCGCCTCCGCCATGTACTTGCGCCCGAGAAAACCTCCCACCAGACCTATCAATACGGCTACCACACCGACTATTGCGTAAATGATCTCAATGACCCCCTCTCTATAGAAATACGCCGAGCAGAGCTCGGCGCTGAATACAAAAGTAACCCGCACGTCAACTGTGACTCTAGGTCCCGCTCAATCGAGTGTTCCCTTTTTCCAAACCTGGGTCGAAAACTCTTGTATATATCAACTACTTGATGTTCTAGCGCCCAATTTGCCCTGTCATCATTCTAGTTCTGTGCTTGTTTGGGTGTCAACCTGAGTCAACAGCCTGCATGCAGCGGCGGCGACCTCCCGGGAGTAGCCCCGTCTCATGAGGTATTCGGTGACCTTCCGAGAAGAAGTCGCGTCAGGCTCAGACGTGCGGACAAACCGCTTCTCGGCAACTCCCTTCGCGCGCTCCAGCTCTTCTTCAAGCGGATACCGCTCCATGACCTCATCCACGAGCTCTCGATCGAGCTTCTTCTTGATAAGCTCCGAGCGCACCCGGTAACGGCCCAGGCCCTTCCTCAGCAGTTCGTCCATGAAGAGCCGGGCAAAATCGTGGTCATCCAGGATCCCTGCTTCCACGAGGTAGGCTGCGACTCGCTCACACGTCGCCGGAGCGTATCCCCACCGCCGCAATCGGGACCTGGTCTCCCCGGTGCTCCTCGGGCGGTATTCTATAAAACGTACGGCTCGCTCGACCGCCAGAGAGAAATCCTCATCGGGGTTGCCGGGCTCCTTCTCAGCCAGCGGACGCACCCTTTCCGCTCTTGGTCTTCTTCTCGACAGGCGTCACGTCAGCGGTGGCAGCCTCCCCGCGGTCTTTTTCGCTCACGGGCTCGAAAGGAAGGAGGCCGGCCTCTTCCCTTATGATGGACTCGAGGTGAGCGGACACGTCCGGATGTTCCAGGAGGAACACCTTGGCGTTCTCCCGGCCCTGTCCCAACTGGTCTTCCTCATACATGTACCAGGCGCCGCTCTTCTTGATGACACCGAAGCCGACGCCCAGTTCCAGGATGTCGCCTTCCTTCGAGATGCCCTCGCCGTACATTATGTCGAACTCGGCATTGCGGAAAGGCGGCGCTACCTTGTTCTTGACCACCCGTGCACGCACGCGGTTGCCCATGATATCGGTGCCCTTCTTGATTGTATCGATCTTGCGGAGGTCCAGGCGGACCGACGCGTAGAACTTGAGCGCCCTGCCCCCGGGGGTAACCTCCGGGTTCCCGAACATCACGCCGATCTTCTCCCGAAGCTGGTTGATGAAGATGACGATGGTATTGGAGCGGTTGATGGCGGTCGAAAGCTTGCGGAGCGCCTGCGACATCAGCCGCGCCTGAAGCCCCACGTGCGAATCTCCGATGTCGCCCTCTATCTCAGCTCGAGGGACCAGGGCCGCGACCGAGTCTATGACCACGACGTCTACCGCAGCGCTCCTCACCAGCAGCTCGGTGATCTCGAGTGCCTGCTCACCTGTGTCCGGCTGGCTTATCAGCAGCTCGTCGATGTTAACGCCGAGCTTGCTCGAGTACTGCGGGTCGAGCGCGTTCTCGGCATCGATGACGGCGCCGACCCCGCCCATCTTCTGGGCCTCGGCGATTATCTGGAGGGCGAGGGTCGTCTTGCCGCTGGACTCCGGGCCGAATATCTCGATTACCCTGCCGCGGGGAACACCGCCGACACCAAGGGCGATGTCGATCGCCAGCGAGCCTGTGGGTATGACCTCTACCGCCATGCGGTCGGCCTCGGCGCCGAGTTTCATTATCGATCCCCTGCCGAACTGCCGCTCTATCTGCATGAGCGCCATTTCCAGTGATTTGTCTTTCTCCAAAGCCTCTCACCCTTTCATTATTCACAGTCGGCCGGCGTGCCGACTCTTGCGATCTCTGTGTACTCCACACCGGTGCTCTTAAGGTCGCTCCTGTAGAGCACCAGGTCTCTGACCTCCAGCGTTGCCTCATCGCCGGCCAGCCCCTTGATGAGTTCGCCAGGAAGCCGAACCGGCCTGCGCCGGGCACGCCCTACCGTTATGTGAGGGCGATACTTTCGGCCCTCGCGCCCGAAGCCGCACTTCTGAGCGCCCTTGTCGACTATATTGTAGACCTTCACAATGTCGCCGGTGGGCTCTTCCGCCCCGACCCAGATAACTCTAGCAGATGCCTGTGACGGGAAACCGCCCGCTCCTCCGACGAGGAGCGACAGGGGCAGGTGCGCTGCCGCTTTTTTCATCCAGGCCACCAGGTCCGGTATCTTCGACGCGCCGCACTCCCCTATGAACCTGAGGGTCACGTGAAGATTCTGGGACGGAACCCAGCGCACCCCCTCGACCTCTTCGGCCAGGCCGTTGGCGATGCGCGCGACGCGCTCACGCACATCGGGTGTAAGGGGTATAGCGATGAAGAGCCTCTGCGTCGCCGAAGGTTGCTCGTTCGTCATGGCATCAGTCTAGCACGCGCCTCTAAGCAATACAAGCATCTGTTCATGGTCCTTTGAGCCTGATGATCTTGTCGCGGGCAGTTTGACCCCTGACGATTTCGAGAGCGGTCTTGCCCAGCCCCAGGTGACGTGACAGCGCCTTGAGGACCTCGTCGTTCGCCTTGCCCTTCTCCGGGGCAGCCGAGACGTAGACCCTGTAGGAGCCGTCCTCTTCTTCCGTCACCCTCGGCCTGGAAGCCTTGGTGTACACCTTCACCCTGATTGTCCGACCACCCGCTGAGTTCATTGTTTCGCCAGCAAATCAAGTAAGGGCGCCCGCGGGGGCGCCCTGTTTACTCTAGTTCAACGGCCCTGATGCCGGTCTATTCCCAGAAAAAGTGCTTATCTCGTTTTTCCTTTCGACCTTTTCGGCCCTTCTCACGCCCCTCCGGGCCTTCGTCGTCCTCCAGGTCACCGAATATCGACTCGTCGGCGCTGTCCATCGCCAGCACTTCGTCCACCAGGTTGGAACTCGGTGGGGCCACGTCCTTCTGTTGCCCCTCACCGCGCTCCGCGACCTCCGGGCTCACCGGCACCTCAGGAGCCACTTCCCTCATCTCGCGGGCCACCGGCGGTTCGTTGCCCCGCCTCGTCTCAGGGGGCATCGGCGGGGGCGCTACCATCGGTTCCACGGGTGGTGGTGGGAAGGCCGCCTCGATTCGCGGCGCTGGCATCGCTTCTGCCGGCGCCGCGGGGGTCGCCTCCCGCGGAGTTGCGGCCGGCTGGCTCTGGGCCTGCGGCGCCTGCTCGACAGACGCCGGCGGGGTTGTGACCGGGGCGGGTGGCGGCACTTCGATCACAGGCGTCTCCACTACTATCCCTTCAGCCTCGTTCCTGGATTCCCATTCCGCCACCTGCTGGAGGTGCGCGTCAGCCAGTTTTTTGATGGATTCGAGATAGCGCTTCTTGACTTCCTGCAGCGTAGCGATCGCGCACTCCATCTTCTGCCTGTCGTTCTGCGCGGCCAGCAGCATCTGCCTTGCCTGCTCCTGCGCGCTCCTCATCGTCGAGTCCGATTCTTCCTGCGCCTTGCTGACCAGTGACTCCGACTCCTGTCGCGCCTGCTCTTTGACGGCCTCGGCCGATTTACTGGCGGCGAGCAGCGCGCTCTGCAGTGACGTCTGCATCTCCTCGAACTCCGAGAGCCTCTTCTTGAGGTGCTCCATCTGCTGCTTCAGGTCGCTGTTCTCCTGGACGAACTTCTCAAACTCATCCGCCACTATATCGAGGAAAGAATCGACGTCCTCCTCGTTGTATCCACCGAAGCGGGCGGTCTTGAACTCCTTGTGGTGGATGTCCATCGGAGTCAGTGCCATCAGAGCATACCTCCATACAATAGTGTCCTACCGGGCCAGCTCCCCTGCCCTCCGCCTTGCGGCGTCCACCGCCCTGGCGATGATGTCCGCGAACCCGGCCGTGTCCATCTCGGTGAGAGCGGCGAGCGTGGTCCCCCCGGGTGACGAGACCGCTTTGCGGAGGTCTGCGGGCTCCGCCCCAGTCTCCTTGATCGTTTTCGCAGCTCCCCAGAGCGTCTCCCTCGCCAGCTTGCGGGCGACATCCTCCGGAAGCCCCTGCTCGACTGCCGCTCTCTCCAGCAGTTCGGTCAGGTAGAAGAAGTAGGCAGGACCGCTACCGCTCACCGCGGTCACGAGGTCCATCCACTTCTCGTCCACTTCCTCGGCCTCCCCTATCGCCTCAAGCAGCTTCCTTATCCCGGCTGTGTCGAAGTCGCCGGCTCCGGCTTCGACGGCGTAGCCGGAGGCCGCGGCCCGGACCTGCGCCGCAAGGTTAGGCATAACGCGCACGATCGCGGGGTTGCCTCCTATGCGTTTCCGGATCGAGCCGATGGTGAGCCCGGCGGCGATCGAGAGCAGCGCCTGTGAGCCGTTCATGACCCCTGCCAGTCCGCTCAGGACAGCGTCGCTGTCCTGAGGTTTCACCGCGAGGACCACCACCTCGGAACGGCCGACCTCTTCCAGGGTGCCGCCCGCTACCCGGAACGACTCGACGGCGTCGGCGGCCTTCTCCGGTTCACGGTCGGTGACTATTATCTCTGAAGGCTTGAGGGTGTCAGAATCTATCCAGGCGCGCAGCATAGCCTGGCCCATGTTGCCGGTCCCGATCAGTCCGACGCGGTACAATCGAATACCACCTATCCGGGCCGCTTGAGTTGCTGCCCACTGGTCTGCCTAGAACTGGTTGAAGAAGCCTTTCTCGCGCATCCACTTGCGGTCCTCAGCGGAGACTTCGATGTTCGCGGGAGTCAAAAGGAAGACCATCTCCGCCACCCGCTGGATGCCGCCGTCGAGGCCGTAGGTGAGCCCGCTCACAAAGTCGATGAGGCGTTTTGCAAGCTCCCGGTCGATGCTCTGCAGGTTCACGATCACGGGCGTGTCGTTCTTGAACTTCGCCCCGATCTGCTCGGCGTCGTTGAAGCTCTTAGGCTCGATGACGTGAACGCGCGAGGTCGTCTCCGGCACGGGCTGGAGTATCCTCTCCTGGCCCCTCCTGCGGGGTACCCTGTCCGAGATCTCCTCGACCGCCTCCTCGCGAGCTCTCATCTCCCCGAACTCGTCTGGCTCTTTGAGCCCCAGCCATTCCGCGACCCTGCCCCAGAAACCGGGCATTTACTCGACCTCCTTGCCGAACTAACAGGCGCCGTAGGACCGCGGACCAAATATCGCGGTGCCTACCCTTACAATCGTCGAACCTTCTTCGACCGCCACCTCGAAGTCGTTTGTCATTCCCATTGAGAGCTCGCCGCATGAGAAGCCGGCGACCTTCCCCTCCATCTCTCTGCCCAGCTCGCGCAGCTTCGCGAACACCCACCTCGCCTCTTCGGGGTCATCCATGTAGGGCGCTATAGTAGACAGCCCGCGTACATCGATGTTCTCCCGCGACCTTACCCCGCTTATGAACTCCTGGAGCTCGTCCGGCCTCACGCCTGACTTGCTCTCCTCACCTGCTACGTTGACCTGCACCAGCACACCTTGAACCAGGCCCGCGCGCCCCGCCCGCTCGTCTATCTCGGACGCCAGCTTGACGCTGTCCAGCGAGTGTATCAACTCGACCAGTCCCACGACCTGCCGGACTTTGTTGCGCTGCAGGTGCCCTATGAAATGGAGCTCGGCATCCGCCCCGACGGCGGGAGCCTTCTCCAGCAGCTCCTGAACCCGGTTCTCACCTACCAGGCCAATACCGGCCTCGATCGCCTCGCGTATCTCGCCCACTCCACGGTTCTTGGTCGCGGCGAGCAGCCTGACACTCGTGGGATCACGCCCGACTTTGACCGCGCATGCTTCGATGCGCCTCAAAACGTCGCTTACATTGCTGTGTATGTATTTCTCCATATTTTTCGCTTGCGCGCTCTGCTATTCCTTTGAAGGCGCCCACCTGCGCGCGCGTCAGTGGCGCACTTTGAAGCCTGATTCTCCGGCCGGCTCCTCCCATACCACCTCAACTGACTCGACTCTTGCTGCCGGCGGCCCGACCCTGCTCCAGTCGACAGCGCGCCTGACCGACTCCTCATCGCCCTCAAAGACCGCCTCTACGTTCCCGTCCTGCCTGTTCAGCACCCAGCCGTTGAGGCCCAGGCGGTGGGCTACGTCGCGCGTCTCGGCGCGGAAGAAGACGCCCTGGACCCTTCCTCTGACCACTACCCTTGCCCTCGCCTTTTCAGGCATCTTCGCCCTCGCGGATGCAGGCAACCGCCATCTGGCGGCCGCAGACCGGGTCTCTGCGGAATGAAAAATGTTCATCCGAACAAGCCGTACAGACACGGGCCTCGAATATGTTGGCCCGTTTCACTCCGGATCTTGCGAGCTGTTGCTTGCAGGCCGCTGCCAGGTCAAGCGTGTGCCTCCCCTCGGTGCCTGCGACGGCAGGATCGCCGAACTCGCCGGAGAACATGGCGGCGACGTCATCGCCGACGTCCATACAGCACGGACCGATATGCGGCCCGATGAATGCCAGTATCCCGCCCGGCGCTCCCCCGCTGCGCTTGACGAGCCTTTCAAGTCCCCTGACCGCGATCCCCGACAATACGCCCCGCCAGCCGGCGTGTACCACCGCGATCGCGGGAAGCCCCGGGTCCACCAGGATGAGAGGGACACAGTCGGCCGTGAGGACTCCCAGCGCTATGCCTTGCTGTGTCGTCACGAGGGCGTCCGTCCTCGCCAGCGCAGACCAGTGGTCCAGGGCGCCTCGGCCTTTCTCGAGCAGGCCGACGTCCGCGACCGCCGTGCCATGGACCTGCTGACACAAGACCCAGTCGGCCTCGGGCATCTCGAGCGCGCTGGAGACCACGCCCCGATTGGAGGCGACGACGCTCCTGTCGTCGCCGACGTTGTAAGAGATGTTCAGGTCTGCGTAGGGCCCCGAACCGCGCCCTCCCCGGCGGCCCGTGAAAGCGATGCTTATTCCCCTCTCCGTCTCCAGGTCAGGGGACGCGATGAGAGCCAGCGCTCCACGCTCGACGCGCTCAAGCATCTTCGCTAAGCGCCTCCCTCCGGCTCTCCGGAGATTATTTGCACGAGTACCTTGGAGATCCTCCTGTTGCGGATCTTCTCTACTTTGATGGCCACGCCGTTGTACACGAAATCCTCGCCTACCACGGGGAGGTGACCCAGCACCTTGAGGACCAGTCCGCCGACCGTGTCTATGTCTTCTTCCTTCGGCAGGTCGATCGGAAGGATTTCGTTCAAGTCGTCGATGTTGAGGCGCGCGTCCACGCGATAGCGCCCCTCGTCGATCTTCTCGACCAGTTTCAACTCGCGGTCGAACTCGTCGAATATCTCTCCTACGATCTCCTCGAGAAGGTCCTCGATGGTCACGAGCCCGGCGACCGTCCCGTACTCGTCGACGACCACGGCCATATGGACCTTTCGCTTCTTGAAATCGTGCAGGAGGTCGCTGAGCAGCTTGGTCTCCGGCACAAAGAACGCGTCGCGCACAAGTCCGCCTACGGGCTCTTCGAGGCGCCCCTCCTGGAGAAACGTGATGAGGTCTTTCGCGTAGAAGACGCCTTTGATGTTGTCCAGCTCGTTCTCGTAGACCGGTATCCGCGAGAAGCCGTGCTCGATCGTCTCTGAGATGGCGTCCCTCACCGTCGCCGTCGTGGACAGGGTGACCATGTCGGGCCGCGGCACCATCACCTCGCGCACAAGCGTATCGGAGAACTCGAAGACGGAGTGGATCATCTCCTTCTCCTCTTCTTCGATCAGCTCCTGCTCCTCGGCGGCGGTGACGAGCGCCTTGATCTCGCCTTCTTCGCTGACGATGACCTCATTTGGCCGCAGGTCAGTGCGCAGAAGCTTGAGGACCCCTCGCGATATGACCTCGAAGACCCGTGCCAGCGGATGGAGCAGCCAGCTGATCGCCGCGACCGGACGCGTCACCGCGAGCGCCAGCTTCTCAGAATTGTGGCTTGCCGCAGACTTGGGCACGAGCTCCCCGAAGACGAACATCAGGGCTGTGATGGCAGCGGTCCCCACCGCGACACCCAGGCCGGCGTTGTGGGTCAGTTCCAGCGTCACCCAGGTCGCGAGCGACGCAGCGCTGAGCTGGACGGCCAGGGCGACGAGCAGGATGGTGGGATAGAAATAGTCGGGGCTCTCGATCAGTCTCTGGAGCCTGTCGGCCTTTTTTACTTTCTTCTCGGCCAGGTATCTGACCCTGATCCGGCTGACGCGCATCAGCGCCGTCTCGGCGACCGCCAGAAAAGCGGCCACTCCGATCAACACCACCAGCGCGATTATCCCTATAGCGACGCCCATCAATCCTCTCCTGTCGACCCTGTAATTATACTTCTTCCGACCAGCTCACTCTCAGCGCCCGCCATCTCGGCCGCGCCGGGAGCGTCCAGATGGTCGTAGCCGAACAGGTGCAGCAGCCCGTGCGCCGCCAGCATCTCCAGCTCTGCAGCCGTCGAGTGGCCGTGCTCCCGTGCCTGGCGCTCAGCCGCCTCAAGGTTTATTACTATGTCACCTACCGGCTCCGTCCCTGCCCCTCCATCAGGACGGGCCTCCAGGATCTGGACACGAGAAAGCTGTGGGAAAGACAGCACGTCGGTGGCCTCGTCTCTGCTCAGGAACTCGCGGTTGAGGTCTCTGATCTCCCCGTCGTCCACCAGCAGCACGCTCAACTCGAAGTCCCCTTCAGGGGCGAGCCGCGCCATCATGGCCTTCAGGGAGCGCCTGAGGCGCCGCACCTCAACCTTCTTTGCTTTTGTTCGCGCCGTTATTCTTACGAGCATTGCCCTTTCCAGCCGTTCCGGGAGCGGGATAATCCACGCGCGGGTGCAGTGTACCTGTGAGCATGCGCGCGAACACTCTCTTGACCTTGCTTATCTCATCGAAGGTCAGGTCGCACCCGTCCAGCTGCCCGTCGGCGAGCTTGTCGTCCACTATCCTGTCGACGAGCGACTCGATGGCGGCCGGGGAAGGCCGGTCCAGAGTCCTCGCGCTCGCCTCCACGGCGTCCGCGAGCATCAATATGCCGGCGGTACGCCTGCGCGGCTTGGGGAAATGGTATCTGAACCTGTTCTCGTCGACGGGCCCTTCCTCGTTTTCCAGCGCCTTCTCGTAGAAGAACCTGACCAGGCTCGTGCCGTGGTGTTCCCTGATGATGTCGACCAGGTCCGGAGGGAAGTGATTCGCCTCGAGCATCTCCACGCCGTCCTTCACGTGCGAGGCGATGATGAGAGCGCTCAGGTTGGGGCTGAGGTTCGCGTGCGGGTTCATCTCCGGCGGCTGGTTCTCCACGAAGAACTGGGGCCTTCTGACCTTGCCTACATCGTGATAGTAGGAAGCGACCCTGGCGAGCATCTGGTCGCTGCCTATCTCCCTGGCCGCCGCCTCCGCAAGGTTCGCCACCATCACGCTGTGGGAGTATGTCCCGGGGGCCTTCATGGAGAGCGCCTTCAGGAGTTCCTGCTCGGGGGAAGCCAGCTCCAGCAGCCAGGTGTGGGTCGTGACCCTGAAGGTGGTCTCCAGGAAAGGCAGCGATCCAAGAGCGATGACGGTGCAGACAGCACCGTTCAGGAACCCTATCCCCGAGTTCAAGAGCATCCCCTGGCGGGTGGGCGTCAGCGCTGTCATCCCGAACGCCACCAGCGCGACCCAGAATGCGGTGTAAAGGCCGGCCCTGCGCAGCTCGTGCCTGCTCGAAGTCCTGGAGGCGAAGAGAGCGGGGAAGAACCCGCCCAGCATGGCGAGCGCGACCAGAGAGAAGTTGCCTCCGGTGACCACCCCGGTGACGAGGCCGCACATCGCTACCATCACCAGCGCCGTCCCGCTGTCGAACAGGACCCCGACGATCATGGCTATCGCCGCGCTCGGCATCAGATAGCCCCAGAATGGAGACCAGGTGCTGGCCGCCACGGTCAGGACCTTGGCGACCGCGGCGTAGATGACTAAAGTCGAGCCGAGCAACACCAGCAGCCCCGGGCTGTCATAGTATGACCTCCTGAACTTCGCCAGGAACATTCCCATCGCGCCCAGCAAGAGGAGCACGAACACGCCGGTCAGAAGCATGTTGAGCGGAGTGAAGGTGGGCTTCTTGAACCCCAGGCTCTTGAGGAGGTCGACCTCCTCCGGCGTTACGATCTCCCCCTTGTTCACCAGGATCTCGCCCTGGAGCTTGGTGGTGATGACCGGCTTCACGGCTTCGCGCGCCGCCTTCTTGCGCCGCGCCGTCTCTCTGGCATCCAGTGTCATGTTGGGCTGGATCGCCTCCGAAGCGATCTGTTGAGCCGCGGCCTGCACCTGGGGGTCAGGGGTGCTCTCCTGAGCTGCGGTCTTCGCCTCCTCCTGTGCAAGAGGCAGCGAATCCTTTGTGACCCCTTTAGCCATCGCCCGGCTGACCGCCTGGATGACGGCGTCCCTGGCTTGTTTCCTCTGCTGAGGGCTCATTGCCAGCAGCGCCGCGAGCGCTCCCGCAAACGTTTTGTCCGGAAGGTTCGCTGCCGCGGCGTCGACCTGCTGCTGCGAGGCCACGGGCATCGCGGAGGCGGCCTCCACAACCTTAAACAGGTTGTCGATGGCGGTCAGAGCGCTGGCCGCGACCTTGCCGTCGGTGACGAAGACGTCCTGCACCGCGGCGGCGGCCGCGTCCTGCTGCACTCTTGTCTGGGTGGCATCGATGTACTGGACCGTGGAGGGCGCAAGGATTGTGCGGGGGCTCGGCTTGCCAGCTTCGATCAGAAACCCGAACGGCGAGATCTCAAACGAGAGAATCAGGACCAGCAGGACCAGGATTGAGCCTGCCACCAGCGCGCGCCTCCGGGCAAGAGGAATCCTGCGGACCCTCATCCGCAGGCGCGCCACCATATCCAGGTATCTCTTCTTGTAGCCCATATCAGTTGCCGCCGGGCTTGCCTTCGCCCTGCGACTCGTATTCTTTGTAGGCCTCCACTATCTGCTGGACTATCTTGTGGCGGACGACGTCGCTCGCGTCCAGGTAAACGAAAGATACGCCCTCGATGTCCTGCAGTATGTCGCTGACAAGAGTCAGGCCCGACCTGATCTCTTTGGGGAGGTCCACCTGTGTGACGTCGCCCGTTATAACGGCGCGGCTCCCGAAGCCGAGCCGCGTCAGGAACATCTTCATCTGTTCCGGGCTGGTGTTCTGCGCCTCGTCCAGGATGATGAAAGAGTCGTTGAACGTGCGGCCCCTCATGAAGGCCAATGGCGCGACTTCTATGATCCCCTGGTCCATCATGCGGTGGAACTTCTCGGCGCCGAGCATCTCGTAGAGCGCGTCGTACAGGGGGCGCAGGTACGGGTCGACCTTCTGGTACAGGTCCCCGGGGAGGAAGCCCAGCTTCTCACCCGCCTCCACGGCGGGCCTGGTCAGGATCAGGCGGTTGATCTTCTTCTCCAGCAGGCTCTGCACCGCGTACGCCAGGGCGAGATACGTCTTTCCGGTGCCGGCCGGACCGATGCTGAACACGATGGTCGACTTGCGCATCCGCTCGACGTACTTCTTCTGGCCGACGGTCTTCGGCCGGATGATCTTGCCTCGCGCGGTGAGGACCGCTTCCTTGAACACGTCCGTCGGCCGGAGCTCCTCACCACGCTTGATCATGTCAATGGCGATGGTGAGGTTCTCGCTCGTTATGACCAGGCCTTCCTCCAGGAAGTCGATGAGCTCCTCGAAGAGCCTGGTGCAGGACTCGGTCTCGCGCGTCCCTCCGCGGATATCGATCTCGTTGCCTCGCGCCACTATCCTGCAACCCAGAGCGCTCTCGATCATCTTGAGGAACCTGTCCTCCTGGCCGAGCAGGGACACCATCGAATGGTTGTGCGGGACGACTATCTTGACTTCGACCGGGTCGCTCAAAATCGGCACCCCGTTCCTGGTCGGTCTGCGTGCGCTGGGGCGTGAGGGGCGGTGATCACTGCTGGAGCATCTCGCGGACCAACTGGTTGACCTTCTTGCCGTCTGCCTTGCCTTTGACTTTCGGCATGAGGCTTCCCATCACTTTTCCGAGGTCGGCTGGCGTTGAGGCGCCTACTTCCTCGATCGTCTCGGCAACTATCCGCCTCACCTCGTCCTCCGGCATCTGTTCCGGGAGGTACTGCTCGAGGACCGACAGCTCGTAGGTCTCCTTGTCGACAAGGTCCTGCCTTCCGCCTTTGGAGAACTCCTCTATCGCTTCGTTGCGCTTGCGCGCCTCGCGCGCCGCCACCGCCAGCAGCTCTTCATCGGTCAGCTCGCCCCGCTTGGCTATCTCCGCGTTCTTTATCTCGGAGAGCAGCATGCGTATGGTGGACAGCTTCAGCTTCTCACCGGCTTTCAGCGACGTCTTGAGGTCCTCATTCAGCGTCTCTTTCAAACCCATATGAACCTTCTTTTCACTCTCGAGGCACTCTAGCCGGGAGGCCAGCCCATGAACCTGCCGCCCAGCAGGTGGAAGTGCAGGTGGTCGATCGCCTGCCCGGCCTCCTCGCCGACGTTCGCCACGATCCTGTATCCACTCTGCGCGATCCCCTCGCTGACCACAATGTCGCTGATCAGCGCGAAGATGTCTGAGAGCACCTCGCAGGAATTCGGGATAGCCAGGAGGTCCGCAACCGTCGGGATATGTTCTTTCGGCACGATCAGCACGTGCACCGGCGCCTGGGGGTTCACGTCCCTGAACGCGATGGCGGTCGGCTTCTCGTCAATGATGTCGCTGCCCACTTCTTTTCTGACTATCCTGCAGAACAAGCAGTCATCAACCACTGCGTTCTCCTCCCCCTGTCCCGCCCGTCTCTTCGAACTCACCACGAAGCCCGTCGGCGGTGGATGAGATAAGACGCACCCGGACGCGACTGCCGATGAGAGCCGGGCTCCCCTCGAAGACCACTCCGGCAAAGCTCTCCGCCCGCCCGAACAGCCGGCCGGGCTCGCTCTGCATCTCCCCCTCCACCAATACTGGGATTATACGACCAACCTGGCCGGCGTGAAACCGTGCCGCCACGCCTGCGGACAGGCGCCGCAGCGCCAGCGCCCTGCGTTGCTTCTCTTCGGGCGGGACGGTGTCCGCAAGGTCGTATGCCGCGGTCCCCGGCCGCCTCGAGTACTTGAAGACATGGACCCTCCAGAAGCCGAGCTCCTCTACAAGAGCGGCGGTATTGGAGAAAGCCGCCTCGCTCTCACCCGGGAAGCCGACCATGACGTCGGTCGAGATGCTGAGGCCCGGCACTGACTCTACGAGCTCGAGGACGCGCTCGCGGAACTCGCCGGGACAGTAGCCTCGACGCATCTCTTTCAAGATGCCCGCGTCACCGCTCTGCATCGGCAGGTGCAGGTGCCGGCAAAGCTCTCCGGCCCTCATCGACTCCACCAGCCCTGTATCCACATCGGAGAACTCGATGGAGCTGAGCCGCAGCCACATGCCGGTCGAGGCGCGTGCGGCCATGCCGGTTACGTGGTCGAGGCCGCGCCCGGATTCCGGGTCGCGGTAGCTGCCGAGGTCTATTCCGCAGAAAATTACCTCGCCTGCTCCTTTCCCATTCAGGAAATCGATCTCCTCGAGGATCGTTGAAGCACCCCTGCACGATGGCTCAGGCCTGAGGTCCGGCACGATGCAGTACGAGCATCGCCGGCTGCAGCCGTCCTGGACTTTCACCGGCACCCTTACGAGGTCCTGCGGCGCCCAGGCGACGGAAGCCACCCGGTTGTCCCCGCAGACACGCTCCACGAGCCTCTCTTTTTCGGCGTTCGGGAAAAGACTGTCCACGCCCTCGGCCTTCAAGGCGTCTCGTTCGAGGTCCACCGCGCAGCCCGTCACGATGACCCTGGCCCCGGAAGCGGCGCACCTCCTCACCGCCTTGCGTGATTTCTTCATGCCCTCGGCGGTCACCGCGCAGGTGTTGACGACCCAGAGATCGGGAACAATACCGGCCTCCGCGCGCCTGAACCCACGGCCGGCGAGCTGCCTTTCAATTGCGAGAGAATCGGCCCGGTTGACCCTGCAGCCGAGCGTCATGACCCTGTAGGTGGGCTCACTCAACCGGACTGCCCCCTCGAGCGAGAAGTCCGTAGTGGTAGCGGATCAGAATTGCCGCATAAGAGCCGGCGCCCTCCGACCTTATGTTCAGCGCGCCGAGGCTCGCTGTCTTACATCCGAGCGTTCGCATCACGTCTACTTCGGCGGGCTCGAGCCCCCCTTCGGGACCGATGACAATACCGATCGAACGGGGCGGCTCATCGGGCAGCACGTCGGAGAGCGCGCGCGTCTCCGCTTCCCAGAAGACGACGCAGCACCCGACGGTATCGAGCATGGTCTTGTCGATGAGTCCCGCTACGGGAGCGCGGACCTCGAGCGGCCACGCGCGCCTGGAGGTCTTGGAACACTCCCTCGCTATCGACTGCCACCGGCCAAGCCTGCTTCCGCTCTTGCGCACCGCCTCGAGCGGTGAGCAACGCGACACGAAAGGGACCACCCTGGAAGCTCCCGACTCGGCGGCCCTCGAGACAGCTTCGTCCATGGCCGTAAACCTGGGCATCGCCTGAAAGAGTACGACCTGCGGCCTCTCGGGAGGCAGGTAGCGCCGGGAGACGATCCTCAGGGTGACCGTGTCCTGCAGTGAGGACTCGATGACGGCCTCATAGAGCGTGCCGTTCGCGTCGCCGGTGGTGACGGCGTCACCCTGGCGCACCCGCAGCGACTTCACGAGGTGCCTGGCGTCAGCCCCGGTGATGGTCACGACGCCCACTGAGGTATCGATGTTCTGCTCGGTGGCGTAAAAAACTGGAAGGCCCATCAGCTATCGGCCGCCATGGCGTGCGGCTCACTTCCTCGCTTTCTCATGCGCCGATTCCCGGTAGGACTCGAGGAACTTCTTCTGGTCGTGCGAAAGTTTCTTCGGGACCGCCACTTCGACCTGTGCGAGCAAATCACCCCGCCTGCCGCCATACCGTGGAGGCAGGCCCTGTCCCTTGGCCTGGAGCACGTCGCCGGGCTGCGTGCCCGCCGGGACTTTCATCTTGAACTCTCCATCGAGGACCGCCAGATCGACCTCCGTGCCTAGCGCGGCGTCAACCATCTCTACCGTGACTCGCGTGAAGAGCAGAGTGCCGTCGCGTTCGAACCGCTCGTCGGGCGAGACGTCGATCGCGACGTAGAGGTCGCCGGTGGCGCCTCCTCTCACCCCGCCCTCGCCCTTTTCCCTCACGCGCAGCCGGTCCCCGCGGACGACTCCGGCAGGTACGGAGACCTGCAACTCCTCGGTCAGGCGGACCCGCCCGACCCCGGAGCACTCCTCGCACGGCTCGGTTATGACCTCTCCGGCCCCACCGCAATTCGCGCATATCTGAGACCGCACAAAGGTCCCCAGGAAGTTGCGCTGCGTCCTCCGCACTTCGCCCG
Source organism: Candidatus Anoxymicrobiaceae bacterium (assembly GCA_036845225.1). Lineage (GTDB taxonomy): Bacteria > Actinomycetota > Geothermincolia > Fen-727 > Anoxymicrobiaceae > FEN-680. The sequence goes on along the minus strand of DAIUEJ010000025.1, from coordinate 23,406 downwards.
TCCCCTGGCAGGCGCCGCACCGGCTCATATGCGTGCCGGGTTTCATGCCCGAGCCGTCACACCCCGAGCAGGTTGCCATGCGGGTCACTTCAAGGTCTTTCTCTGCGCCGGTCAGGACCTCCAGGAGCGACACCACGAGCAACATCTCCATGTCCCGTCCGCGCTGCCTGCCCCGGCGCCCGCCGCGCTGCCTGGCCGTCGGCCCGAACCCGTTACCGAAGAAAGCATCAAAGAGGTCGGATACCGAGGAGAAACCGTCGAAGTTGACTCCGGCTCCTCTGCGCAGCCCGTCCAGCCCTAGACTGTCATACGTGCGCCGCTTCTCCCCATCAGAGAGTATCTCGTAGGCGAAAGTGAGTTCCTTGAACTTGTACTCGCTGTCGGGGTCCTCCTGGGCGACGTCGGGATGGCACTCCCGGGCCCTGCTCCGGTAAGCGCTCTTGATCTCGCCCTCGGACGCGTTTCTTCCGACTCCGAGGATCTCGTAGAGGTCTCTATCAATGTCGTTGTGCACTCTCTATCGCTCCGCTTCGTACGAGGGTTATCCCTTCGGGTCGTACAGCCTCCTGCCCAGGTTCTCGGCCATGTATTGCACCATGCCTATGGTGCGTGCGTAGTCCATGGAGGTCGGGCCTACCACCCCGAGCGACCCGAGAAGCCCGTGGCCCACCGGGTAGCTGGTGCCGATGAACGAGTAGCGCTGCAGTTCACGCAGCCGGTTCTCCTCGCCGATCCGGATCGTAAGCCGACGCTCGCTCAACAGGTCTTTGAGGAGGTCCAGGATGAAGTACTGTTTTTCCATCGCCTCCAGAAGGACCTGCGCCCTCTCCGGGCCGGCATTGCCCATCTCGCGGACGATGTTGGCGGCGCCGCCTATGAACACGCGCTCCTCTATCGATCCGATGTACTCGCAGATTGCCTCAAGTGCGGCATCGAGCAGGGACATCCCTGCCGCCCCGAACTTCGCCTTCTCTCGCACCGACTCCCTGTCTATCCTCTCGAAGGCGGTGCCGGCGAGTGTCTTGTTGAGGAAGGACGCGACCCTCTCCATTGTGTCGCCGCTGACCGGACGCGAGAGGCTCACCAGCTCGCGCCCCACCTGGCCCTTGGAGGTGATCACGATCACCATGATGCGCTGGCCGCTCAGGCGCAGCAGGTCCACGTGCCTCACCGAGTCCGCGGCGCTGTATGGCGCGAAGACGATGGCCGTCGCGTGTGTGAGCGTAGACAGCAGAACGGACGCCTCCTGGAACAGGCCCTCGATCTCGCGGGTCTGAGCCGCGAACAGGCGCTCGATAGCCTCAGCATCGCGCCCGGTCGGCCTGGGCGACCCCATCAGGACGTCGACGTAGTAGCGGTAGGCGATGTCTGTGGGCACCCGTCCGGCTGAGGTGTGCGGCTGCCTGAGGAAGCCGAGGTCCTCCAGCATCCCCAGTTCGTTCCGTATGGTGGCGCTCGAGACGTTGAGGCCGCGGGAGATGGCGCCGGAGCCTACCGGCTTGCCGGTAAGGATGAAGCTCTGTACCACAGCCAGCAGTATCTTCTTTTTTCTCTCGTCCACCTCTGAGGGCACCATAAACCGTCCTTCCGTTTTCGCTCAAGATTTTAGCACTCGCGGATAGCGACTGCTAATGAGATGTCTCAGGCGGCCTCAGACTAGCTGCCGCCTTCATCGGACTTTATCATCGCCACGAACGCTTCCTGCGGGATCTCGACGCTCCCGACCATCTTCATCCGCCTCTTGCCGGCTTTCTGTTTCTCCAGGAGCTTGCGCTTCCGCGTGATGTCGCCACCGTAGCACTTGGCCGTAACGTCCTTCCTCCGCGCAGGCAGGGTCTCTCTCGAGATCACCCTCCCTCCGACGGCGGCCTGTATCGAGAGCTCGAAGAGCTGGCGGGGTATGACCGACTTGAGCTTGGCGGCGAGCTCCCTGCCGCGCGCCTGCGCCCTGTCCCTGGGGATCACGGTCGAAAAGGCGTCCACCACCTCGCCGTGCACCATTATCTCGAGCTTCACGAGCGGGCCCGGCCTGTACTCCTCGAGCTCGTAATCGAGGGAGGCGTAACCACGGGACCGAGACTTCAGCTGGTCGTAAAACCCGGAGACCATCTCGGCAAGCGGCATGTCGTAACTCAGCTCGACGCGGTTGGTCGAGAGGTACACCATGTCCTTGTAGGCCGCGCGCCTCTGCTGGCAGAGCTCCATGACCGGCCCCACCATCTCGCCCGGCGTGATGACGAGAAGCGAGACGTACGGCTCCTCGACGCCCGCGACCGCGTTCGCGGGCGGCATCTGGGAGGGATTCTTGACGATGGTGACGTTACCCGCCTTGTCGGTGACGCGGTACACCACGTTCGGGGGCGTGATGATGAGGTCGAGGTCGTACTCGCGCTCGAGCCTGTCCCGGACGACCTCCATGTGAAGGAGTCCCAGGAAGCCGCACCGGAAGCCGAAGCCGAGGGCCTGTGAGGTCTCGGGATCGTGAGTGAAAGAGGAGTCGTTGAGCCTGAGCTTGGCGAGAGCCTCCCGCAGGGCCTGGTAGTCGCTGTTCTCGATCGGGAAGAGCCCCGCGAATACCACGGGCTTGGGTTCCCGGTAGCCGGGCAACTGATCCTCCGCGCCGCCGACGCGCGTGGTGAGCGTGTCTCCCACCGGCAGCTTGGAAACGTCCTTGATCCCCGTCGCCACGAAACCGACCTCACCCGCCGCAAGCGCATCCGCCGGGACCATCTCAGGCGCCAGGTATCCGATCGATTCGGCGAAAGCCCTGCTCCCGGCTGCTATCATGCTGATCTCGTCGCCGGTCTCGAGCTTCCCGGAGACCACACGCACGAACGTGACGACTCCCCGGTAGGGGTCGTAGGTCGAATCGAAGACGAGCGCCCTCAGCCTTCCGTCAGGGCCCGCGGTCGGCGCCGGGATCTGCCGGACCACTGCCTCGAGTATCTCAGGGACGCCCTCACCGGTCTTGGCCGAGCAGAACATCACCTCTGACGGGTCAACCCCCAGGATGTCCACTACTTCATCGCGCACCCGCTCCGGCTCCGCCGAGGGGAGGTCGATCTTGTTGATCACCGGTATGATCTCGAGGCCGTTTTCGTGGGCGAGGTGAAGGTTGCCGATGGTCTGAGCCTCGACGCCCTGGGCCGCGTCCACCAGCAGGACGGCGCCTTCACAGGCGGCGAGCGTCCTCGACACCTCGTAGCTGAAGTCGACGTGCCCCGGGGTGTCGATGAGGTTGAGCTCGAACTGGGTGCCGCGCTGGTCGTACGTCAGGCGGACAGCCTGTGCCTTGATGGTTATCCCACGCTCCCGCTCGAGGTCCATACTGTCAAGGAACTGCGGCCTCTCGTGCCCGGGCTCGATGGCGCCGGTGAGCTCGAGAAATCGGTCGGCCAGTGTCGACTTACCGTGGTCTATGTGCGCGATGATGCAGAAGTTGCGTATCCTTGACAGGTCCAGGTCGTTTCACCTCCGAAAATCAATGATAGCAGAACGCCCGGCCAACGCTCCGCGCGTACCGCGCCGGCGCTCCTCAGGCTCCAGCTCGTTTGTCGACACTGAAAAACCCCTGTGCTACAATTCCCCGGTACCCCCGCAGGCCGCACCAAGAGCAGCTTGCGACGCCGAAGTTCACGGCCGGGGAACACAAGTAAGAAGGAAGAGGTAATGCCGAACATCAAGTCGCAGTGGAAAAGGATGCGCAAGTCCGAGGATCAGCGCGTCCGCAACAAGGGCGTCAAGTCGGCGCTCAAGACAGACATAAAGAAGTTCGAAACCGCGCAGGAGGCCGGAGACGTGGAGGCCGCGCGCGAGAGTTTTCAGGTGGCGTCCCGCTCGCTCGACAAAGCGGCTTCCAAGGGTGTCATCCACAAGAACAAGGCGGCCAATAAGAAGTCCAGGATGTCGAAGTCCCTCGCGGGGATGAAGTAGCAGGCTTCAGGCCGTCACCCGATTATCTTCACTATCAACATCTCCAGAATAGCCGTCTGGTACTCCTTCTCCCCGAGATATCGATTGGAGTGCAACTCCACCTGTGCCACCTTGAACTCCCCGAAGGCGGAACGCAGGCGCTCGGAAGAGAACTTGGATGACTGCTTCAGGCACTTGCCTACCAGGAAGGGCGGGATGGCGAGGACGGTGGCAATCTGGCCGTACTCGTGGTCGTGGGACAGCGACTTGCACCGCGCGATGAGCCTGAACTGCCGTAGCAGCAGGCTGAATATCCGGTGCGGACTCTCGCCCTGCCTCACCAGCTTGTTGAGCAGATACAGCGAAAGGTCCCGGCGCCTGTCGGCGACCGCGTCGATGAGCTCGAAGACCCCCTGCTCCGCCGCCGGCACGACCACCTTCTCGACTTCTTCGACGCCCACCAGGTCTGTGTCCGCCGCGTAGAGGCAGACACGCTCGACCGCATCACCGAGATCCCGCAACTCTCTTCCGACCCGCTCGAGCAGCATGTCCCTGGCGTCACGGTCGATCTTCTTGCCCCTACGCTTGAACTCGTCCGTGACCCAGTCCTCCACCTTCTTCTGCCTGCCGCGCGGCGCCCAGGAGAGCTTGAGGGGTTCGGCGCCCGCGGCAATCGCTTTCTTGAACAGCGCGTTCGATTCGACCTTCTTGATGACGTTGGAGTCGCGGCGCTCGCCCGCCTCGGGGACTTTTGCCACCAGGACGAGCGTTGTGGCGGCGTTCGGCCTCTCCAGATAAGCGGCGATGACGTCCTGCTCTTTCCTGCTGAGCTTGTCGACGTTCCTGGCGATCACCAGGCGCCGCGAGGCCATGAGAGGGATCGTCTCGGCGGAATCGATGACATGCTCTGCGCCGGTCTCGTCGGCGTTTATCGATTCCATGTTGAAGTCCGCGTCGGCTTGCCCCGCGAACAGGTCCTTGAGGCGCCTCAGCGCCTGCTCGACGAGGAGCTCTTCGTCGCCGTAGATGAAGTAGACGGCCTTGAGGTCTTCGATTGTGTCGACGCGTTTCCTGGGCAAGTCTTACCGCCTGTGGGTCTTGACCCCAATTCTACCATTCGTCACCGATATCTCTATGTCGCCGCTCAGGTCCGTTCTCTCGACTGCCACCCCCCTCGACGCGAGCAGGCTGAGGCACTTCGCGGAGGGGTGCCCGAAGGTGTTGTGGCGCCCCACCGAGATCGTCGCGAGCCTCGGCCTTGAAGCGTCCAGCAACTCGGGGGTGGCCGCGTTGGCCGCGCCCTGGTGAGGGATCTTGATAACGTCACAGTCCAGGGACGGGTGGGCTCTCAGCAGGGCCTCCTGTCCCGTTGTCTCTATGTCGCCGCTCAGCAGGATCTTGAGGCCGGCCACCTCAGCGAGAGAGACGATTGAGGAGTCGTTCAGGTTGATGGGATCCTCCCTGAGCGACGCCGGTGAATAGAGGACCTCTAGTCGTGTCTGGGGGTCGACTGTTATGACCTGGCCATCCCTGGCGACCGTGGCAGGAACGTTCCTTTCGGCCGCGGTGGTCATCAGTTCCCTGGACGCGCCGGGGGTCCGGGCGTCGAGCCCGGATTCGAGCAGCCGGCCTACCGGCATGCGCCTCATCACCTCGACCAGGCCCGCAGTATGGTCGCTGTGGGGGTGGGTGGAGACCATCAGGTCCACCTTGCTTATGCCGTGTGACTGCAGCTTGCCGATTATCAGGTCGGGGTCAGGCCCACCGTCAACCAGGACGACCGATCCTGCCGGGCTCAGCAGGGCTGTCGCGTCGCCCTCGCCGACATCCAGCACAACCACCGTGGCTCGCTCCGCCGTTCCCAGGATGGGAAAGCAGGCGCACATCACGAGCAGGCCTGAGATCCCGAGGGCGACCACCGGACGGACCATCGAGCCCGTCCGCGCGCGGCGGGCGAACATGTAGAGTGAGAGCGTGTAGGCGGCGAGCGCGCACAATGAGAGTGTGCCCATGAAGAGACCTGCCCCCGGGACCCTTGCGCACGTGGAGGCAACGGCGAGCACGTAGCGCGCCAGTGTCGCCGGTACCACTGACACGAGGTGCGCGAGAGGCAGGCTGACTGATGTGAGCAGAGCGGCCGCCCAGCTCGATACAAGAAGCAGCCCGATCATGGGGACCACCAGCAGGTTGGCTATCACCGCCGAGACCGGCACGGGCTGCGCTTTGAACGCTATGAGCGGGAGTATCCCGAGTTGCGCTCCGGCGCACACGGCGACCCCCATCCTCATCTTCCCCGGCCGCGGACCCGTGGATGCCCAGTGCATCGTGAGCACGATCCCGACCGCGGCGGCGAAAGAATACTGGAAAGTCGGATCGAAGAGCGCCCGTGGGTTCGCGAACAGAATCACCATGCCGGCAAGCGATACTCCGACGAGCGAGTCGTAGCGCCTTCCCGCCACTGCTCCTCCGAAGCAGGCCCCAGCCATCAACACCGCCCTCATCGCTGAAGGGCGGAAGTTCGACAGCGCCAGCACTGCCAGCGCCATAAGCGCTGCGGTGATGTAGCGCGACCTTCTGGAAGCCCCGAGGGCGGTCATCACGACCAGGGCCAGTAGTGCGGCTGAGCTCACGTGAAGCCCTGAGACGGCGACGATGTGCGATAGGCCGCATGCCCTCAGGTCCGCGACGATGCCGGGGTCGGTCCGGTCGAGCTTGCTGAGCGTCACGCCCTCGATGAACCCGGCGAGCCTCCCGTCGAAGACCAGCCTGTAAGCGCGGGACAAGTGAGCCCGGGAGGCGGCGACCCCGCGGGACACGATGTCCGGAGCAGGCGGCACCCTGCGGACTGACCTCGAGGACGTGCTCATCACGCAGGCGCATCCGCGGTCGGAGAGCCAGCTGTCTGCGGTCCCCGGGGGCGCGAGCCTGCCTGTCACTTCGACGTTGACGCCGCCAAAGAATGTGTCCTCTTTGACCTCACCTTCGACGGTGACCTGAACACGCTCCTTCAGACGCCAGGCATCTCCCCCTATTTCGGCCTCGTGAGCCTCGATCAGGAACATTGTCGAGGCGCCGATCCTGGTGAGCGGCGAGATGACCCTGCCATTCACCGAAGCTACCGACTTCCTGCCGGCTTCGTGGACCAGAAGCCCGTGCCGCATGCCCGCATCGGCAATGAGGAACAGCAGTGTTCCGATGAGAAGGATGCAGGCGGGGAAGGTGAAAGCAACCAGGGATTTCCTGCGGGCGATGTGTACCACGGCCACTGTGATCAAGAGGACAGCGGATGCGACAGCCGCGGCGACATGCAGGTAACGCGCCGCGAGAATCCCTGAGGCCAGGGCCGCAAAGCAAGACAGATAGAAGTAGCCGCGCAACTAGATCGTGACCAGTTCTCGAAGGTTCTCGAGCTTCTTGGGACCGATGCCCTCGACGTTGTCGAGCTCATCCACCGATGAGAACGGCCCGTTTTTGGTCCTGTAGTCCAATATCCGCTGGGCCATCGACGGCCCGACGCCGGGGAGCTTGTCAAGGTCCTCGATGGTCGCGGTATTGATATTTGTGAGCGACGACTGCTGGGCCGGAGGCGCGCCGTCCTGCGGCGAAGTCGAAGCCTGGATCCTCCTGGGCACCATGACCTTCTGTCCGTCCTGCAACTTGCCGGCGAGGTTGAGGTCATCGAGTGACGCGTCCGGGGAAGGGCCGCCTGCGAGTTCGAGGGCGTCCGCGACCCTCGAACCTTCGGGGGCTTTGTACAGCCCCGGGTTGACCACGGCGCCGGCCACGTGGACGGTCAGCTTGCGCTCCGAGGCCGGCGCGCTCGCCTTTACGTCCCCCTTGACCTCCACCGGCCGTGGCCTCGAGCGCGCGTACGCCACCAGGCTGCCGGCACAGAGCATGATCAGCAGGAGGGCGATGGCGATGCGCTGCGGCCGGGTGAGAGACTCTGCGGCCTTGACGAAGGCCTCAAACCTGGACTTGAGATATGCCTGCATTGCTTGCTCAGCTTACCACAAGCAATACAATCATATCAAGTGTAAAATCGGTGCCTGGCACCGGTTTTACACTGGGGTCAGACTACGATGTTGACCAGCTTTCCCGGAACTACGATGACCTTCCTGACTTCCTTGCCCTCCAGATGCTTGCGGGCATTCTCGGCGGCGAGCGCCATGGCCTCCATCTCCCCGGACGAGATGTCGGCCGGCACGGTTATCCTGTCGCGCACCTTACCGTTCACCTGGACAACCAGGGTCACCTCTTCCGGCCTCGCGAGCGCCTCGTCATACGCCAACCAGGGCTGCGCGTGGACGCTGCCTTCCATCCCGACGACCTCCCAGAGCTCCTCGGTCATGAACGGCGCAAAGGGAGCCAGCAGTTGGATGGACGCGCATACCGCCTCGGCCAGGACCTCGAGGTCGGCGGCACCTTCCGAAGTGTAGTGATAGACGCCGTTAACCAGCTCCATGATGAAGCTCACTGCGGTGTTGAAGGCGAACTTCTCTATGTCCCGCGTCACGTTCATGATCGTCCGGTGAGTGAGGCTGCGCATCGCCCTGTGCCGCGACGCCGGCCCCTCCGGCTCTCCGGCCGACTCCACGAAGGGAAGATACCTCTCGTGCACCATGCGCCACAGCCTGCCCAGGAACCTGTGCGCTCCCTCGACCCCGGTGTCGCTCCAATCCTTGGAGAGCTCGGGCGGCCCCATGAACAGGATGTACAGCCTGAGGGTGTCCGCGCCCAGCCTGTCGATGTACTCCCCCGGGGTCACCACGTTGCCCTTGGACTTGGACATCTTGGCGCCGTCCTTGGTGATCATCCCCTGGCAGAGCAGCTTTGAGAAAGGCTCGTCGAAGTCGGCGAGGCCGAGGTCGTGGATCACCTTGGTGAAGAAACGCGAGTAAAGGAGGTGAAGGATGGCGTGCTCTATGCCGCCGATGTACTGGTCGACGGGCATCCATGCCTTCACGTCTTCCGCCGTGAACGGTGCATCGCTCGCGCGCGGGCTCACGTACCTGAAGTAGTACCACGAAGAGTCCACGAAAGTGTCCATGGTGTCCGTCTCGCGTTTTGCGGGCCCGCCGCACGCCGGGCACTTCACGCTGAAGAAAGACTCCGTGAGGGGAAGCGGTGACTTCCCGCCCTCCGCGAGCGCCAGGTCTTCGGGCAGCATCACCGGCAGGTCCTCTTCGGGCACCGCGACAGTGCCGCATTTATCACAGTAGATGATAGGGATGGGGGCGCCCCAGTATCGCTGCCTGGAGACGAGCCAGTCCCGGAGCCGGTAGTTTACCGCCCTGGACCCCCAGCCCTCCGCCTCGAGCAGGTCGCAGACGTCCTCTTTTCCCTGCTCGTTGGGGGTTCCGTCGAAGCCATCCGACGCCACCATGGTGCCTGGGTCCTCGTAGGCCTCCCTCATCTCCTCGGCCGTCAGCACCGCGTCCGGCGGCTGGATGACCACCCTCACCGGCAGCGCGTACTTGCGGGCGAACTCGAAGTCGCGCTGGTCGTGCGCCGGCACGGCCATGACCGCCCCGGTGCCGTACTCGATGAGCACGAAGTTCGCGGTGTAGACAGGCACCTGCTCCCCGTTCACCGGGTTGGTCACGTACGCTCCAAGAAAAGCGCCGTCCTTTTCGGTCTCGAGGGCGGTGCGCTCGAAAGCGGAGCTGCCCTGCACCCTCGCACGGAACGCTTCTACCTCCGCCGCGTGCTCTGTCCCGGCGACGAGGACGTCCACCAGGGGATGCTCCGGCGCGAGCAGGAAGAAGGTCACCCCGAAGAGGGTGTCGGGCCTTGTGGTGTATATCCGTATCTTCTCGCCGGTCTTCTCGAGTGTGAAGTCGACTTCGGCCCCGCGCGACTTGCCGATCCAGTTCCGCTGCATGGTGAGCACGCGCTCGGGCCAGCCCTCGAGTTCCTCCATGTCCTCGAGGAGCCGCTCGGCGTAGTCGGTGACCTTGAAGAACCACTGGTTCAACCACCTCGGCACCACCAGGGTGCCGCACCGCTCGCAGGTGCCGTCGGCAAGGACCTGCTCGTTCGCCAGGACGGTCCCGCAGGACGGGCACCAGTTCGTGACCGCATTGGCCTTGTAGGCGAGGCCGCGCTCGAACATCTTGAGGAAGAACCACTGGGTCCAGCGGTAGTACTCCGGCTCGCAGGTGGAGATCTCGCGAGACCAGTCGTACGAGTACCCCAGGCGCTTGAGGTCCCTGCTTATCAGATCGATGTTGTTCCGGGTCCACTCGGCGGGATGCACCCCGCTGGATATTGCCGCGTTCTCCGCCGGGAGGCCGAAGGAGTCATAGCCCATCGGGTGGAGAACGTCGTATCCCCTGCGACGGAAATACCGCGACACAACGTCTCCCAGGGAGTAGTTGGCGACGTGGCCCATGTGCGCGGGGCCGCTCGGGTACGGGAACATCACGAGCACGTACATCTTCTCGCGAGAGGGGTCCCGCTCCGCGCGGAAAGCGCCCTCCGCCTCCCAGCGCTCTATCCATTTGTTCTCTATCGCCTGGTGGTCGTATTCAGGGACCAAAGCTCACCTCCAAACCAGGCACGATATTACCATAACGCGACAGGGTGAACGCCGCCCCGGATAATCGGTGCGGCATCAGACGCTTTCCTCCGGGAGCATGCTGCGACGGCGTCAGCCCGTCAGGTATCGGCCGTGTGCCCCGAGGCCCTCGAGCACGAACCCGACCATCTCGCTCGCCAGCGCGTCCACGTCGATATCGACCCGCCCGCCCATCATGATGTCCCGGTAGGGTACCTGCAGGAAAAGCATCAGCATGGCCCTGGATACGAGCTCCGTATCGACCGGCCTGAACTCCCCGGCTTCGACTCCCTGAGCGAGCACCTCGGCGAAGAGAGCGGTCATCCGCCGGTCGAAACCATCCCACAGGGCATAGAGGCCGGCGTCCGCCGTGACACCGTCCCGCAGGAAGGTCAACAGCAGGCCGCGGTTGTCTATGAAGATGCGATAGCACTGCGCGAAACCGTCGTGCATCGTTCCAGCCGTGGCACCACCCTCTTGCGTCATCATCGCGCTGGATGCCTCATAGATACCCCTCAGCAGCTCGTTTGAAAGCTCGAAGAACACCTGGCGTTTGTTGGGGAAATAGCGGTAGAAAGTGCCGCGCGCCACCTTCGCCTCCGCGAGTATGTCGGCTACGGTCGTCTGCCGGTAACCCTTTCTCGAGAAAACGGATCGGGCTGCCTTCAGGATCCTCGCCTTCGTCTCTGCTCTCGCCAACACAGGCCTCCTCTGAAGAACTGTGGTGATGCCGCACGGCTGGCCGCGACTTCAATATTATCACTCCCTCGCTCAGGGGGCGGCCGGCGCCCCGAGCACCCCAAGACGGCTCGCCGGCGCGCGGATTGCGAAATGCCATTTTCAGTGATTTAATCAGTCGCGGTGCATGACAAAGGGGGTTCGGATGAGCAGCGCTAACGGCGAGGTGACAATATTCGGGGCGGGCATGTCGGGACTGATCGCGGCGATCAATCTTGCGCGGGAAGGTTACTATGTGACCGTCCACGACAGGGAGCCCGGGTACGGCGGCTCCCAGCTCTACAACCCCTCGACCCACGTCACGCCGCTGAACCCGCGCCGGACCTCGGAGTACATAGGCATCGACATCGCTCCGGCGTTCCACCCGGTGCTCGCGTGCCCCGCTTACTTTCACGACACCAAGGTCATGCTCCCCGTCGAATCGGACATCTACGCGGTCGAGCGCGGCGACAGGCCGACCAGCCTCGATACCCTCCTCTACAACGAGTGCAAAGGCCTGCCCATAAAGTTCGAGTGGAACTCCAAACTCACCAAAGACGACCTCTCCGGCCTGCCGCCGAACACGATCATCGCCTGCGGCCTCATCCCTTCCGCCTACGACATGCTGGACATCCCCTACCTGCGCTGGTACGGGTGGATCTCCCGGGGCGAGATAGGCATCGGCAGCTACGCCTGGCTCTGGTTCGACGAGTGCATCTCCGAGTACGGCTACCTCTCGGCGGTCAACAACTATTATTTCGACCTGCTGTTCAGCATCCGCAAGGTCGAAAAGTCGTGCCTCGACAAGTACACCTCGTTCATGGTCAGGCACGAGGGCATCGAGCACAACGACTGGGAGTACGTATCGGGCGCGGTGCCGCTCGCCAGGCCGGACAACCCGAGGCTGTTCTGGAACGACGCGGTCCTCTGCGGCACCATATCGGGTTCGATGGACCCGATGCTGTGGTTCGGTATATCCGGCGCGCTCGTGACCGGCAAGGTGGCCGCCCTCGCGATCAGCGACCGCCCCCGGGCCGAAGCGGATTTCAATCGCTTCAACCGGCGCTTCAGGGAGAACTACTTCGTCAAGAACAAGATCTGGTACCCCTTCGTCCGCCCGAACGTCAACGCCATGCAAAGAGGCATCAAGACGATGGGGATCGCGAATATGGAGCATATGGGCAAGATGCTGGCCGAAGGCAAGATCCCGTTCCGCTCCGCCATCCCCGGCTTCAGCAAGATGAGCTGCTCCTGAGAAAGAGTCAAGGAGCCGGACCTGTAATGGCCCGGCTCTTTTTTATTGCTCTTAAGAGTTCTACTTCTTGAACAGCTTCCGCAACAGCGCCAGGAAACCGAGCCCTGCCGCGGCCATGCCGCCGTACGTCAGCGGCTTGATGTACTTCATGATCGGCTCGTTCGACTCGAACTCCTTGTTGAGCGAGATGTTGGTCCCCAGCTTGTCCGCGGCGATCAGCTCGGTGACCTTGTTCGCGTTCCAGATGGCCGCTTCCATGCCCCCGGACGAGACGTGGGTCTTGGTGTAATCGCCGGTCAGGTCGAAGTTCGGATACGGCGAGCGCTGGAACGGCCGGTGTGCCTCCATGCCGGGCGAGGGGCGGTAGACCCCCTGGCGCTCCCGCACCACCTTCCATTTCTTGACCTCGGCCTCGCGGGCTATGGGGAAGCGGTCCTGGATCTCCTCAATCGCTATATCGAAGATCACCTGGTCCGGCAGCCCCTGGACATGGTCCGCGGGAGAGAGGACCATCTCGAACATGCTGCCGCCCTTGAAGATATGCGGCAGGACGTTGGACAGGTCGGCATAGGTGTTGAAGATGCAGTCACTCGAGAAGAATGTGACGTCGACGTCCGTCAACTTGCGGTCGAACCACACCTGCAGCGACATGGACGGCGCGTGCTGGAAGTGCCACAGGTCGCGGAAGTACTCGTAGTTGAAGCTCTCGTCGGGCAGGACGCGCCTGAGCGCATAGGGGCTGATGGCTGAGATATAGAGGTCGGCTTCCATCACCTCGGAATCGTTCACGACCACGTTCTTGATCTTCGAGCCCTCCACGTTGATCGAGGTGACCGCCTTGCCCAGGGCGACCTCTCCACCCTTGCTCCTGATGTAGTCCAGGCAGTTGTCCACCCAGATCTCGCCGAGGCCGCCGTTCGCGAAGCCAACGCGCGCGTTCTCCGCGGAGCCCATGACCTTCATCCCCCAGTTGAGCATGACCTTGGCGGAGACGCCCCAGGAAGGCGTGAAGGTGAGCCCGTTGATCCCCGGCTCCATCGGCCTAAGCCCGTCGACCGACGCCCAGCGGTAGACCCAGGTGGCCATGCTTATATTGTCGAGCTCGTCGATCTTCTCCTTGCTCATGAAGAGGCCCGAGGCAAGGGGGAAGCCCGCCACGATGACCTTGAGAGGCGAGATCTCCTTGTAGTCCTTGAGCATGTTCGCGAAGGCGAAGGCGGCGTGGAACGGAGCGGGCAACTGCTTGAAGCGCAGCACCGCCTGCTTGCCGCCGGGCAGCGCGTAGTAGAACTCGGTGTTCTTCCAGGCGATGTTCTCGTAAATGCCCATCTTCTTGAAGAACTCGAGCAGGTTGACGTAGTAAGGGAAGAAAACGTGAAGGGCGTTGTCGATCATGTCCCCGTCTTCGTCCAGCCATGAGCTCGCCCGCCCGCCGAATATCTCGTCCGCTTCCACCAGCGAAACGTCCAGGCCGAGGTCCAGCAGGTTGATGGCTGTCGCGAGCCCGCCCATTCCGCCGCCCATGAGGATGGCTTTCATTCCCTACCTCCCGGGGCTAGTGAGGTCCGTCCGGCCCCCACGGAAAATGAGGGCGCGCAGAAAGGATAGTATTTTCGTACTGGTGAGTCCAGTCTTGGTTACCGCGAGACCGGCCCGCCGGTCTCAGGCCGTCCGGCCGAACCTCGTATCGAGCCGGTCGTCAACCTGAGCGCGCGGGGACCTGCGCGACGATATCTGTACTACGAGAGCTCTCTGCAGTTCCTTCGCCAGCGGGTCCATCTCGAGCAGCCTCTGCTTCTCCATCTCGCGGATGCGGGTCGCTTCCCAGATGTCGAGCGCCAGGGCCCGGCCGATCATCGCCAGGATGCCGAAACAGAAAGCCGAAAGTATTCCTATAAATATCATGCCGTTCATAATCAACCTCCACTCTATATAACGTTTTCGCCCTCACTCCGAGTCTCCCCTGTTTGGCCTCCAGAAGGGTGATTTTGGTGTTAGACTTTTAGGCGACCGGCAGCAGGCAAGGGAGGTCAGCGTTGCAAGAGAAAGAGTCCTGGTCGCACTCCGACGTCAGCGTCAACGGGATCAAGCTGCACTGCGTTTCCCAGGGTGAAGGGCCTCTCGTCCTTCTGCTCCATGGCTTCCCCGAGTTCTGGTACTCGTGGCGCTACCAGATACCGTTCCTGGCGTCGCGTTTCAAGGTCGTCGCGCCCGATATGAGGGGCTATGACCTGAGCGACAAGCCGCAGGGGGTCTCCGAGTACCGCCTGGACAAGCTCTGCGGCGACGTACAAGGCCTCATCGAGGCTTTCGGCGAGAAGAAGGCACACGTGGTCGGACACGACTGGGGCGGCGCGGTCGCCTGGGCGTTTGCGATGGCTTACCCTGATTCCGTGGACAGGCTGGTGGTCATGAACGCGCCGCACCCCGCCGCGTTCGCAATGAACATCATGACGAACCCCCGGCAGATGGCACGCTCCTGGTACATGTTCTTCTTCCAGGTCCCGGTAGTGCCGGAGATGCTGCTCAAGGCGTTCGGCTCCTTCATGCTCAAGCGCTCCTTCACCGACTGGGCCGTCGACAAGGAAGCGTTCACGCCCGAGGACCTGGACCGGCTCGCGGAGGCGGCGAACAGGCCAGGGGCGCTCACCGGGGGCATGAACTACTACAGGGCGATGGTCCGCAACTTCTCCGGGCTCCGCGCGCTGCGCGGCTCCGTCCCGAGGATCAAGAGCCCGACTCTGTTGATATGGGCGGAAGATGACCGGGCGCTCGGTAAAGAGCTCACCTACGGCCTCGACCCCTACTTCGAAAACGGGCTCACCGTCAGGTACATACCCGATTGCAGCCACTGGGTCCAGCAGGAGCAGCCTCTACTGGTGAACGAGCTGCTCGACGAGTTCCTCTGAGGAGTGCCATGAGGTCCACAAAGGTGATTGTGATCTTCACGGTACTTGTCGCGGCGCTGGCGGTGTGCGGCTGCGCGGCCGGGCCCCCCGAGCCGAGCAAGCCATCCAACAAGCAGCTTTCCTCCGCGGTCGAGAAGGTCAACGGCATCAGTGTCTCGCTCCGCTCCGAGCCCGCGGTCACCAACCCCGGCGGGACTTTCTCGCTCACCCTGGTGATCCGCAACCTCTCGGGCAAAGCGGCCACGTACGACCTCAAGAACGGTCAGCTCTATGATTTCATCGCATTCCAGAAAGGCGGAGGCGAGGTGTGGCGCTGGTCGCAGGGCGTCATGTTCACGCAGGCGCTCAACCCCGTCACGCTGAAGCCGGGAGCGAGCGAGGTCTACAAGGTCGCCTGGAACACCGGCTCTACAGCGCCAGGGCTCTACACCATCCAGGGGTATTTCACGGGCCTGCCCGACGTGCGTCCGGCCGTGAGCGTCGAGATAACCGGCGGCTAGGGGCTAGGTCTTTAACACGAGCGCCGTCGCTGAGTGAGGAGGGAAGACGAACTCAGGCAGGACCTCTCCGACGTCCACGCTCTTCCTCATCACCCTGACTATCTCGTCATCCCGGTAGGTGTTGACAGCGTCTATCGATGGGCCGTCCAAGGTGCTTATCTCCGCCTGCCCCCTGGGAGCGAAGCCTGCAATCTCTATGGTCGCGTTCACCATATCCGATGGGTCTCTATTGATCACGAACAGGACGACGGTCTTGCCGTCGTCGCTGCCGGTCGCCGAGCAATCGAGCACCGGCACTCCGCTCATGGCAGGTATCCCTCCGACCCTCGGCGACTCGAACGATCCACACGCCACGCTCACGCGCAACGCCACCGGCTGCGCCAGGTTCGCGTACATCAGGAAGGGGTAGTACAGCGCCGTCCTGCACACCCGGTCCCCGAGCGTGGTTATCAATCCGAGCACGTTGAAGAGCTGGGCGACGTTCGCCATCCGCACCCTGCCGGCCAGCCTGTGCATGGCATGAAAGACGCCGCAGGCGAAGAGCGCGTCACGCAGGGTCCAGCGCGGGAACAGCAACTGGGCGGGTGTCCACCAGAGGTTCCACTCGTCGAAGGCTATTCCCGGGGCGCTCTCTCTGCCGGCCACCGCCTCGATGTCTCCGACTGCCTGCCGGAGCCGCCTCTCGTACTCGACAGGGGAAGCGACTATCGCCCTGTACATCCCGGCGGTCCCTCCGCGCAGCCGCGCGGCGTACACGCCCGCGAGCCGCTCAGGGCCCGGCAGGTACACGTGCATTGCCAGGAGGTCGATGTCGTCAGCCGCCACGGAGAGGACCTCGCGGTTCCACCTCTTGTTGAAGTAGTGGTCGGCCCCGACCGCGACGAACTCCAGCCCCGGGTCAGCCTCCTCCATAGCGCGGCGGAACTCCAGATACCTGGCGGCGTAGTCGCGCGGCTTCGTGTGTCCGAGCGCCCACACGCCGTACATCTCGTTGCCGATGCCCCAGGTACGCACCCCACAGGGTTCCCTGCGCCCGCAGGATGCGCGGCGCGCACCTTCCGGCGTCTCCTCTCCCCCGTTCATGTACGCGACCCAGCGAGCGGCCTCGGTGACGGAGCCCGTCCCGAAGTTGATGTTCACGTACGGCTGCGCCTCGAGCTCGCGCATCAGTCCCATGTACTCGTCGGAGCCGAAGGCGTTCGGGTCCATGACCCGGGTGGCCGGGCCGTAGCGGGACCAGTAGCGGTTTCTCCTGAGCGGCCTGTCGCTGACCGGTCCGATGCCGTCCTCCCAGTGATAGCCGTCAGCGAAGAGGCCGCCCGGCCAGCGCACCACCGGGGGAGCGAGCTCCTTCACGGTCTCTACGATCCCTTCCCGCAGCTTCCACGGCCCCCGGGGGTCACCCGGCCGCTCGTTTACGAGCAGTCCTCCATAGAGGCACCTGGCCATGTTCTCGATGAAGTGCCCGTAGATGCGAGGGTCTATGCGGGACTCGACCGCGCCGGCGTCCACCTCGATCAAGGTTCTCAACAGCGCCACCTCCAGGGGTGCCGGCGGAACGGGCCGCCTCCGCGGAATCAGATGACCTCAGGCCGGGTTCTCGTAAGGGTGCAGGTACCTGCGCCGGCCTTCCTTGTAGATGATGCCTTCCCCTACCAGCACGAGCTTCATATCGTTCAGCATGATGTCGAGAGGGAACGAGGCGTCCAGCCGGTGCTTGGAGACGAAGTCGCCCAGCCAGACACCCCACTTGCCATACGAGATGCCCAGGTAGATCAGCAGGTCCATCGAGCCCTTCCACCTCTCGGGGTCCGTGAACGCCATGTCGACCAGGTCCGGCGCCAACCGGCTGTAAGCGGCGAGCGCCGACATGTGATGTATCCAGGCGTTCGCTTCTTTGCCCTCGAGGTCGAAGCTCCCGTTCCTCTTCACGAAACAACGCGCGCTTTCGTCCGCGGCCGCGGTGAACAGCCCCACAAAGGCGGACAGCACGAGGGACCGCTCGCGCGCGAACGCGGACTTGCTCGCCTGCGAGTGCCCGTCCCCGACGGCCCCCAGGACCGAGTCTTCAGCGAGCTCCATGCCGTCGAAGGAGAGGTGGCCGTGTGGAGAGGTCTTCAGGAAGTTGAGGTCCATCAGGCTCGCCTTGAAGCCGGGCCTGTCGGTCTCGACGAGGAACGCGGTCAGCTCCTTCACGCCCTCAGTGGTCTCGCCGGTCGCGGCGATCACGACGAGCAGGTCCGCCACCGTCCCGTCGGTTATGTACAACTTCTGCCCATCCAGCCGGAAGCCGCTGCCCGCCCTCCTGGCCGTCGTCTCGATACCCGCCGGGTGGGCGCCGGTCCGCGGTTCGGATACCGCTGCCGCCCCTACCCATTCACCGGATAAGAGCTTCGGCAGGTACTTCTTCTGCTGCTCGGGCGTGCCGAAGTTCTCGATGGATTTAACACAGAGGGCAAGGTGGGTTATCCAGGAGAGTGTCAGGCCCATGTCGCAACCGGCCTTCGCGAACGCGCTCACGGCGTCGGCCAGGTCCGGTGGCTCGCCGCCGCTTCCTCCCAGCCCGGTAGAGACAGTCATCCCGAGCAGGCCGAGCTCCCCCATCGCGCGCCAGAGTTCACGCGAGAAGCCACCATCCCGGTAGCGCTCTTTCAACGTTCCGAGGACCGGACCTGACGCCGTCTTGCTTATGTCTTCGAGCGAGGGTGCCATCTCTCTCCCACCGACTCGGGTGCTACAGGCCCGTGCTATCAGGCTCTTTTCAGACGAGGCGTTGCCCGCATAGCGGGGGCATCGAGGAGTAGACCTCCTCTACTCTGACCACGCCCACGCGAAGCCCCAGAGACTTGTCGAACCGCACCAGCGTCCCCTTTATCTGGTACGTCCTCAGGTCCAGGGTCAGGACGTTCAGCGCGACCTTGCAGGGCGTGGGCAGGCCTCCCACCGCGGAGTTGTAGCCCGAGACTTTGAACCGCAGCTCCCCGGCCGTGCGGAACATCACGCCGAACAGTGGCACGAGGTTCGGATAGCCGTCGCCGTCCAGGTAAGCGAGCACTTTGATGGACATGATGCCGTCGAACTTGCTGCGCACCGGTTCGGGCGTCTGGACTCCCCCCACACTCTCCCCTCGCCCGATACGCCCTCGCGTCCTCATGGCGAGGAACTCGCGACCGGCGGTGACCATCGACAACTTGGGGGGAAAGTCCAGCATCTCGCGGATCTCAGCGGTCGCGACCTTGTGGATGCCGGCGTAGGCGTTGTAGCGGAAGAACGGGATGCTGTTGATGAGGTCGATGTACGGGCCCGACTCCGTCCAGCCGCTGACGTCGCCCTTGAATCCCGCCATCTCGAGCTTCGGCGTTATCGCGAAGCTCGCTATCTTGTCGTTCTGCGCGAGGTTGGCCTGCGTCTTTACCATCATGAACTCGCCGAACACTATCCGGCCGGGCTCGGCCGGCATCTGGCTGACTATGAGCGCAACGTTAGGCACCCCGTCCGCCGAGGCGGTCGCCATGAACTTCGCGACTTCCTCCTGCTTGTATATCCCCATCGCGGCGGGTGGCAGCTCGACCCTCAGGTCGGTCGTGCCGGCATCTTTGACAAGCTCCACTTTGACCTCCTACCTCAGGCGTCGGCGCTCCGGGTGACCCCGGACCAGGCGACCTTGCACCCGGCCTCTTCGGCCAGCCGCGCCAGTCCCTCCATCCTCTCCTTCTCGATGAGTGGCGCCCCTTCCAGCTCCCACTTCATGCCCAGTCGCTGGTACTTGGAGCCGCACGTGTTGTTAAACGACAGCAGGTCCCACCTCTCGACCGTGGAAAGCTCATCCTTGATGAACGCCGCGATCGCGCGGATGTTCTCCTCGCTGTCCGTACACCCCGGTATCACCGGCGTCCTGACCCAGAGCGGTGTGCCCGACCTGGTGATCGCGCGGGCGCTCTCGAGTACGGGGGCCAGGTCGACGCCTGCCAGCTCGCGGTGCCTGGCTTCGTCCATCAACTTGAGGTCCAGCAGGGCCATGTCCGAGAGCGCGAGCAGCCGCTCCAGGGCGTCGCCGGAAGTGTAGCCGCAGGTGTCGAGCGCGGTAGGGATGCCGGCCTCGCGGCACAGCCCCATGAGTTCGGCTACGAAGCGGGGTTGCATGGTCGGCTCTCCCCCGGAGACTGTCAACCCACCGCCGGAGTTCCTGTAGAACGCTTCGTCGCGGACGACCTCGTCGAAGGCCTCGCGCGCGGTACTCTCCCTGCCCACGACCTCGATGGCTCCCGCGGGGCAGGCGACCTGGCACAGCCCGCAGCCGTCGCACTTCTCACGGTCGATGACCATCCCGTCGCCAGTCAGCTCGAGGGCTCCCACCGGGCACGCCTCCAGGCAGTCGCGCGCCCCTATGCACCTCACGTCGAACCACATCAACTGTTTGCGCCTCTCCAGGCCTTCGGGGTTGTGGCACCATACGCAGCGCAGTGGACAGCCTTTCATGAACACGGTGGTACGTATCCCCGGGCCGTCCTCTATCGAGAACCGCTGGACGTTGAAGACCATCCCGGTCCCATCTTCTCCGCCGCCGCCGCCGCCGCCGCCCCCCGGACCCTTAGAGGTCATGCGACTCCCTTGCGATGATCTCGTCCTGGATCTCCTTGCCGAGCATCACGAAGTAGGCGTTGTACCCTGTCACGCGCACCAGCAGGTTCGCGTAATCGGACGGGTGCTCCTGAGCGCACCTCAGGGTGTCCGGGTCGATCACGTTTATCTGCAGCGCCGTGCCGCCTTTCTCGCCGTACGCGCGAAGGTAGGCGGCCAGCTTGTCGACGTGCTCCGAACCCTGGAGCAGCGACGGGTTGAACGATATTGTGTGCGAGTCCCCGTTAGGCGCCGACTCGAGGCCCAGCTTGCCGACGGAGAGGGCGACGGCGGTCGGGCCGCTGCGGTCGGAGCCGGCCACCGGACACAGGCCGTTCGAGAGGAATGTGCCACGTCTGCGGCCGTCAGGCGTCGCCGCCGTTGTGGGCGCGTAGGCGATCCAGTAGTTCCAGGAGAGGTAACCGGCCCTGTAACGCCGGCCGGAGGGAGTCTTGTGCTCGAAGACCTCCTCGGTCCAGAGGCGGGACAGGTAGCGGGCGACATCGTCCGCGTAGTCGTCGTCGTTTCCGTACTTGGGCCCTTTGTTGAGCAGGATCTGGCGGAGTTTCTCGTGGCCTTCGAAGTTGTCGTCTATCGCCTTCACGAGCTCGTCCATCTTGACGGTTCCGTCCTCATAGACCAGCTTCTTGATGGCGGCCAGAGAATCAGCGGCGGTGGCGAATGCCACCCCTTCCACTGTCACGAAGTTGAACTCCGGCCCGGCGTCCGTCACGTCTTTGCCTGATTCGGCGCAGCCTCCTACCAGCGCGGAGAGGTATGGCGTCGGTTCGAAGCCGGCCCTCAGCGCGTCGGTGAAGTCGTAGAACTCCATAAACCGGGCCAGGAGTGCCTTGAGCTGGGTCTCGAAAGCGGCCCTGAACTCGTCCCAGGTCTTGAACTTACTCACGTCGCCTGTGCGAGGGCCCACCCTGTCCCCGGTTGCCTGGTCCTTGCCGTCGAACAGTGTCATCTCGACCGCCTTGGCAAGGTTTACGTTCACGTCGACCGTGCCCGAGCGGTCATCACCCTGCAAGGTGTTCTCGAGGCATCCCACGGGCGCATAGTCCCAGAGGCGGTCCTCGGGAAGCCCTTGCCAGCGCAGTGCCGCAATCGAGTTCTCGTCGAAGTTCAACAGGAACGGCGCGCCCTGCGCGGACGCGATCATCCCGGCGACTCTCTTGAGGAGGTCGTCGGGGGTGTTCTTGTGCAGCCGGACGTTCGGTTTCGGCTCGAGCAGGTTCATCTCCTCGATGACGTCGAGCATCAGCCAGGTGAGGTCGTTGGAGACGTCCTCACCGTCGGGCCCCAACCCCCCTATCGTGATGAGCTGCCCATAGCCGCTGGTGATGCCGCGGGTGCGCCCGACGCGGTAGATGAAGTCGTAAGCGTAGTTGGGCTTGATCCAGAAACACTCCAGGAGCTCCTCCGCCTGCTCGCGCGTCAAGCGACCTTCGGCGATGTCCTTGTCGTAGAAAGGGAAAAGGTACTGGTCGATCCTGCCCGGTGAGAGCCCGGGCCCGGGATAAGACTCCTGCACCATGACCAGCATGTGGATGAACCAGAGCGCCTGCAGCGCTTCATGGAAAGTCTCCGGAGGCTCCCAGGGGACTTTCTCGCAGATGCGGGCGATCTCTTCGAGTTCCGCCTTGCGGCCCGGTTCCTCACACTCGAACGCCAGGCGCCTGGCCTCGCGGGCATACCGCTCCGCGAATTCCTTCGCCCCTTCGCAGCAGATGATCAGGGCGTCGAGGAACTCCCTGTGCTCTTCGTTGCCGGCCTCAGCCTTGAGCTCCTCGAAGTAGTCGACCATCCCTCGCAGCCCCAGCTTCAGGGCCCTGGGGTAGTCCGGTATCAGGTGGCCGGGGGTCGCGCCCGCGTTGCCCATGCCGTGAGAGTTCAGGAACTCGATACCTTTGGACCACTTGTCGGTCCGCTTGCGCCATTCCTTCGCCTCCGACTTCGTCTGCGCCCGGGACATCGCGGTGTTGAACTGGCCTCCGACGATCAGTTCGTCGTCGAGTATCTGGACGGGGATGTACTTTGAGACCACTTCGTGGAAGAAAGTCGCCACGCGGACCACGTGCTGCCTCTCCCAGAAGTCTTCCGGCAGCTCCACCTTTGTGGCGGCGAGCGGCAGGGTCTCCATGAACGCCTTGTTGAACGGGATCAGGTCCGGCACCACTCCCCAGAGCGCCGGCGACCACATGGTGTCCCACGGCGTCCCGGTGGTGAAAGGCATGATCTCGTTGCGGAAATAGTCGCGGTCCTGGATGTTCACATACTCGTCCCGGAGCTTTGCGATCCGGGGTGAGAGTTCGTTCGAGGGGTTCCAGAGCTCCTCGACGCTCAGGGCTGCTTTATCGGCCATCGGATTACCTCCATTTCATGGGGCTCCCACGATTTTCGCGATAAATATATCACAGGCGCCGGGCTCCCACCTTGACCTCGGGCAACCCGTGATTTGCTAACGGTGACCGTTGGCTTTATATTCATGTACCAGGCACGCTACTGCTAGGAGGTTGGCATGGACGATTACACTGAAAGGCCCCTCGCGATTACGATCCTCTCCGCTCTCGTGGCTTTCACCGCGCTGGCAACGGCCCTGTTCTGGATCCTGTTCTTCGCCAAGAAGATCGAGGCGACCGAGACCGAACAGGACGAGGCTTTCGAGAGGGCGTTCCCCCTCGCTGACTCCTGGATGATCTCCACCGCGCTTGTCGCGGCCCCGAACATGCTGAAGATGAACAGAAAAGGGTTCTTCGCCGGAGCTGCGGCGGGGAGCGCGATGATGTTCCTGGCTTGCATGGACATCCTCTACTCCCTCGAGAACAAGAAGTACTGGCCTCTCAACGGCGACCGCGCCCAGATGCTCGTCATACACCTGTGGACCGCCGGCCTCGGCTCAACGCTGCTCGCGATGCTCTGGAAGAACCG
>DAIUEJ010000024.1:29628-40713 GCA_036845225.1 Candidatus Anoxymicrobiaceae bacterium | reverse complement strand
ACCCCCTCTCATCGCAGGACCTGCGGTCCTGCTGCTCACCCCCATTAGTGAATCTATGCGGGGAAATACTTTCCCCGGCCCGGGGTCACCGCGCGCCACCGGCGCGTGGGGTGGTCATGTGTTCAAATCCCCTAACGCCCACAATTGAAATAAGAGTGTGACCTTGGAGTTGAATGGTGGGCGTTAGGGGATTTGAACCCATGACCTCTGCCGTGTGAAGGCAGCGCTCTCCCACTGAGCTAAACGCCCACATAAGTGGTTGGTATTTTAGCACAAGATCGCGTTTCGCCTGGAGAGGTAGACGGCGCCCGACCCCTACTGGGGGACGCCTATCGAGTCGTGGGCCGCCTGGCGCAGCACCCCGGGCGCGTCCCAGTACATCGCGCGCTCTACGATGACGGGCAGGTCCGATTCCACTCTGGTCGATACGTCCCAACCGCCCGCCACCACGTCCGCGACGTTCACGGTCTTTCTGCTGTTGGCCGGAAGCGCGACCGTGGGTCCATCGACCGGGCCGTTGGGCGTCATGTAGGTGAGCCTGGCGGTCGCTATCACCGGGTTGGGGTTCTGCACCAGCACCCAGGTCTCGAAGGACCCCTGCTCGTTGACCCCCGTACAGCCCTCCGCGAGGCACCACGTCTTCTGTGCCGAGGTCACCCCGATGGAGCCGGTCGCGGCCTGCCGGTACCCCTGCGAGCCGCTCCAGTAGATGGAACGCTCGGCGATCACCGGCTGGTCGGAGGTGACCCTGGTGGAGACCTCCCAGCAGTCCGGGACGGCGTCCGCCACGTTTACGGTCTTCCTCGTCATCGGCGCGAGCGAGAGCGATGGGCCGGCGACCGCGCCCGACGGGGTCATGTAGGTCACCTGGACGTTCGCGGCCTGGTTGCCCGGGTTCTGGACCAGCACCCAGGTCTCGAACGTGCCGCTCGGGCTCAGCCCCGTGCTCCCCTCGGCGAGGTACCAGGAGGTGCTGCCCGACACTACGCCGATCGAGTCGGTCGCGGCCTGCCGGTAGTCCGTCGCGGTGTCGAGGTACATCGAGCGCTCGGCCACGACCGGCTTGTCTGAAGTCACCGTCGTTGACACGCTCCAGCAGTTGGGAAGGGTATCTGCTACGCTCACACTCTTTCTGAAGCCGGCGGGGACCAGCAGCTCAGGCCCGCTCACCGGGCCGTCGGGCGTCATGTAGGTGAGGTGCACGGTCGCGTCCGTCGTCCCCGGGTTCATGACCAGGACCCACGTCTCGAACGTGCCCGATGCCCCGATGCCGGTGCACCCTTCCGCGAGGTACCACGACGTCGACGGGGACGTCACCCCGATGGAATCACTGGCAGCCTGCCGGAAGCAGGCCGGCGCGTTCCAGTAGATCGAGCGCTCCGCGATGACAGGGCGGTCCGAGGTGAGCTCGGTCGACACGTCCCAGGTGTCCGGCACGAAGTCAGCGACGCGAACCGAAGTCCGCGAGCCCGGAGGCACGTTCAGCGAAGGCCCGTTCTGCGCGCCTCCCGAGGTCATGAAAGTCAGCTGAACCCCTGCCGAAGAATCTCCCGGGTTCTGCACGAGCACCCATGTGTCGAAGGTGCCCCGAGCGCTCTCGCCCGTGCACCCTTCCGCCAGGTACCACCTGTACGACGGGGGCTGGGGATGGTCGATGGTGAACTGCACCGCGTTGGACGAACCCTGCGGGGTCACCGCGAACACCCCGCCGCTCATCGCCTCGCGGGGCACTTCGACCCTGATGAGGGTGTCTGTCCACATCCGGTACGAAGAGGCGCTGATCCCCGCGAAAGAGACGAACGAGCCGGCTCCGCCCGGCCCGAGGTTCGACCCGGTTATGGTCACCACGTCGCCCGCCTGCCCCGAAGTGGGGTTGAGGCCGCTTATAGCCGGGACGCTCGTCTCATAGACCGCTCCGTCGGCCGCCCCGGCGAAGACGGTGTTGTTCGAGCCGCCGGTCGCCGACAGCGACCGGAACTCCTTCTCCGGGAGATTCCCGCTGATGTCCGTCCAGCTCGTGCCCGAGTCGTGGCTCGCGTAGACGCCCTTGTCGGTCGCGGCGTAGGCGATGCTGGGTGTCGAGCCGCTGATCGAGACGTCCAGCACGGCTTCGCCCGCCGGAAGGCCGCCCGCGGACATTACCCAGGACGAGCCGCCGTCGTTCGACCGATAGATCTGGCCGCCGCCCGCGGTGTCCGTGCCCATGAGCACCGGCCCACTGCTGGGGAAGACCGCCAGAGCGGTGGCATGGACCGGCGCGGGAAAGCTCCCGCACACCGCCCAGGTGATCCCGCCGTCCGGGCTCTTGTAGATCGGGTCGGTGGAGGCTGCCTCCTCGGCCGCGTAGAACGTCCTCCAGCCGGTGGGGTCGCCGGCGGCGCGCGACCAGACCGACGAGGGGGCGGTGCCTGCAAACCAGGTGGAGCCGCTGTCCAGGCTGAAATACGGAGGCATGTCGGTGACGCCGGACCGGTCGCCGCCGCCAGCACTGCCGCCTCGCTGCCCGTCGCGATATCATTTGCCGGCCCCGGGATCACCGGGAGCGAAGCCCAGAGGGCCCCCGCGTTGTTGCTGACATATACCTGGGAGCCGAGGACGGTTCCAGCCTGGAGCGCGTAGAAGGTGCCCGGAGTTGCCTTGCTGGCCGTGACGGTCTTCAGCGGAAGGCCTGGCGCGACGAGTGAGGGTGCCCAGGTGAGACCGCTGTCCTGGCTAGAGTAAAGGGTGTTGGTGCCGTCCACGACGGCGACGTGTTGCGGGTCGCCTGCCTTGACCTGGACGGCGGCGATGGCCCCCGATACCCCGGGGATGCTCCTGTCCACCCAGACGGGATTGTCCGCCCGGAAGGTTGCCGGCGGCCCCGCGGCGATTGCGGGAACGATCGCCGTCAGCAGGAGCGCGGCCGCGACCGCCGCGCATATCGCTGTCTTGAGGCCGGTGGCCCGTTCCAACAGTTGCCGCCCTTGTCGCTCAGGCGAGCCCGGGGGCCGCCCCCCAGCTCGCTTTGTTATCTCGTTCTCTGATCGCGTGCTCGTACCGGGGACAATATACTGCAATTCGAAGAGAGGGACAGTGATATCAAACGGTGGCTCAGTGGGTCTTCCGCGCTCTCGCCACAGCCGAGTCGTGGGCGCGCAGTTCCACCGTATCGTCCAGCGGGTCGAGCCGGACGTCGCCACCCTGCCGCGCGAGCCCCTTTTCGATGAGGAAATCCGCGACTCCCGGGTTTTTAGGGAGCAGCGAGCCGTGGAGGTATGTGCCGATGGCCCCGAGGTACACCGCGCCCTCCGTGCGGTCTTCGGCATTGTTGCCGTAGCCGGTGGTCACCATGCCGAGGG
Source organism: Candidatus Anoxymicrobiaceae bacterium (assembly GCA_036845225.1). GTDB lineage: Bacteria > Actinomycetota > Geothermincolia > Fen-727 > Anoxymicrobiaceae > FEN-680. Next base: position 37,375 of record DAIUEJ010000024.1, on the reverse strand, counting down.
GCATGCAGCCTTCGCCCAGGTAGGTCTTGCCCGAGTGGTTCTCGAAGCCGACGATGGTACCCGAAGGCCCGCCCAGGGCCGAGTGCGCGACCACGTTCCCGATACATCGCTTCCTGCCCGCGACAGTATATGCGTCGAAGACCTCTATGCCCGCCAGCTCGTCCCCCTCGAACGGGCGGTAGAACTTTCCGAAGAGCTGGTAGCCTCCGCAGATGACGAGCGCGGCGGCACCGTTCTCTATCTGCCGCTTGAGAGACTCGCCCTTGAGCTCGAGGAGGTCCAGGTAGACCAGCTCCTGCTCGCGGTCCTGCCCGCCGCCCATGAAGAATATGTCATGCAGGCCATCGTGGATGCGGTCGCCGGGCCCGAGCTCGTCCACCTCCACGGGAATCCCGCGCCACTTGCACCGCTGGACCAGCGTCACTATGTTCCCCCGGTCGCCGTAGATATTCATGAGGTCGGGGTAGAGCCACCCGATGCGTACCGTCACTGTCCCTCCCAGTATGGGGCGACGAGGCCCCGGGAGACCATGGTGCGGCGAAGGTCGAGCATCGCGGTGTAGGTCGGCACCACATAGAGCGTCTCTCCCGGGCCGATCGCATTGAGTCCCAGGTCGAGCGCCTTTTCCAGGGCGGGCTCGGTGGTGAGCGAAAGCTCTCCGATACCCGAGTATTTTATGCGCAGCGCCATGTCCCATGCCCGGATCCCCGAGCAGACGACGTCTGTGACCTTCCCGCGGAACATCTCGAAGTCGACGTCCCATATCCAGGACACGTCCCTGCCGTCCGCGATGTTGTCGTTCAGCGCCAGCACTACGGACTTCCGGCCGGGCTCGAACGTGAGGGTGCGGATGACCTCGTTGAAGCCGGCCGGGTTCTTGGCGAGTATCATCAGTATCTCGCGGTCGGCGGTCTTCACGCGCTCGACCCTGCCGAACGCCGCGGTGAACTCCTCCACAGCCGGCATGATGACGTCGGGCTCGACGCCCAGCGCGAGGCCCGCGGTCATCGCGGCGAGTATGTTGTAGACGTTGTAGAGGCCGGGGAGCGGGATGACCAGCTCGGAGCTTCCGCCCGGAAACCTCAGCGTGCAGCGCGTCCCGTCCATGCCCAGCATCTCGAGGTGGGTCGCGGCGACCTCGGCCGCCGGCCGCGAGGCGCCGCACCCCGGGCAGTTGTACCTGCCGAGGTGTCCGAAAAGGTAGTAATCATAGTCGAGCCTGGCGCCGCACGCGGCGCAGTGCTTGCTGTCCGCGGCGTGCTGCATTATGCCGCTCGCGTAGCTCTCGTCGTCGATGCCGTAGTACATGACCTTCTGCTCGAGGCCGCTGCCGATGGACGAGACCAGCGGATCGTCGGCGTTGAGCGCGACGACGGCCCCAGGGTCCAGCCCGGCGATCGACTTCTTCATCTTGGAGGCGAGGGTGTCGAGCTCGCCGTAGCGGTCGAGCTGGTCGCGGAAGAGGTTGTTCACCAGGACCAGTCTCGGGGACGTATCGGCGATGGCCGCAGGCAGGGCGGCCTCGTCCACCTCGAAGAGCCCGATGTGCGCGCCGAGGTGTCCGCTCATGTCCGATTCCCTGATGAGCGCCGAGGCGATGCCGGCCATCAGGTTGGCTCCGGTGCGGTTGTGCACCGGGGTCATGCCCGCATTATCGAGGATGGAGGCAAGCAGTGTGGCGGTCGTCGTCTTGCCGTTTGTACCTGTGATGAGCGCGCACCCGAGGGGGAGTTCCTTGACCATCGTCTCCACGAAGGCGGGGTTCACCCGGCGCGCGACCCTTCCCGGGAGGGTCGAGCCTCCCCCGAACTTGAGAGTGCGGCTGGCGTTGCCTATCCCTTTGCCGAGCAGGAGAGCGGTTCTTGTTGAAGGGCGCATAGGGGAAGTCTACCACAGGGGTTTTCGCCGAGAGCCGGCCCGGGTTGACCCGGTGCCGACGGAGAAAATGATGAATGAGGCGCGGTTCGCCGCCTGGTTGGCGTGATATTATAACTGGACCGGAACCATGGGGGGAGAAGCCGGACATGGCAGGGCGGCAACGCGAACATCTACCGCAGTGTGAAGTCGGCGAATGCCTCACCGCGGAGGAGATACGCGAACGTTTCGACTACGTGAAGGCGATCAAGGGCAGGACGGCAGGGACCCAGTTCCTCGTCGTTGAGGCGCACGACGGCTTTTACGCGTTCGTACAGAGGAACGGCAAGTACTATTCGACCGGAAGCTACCCGTCACTCGAGGACCTGCAAGGCTACGTCTTCTGAAGAGCCCTCCGGCCCTGGGGTGGCTGGCCCCGGTGGTGAGAAGCATGGAAGAGACACCCGAGAAGAAATGCGCGCTGTGCGGCGCCGTGCTGGAGGGTGTGGAGGATGGCACGAGCGGCGAGTTTCGCTGCGGCCACTGCGGCGCGACTGGTCGCTACAAGGAACTGGACCTGGTCGCCATCTTCATCCCGGGATATCACCGGCGGCTCATGGACCTCGAGGCGCTCAACAAGGAGCTCCTGGGCGAGATAGAGATCGAAGGCATGAAGGGGGCCTCGCGAGACATGCGGTTCCTCCAGAAGAAGCACCTCGAGCGCCAGGACCTCCTCGCCGAGTACGCATTTCTCTCGCACTTCCGGGACTTCGTCGAGAAATGGTAGTGCAATGGACCTGACCTTGACTCAATATGTTTGACCTGAAGAAACGAATACTTTATATTCTCGCCTTGGTGGTCAAAGCATTGAGTCAGGGGGCTGTCGATGCGTAACTTTTACCTCAAAAGTGTGGACGACCAGAGGGAGGCGTCGTTCCGCAGGCTTTCGAACTACATCACCGATGTCATGTACCCGTACCATCCTTACTACCGCAAGCTCTTCAAGGAACACGGCATCAAGCCGAGCGATATCCGCAAACCCTCAGACCTTGCGAAGATACCCGTTACGTACAAAGACGATTACCGCCCCGACCCCATCGCGTTCATCGTCCAGCCGAAGCTGCCCGGCCGTGATGCGCTCTACGACACGGACCGCATCGGGGGCAAGTTCCTCGCCAAGTACGTGGCCCAGAGCATTTTCGACCACCCCCGCGACTACGCGCACCTCTACCGCGCCAACTACAAGGAAGGTTTCGCCTATACGAAAGTCGGAAGGCGAGTAGCAAACGAATGGAATCCCATCCATTTTCACGCCTCCGCGGGCTCGACCGGCGACCCGACGCCGGCCGTCTACACCTACCGTGACCTGCACGGCCCGGTAACGGAAACGGCTTCCGCCTTCTGGGCGGGAAAAGATCTCACCTGGGACATACGCGCGCTCAACATCTTCCCGGGAGCGCCTCACCTGGCCTTCTTCCAGGTGCTCATGGGAAAGTGGTTCTGCGCCGCCAGCGGCTTCGACACCTTCGGGGGGAACGTGGTGCCGACCGAGCGCCAGATACACCTCTTCAAGGAAGGCGGCTTCGGGGCGCTCATCGCCATCCCGTCCTACCTGGTCTACTGGCTCAGGAAGGCGGCTGACATGGTGGAGTCCGGAGAGGTCGAGCCGCTCGAAAAGCTGTTCATCGCCCTGTGCGCGGCCGAGCCCCTCACCGACTCGCTGCGAGAGTACATCAAGGGCCTGGTGATGCGAGCCGGTGGACGCGACGACTTCCGGCTGGTGCAGGGCTACGGCATGACCGAGATGAAGATCGCTTTCTACGAGTGCCACGAGAACTCGAACATCCACCTCAACCCGAAGTACTTCTACTGGGAGGTCCTGGACCCGGAGACTAACGAGCCCGTCGCGGACGGGGAGCCCGGCGTCCTGGTGTTCAGCCACATCGACTGGCGCGGGACATGCTTCCTGCGATACTACACCGGTGACCTCATCGCCGGCGGAGTGAGGTGGGAGCGCTGCGAGCACTGCGGACTCACCTACCCGATAATGTACCCGCCGATAATGCGCGCGAAGAAAGACTTCACCAAGCTCAAGGGCACGCGAGTCGCGCTGATGGAGTTGATATCGGCGGTCAGGGACACCCCGGGCGTCTACCAGTTTCAGAGCATCCTCGACAAGGAAGTCTCCGGGGACGAGTTCTCGCGCGATAAGCTCATCATAAGGCTCGCGGTTCAGGACGGCTTCGAGCCGGACAAGGTTGCCGAGGACGTCAGGAAAAACGTAAAGGGGACCACCGAGGTCACCCCGGATCAGGTCATCATCGAGCCGGACAAGGAGAAGCTCGAGCTCGAGCTGTTCGAGAAGACCGGCATCAAGGCGGAATACGTGGTGGAGAACCGCCCGGTCCATCTGTGAAATGCAAAAAGGGGCCAGGCACTTTTTTGCGCGACGGTGCAAAAAAAGGTTTGACCCCTATTTTGCAGGGAGGTCGAGATGAAGAAGGTCGCAGTCGTCGGAGTCGGTAACACGCCGTTCAAGGCGCGACATATCGACAAGACGTTCCCCAGGCTCGCGTACGAGTCCGTGAAGATGGCGGTGGAGGATGCCGGTGCGGAGCGCTCGGACATCGACAGCGTGGTCTACGCCATCTACAACGATTTCTTCGAGCACTGCATGATGCCCGACCATCATATCCACTACCAGCTCGGCTTCGCCCGCAAACCCGCGGTGCGCATCACCACCGGGGGGGCTACGGGCGGCTACGCCATCCGGGCCGCGTTCGCCGAGGTCGCAAGCGGGCTCCATGACGTGGTGATGGTGGTAGGCGTGGAGAAAGTCGCCGACCTCGCCAACGTGTTCGAGATGATAAAGTCGATCACTTTCGCCGCGGACCCGTTCTTCGAAGCCCACCTCGGCGCCTCTCCCGCGGGGTCCTACGGCGGCGCGATCATCTGGCACATGGAGAACTACGGCACCACCCAAGAGGACATGGCGCGGGTGGTGGTCAAGAACAAAGGCAATGCCAAGAACAACCCGGACGCCCAGTCCCCGATGGACGTCACGGTCGAAGACGTCATGAAGAGCCCCACGGTCATCTACCCCTTGAAGATACTCGACCACTGCCTCAACAGCGAGGGCGCCGCCACCGTCATCCTCGCCAGCGAGGAAGCCGCCGGCAGGTTCAAGCGCGAGCCGGTCTGGATAACGGGCATCGGAGCGAGCCTGGAGTCGGGGAGGCAGGCCGAGCGCGACGATGCCGGCAAGTCGCTCTTCCCGGCGGTCAAGGCCTCGGTCGACACGGCGTACGAGATGGCCGGCGTCACCGACCCGCCGTCCGCGATCCAGGTCGCCGAGGTCTACGACTCGTTCAGCGGGGTCGAGATCTGCCTGTACGAGGAGTTCGGCCTCTGCGGTTGGGGAGAGGGCGCGAAGTTCCTTTCCGACGGGCGCGCGTCCATGGGCGGGACCAACCCGGTGAACCCCTCCGGCGGGCTCATCGGGGGCGAGCACGCGATCGGGGCCACCGGCGTCTACCAGGTCGCAGAGGTGGTCAGGCAGATCAGGGGTGAGGCGGGCGCCAGACAGGTGCCCGGCGTCAACCGCGGCCTCGCGCAGAGCATGGGCGGCGCGCGCGGCGCCTACTCCGTAAGCATAGTCGTGGAGGGATGAGACGATGGAAGAAAATGACCCGCGTTTCAAGCCCATCAAGGAGCAGGACGGGTTCGCCCTGGTGCCCGACCGGTGGAAGATCGACTACTTCGCCTCGGCGGGCGAGCTCTCGCGTTTCTTCATCGAGCTCAAGGAGAACGCGAAGCTGATGGGCACCAAATGCCCCAAGTGCGGCTCGGTCTACTTCTGGCCGCGCTCGTGGTGCCACGACTGCTGGGTGGACTGCGAGTGGGTGGAGATGAGCGGCAAGGGCAAGGTCGTGGTCTGGAGCCAGGTCGAGATCTCGCTCAACGACCTGCAGACCGCCCAGGTCCCGTTCGTCCAGGGCAGCGTGCTGCTGGAGGGAGCGCGCTATCCGGTGGTGGTCTTCTACAGGGACGTAGCCTACGAGGACATGTACAGGGGCATGCCGGTGCGCGTGGAGTTCCTGCCCCCGGAGGAGCGGACCGGCCGCTCTCGCGATTTCTATTTTGTGCCTGACGTGTAATGTGATAGATATATGTGGGCGATTTTGACCGACTGGTCATTCTCGGTGTTAAGAAAGGGAGGTAGGGATGGATTTTGCTATTACTGAGGAGCAACAACTTTTCAGGCAGTCCGTGGTGGAGTTCGCGCAGAAGGAGATCATGCCCGGCGCCGCCGAACGTGATGAGGAGGCGCGCTTCGACCGCGACCTGTGGAACAAGGCCGCCGAGTTCGGACTGATGGGTCTGCCTTATCCGGAGGAGTACGGCGGCAGCGGCGCCAGTGTGTTCGACACCAGCCTCGCCGGAGAGGCGCTCGGCTACGGCGGGCTCGACGCGGGGTTCTGCCTCTCGTGGGGCGCGCACGTGGTCATCGGGGGCATCCCGATCTGGCAGCTCGGCACCGAAGAGCAGAAGCAGAAGTACCTGCCCAAAATAGCGTCCGGCGAGTGGATCACGGGCCTCGGCCTGACAGAGCCCGAGGCCGGGAGCGACGCGGCCGGCCTGCTCACCAAGGCCGAGAAGAAGGACGGCTTCTACGTCCTCAACGGCACCAAGACCTTCATCACCAACGGACCCATCGGCGAGGTGTTCGTCATCCTCGCCAAGACCGCCCCCGAGCTCGGCTCCGCGGGCATCACGGGCTTCATCGTGGAGAAGAGCTTCCCGGGGTTCTCGGTGGGCAAGGAGATACACAAGACCGGCAACCGCTCCTCACCGACCTCCGAGCTCATATTCGACAACTGCGAGGTCCCGGCCGAGAACATGCTGGGCCAGGAGAACCAGGGCTTCATGGGCGTGGCGCTCGCCACCCTGGAGTGGGAGCGCTCGGTCATGTTGGCGGCTGCCATCGGCGGCCAGGAGGTCCAGCTCGAGCAGTGCATCAAGTACGCGAAGGAGCGCAAGCAGTTCGGGCGCCCCATAGCGAACTTCCAGGCGGTGCAGTTCATGCTCGCCGACATGAAGATGTGGCTCGAGACCTCCAGGTGGATCCTCTACAAGGTCGCCTGGAACAAGGACCAGGGCATCATGGACCCGCTCATGGCGTCGCTCTCCAAGCTCTACATCACCGAGGTGGCGCTCAAGGCAGCGCGCAACGCGATACAGATCCACGGTGGCTACGGCTACACCAAGGAGTACGCGGTCGAGCGCGCCTACCGCGACGCGCAGCTCGGCGTCCTGGGCGGCGGCACCTCCGAGATCCAGCGCTGGATCATCGGCAGGCTGCTGGTCGGCCGCTGATAGAGAGAGTCACTGAACGCATCAGAGCCGGGACTTCGGTCCCGGCTCTTCTCTACTCGCCTTGCTTATCAGTGATGTTTATGCTATCAAGGAATTCCAGTAATGAACCCGAAACATGCGGATAGTCGGACCAGATGGGGGTCTCAAGAGGTGGCACTCAAGATACGTACCGCCGACGCCGGAGGATATCTGGCGAGCTCCAGACAGTTCTATATGCGCCACCGTGTGGCGGTCACCGCCTGTTGCCTCCTTCTCGTGATGCTCATGTCCGCGTCGGCCTGCGCCCTCAAGAACCAGGCAGCGGGCAGCGTATGCCAGGCGGAGGGCATACCACAGCCACAGGCGCCCTCCGACGGCCATGAGCCCGTCGCCGGCGGCGGCATTGGCTGGCACCGCAGCCAGCTCCTCGGACTCTACGTGCTGGAGGCGCAACGATACGTGCCGGACTGGACGCGCAGCCAACTCCTCGGGCTCTACGTTCTGGAGGCACCGCGCTACGTCCCCAACTGGACGCGCG
>DAIUEJ010000024.1:0-29528 GCA_036845225.1 Candidatus Anoxymicrobiaceae bacterium | reverse complement strand
CTCCTCGGGCTCTACGTTCTGGAGGCACCGCGCTACGTCCCCAACTGGACGCGCGACCAGCTCATTGGCATATATACGCTCACCGCTGCTCGCTGCGTCCCCAACTGGACGCGCGACCAGTTGATCGGCAAGTACGTTCTTGAAGCGAAGCGCTACGTTCCTACCTGGCGGAGGGACCAGTTGATCGGCGTCTACACGCTCGAGGCGCCCAAGTATTTCGGCGACCCCTGATAACCTGTCGACTGCAGCCCCACCCTTACACTCCCCCCTCAAGGGGGAGTATGTTGTTTACGGGGGTGGACGCTCGTGTCCGCCCCATCTATCATCTGTGTTATGAATCCGCCCCATGACGATCCACCGACTGCAAGCGTGGACAAAATCGAAAGGCTCATAAACCTTACCGCGTGCCTGCTCGAGACCCGCAAGCCCCTCACGTTCGACCAGCTCAAGCAGACGGTCTATCGCGGCCAGTCCAGGAGCGAGAAAGCCTTGAAGCGCATGTTCGAGCGCGACAAGGAAGAGCTGCGGGACATGGACATAGAGGTCGATACGGTCAAGAACGAGTACGAGGAAGAGCCCGGTTACATGATACCGCGCAGGAAATACTACCTCCCTCACCTGGATTTCGAACCCGACGAGCGCGTCGCCCTGACCATGGTGTCCCGCCTCTTCCTCGGCTCGGGAACGCCTTTCAGCATGCCGGCCCACCTGGCGGTGCTCAAGCTCGCGTTCGCGAAGCAGGACGTCGACGAGGAAGTCCTGCATGTGCACTGGGTAGAGTCGCCCCGCGACGGCAAGCTGCTGGGGGACATCCTAGACGCGCTGCTGCGGAGAAAGACCGTGACCTTCAGCTACCGGGCGCTGGCCTCCGACGAGCCCGTGACCCGCGAGGTGGAGCCCTACGGCCTGTTCAACAAGATGGGCGCCTGGTACTTCATCGGGCTCTGCAGGCTTCGCGAAGACGTCCGCTGTTTCAAGCTCGACCGCATAATCGAGGACGTCCACGTCAACGAGAAGAATCCCCGGACGGCCGACTTCGAGGTCCCGACAGGCTTTGACATCCACACCGCGATCGACTGGGAGAGGCCGCGCAGTTGCTCGCCCCAGACGAAAGCGAAGGTGGTCTTCACGCCGCGGCTGGCGTTCGCGGCCTCCACGGGGGGCGCGCCTGCGGGGCTCCAGAAGAGGCGCGCCGACGGAAGCCTTGAGGTCACCTACCAGGTCGCTGACCCCGAGGAGTTTGTGGACTGGGTGCTGGGGTTCGGTACCGACGCGCGCATCGCGAGCCCGGCGGCGCTGAAGGAGATGGCGCGCGTGCGGCTGCAGGGGGTCCTGAACGGGCTGGGGGCGAGATGAAGGGCAAGGTCAGCGAGAGGCTCAACAGGCTGCTCCTGATGGTGCCGTTCCTGGCGAGCCGCGAAGGCGTCTCGGTGACCGAGCTCTGCAAGGAGTTCGGGATCACGGAAGAGGTCCTCATGCAGGACCTCGAGACGCTCAGGTTGTGCGGCGTCCCGGACTACACACCTGACGCGCTGATGGACTACATAGTCGAAGGCGGCAGGGTGCGGATGTTGATGGCCGACTACTTCAACCGCCCGCTCAACCTCACTGGCGAGGAAGCGCTCTCCCTGTTTGTGGCGGGCAGCGCGCTGATACGGTCGGGCGTCTTCCAGAAAGAAGGCGCCCTGGACTCCGCCCTCTCCAAGATCGAGATGCTCCTCTCCGAGGAGAAGAAAGTCGAGCTCGAAGACGTGGCGAGCAGGATCGACGTGGAGATGCGCGCCTACGAGGGGACCCTTCGCGAGATCATCGACGAGGGGCTGGAGAAGGGCAGGAACCTTCAGCTCGACTACTACACTTTCTCCCGGGACGAGATGACCCACCGGGAGGTCGAGCCCCTGTCGCTCATATGCTCGCAGGGGTTCTGGTACCTGCTCGCGTGGTGCCGCTCTTGCGAGGATTACAGGCTGTTCCGGCTCGACCGCATCTCCTCGGTCAAGCTCACTGACCACCCGGTCGAGGACCGCATACGAGAGTCGTTCGACGTCCCGCGCGCGGTGGGGGAGTACAGCCCGGGCAGGAAAGCGCACAACGTGAAGCTGCGCTTCGCCGGAAGGCGCGGCAGGCGCATCGTCGAGGAATGGCCCGCGGCCCAACTGACCGAGAATCCCGATGGTTCCGTCCTGGTCGAGCTTCGAACGCGAAACCTGGCATGGCTCGCCACCTACCTGCTGCGGTTCGGCGACGGAGTGAAGATAGAAGGGCCGAAGGAGCTGAAGAAGATGGTAGAGCAGAAGGCGAGCGAGCTCCTGGAGGCATACAAGTGAACACGAAATCGACAGCGGGGGACGCGCAGTGGCCGTAAAGATCCTGTCCGACATCCACGGAGAGTACGCCGCCCTCAAAGACCAACTGGCAAAGGCCGACATCGCCGTGATGCTCGGCGATTATCTGAACCTGATCGACTTCCGCACGCTGGACGGGATACTCGCCCAAGTCTACTCGAGGGACGAGGTCGTGCGCGCGCTCGAGCTCATCGCGAAAGGCAACAAGGAAGAGGCCCGGCAACAGATACGCGCCACCTTAGGCGGGACGGCCGAGAAGAACCAGAAGGTGCGCGAGCTCATCGTCGAGAGCTACGAGGAGTTCTTCGCGAGCATCCCGTGCAAGTGCTTCATGATCTACGGGAACACGGATGGGCCCGAGGTCATGCGGCAGTTCGCCGGGGGGAAGAACGAGCTCCTGGAGTCCGGCGTCGTCACCGTCGGAGGCGAGCGGTTCGGGATGGTGTCGGGCGCGCCGCACGGTCCCTGGAGCGTGGGGCTGCCGGGCGAGATGGAGACCGAGCGCTACAACGAGCTCGTGGCTTCGCTCGGGCCGGTAGATGTACTTTGCACTCACTACCCGCCGGCGGTGCCGGAGCTGGTCTGGGACATGCTCGGTAACCGCGACGAGGTGGGAAGCACCGCGCTGCTCGCCTATGTAGATGAGTACGCCCCGACGTATCACTACTTCGGCCACGTCCATCATCCCCGCTCGTCGCGCTCGGACAGGGGCAGTACACACCTGATCAACGCGGGATTCTTCAAGGAGCACAGGACCGCCCTCACCCACCCCGCTTGACTTTCCGGGGTCAGGTCCTTTTTCTTAACATCATGAACCCGTCGGCGGCCACAGCGCACGTCACGCTCACACAGATGCTCGCTTCGGGAGAGAACAGGACACAGAGTGTTGCGGTCGCGCCTTCTTCGCGCTCAACAGTGGACGTAAACGGGTTCCCGGGGCCGGGCGAGGACGTCAGCGCTCATGTTACGAGAGACAGGGATATCGTGGTCGAGCGCCCCATGTATTTCTCGTACCACGGCAAGTGGGATGGTGGCCACGACGTCATGGGCCGCCATTGAGGCCATCGCATGCGGGGTACGATCTCAGTCGGTCACCTTGTAGACGACGTCGTGCTCGTGGGCATGGCCCTCCACCTTGAGCCCAACGGAGTCGCCCGGGCCGGCTTTCTCAACCATATCGTGCTCGATCTGCATCGAGCCGACGGCCTGTGTCCAATCCGAAGTATGGCCCTTGACGTGGATAGTGTTGCCAACAGACAGGTCGCCAGTCAGCTCGAGCGCCGCGACGCCGATCTTGTTGAAGTAGTGAGCGATCTTGCCGATCTCCTGTTCGGGCATCTTCCCCACCTTCCTTCGCTCGGTTGCCACCGCATTACTAATCTATCACATCACGGTCGGTTCTTGAGGCAAGAAAAACGCAACTAGTGGTCTGACCCCTTACTGCGTTCCGGTCCAGCCTAGTTCAGGCTCGGAGACTCGAACGGCGTGAGAGGCTCGCCGGGCTCGGCGAAGTCCTTGATGACAAACTCGAACTCCTGCTTGTTGCCAAGCAGGTAGACGATGTAATAAGACGCGACCAGGAAGACGACGGCGAATATGAGGCCCATCGGGGTCTCTATGTTGTGGCCGACCAGTGGCCCCACGACGAAGAAGCCGAGGAGGAACCCCACGATAAACCCACCGAACGGCACCAGGAAGACGATGGCGGAAGCGCTCATCACTTTCTTCCCGGATACCTCGAGGTGGACAGTGTCCCCTTTCTTTGCGCCTATCTTGTTGAGGGCGTTCACTTCCATGGTCTTCTTGTCCCTCACTGCCCCGAAGCCGCACGCCTGGCAATGGTCGCAGGCCTTGGATTCGATGAACACCTGGGCGATCTCGCCCTCGCTACCCAGAACCGTTCCGGTACACTTCATCAGACACTCTCCCGGATCTCGACAAAAGTCTCACATCTATTTCGAGCATGAAAAGGATAATCCCGCTTGAATCGCTGAACAAGACCTCGACCCCTGGTTATTCCATGAACTGACTTCCCGTGCCTAGAGATAGCCGAGTGCGGTTCTCCCCGCGGCAAACGAGAGTTATTTCCAGAATGTTAATCATCCTCTTGACTTGTTTCATATTGCATTCACGTCTGATAGTATACCTACGGTTTGCCCGCGGTACTTCGTCCCGGGCATTCTTTACTGTAATAACGGCCTTTTGTGCCGGTTTGGGGGTCTACAAATGGGATGGACCCAGCGGATGAGCCATCGGTTCTTCGTGAAAGACGGAGTTCATCCTCCAGCCCGAAAGCAGACCACCTCCATGAAGATCTTCCCCGGCCCTGCCGAGGAATCCGTGGTGATCCCACTGGAACAGAGTGTGGGAGCCACATGCGAGCCCATCGTGGAGGTGGGGGAGCGCGTTCTTCGCGGACAGAAGATAGGCGACTCCTCTGAATACGTCTCCGCTCCGATCCACTCGAGCGTCTCGGGCGAGGTCGAGGCTATCCTCAAGTACCCGCACCCCAAGGGCAGCGGCAGCCGAGCGATAAAGGTCAAGTCCGACAAGCAGGACACTCCCTTCGAGGGACTGATCGCGATGGATGACCCTTTGACGCTCTCCCCCGAAGAGATCCGCGCGCGGGTCAGGGAGGCGGGCATAGTCGGCCTTGGCGGCGGCGCCTTTCCCACTCACGTGAAACTCAACCCTCCGGCCGACGAGCCGGTGTCGACGGTCATCCTCAACGGCTCCGAGTGCGAGCCCCACCTGAGCGGCGACTACCGTTTGATGATCGAGAAACCTCTGGACATCATCAAGGGCGGGCTCATCATCCAGAAGGCCGTGGGCGCCGAGAAGCTGATGGTCGGCGTCGAGCACAACCGGGACGACGCCATCGACGCGCTGCGCGAGGCGGGCAAGCCGTGGGACATACAAGTCGTACCGCTCCCGTGCCGCTACCCCACCGGCGCCGAGAAGACCCTCATCAAGACGATCACGGGCAAGGAAGTGCCGTGCGGCGGCCTGCCGCTGGACGTCGGCATGATGGTGAACAACGTCGGCACCGCGGCCCAGATCCACGAGAGCCTCTCGACCGGCATGCCGATGGTCGACCGGGTGCTGACAGTGGATGGCGACGGCGTCGCGGGACGCGCGAACCTGCGGGTGAAGCTGGGGACCCGGGTCCGGGACGTCATCGAATATTGCGGTGGCTTCGTGGGCGAGAGGGGAAAGGTCATCATCGGGGGCCCGATGATGGGCCTGGCGCAGTACACGATCGATGTCCCGGTCATCAAGAGCACCACGGGCATAATCGTGCTGCGGGGGGAGACTTACTTCAAGAACGAGCCGCCGCACTTCACCTGCATCCGGTGCGGCCGGTGCGTGCGCCGGTGCCCCATGAACCTCATACCTTACCTGATGGGCGCGTACTCGGACGCCGGGATGTGGGAGCAATTGGAGCCGCTCAAGATAGAGGACTGCACCGAGTGCGGGTCGTGCGCGTATATCTGTCCTACTAAGAATTCCCTGGTCCAGCTGATCAAGGTCGGCAAGGGCGGCCTGGCGCACCGGAAGTCCAGGATGGAGAGCCTGGCCTCGGCGAACGGCGCTCCCGGGCCTGAGGAAGATACCGAAGACGAGGAAGACACCGAAGAAGAGCAAGCCAATGCCTGACGTCGAACCAGAGCCGGCTCCCGAGGAAGCCGCCGAAGAGAAGAAGCCGAAGAAGGCGCCGCCTCCGGAGGAGCTCTTCGTCATCGGCGCCTCACCACATATAAGGGCGCACGAGACCACGGCCGGGATAATGGGCTGGCTGATCATCGCGGTCATGCCGCTCACCATCTACGGCATTTACATCGGCGGCTGGGCGGCATTCGTGGTCGTCGCCATGAGCATCATCGGCACTGTCGGGACAGAGGCGATCGTGCAGCGGATTCGACACATGCCGATAACCGTGTTCGACCTGAGCGCCGTCGTGACCGGGCTCCTCCTCGGCCTGACCCTCCCGCCGAGGCTCCCGTTCTGGATGCCACTCATCGGCGGCATCGTCGCGATGCTCCTGGGCAAGCACGTCTTCGGCGGCCTGGGACACAACATCTTCAACCCGGCTCTCGTCGGGCGCGCGGTGCTCTTCGTGTCCTGGGCCAAGTACATGACGACTTCTTACCTGGTCCACCCGCAGGCAGCGGTGGTCAACACCGCGACCATCAAAGCGATCGACACCATCACCAAGGCGACCCCGCTGACAGCCTTATCGCAGGTGCGAAAACATGAACTTGCGATATCGGGGACCAAGTACTTGAAACCCCTGTTCTTCGGCAATCCCTGGGGACAGATAGGCGAAGTCTCGGCGCTCCTGATCCTGGTCGGGCTGGTGATCCTGCTGATACGCGGGCTCGTTGACTGGAGGATTCCCGTGGTCTACGTGGGGACCGTGATGGTGCTCTCCTGGATCCTCGGGATGAACCCGATATTCGCGATGCTATCGGGCGGCCTCTTGTTCGGGGCGTGTTTCATGGCTACCGATTATGTGACCAACCCGATGACCGCCTGGGGAAAGGTGGTCTTCGCGCTCGGCTGCGGCATTGTCACAACGATCATCCGGTTCTATTCGAGCCTTCCCGAAGGCGTGATGTTCGCGATCCTCCTCATGAACGGGCTCACCCCGCTGATCGACCGCTACCTCAGGCCGCGCCCCTACGGGCACAAGCGTCATGAGAAGAAGACCGAGAAGGAAGCCAACGGCAAGGCGCCTGAGGCGGAAGCGGGGGCGGCGGCATGAGGCAGGAGGTCCTCCGCCTGGGAATAACGCTGCTGGTGGTCGGGCTGATCGCTGCCCTGGGGCTGGGGCTCACGTACGTGGTCACCCAGAAGAAGATCGCAGAGGAGGACAGGCTCTCGGAGGCGAAGGCGGCGGTCGCGGCGCTGCCGGGCGTCAAGGCGGCAGCCGAGCTGAAGGTGGACACCGCCTACCTGGCCAGGGCGAAGAAAGCGGTGCCGGATGTGCAGAAGGTCTACACAAGCGACAAGGGCACGATATTCCTGATAAACATGAAGGGCTACGGCGGGCCCCTCGTCCTTGCGATCGGCATAGGCAGGGACGGCAAGGTCGCGGGAATCGCGACCGTGTCGAACAAAGAGACCATCGGCCTGGGCTCGAAGGCGCTGGAACCGGGGTTCTTCAATCAATACAAGGGTAAGACGTCCCGGGACCCGGTTGAAGTCGGAAAAGACATCAACGCGGTAACGTCGGCGACGATCACCAGCAAAGCGGTCACGGGTGAGGTCAGAGCCGCGCTGAAGGCTTACTCGAAGTCTCAGCAGTAGGGGGAGGAATTGGAAGAGACCACGACTGGTTGGAAGGAATTCAGTAAAGGTTTCATTCTCGAGAACCCGCTGATGGTGCTCATGGTCGGCCTCTGTTCTTCCCTCGCCATCAGCAACCGTGTGGAGAACGGCATCTTCATGGGTATCGCGGTGACCTTCGTGCTGGTCTGCTCGAACGTGATCATCGCTTCGATCAGGAAGTACACGCCCGACCAGATCCGCATCCCGATATTCATCGTGGTCATCGCCTCTTTCGTCACCATCGTCGACCTGAGCATGAAGGCGTATTTCCCCGTGGCGTACTCCCGGCTCGGGGTCTGGATTCCGCTGATCGTGGTCAACTGCATCATCCTGGCTCGCGCCGAGGGCTACGCCTACCGGCACACGGTCTGGCACTCCTTCCTCGACGGCCTGGGGATGGGCGCCGGGTACACCTGCGTGCTGCTCATCATGGGGATCATCCGTGAGACGCTCGGCACCGGCAAGATAGTCCTGTTCAACAAGACCCTGTTCACGATACCGCACTTCAACCCGCCCACCATATTCATCCTGTTCCCGGGGGCGTTCCTTACTTTCGCCTGCCTGATGGCGCTTTTGAACCGCTACAAGATGAGGAAGAAGGAAGCATGAGCGAGATATACAGGTATTTCCTTATATTCCTGGGCTCTCTGCTCATCTACAACATCCTGCTCATCAGGTTCATCGCACTGTGCCCGCTGATCGGTGTCTCCACCCAGGTCGAGACATCCATCGGGATGGCGATGTCGGTGCTGTTCGTCATGACCATGGCGAGTTCGGCTTCATGGGTGGCCTGGAACTACATCCTGGTGCCGCTGCACGTCGGTGAGTTCCTGTACATCCCCGTCTTCATCCTCATCATCGCGTCGCTCGTGCAGTTCACGGAGATGGTCATCAAGAAGACCAGCCCGCCGCTCTACCGCGCGATGGGCATCTACCTGCCCCTCATCACCACCAACTGCGCGGTGCTCGCCGCGGCCACCGAATCGGTCAAGCCCGGCTTCCTGAAGCTCAATGTCGCATATCATTTCTCACTCCCGGAAACCCTGATATATACAATTGGTGTGGCCCTTGGCTTCGGGCTCGTGCTGATAATCTTCGCGTGCATCCGCGAGAGGCTCGAGACGGCGCCGATACCGCACGCGTTCAAGGGCGCCCCGATCGCGTTCATGATCGCGGCGCTCATGTCGCTGGCGTTCATGGGGTTCGCAAACCTGCTCGGATTGTAGGAGAGTAAAGAATTGGACTGGTCCCTGGTCTGGAAAGCCGCAATAGCTCTCGGGGCGCTCGCGCTCCTGTTCGGGGTGCTTCTGGCCGTCGCCGCCGAGAAGTTCAAGGTCAAGACCGACCCCCGGCTCGACGAGCTGCTGGAGGCTGTGCTCGGTACCAACTGCGGCGCCTGCGGCTACCCCGGCTGCGAGGCCGCCTGCAACGCGGTGCTCAAGGGTGACGCGGCGGTCGACGTCTGCGTGGCCGGCGGCAATAGCGCCGTCGAGGCGGTCGCGCGCGTTATGGGTGTCGAGCCAAAGCAGCGGGAGAGGGGTGTCGCGCTGGTCCACTGCAAGGGCGGCCTCGGCGAATCCTCACCGAAGGCCAAGTACCAGGGCATCTCCTCTTGCGCCGCGGCGGAGCTCATCGCGGGCGGCGGCAAGGCCTGCCGGTACGGGTGCCTTGGCCTGGGCACCTGCAAGGACGTGTGTCCCGTCAACGCGATCGTCATCGACGAGGACCACAGGAGATGGGTCAACCGTGAGAAGTGCACCGGGTGCGGCCTGTGCGTCGATGCCTGCCCGCGGCACCTGATCCAGGTGGTCCCGCGCGACCAGGAGGTCCTGGTCGTCTGCAACAGCAGGGACAAGGGCTCCAAGGCGCGCCGGGTCTGCTCCGTCTGCTGCACGGCATGCCAGAAGTGCGTGAAAGCCTGTGACTTCGACGCCATCTACATGGACCAGAACCGCGCCTGGATCGACTACGAGAAGTGCACGCAGTGTGGCAAATGTATCGATGTGTGCCCGACAAACGTGATCGTCCGGGTGGTGCCCACCCGGCGCAAGCGCGAGAAGGTCGCCGCGTCCGTCTGATGGAGTGATGTCCGGCAGGGGCCCGCATTGCGGCCCGACTCACAGCGCGTTCGACGCCGCGTCAGATTCCGACTTTGTCCTTGATCTCTATGACGTACTTGCTCTTCATCTGCGGTGTATAAGTGATGTTGCCCGAGCCGTCGATGAACAGGCCCTGGTACTCCGGGTGGGTCTTCATGAACTCGATGCCGCGCAGAGGCCCCATGACTATGATCTTCGAGAGCACGTCAACCAGCATCCCCGAGGGCCCGACGACCGTCGTGCTCATGGCGTTGGCAGGGTTGTACCCTGTCGCCGGGTCGAAGATATGGAAGTACCGCTTGCCGTTCTTGATGAAGAACCGCTCGTAGTCGCCGGAAGTGGATACGAAACCGTCCGAGACCTTGAGCTCGCCGAGGAGCTCGCCTCCTTGTCCTCGCGGGTCCTTGATCCCGATGATCCAGTCGGAGCCGTCGACGCGCTTCCCGAGGGCGCCGATCGCCCCGCCGAAGTTGATGAGCGCGTGCTGCACCCCACGGCTCTTCATGAGGCTGTAGGCTTCTCCGACCGCGTAGCCCTTGGCGACTCCGCCGAGGTCGAGCTCCATGCCTTTGTCCGCGAGCATAACGGTCTTGTTGTTCTCGTCAAGGAGAACCTTGCGGTAGTCTACCAGGGACCTGGCGGCCGCCACTTCCTCAGGGGAAGGAACGCGGTACTTCTGGTCATAGAAGCCCCAGAGCTTGACCAGGGGGGCCACCGTGATGTCGAAGGCGCCGCCGCTCTGCTTCGAGTAGTCGAGCGAGGTCTTGATGATGTCGAAAGTGGAGTCGTTGACCTTGACGGGAGCGACCCCCGCCTGCGCGTTGACCTTCTCGACGTCGCTGCCCGACTTGAAGCGGGAGGTCTCCGCCTCGATCCGGTGTATCAGGGCCACCGCGGCGTCCACGTCCTGCTTGGCCAGTTTGCCGTCGCGGCCCTGGAGCGTGAAGTCGAGGGTGGTGTCCATCGCGTAGAGAGTGGGGGAATGGAACGTGCCCCTGGGCTCGCTGTATCCACCCTCACGCGAGGCGAGCCAGACTACCAGCACGACCGCGCCGACCGCGAGCAGCGATATCAATATCAGGTTCAGCAGCTTTTTTGACTTCTTCATAACGTTTTGACCTCGCACAGTATACCGCAGAGAAACAGAGCGCTCGTTGAGTGAGAGCAATGCCTCCGCCTGTTAGATGGTTATTGCGCCTACGAAGTTACAAGGGTCGCATTCTTCGTCTGAAGAAGAATACTGCGTGACCCGTTCAAACAATCAGGTGGCGCAGCGCGCCCGTTCGAAGAATAGAAGAGGCACGCTTGCCGCGCCGGCCGCGGTAGCAATTGCACTTGCCCTCGTCGCGGTGGTGGTTTCCTCGTGCGGCACGACGCGTGCAAGGGCTAAAGAGAAGTCCTACGCCGTCGCGGCGGTAGTCCTCGAGTCGCCAGGCCGTTTCGACATCCGCCCGCAAGGCGCCGACTACTGGCTGCCCGGGGCGCCGGGTTCGGTGGTCTTCTATGGAGACACGGTCAGAAACGGGATGGGCGGCGGTATCATCCTGGGCCTTTCGGCCGGCGGGACGCTCCGCGCCGGCGAGATGTCAGACTTCAGCGTGGTCAAAGGCCCGGCGAGCCTCACAACCGTGGATGTCGAGCGCGGTGAGGTCTGGCTGGACGTTCCGCAGGGCAAGACGGCACGGGTGACGACACCCGCCGTCAAAGCTACCTCGTCAAGGGTAGGGGCCAAGAGCGGCACCTGTTACTTCGGGGTGGCTGTGGCGCCGGCCGGGCCTACTACTGTGACCGCGGAGGCGGGCTCGGTCAAAGTCGAAGGGGGAGGCTCGAGCGTCAGGCTGGACGCCGGCAGCCAGACGGTCTGCGAGCAAGGCAAGAGCCCGTCGAAGCCGGCAAAGGCCGAGGCGTCGGCTCCCGTCGGAGGGCTGGCATTCCTGGTGGGGCTGCAGTCGGGACCATATTTCAGGAACGAGGCGA
This sequence comes from Candidatus Anoxymicrobiaceae bacterium, assembly GCA_036845225.1. Taxonomy (GTDB): domain Bacteria; phylum Actinomycetota; class Geothermincolia; order Fen-727; family Anoxymicrobiaceae; genus FEN-680. The sequence goes on along the minus strand of DAIUEJ010000024.1, from coordinate 17,776 downwards.
CCCGCGACAAGACCGAGGAAGACGCCCGCGCGAAGATATCCGTGGACCCGGCCGACGCCTGGTCTTACGTGAACCTGGGGCGCGCGCAGATCGACGCCGGCAACACGGCCGACGCGGTAACAAACTTCAAGAAAGCGCTGGAGCTGAAGCCGGGATTCGCGCAGGCTCTCGCGGGGCTCGGGACGGCCGCGCTCCGTGATGCAAAGTGGAGCGAGGCTTCCACCTATTACGACCAGGCCAGACTCGCGGACCGATCGTCGCTGGAGGCAGTGCTGGGCGAGGCGAACAGCGCGCTGGGAGCCGGCGCCCTCGACGAAGCCGAGAAATGGTACAAGGGCACACTCGAGCTCGACCCCCAGAGCCACCTCGCGCTCACCGGGCTCGGCACGGTCAAGATGTTGCGCGGCGAGCTCACTGATGCGCGGGACGACCTCGTCAACGCGCTCGACATCGAGCCGTCCCACATCCCGGCGATGCGGGTGCTGTCATACATCTATTCCCTGCAGGGCAACCTGGACCGCTCCATCACCTACCTCAAGAAAGCCGTCGATGCCAACGCTGACGACTACGGGGTGAGGTCGGACATCGCCGGCCGCTATGCCAGGGCCGCGATGAACGACGAGGCAAAGAACGCCTTCAAGAGCCTCGCCGAGAGCGAAGACAAGGCCCAGATGGCGGCGGGTTTTCAGGGCCTGGGAGCCGTCGCCCAGGGGTCCGGGGACCTGAAAGGCGCGATCACGGACTGGTCCAAGGCTCAAGACCTGACACCGGACCGGCCCGCCGTCCTCGAGAACCTCGGGCAGGCGAACATGCTCGCGGGTGAGCCGGCCGCGGCCATCGCGGCGCTCTTCAAGGCGGCCTCCGTCGACATCAACGACTGGCGCGCCCACCAGATGCTGGCGCGGGCATACCTGGAGGCTGGCAGCGCGGCGCAGGCACTGCCCGAGGCCCGGGTCGCCGCGAGCCTGGCGCCTTCCGAGTGGACCGCGCACCTGGTGCTCGGGCTCGCGCTGCAGGCGACCGGCGCTACCGCCGAGGCGACCACCGAGCTGGAAAGGGCGCTCGAGTTGAAACCCACGACGAAGCTGTCGGCCATAGACCACGTGATGCTCGCCGAAGCGTTCGCGAGCGAAGGCAAGAACTCACAGGCCCTTGCGGAGTACAAGGCGGCCGAGGCGCTGAGCCCGACCGAGGGCGCATACCACAGCCTGGCGGGAGACGTGCTGACCGGGATGCAGCGCCTGAAGGAGGCCCTGGACGAGTACCGGAAGGCCGTCGAACTCGATCCGACCGACCCGGCCGCCCGCATCAAGCTGGCGAATGCGCTTTACGCGTCGGGACAGAAGAACGAAGCGATCCAGCTCCTGAAGCAGGCGGTCGAGAAGAACCCCAACGATCCGGCGACCAGGCTGCAGCTCGCCCAGTACCTGCTGGCGGACAACGACATAGAGGGTGCGATGTTCCAGTTGGACGCGGCCGCCGCCGCCCCCGGCATCCAGCCCCAGGTCCTCGCCTCGGTCCTCGTGCTGCAGGGGAACGCGCTCGACCGCAAGGAGGACTTCGCCTCCGCGGTCGCCGATTACAGCCGCGCGGTAGCCACCGACCCGGGCAGGGGAGATGCCTGGTTCTACATGGCGGGCGACCTCGAGCGCACTGGCAAGCCCGCGGACGCCCGCACCGCTTATGCCAATGCTGCGTCCCTCTGCAAGGACCGCCCTGAGTGGAAGAGATTCTACGACGAGTCGGTCTCGAAACTGAGCACCCTTAAATAGAAATGCAAAATGGTGCCAGGCACCTTTTTGCATTTTACGGTGTATACCTCAGGCCCTGGACGAAACGCACGGCGTTGCTCTCCCCGTGATCGTTCCGCACAGTGATGAGGCCGTCGCCGTCAACTCCGCTGCCCGGTATGAACATCGAGTGCGGTGCGAGGTAAGTTATCTCGGTGTCCGTCCAGGTGAGCACGTCCTGAACCGGCCCGTCATAGCCGAAGTGCTCGTACCAGACGTCCCACCAGACTTCCTTCTTTGTCGACCCGGGGTCAAGGAATTCGCCGGTTATGGTCACCAGGGTGCCGGTGTCGCCGCTCTCGGGGCTTATGCTCGTTATCCTCGGCAGATTACTTGGGAGCACCGTGAACGGCACCGTCGCTCTTCCGTAATCGTTCGTGACAGTCAGATCGGTCGGACCTGCGTCCATTCGCGGCACCCTCACCGCCAGCCTGGACGGCGGCCGGAAGTCATCGCGAATCATGGGGGCCGCGACGCCCCCGAAGGTGACGGTGGTGTGCCAGTCGTAGAAGTGTGCGCCGTTGATGGTGACCAGGTCAAAGGCCTCGCCCTGGCTCACCGACAGCGACTCGATCGCGGGGGCCACCCTGTTCTCTCCGAACCAGACACCGTCCCAGTAGTCGTTGACGCGTTTGCTCCTCTGGACGATGGAACCAGCAGTCTTCAGCTCGACGAAAGTCTGCCAGGTCCCGGCCGGGAACTCGCCCGCCGCGATGACCCTGCCGAAGCGGCGCCAGCAGGAATCGCCCCTTCCTGACCAGACCGTGATGACCTTGAGGAGATTTCCCTCGGAGTCACAACATCTGAGCGAGATGCTGCTGGTGACACCCGCGGTGCCGGCCGTGGAGGTCCGCCGGTTCCAGGCGGAGCAGTAGTAGCTCTCGCCGGAGTGCGGCATGAGCCAGTTGGCACTGGAGAGTTTTCCGTAGCTGGAGGGAGACCTGGTCCCCTCCAGCCCGATGAACGCGCAGGAGCTGCCTTCCCCGGGGTTTGTCCGGCTGGTTGCGAACACCGGATTCGCTCCGCATGCGGATGTGCTCCAGTTCGAAAGCCCGGACTCGAACCCCGGGTTGCTGAGGATATTATAGAAAGGGGTCGCCGACGCCGTGGAGCAGATCGGAACCAACAGCAATACCAGGACTGCCGCCAGCCACACTCTCCTTCGCATAACCCCCCTTGGTGCCGCATCTCTTCAAAGGGGTATAACGGACCAACCTCAGGAAAGGTCTGGCTCTCAGGGGATGAAGACGATGGCGACGCTCGCCAGCACGAAGGTCAGGGTGAGAAGCGCCTCGGCGGCGTGTATCTTCATCGGGTACAGCCTGGTGCGGCCCCTGCCCCCGCCGTACGCTCGTGCGTCCATTGCGACCGCGAGCTCGTCCGCGTCGTGAAAGACTTTGACGAACAGCGGCACCAGGACGGGCAGGACGTCCTTCACGCGCCGCAGCAGGTTGGCGGACTCAAAGTCCGCGCCCCGTGCCATCTGCGCCCTGACCAGCTTGGAGCTCTGGTCGAGGATGCTCGGGATGAACATCAGCGTGATGCTGAAGATCGTGGTGACGCGCGCGATGGGGACCTTCAGGTAAGCGAGCGGCCGCATCAGCGACTCGAGCCCGTCGGCGAGCTTGAGCGGGGGCGTGGTCATGGTGAGCGCGGAGAGCAGCACGACCAGTATCACCACGCGCCCGGAGAGCAGCAGGCCGTTCGCGAGCCCCGTGTCAGTGATGCTGAGGAACCCCCAGTGCCACAGGACCTCGCCAGGGGTCAGGAAGATCTGCAGCAGGAAAGTCACGAACACGATCACCCACACCGATCGAAGGGCCTTCGCCACGCGCAGCAGGGGCAGCCCGCAGACGGCCAGCAGAGTGACCAGCATGGCCGCGAACGCCAGAAGCGGCCAGCCCGAGTAGATGAAGACGAGGACCGTGGCCGCCACCACGGCTCCGAGCTTCAGCCGGGGGTCGACCCGGTGCAGCAGGGTCGGCGCCGCGAGGTACTGGCCGATGGTGATGTCGTTAACCGCCATCGTGCGCCCCCTTGTGCCTGGCCATGGCACCCGCCAGCGCGCGAGGGTCGGCGGGGTCGTCGATGGACAATCCGGAGCGCAGGAGCTCGCGCGCCAGCGCACCCCACTGGGGGAGCTGCATGCCGAGCGAGGAGAGGTCCGCGTCGCCCGAGAGGAGCTCCGCCCTGGTCTCGAACCGCAGGAGCCGCCCCTCGGATATCAGGCCGAACACGGTCGCGAGCGACCAGACGTGCGACAGCTCGTGGGTGACGATTATTATGGTGGCGCCGCGCTCGTCCCGGTAGCGCGTCAGAGCTTCCTCGAGGCTGCGCCTCCCCTCGTAGTCGAGACCGATGAACGGCTCGTCGAGGACGAGCACCTCCGGGTCCAGCGCCAGGACGCCCGCGAGCGCCGCCCGCCTCTGTTCGCCGCCCGACAGAGAGAACGGCGACCTGCCGCCGAGCTCCTCCAGGGGAAGGCCGACCAGGGCGGCGGACTCACGGACCCTCTTCTCGAGCTCGTCCCCTTTGAGGCCGTGGTTCCTGGGGCCGAAAGCGATGTCCCGGGCAACCGTGTCCGCGAAGAGCTGGTCCTCCGGGTTCTGGAAGAGGAGGCCGGCCTTGCGCCTGAAATCCCGTAGCGGGCCTCGCCCGTGTATCTTTTCCTCGCCGTAGTAGAGGGAGCCGGCCTCCGGCAGCAGCAGCCCGGTGCACACCTGTGCCAGCGTCGATTTCCCGGAGCCGTTCGCACCCGCCAGGCAGAGGACCTCGCCCGGCTCGACGGCCATGCTCACGCCGCTCAGGGCGGCGGCCTCGCCGCTGCCGGGCAGCGGGTACGAGTAAGATATATCTTCCAGCTTCAGGCGTAGAGCCATGCGAGCAGCTCCTTGACTGTCAGAACGTCTTCCGGCACGGAGAACCCGTGCTTCTCGAGCTCGTATGCCACGATGGTGACCGCGAGAGGGTCAAGCCCCAGCGCGCGCACCTTCCCGGGGTCGCCCAGCGTATCGCGTGGGGTGCCGCTGGCGACGACCAGCCCGTCGTCGAGCACGACCACGGAGTCGGCCAGCGTGGCCTCCTCCAGGAAATGTGTGACGTGGATTATTCCCATGCCTCCCCGGCGCAGCCGCTCGAAGAGTTCGACCACCCGCAGGCGCGCCGAGTAGTCCAGCATCGAGGTGGCTTCGTCGCTGACCAGGAAGTCCGGCTTCATGGCGATCGCGCCCGCGATCGCCACCAGTTGTTTCTGTCCCTGCGAGAGCCTGAGCGGCTGTCGCGCTGCCAGCTCGGTGATGCCCGCCTGCTCGAGCGCGTAGTCCACCCGCTCGCGGATCTCCGAGGTGGGAAGCCCGAGGTTCTCGGGGCCGAACGCGACCTCTTCTTCCACCGTCTCGCCGACCATCTGGGTGTCGGGGTTCTGGAACACCATCGCGACGCGCCGCGACACCTCGAGCGCGTTCGAACGGTCGGAGGTCTCGAGCCCGCATGACAGCACGCGCCCTTCACCCGGCAGCAGCAGGCCGTTCAGGCAGCGCGCCAGCGTCGACTTGCCGGAGCCGTTCCTGCCCAGCAGGCAGGTCATCTTCCCGCGCTCGAACCGCAGGCTGATGTCTTTCAGGGCGGGGGAGCCGGCGCCTTCGTAGGTGTACGTCAGCCCCTCTATCTCTATGTCCAGTTCGTTTGTGGTGGTGTCAACGACCATGGCCGGTTACCTCGATTGGAGCGGGAGGCCCTCGAGCGAAAGAGTGACCCGCCGGGAAGCGAAGCCGATGAAGAGGCCCGTCGGCACAGCGATAAGGATAAGGTACGGCATGTAGTAGAACAGCGCGGCATGGCGCACGAGCAGGTATGCCGCAAGAAGTTGTACGACATTGTGGGTGACCGCCCCCGCCACGCTCACACCGACGATGCTGAACGCATCGTCGAAGAGCATGTACAGGGCGATCATCACCAGGCAGCTCACCACCCCGCCCGAGAAGGACAGGAAGAGCCCGATGACGCTACCGCGCAGGAGTCCCCCGATGAGCGCGCGCAGAACGGTCACCTCGAGCGCCATGCCGGGGTCGAACAGGTAGAGCGCGACCACGGTCGCGATGTTGGCGAGGCCCAGCTTGGCGCCGGGGATGGGTAACAGTGGCGGGAACATGCTTTCGATGATGGAGAGGACGAGACCCACTGATACCAGGAGCGCCAGGTTTGTAACGCGGCGGGTGCCTGTCAAAGGCTTACTCCGTCACCGTGTCCACTTTGCCCTTGCCGCCGCGTTTTCCGGTCACGCGCACAACAACGCGGTGGGGAAGGCAGATTATCGCTCTCCCGGGGGCTTCGACCCAGCCCACCCCCAGGCAGATCCTGTCGCGGCAGTCGGCTTCCAGCATCCTGATCCGCCCGTCCTTGACCTCGACCAGGTTGTAGCCAGTCATGCCGCGGACCTTGAACGTCCGGTCCTGCTGGCCGTCGCCGAGCGCGATGCGCATGACCTCTTTGCCGTTGACTTCGATTATCGCCAGGGAACCCTTCTCGCCGGCGTTCGCCCGGGAGACCAGGAACATCGAAACCGCGGCAGCGACGACTATCAGGACCACGAGGACGATGTCGCCCACCCTGATCCTGCCCGGCGCACGCTTGCCGCGAGAAAAGAACTTCAACCTTGCACTCCTCCAGCACCCCTCGCGGAGCGCGAGGGCCCTTGATCAAGCGCTGTTGGCTTCTATTGCAGGTTATTCTATCATCATGCCGAACGCTCACAATGAGCTTCGTCATCACTGGGGGGCAGATGGTCGAGATCGCTAGAGCGGGAGTCAAGGACCACGGGGTGGTCACAGCATTGCTCGTCGAGTTCGCGCGCCACCAGGGCTGGACCCCGGAGGTGGACCGCGACCGATGGGACGGCGTCATCGCTCAGCTCCTCAACTCGGACGGATGGCTCTTCCTCCTCGCGATGGAAGACGGTGAGCCCGCGGGGCTGGCCGCGGTCAACTGGTTCCTCACCCTTTATGGCTCGCGCGAGCAGGGACGCCTGATGGCGCTCATCGTAGAGGAGAAGCGTCAGAAGCGCGGCACCGGCACCAGGCTCATGGAAGAAGTGCTCTCGCTCGCGCGCAGGAGGGGCTGTCGCGCCATGGAGGTCTGCGTGGACCCGTCCGACGAGGCCATCGCCCGCTTCTACAAGAAGTTCGACTACGCCCGCGAGCAACGCCTGCTCATCTGGCCCTGCGGCGAATAGGCTTAACTTCTGGGGGTCAGGTCCTTTTTCTTAAGTCGAGCGGCTTCAGACCCGGTTATAGAACCGCACGGCCTTACACCATCAGGAAGAGGCGTAGCGAAAAGAGGAAGACAAAAGACGTGACCGGTTCTACCGGGTCTTCTCTTTGGGGTGGCTGTTCTGCAGGTTGACCGCGAGCAGCTCGATCGTGTCTTTGTGCTTCGGGTATTCGATGATCTCCGTCTTGATGATGTCGTCGTTCTCGGTATCCAGGCCGTGGCGGTCCAGGTACCCGGAGATCTTGCTCTTGACCCTGATCGTCGCGCAGGTGGCGCCGTCGTAGTTCGTGTTCGGGAACAGCACGCTGAAAGTCGTGCCTTCCAGGCGGGCTGCCTCGTCGGCGCCCCGGATGTTGCCGCGGATGACGGAGTTGCCCAGGTCCCTGATGAGCTTCAGGCGCGCCTTCTTCTTGAGCGCAGAGAGCATGTTCTCGCTCACAGTGATGTTCGTGAGCGAGAACTTCGAGCCGTACCTGTCGAACTCGCTGATGTACTTCTCGATCAGCTTCGAGAGGTACTTCGCGTTGTAGAGGTTCGTGATGTCGTCGACGTAATCGTGGTGCTCGAGCTTGATGAACAGATACTTGAGCCGGACGTTGAGTTCGCCCGCGACCACCGCGACTATGGCGAAGACGATCATCCGAAGGATGAAGATCTGAACGGCAGTGCCCGTCCCGATGTTCGATGTGAAGCTGAACGCGAAGATGGCATAGAAGCCCGTCGCCGCCAGGAACGTTATGAGGGCGCCCTTGCGGCCGTAGTGCAGCCCGCCGAACAGCACCACGACGATCATGGCCAGGCCGACTACATCCGCGACCCGGTTGGTGCTCGAAAGAGTCGCGAGGATGGTGCCGACCACGGCACAGATCCCTACCACCATCGCCAGAACCTCAAAGCGCGAATACTTCAACTGCTCCTCCCTCTACGGTCATACCTGCATCTATGGGTTATGGCCCACCCGGGGGCATGAAGTGTGCCCCGCGGCACTGTCGTAATAATCCCTGTAATCTGTCGAGATCGTGCCGAGGGGGCCGGCCGGACACGTCCATGTGAACGAGCTCTACATGAGTCCGTCGGTCACAAGGTCGTCCAGGGTGGGGGGATACGTGGCGTTATGGACCGACTGGTACACCTGGACAGCGTCGAAGATAGTCCGGAGGTTGGCTTTGCAGGCAGCCTGCTGGGCTTTGCTGCGCGAGACCGACATGGTCATGACCGCGATCCCGACCAGGATTCCCAGGATGAGCATGGTGACCATGAGTTCGACGAGAGTGAACCCTGCCTGCCCGGACCTCCCTCTGACTTTCAACCGCATTAGGGCACCGCCTCTGTTCTTGCGAATCCGCCTGACAACTGCGCGGTCAAGAGATACGGCCCTGAACGTTGGAATACTTTGTTATTATCTTATCGGCAAAGCCGGAATTCAATTGAGTTAGGCCGGGATTAAATATATCACAGTGGTGTCAATCACAATACTTGAGAGCGGGCGGGGTGAGCATGGCGGAAATGCCGATCCGGGTGGGGCAAATAAGCGTGACGCCGGTCGTGACATCGCGTTTCCGGTTGGACGGCGGCTCGATGTTCGGGGTGGTGCCGAAGGTGCTCTGGGAGAAGAAGACCCCGGCGGACGACCTGAACCGGATAGCCTTGAGCGTCAATTCGCTCGTGGTCGTTGCGGGCGACAAGACGATATTCGTCGAGCCGGGCATGGGCTCCAAATACGACGAGAGGCAGCGTGATATCTACGGGCTTGCCGACGAAGACGCCGTGAGCGGCCTCGCGAGGGCCGGGCTGAGCCCGGATGACATCGACATCGTGATCCCGACCCACCTGCACCTGGACCACGCGGGCGGGTCGACTTCCGTTGGGCCGGAGGGCGTTGCCTTCGACGCCTTTCCGAACGCCTGGTATGTCGTTCAGGAGTCGGAGTGGGAAGCGGCGATGGACCCGGGCCCGCTGGAGCGCGGCTCGTACAACCCCGCGGACTACCTGCCGCTCGCGGACACTCACCGCCTCAGCCTTGCCTCAGGGACCGCGGAGGTGGCAAGCGGGGTCCGGGTAGAGCTGACCGGAGGTCACACGCGGGGCCACCAGGTGGTACGCATGCGCTCAGAAGGTGAGGAGGCGGTGTTCCTGGGCGATATCGTCCCGACAACGGCCCACCTGAAGCTCAACTGGCTGATGTCCTGGGACCTCCAACCGGAGCTCACCTGCGCCCAGAAGGAGCGCCTGCTCGACGACGCAGTGAGCAGAGGCGTCACGTGTTTCTTCCCCCACGACCCGCGGATAGCGGGCTGCAGGCTGAGGGATGGCGGGAAGGGCGACTACGAGATAATTGAAGACTCGATTATCGAGCCCATTTGACGAGCTGCCGGTCTGCGAGGCCGATTCTGTTCAGGAGCGGACATGGAATATGAACATGACCCTGGCGACACGGAGCACGTCCTGGTCAGCGCCGAGGACCTTCAAGTCTCGCGCGCGTTCACGTACCTGTTCGACGACCCACGCTGGCCGATCAAGGTCACCATCGGAGCGCTGCTGACGGTGGCTTCGCTCCTGGTCGTGCCCTTCTTCTTCATCCTCGGGTACCAGGTCGCCATTGTCAGATCGGTCGCGGCGGGCGACGATTCCGTCCTGCCCGAATGGAAAGGCATGGGGCGCAAGTTCGCCGACGGCGCGTCGATGTTCCTCATCACCCTGGTCTACTCACTGCCGATGCTGCTCGTGCTGGGCGGCGTGGTCGTCCTGGGGTTGCTGGTGGGGGGCAACCCTGACGCGGTGAGGCACGCTTTCACGACCGGGATCGCACTGATCGGCTTCATCGTCGGATGGCTGGTGGTGGTCGCCTACGGCCTTCTGCTCAGGCTCGCGTCGCCCGCCATCATGGGCACCTTCGCGAAGTCCGGCAGCATCCGTCAATCGCTGCAGGTGGGCGTGATGGCCGGGCTCATCAAAGTGGACCTCAAGGCATATCTCCTGGTGTTACTGCTGACCGTCTTCGTGACGAGCACAATCGCCTTCCTCGGCTTCTTCGCCTGCTGCATAGGCGTCTTTCTAACGACTTTTTATGCCGCTCTGGTGAACGCTCACCTCATCGGGCAGCTCGCCAGGCTCAACCCGGTCTGTGAGGGCAGCAATGTCGGCTGACACGTCGGTGGGGCTCACGACCACGATACCTGTCGAAGCCGTTTTCGCGGCAGGGCTGGTGCCGATGGACCTCAACAACGCATTCGTGGGCGACCCGGGCTCCGACGCTCTTATCGACCTCGCGCTCGCGGAAGGATTCCCGCAGAACTCGTGCGCCTGGATCAAGGGCATATTTGGCGCAGTGGTGAAAGGCGGCGGGCCGTCGAGGGTCGTAGGTGTGGTCCGGGGCGACTGCTCAGGCACCGAGCTGCTCCTCGAGGCGTTCGAGGCGCGGGGCATCGAGGTGATTCCGTTCACATATCCTTACCCTGCCACCGCCGTTGACCTCGAGCGCGAGATCGTGAGGCTGTGCGAGAGTCTGGGCACCACCCTGGGTGCCGCGCAGGAATGGATGGCGAAGCTGGCGGGCCCGCGCGGGCTCCTCGGCGAGCTTGACCGCGAGAGCTGGGAAGCCAACAGGGTCACCGGCGCGGAGGCACACGTCTGGCTCGTGAGCTCGAGCGACTTCGGTGGGGACGCCGGGGCTTTCGCCGATGAGCTGGGTGCGTTTCTGCGCGAGGTCAGGGGCCGTGAACCGCTGGACCGGCGCGAGGGGATCCCGTACAGGCGAGAGGTCCGGCTCGGCTATATCGGCGTGCCGCCCATCACCCCGGACGTGTTCGAGCTAGCGGAGTCACTCGGCGCGCGGTTCGTGTTCCTCGAGGTCCAGCGTCAGTTCTCCATGCCGCCTGATGCCGCGCCCGGCGAAGACGGGACCTCACGCCCGCCCTCGAGCCTCGTGGAGCAGTACCTCGACTACAGCTACCCCTACACCGTGGCCCACCGCGCGCGCGACATCAAGAACCAGGCACGGATACGCCGGCTAGACGGCATCGTGCATTACGTCCAGAGCTTCTGCCACCGCAACCTGGAAGACGTGGTCTTCCGGCGCTTGCTGTCGGCGCCCATGCTGACCGTTGAATGCGACTGCCCCGGCACCCTGGGCGCGACCGCCCGGGCGCGCCTCGAGAACTTCGTGCAGGTCCTCGGCGAGAACCAGTGAGGCGGCCCAGCCATGGCGTGCCCGCCCGGCCAGTTGGTTTGCTGGTGCTATAATGTCTGGGCGGCGCAGCCACAAGTAAGGGTGTCTGAATGTACAGGGTAGGCGTGACAAGGCGTTTCAGCGCGGCTCACAGGCTCGAGGGCCACGAGGGTAAGTGCTCCAGGCTCCACGGGCACACCTGGGGTGTTGAGGCCGTGTTCTCGTCGGCTGAGGTCAGCCGCGGGGGGATGGTCCTGGACTTCGAGGCGGCCGGCGCGATGCTCGACAAGGTCATCGAGCCGTACGACCACCGCTACCTGAACGAGGTCGAGCCGTTCACCTCGGTGCGCCCGACCGCGGAGAACGTCGCCCGCGTGCTTTTCACCGGCATCCTCAAGGCGATCGAAGGCGGCGGCCACCCGGTCAGCCTCGAGAAGGTCACCGTCTGGGAATCGCCCGATTCCTGGGCATCCTACAGCTCTTCCTGAGCGCCCGGGCAAGCGCGCCGACAGTGGCGGAACAAACCTTGTTAAGGCTAGAATGTGGGTTGCGTCTTGCGGCACTGGCGCATGGACTAAACTTTTTAGGGTCAGGTCCTTTTTGTTTAGCGAGGGACTGACACAGGCCGGAGGTTGGCGTTGAAAGGGAAGTATCTCAAAGGAAAGACGATCGAGTACGACGGCTCGCAGCTCACGCCGCTGTGGGCGTACACGTCTTTTGACGTCCAGGGCGACAGCATCGTGTCGTTCCGGGGCCCCTGCAACATCTCCGAAGAGTTCATGGTCGATATCGAGGACAAGAGGAAGGGCGCCGAGATATCTTCTCCGGACATGCTCCACTTCATAGTCGAGTACTTCGGCGTGGGCATCGACGAGATCGTGCTCGTCCAGAGGCTTCTGACAAGCGTTGTGGTCGACCTGCTCCGCGATTCGATCTATGAGGAAGTGGAGGTCGTGCGCGAGTTCGACAACCTCTACGCCTTCCCGCCCGACGAGGACGAGCGCGGCAAGCTCAGCATTTCCGTCGCGACCGTCAGCCCTGTCGCGGGCCTCATCCACCTCGGATTGAACATCACGACCGAAGGCACCCCGGTCAAGGCCGCGGGGCTGGAGGAACTCGGGGTGGAAGACGTGGACAAGTTCGCGGTCGAGGTGGCGAGGCGTTTTATAGAAGAGATGAAGAACGTCAAGATGGACGCTAGCAAAGTCCGCCCGGTGACATAGCCACCCACGAGAGAGGAAGAGCGCTGGCAGCGAGAGGCAACGTAGAAGAAATATTCGATTCGGTGCAGGGCGAGGGCCCCCTGGTCGGGGTCAGACAGATATTCCTGCGCCTGGGAGGCTGCAACCTCGCGTGCGCCTTCTGCGACACGCCCCAGGCGAGACGTCCCGCGGCCACCTGCCGCATCGAGACCGTCGCCGGCACCGGGCGATACGAGTACGTGCCCAACACGCTATCGGTCGAAGACGTCCTCTCCCTGGTCAAGAACCTGCGCCTCACCGGCCACCACTCGGTCGCCGTCACCGGCGGGGAGCCGCTGGTCCAGGCGGACTTCCTGCGCGAGCTGCTGCCGGCCCTGACGGCGGACGGCCACAAGATCTACCTCGAGACCAACAGCACCATGCCCGAGGAGCTGGACGACCTGCTGCCCCATATCGGGTTCATCTCCGCCGACATCAAGCTCCCTTCCAGCACCGGCGAGCCCGAGAGGTTCGAGGTGAACCTTGACTTCATCAAGCGCTGCGACGTCCCGTTCCTTATGGTCAAGATGGTCGTCACCGACGAGACCGACCCCGAAGACTTCATCAAGGGCGTCCAGATCGTCAGGGAGTCGGGGCGCAAGCCGGTAGTGGTGCTGCAGCCCGCGACCGGCCGCCGCGGAGAGGTCGAGGTAGGGGGCGGCCTGCTGCTCGACATGCAGCGGCGCGCGCTCGAGATCTACGAGGATGTCAGGGTCGTACCGCGCGTACAGCAGTTCCTCAGGCTCTCCTGAGCCTCCTCCACTTCCGGAACGCCAGCCCCACGGTCAGCGCGAGGAACACCGCCTGGGATATCAGCGAATAGGCGAGGCGCGTCCGCCGGTGGGGGATGAGCCCGTTGTGCGTCGGATAGAGGTAATCCTCCTGGTGCACGGTCGTGACCAGCTTTGCCAGCAGTTCGAGGTCGGGGGCTCCAGCTCCGATCGCCCCGAAAAGCGCGGCGCGGCTGCTGTCCACCTGGCGCATCTTCTTGTTCGTCGCCAGGAACGCTACAAACGCGGCCCCGATGAGCGAGTCCACGACGTAAGGGACGTCGCCCTCCGGGTCGTCGTGGGGGAAGGTGTCCAGGGCGACGTGCCCCGCGAACCCCACCAGCGCGGCCGGCACGGGGTGGCCTATCAGGTAGCCGATCGCGGCTCCGCTCACGACGTGTGTGGTCCAGTGCAAATGCTCTCTCCAGGTCGGTAAGAGTCTGTACGGCAGGACAGCCTCTCTATATTCTACTGGATATGACTGTGCCGATGATGTTCGAGGATCGTAAGGGATACGCCATCGCGGAGCGGATGGCGGCCGAAGCGATCGCGTCCATCGACCCCGAGCTGGCGGTCGCCGAGCGCGCGGTGACTTTCGACCCGGAGGTGGGCGTCTTCACCATACCGTTCCTCGGCACGAACGTCTTCGTGTCGTTCCCCGAAGGGGTTGTGAGCGGAGAAGACGAACGCAGGCTATCGGGGGCCGCCGCCATCCTCGCCCTTCACTACCTCGTCTACCACGGGGAGCCGCTCCAGAAAGAGGGGTGGCTGGCCTACCGCGACATGCCCGGCGCCAGGCACTTCATGAGCGCATTCGAGGATATGGCGGAGAAGCGGGTCTCCGACTACTTCGGTGATGAGCCCGGGCAAATGATCCGCGCGGCCGCCGCCCTTGGCGGCAGGCCGTCCGACACCGGCGACGTCTCTTTCGAGATCCCGGCGTTCCCGCGGGTCCCGCTGCTGGTCGTGCTCTGGGGAGCGTGCGAAGGGGTGGAGGGTTCCGCGCGCATCCTGTTCAAGCCGAGTGCGTCCTTCTACTTCCACAGCGAGGACCTGGCCGCCCTCGGCGCCGTGACCGCGGAGCGGCTGATCGCGGTGCATAAGTTCCGGGGCGACGATGTATAATAACTCCTGCCCTGGAGATGGCGGAATCCAAGACCCGGGAGGCTGAATTGCCTGAAGAAAAATACCTCGTGGCGCACGACGCCGGGACCGGGGGCAGCAAGGCGGCGCTCACCGACATGCGCGGCAACATCCTCGCGAGCAAGTTCTATCCCTACCCGACCGACTATCCGAAAGAGCACTGGGCGGAGCAGGACCCCGAGGACTGGTGGAAGGCCATCACCATCTCCACCAGCGAGGTGATGAAGGATTCAAAGGTCAAGCCCGAGTCAGTGGCCGGGATGGTATTCTCCACGCAGATGATCGGCGTGCTGCCGGTGGACTCCACCGGAAAACCGCTGCGCCCCGCCATCATCTGGCTTGACGGGCGCGCCGAGGAGCAGGCGAACAAGATCATCAGGCGCCTGACGAAGACAATCCTGCTGGCGGTCGCCGGCGGGCTCCCGACGGGCAAGGACGTCATCCCGAAACTCATGTGGCTACGCCAGCACGAGCCCGATGTCTACGCCGCCACTTACAAGATCCTCGAGGTGAACAGCTACCTGGTGCAGAGGTGCTGCGGCGAGTTCATCTACGACTACGCGGCCGCGTCCGGGACGGGTATGTTGAACTTCAAGAAGAAGGACTGGGACGACATGCTCTTCAAGTTGTTCCGGCTGGACAAGGACAAGATGCCGCGCGTGGCAGCGTCCTCCGATAAGGCAGGCACTCTGAAGGAAGCCCCGGCGTCCGAAATGGGTCTCAACCCGGGTATCCCAATATTCGTCGGCACTGGTGACGTTCCCAGCGCGACCGTCGGCTCTGGCGCGGTGCTTGACGGGCAGGGGCACGTCTACATCGGCTCGTCGGGCTGGATAGCGGTCACGAACCCCAAGGCGGTCAACGACGGGCGCAAGGGTATCGTGAGCATGGCCTCGTCCGACCCTTCCCGCTACATACTCCTGGCAGAGACCGAGAGCGCGGGCGCGTGCTTCAAGTGGTTCGCGGAGAACCTCGCGCCGAAGGACATCGACTACGGCCAGGGCAGGGACGTGTACGACTACCTCAACGACGTGGCGGCGGAGGCGCCGCCGGGCAGCAACGGCCTCATCTTCTGCCCCTGGATGTACGGCGAGCGCTCGCCCATCCCCGACGTCAATGTCAGGGGAGGGTTCATCAACCTGAGCCTGGACCACAAGCGAGGGGACGTGTCCCGCGCGGTCTTCGAGGGCGTGGCGCTCCACGCGAGGTGGATGCTCGAGGGCCTCAGGGGCTGCGGGTTCGACGACGTGGTCCTGCGTGCGATCGGCGGCGGCGCCAAGAGCCCGCTGTGGATGCAGATCTACGCCGACGCCTGCGGCGTCACCATCGAGGCGGTAGAGGAGCCCCAGGAGTCTGGCGCCCGCGGGGCGGCGCTCATCGCGGCGCTGGGCCTCGGCGAGTACAGGGACTTCGCGTCGCTGCGCGACGCCGTGAAGGTCGCGGAGGTGTATACACCGCGGCCGGAGAATAGGAAGGTCTACGACGAGGCTTTTTTGAACTTCAAAGACACCTACAAAAGCCTCAAGAAGCAGTACGAGAGGATGAACGCGGGCGAGGGAAAGTAGTCAGGTAACTCCCCGCGGTTTTGCATATAGTTGCACGAACGTACGAACAAGGAGGATAAGGATGCCACCAGCGAAGAAAAAAGCAGCCCCGAGGAAGAAGAAAGCTCCCTGGGCGGAGGATGAAGTCTGCGAGATCGGCCAGTACGGCGCCGAGCCCTACGCGCTCCCCGAGGGTATCGATTATGAGAAGCACGTCATCTCGACCTACTATGTCGCGTTCCCCAAGGAGCTCGATGTCGTAGCTCTCGCCCCGGTCCTGGCGATCGAGCAGTCCACCGGGACCTGGACACCGGTCCCCGGAGAGACGCCCGAGATCAGGGCGCGCCACGTTGCGAAGGTCGTCAACGTCTTCGAGTGCCCGCAGTACGAGTGGATAGTCCCTGATGATGTGAAGGAGCGGCAGTGGATAGTGCAGGTCGCGTTCCCGGCCGCGAACATCGAGAACCAGATCCCCATGCTCTTGACCGCCTGCCTTGGCAACATCAGCATGGCAGGCAAGCTGAAGCTGCTGGACCTGCGCATGCCCAAGGCGATCCTCGAAGGCTACCAGGGCCCGAAGTTCGGCATCGACGGGATCTACAAGGCCCTCGGCATCCCCAAGAGCAAGCACAGGCCCCTGCTCAACAACATGATCAAGCCGTGCAGCGGCTATCCCGTGAAGGTCGGGACGGAGCTGTTCTACCAGGCGGCCGCGGGCGGCTGCGACGTCATCAAGGACGACGAGCTCATCGGTGACATGGATTACAACCACGTCCTCGAAAGGGTCAAGGCGTACATGAAGATGGAGAAGCGGGTCTTCGAGGAGACCGGAGAGCACACCCTGTACTGTGTCAACGTCACCGACCGCCTCCCCAAGATGTTCGAGCTGGCCAAGAGGGTCGTCGACGCGGGCGGCAACGGGCTGATGGTGAACTACCTCGCTATTGGGCCGGAAGCGATGAGGGCGCTCGCCGAGGACAAGGACATCGGCGTGCCGATATTGGCGCACATGGACTGCGCCGGCGCCTATTACATGTCGCCGGTCCACGGCATCTCCTCGTCGTTCATCCTCGGCAAGCTCCCGCGCCTCGCGGGCGCGGACACCGTGGTCATCCCGTTCGCCCTCGGCGGCAAGGCTCCTTACCTGCCGGAGCGCTTCCGGCAGGTCGTCCAGGCGCTGACCTTCCCGTTCGGCGACCTCAAGCCGATGATGCCGATGCCTTCGGGCGGCATCACCCCGATAAACGTCCAGGACATCGTGAACACGCTCGGCCAGGAAGTCATGATCGGCTCCGGCGGCGGCGTGCACGCGCACCCGGACGGCCCCATCGCGGGTGGTAGGGCTTTCAGGCAGGCAATAGAGGCCACCAGGTTGGGTATCCCGGCGATGGAGTACGGCAAGGACCATGAGGCGCTCGGCAAGGCCCTGGGCATCTGGGGAGTCAAGACCGAGTTCAAAGTCTGAGAAGTAACGCCGGCGTCCCGCCGGCATGACCGTAGCGCCGGCGTCCCGCCGGCATGAGACGTAGCGCCGGCGTCCCGCCGGCAGATCGAGAAAGTTAGCGCGCGAGCCACACGGCCCGCGCGCTTAACTTTTCGGGGTCAGGTCCTTCTTCTTAAGATGACTAAACGCATATGGTCGAAAATATAAGGTCTGTAATTCTATATAGATGAGAAGTGGTTTACGAATGAAAATAGTTCAAAATCCTATATATGAGTAATTATCAGGGTATGTGTTCACTTATCAAACTGTGAAATTAGTAGAAATTGGTTACTTGACAGTTACAGTTTCAGTTATGACAGTGCCCCTAGACTTCTGTAAAAACCCCAAAGCGATGCAGCCGTTTTGACT
>DAIUEJ010000023.1:0-40946 GCA_036845225.1 Candidatus Anoxymicrobiaceae bacterium | reverse complement strand
CCCCCAGCTCAGAAACAAGCTGTTGCCCCGCCCGCCGCGAAGAAAGCCGCGGCTCCCGCGGGTCAGCCTCAAGCGCCCGCCCCGAGGCCGGCACCGCCACGCGGCCCGGGAGCGCCACCGAGGCAGGGCCTCCCGCCACAGCAGAGGCCCCCGCAAAGGCCCGGTGCACCGGCCATGAGGCCGACCGGAGGCCAGGACAGGCGAGGCGGACAGGTCACGATCCCGCCAGCACCGGGGCCGGCACAGCAAAGGCCGGCGCGGAAAGGTAAAGGGAAGCAGACGCTCCGGGTCGCTCCCGCCGACAGGAGGCCTTCCGAGCGTGGCAGGCCCGGGGAGCGAAAGCTCTACAGGTACGTGCCCAAGGGGAGGGCGGCGCCTCCCAGGACCAAGTCGGCCCCGAGCACCATCGCTCCCAAGTTGCTGCGCGTGTCGTCGGGCATAACCGTCAAGGACTTCGCGCAGAAAGCCGGGCTCACTCCGGCGGAGGTCATCAAGAAGATGATGACGTTCGGCGAGATGCTCACGCTCAACCAGCCGATAACGGACGAAGCTCTCAGGCTCCTGTCGGAGGACCTGGGAGTCGAGATAAAGATCAAGCCGCACCGCATCGAGGAGTTCGGGGAACTGGTCGACGAGCCGGAAGACCTCGAGCCCAAACCGCCGGTGGTGACAGTGATGGGCCACGTCGACCACGGCAAGACCTTGCTGCTCGACGCCATCCGCAAGACCGACGTGGTCTCGAGCGAGCACGGAGGCATCACCCAGCACATCGGCGCCTATCAGGTGGTGTTCCACGGCAAGCCCGTCACGTTCATCGACACCCCCGGCCACGAGTCGTTCACCGCAATGAGGGCGCGCGGCGCCCAGATCACTGACATTGCGGTCCTGGTGGTGGCGGCAGACGACGGCGTGATGCCGCAGACGGTAGAGGCTCTTGACCACGCCCTGGAGGCGGAAGTCCCGGTCATCGTCGCGGTGAACAAGATCGACAAGCCCGACGCCGAGCCCGGTCGGGTGCGCCAGCAGCTATCGGAGAAGGGCCTCATCCCGGAAGAGTGGGGCGGCGAGACCGTCTTCGTGGACGTGAGCGCCAAAGCCGGTACGAACATCGACCACCTCCTCGAGATGATCCTGCTCGTGGCTGAGCTGCAGGAGTTGAAGGCTAACCCGGACACCACCGCCAGCGGGGTCGTGGTGGAAGCAAACCTCGACAAGGCGCGCGGGCCCGTGGCGACCGTGCTGGTCCAGAGGGGCACCGCACGCATAGGCGACGTCGTGGTGGTCGGCACCGCCTGGGGCAAGATACGAGCCATGTTCGATGACAAGGGGGAGGCGGTCCCACAGGTCACCCCGTCCTACCCGGTCGAGATACTCGGGCTCTCCAGCCTTCCCATGGCGGGAGACGAGTTCCGCGTGGTGGAGGACGAGAAGAAAGCCCGGCAGATGGCGGACAGGCGGAGGATGCAGAAGAAGATCGAGGAGCAGGGCGGGCCGCGCCACGTCTCCCTGGAGAACCTTTTCGACCGCATCAAGGAGGGCGAGCTCGCCGAGCTCAAGGTGGTCCTCAAGGCCGACACCCAGGGCTCTCTCGAAGCGATAGTCGACTCGCTCGTGAAGATCTCCCGCGACGAGGTGAAGCTGAACGTGATCCACAGCGGGGTAGGCGGCATCACCGAGACGGACATCATGCTCGCCAGCGCCAGCGACGCCATAGTCCTGGGGTTCAACGTCAGGCCCGACAGCAAGGCCGCGAAGGTGGGCGAGCTCGAAGAGGTGGACATCCGCACATACCAGGTGATCTACAAGCTCACCGAGGACATGGAGGCTGCGCTGGTCGGCATGCTGGCACCGATCTTCGAGGAAGACGTGACCGGTCGCCTCGAGGTCAGGCAGACATTCAGGGTGCCCGGCAGCGGGATGGTCGCGGGCTCTTACGTCCTGGAGGGCGAGATCAGCAGGAACTCGCGCGTCCGCGTGGTGCGGGACGGCATCGTTGTCCACGACGGCAAGGTGGGCTCGCTCCGCAGGTTCAAGGAAGACGTGAAGTCAGTGGCCACCGGGTTCGAGTGCGGTGTCGGCCTGGAGGACTTCAACGACATCAAGGAAGGCGACATCCTTGAGACCTACCAGATGCGAGAGGTCCCACGCACGTAACCCCCGGCATCCCGCCATCGACGCCCGGAGGCACCCTTGAAGTTTTTCGTCGGCATAGCCAGGTTCAGGCTCGACCTCGCGCACTGCTCTTCCCTGAAAGACAAGAGGCGGGTCATGAAGAGCATCCTCGACCGGCTGGGCAACAACAAGCTGATGGGCGCAGCCGAGGTCTCGGGGCGGGACGCCTGGAAGACCGGCGTGATCGGGGTCACCTGCCTGTCATCTTCCAGGGACCTGGTCTTGAAGACGATCGAGAGCGCGCGCAGGATGATCGAGCGTGACGGCGTTGAGATCATCTCGAGCGAGCAGTGGGTGTTGAAGCCGGAGGACATTTAGGCGGAGGATGTCGTGTCCAGGAGATTGAACAGGGTCGAGGAGGCCTGCAAGGAAGTGCTCTCCGAGGTCATACGAAGAGAGGTCAAGGACCCCCGGGTGGGCTTCGTGACGATAACGAGCGTCAAGCTGTCGTCCGACCTCCGCCACGCGAAGGTGTACATCAGCGTGCTCGGCACCGACACCGAGGTGACGGAATCACTGGCGGGCCTTGCCAGCGCGAGAGGCTACATGCGCTCGGAGCTCGGGAGGCACCTGCGGCTCAAGTTCCTGCCGGACATCGAGATAGTCAACGACAGCTTCAGCGAAGAGGCGCTCCGGCTCTCCTCGCTGATGCGCGAGGTAGCGCGGGAACTGGAGGAGGAAGGCCATGGCGAAGACGGCGGATCTTGAGCGGGCCAGCGCCATCGTCAAGGGGCACGATGAGGCCCTGGTGATAGGCCACCAGTTCCCGGACGGCGATGCCATCGGGTCTGTCCTGGGATTGGGGCTCATGCTGAAGGCGGCCGGTTACGAGGTCCAGGCGAGCTGGCCCGAGCCGTTTGAGATACCTGAGAAGTATTCGTTCCTCCCGGGAGCGGAACTGCTTGTGAAGCCCGAACTGGTCGGGCTGGCCGATCCTGTCGCTTTCGCGCTCGATTGCGCCAACGCCGGCAGGCTCGAGGAGCTCCGCGAGAAAGTCCTGACTGCGCCGGTCGTCAACATGGACCACCACCCCGACAACTCTCTTTTCGGAAACGCCAACCTGGTCGATCCCGCGTCGTCGGCCACGGCCGAGATCGTCTACGGCGCCGCGGCGTCGTTCGGGCTGACCATCGACAAGGACGTCGCGATCTGCCTCTACACCGGTATCGTGACGGACACCGGGCGGTTCCAGTTCAGCAATACCACGGGCACGACGTTGCGCATCGCCGCGGAGCTGGTCGAGGCAGGCGTCGAGCCGCACCGGGTTTATGAGAACGTCTACCAGAGCGACTCCCTGCCCTACCTGAGGCTGTCCGGCGAGGTCCTGTCCAGCGCCGTCTACGACTGCGAACTGGGGCTGATATACGGGACGCTCATGCAGGCGGACCTCGAGCGATTCGGGGTGAAGATGAACGAGACGGAGGACCTCATCGACAACCTCCGCGCGCTCCGTGGGCACAAGGTCGCGGCCCTGCTCAAGGAGCTGACCGACGGGAGCATAAGGGTCTCACTGCGCTCGCGAGTGGACGTGGACATCGGGTCGATCGCGAGGAAACTGGGGGGCGGGGGGCACCGCGTGGCAGCCGGCTACACGTCCTCAAGGAAGAACGTCGACGAAGCGCTTTCGGAGCTCAAGGGAGAGATCATTGCCTCTGGATGGGGTTCTGATACTGAATAAGCCGGAGGGCATCACGTCGAGGCAGGCTGTTGCGCGCCTTGCATCGCTGGCGGGCGCGCTCAAAGCCGGCCACGCCGGGACTCTCGACCCGCTCGCGACCGGGGTGCTGGTCGTCTGCATGGGGAGGGCCACTCTGCTGACCGGGTACCTGGCGGCGGGGACGAAGGAGTACGTCACCGACGCGCTGCTGGGCGTTCAGACCGACACCTACGACGTGCAGGGCAGAGTGACAGCTGAGATCGACGCTTCGGGAGTGACCTCTCGCCAGGTGATCGAAGCACTCGGCCGGTTCGAGGGAAAGATAGCTCAGGTCCCCCCGCCTTTCTCAGCGGTGAAGCACAACGGGAAACCCCTTTACCACTACGCCCGCCGGGGAGTGCCTGTCGAGGCGCGCCAGAGGACGGTCACGGTCGAGTCGGTTTCGCTCGAGGGTATGGAGGACTCGGACCGCGGCCGTGTCGCCACGCTCCGCATCGTATGCGGCCCGGGCACTTATGTCCGGAGCCTGGTGCACGACCTGGGAGGCGACCTCGGCTGCGGCGCCTGCGTCTCAAGCCTGGTGCGGACCAGATCGGGGCCTTACGCGCTCGAAGGCGCGGAGACGCTCGAAGAGCTTGAGGGTGTCGGAGCCGAAGGCATCGCTGCCAGGGCGCTGCCCCTGGAGGCTGCGACTTGTGAGATGCCGACGCTTGCGCTCGACGGTGAACGGGCGGTCGCGGTGACGATGGGCAAGCCCATCCTCCAGGGCGCGGCCGAGGTCCCCGCGGAAGGCGTCGTGTTCAGGGTGCTTGATGGCTCCGGCAGGCTGATCGCGCTATACGGGCCTCCCAGGCCCGACGACGAGGGGATAGTGGCGCGCGCCGTCAGGGTGGTGCGCCCACACAACGAGGCGAGCACGGATGAAGCTGCTTAGGCACACGGGAGATTTTAGCCGGCACGCGACGGCGTCCGTCGTGACCATCGGCGTGTTCGACGGGGTCCACCGGGGGCACCAGGCGATCATCAGGGAGTGCGTGGCCGAAGCGGTGAGGCGCGGGGTCCCATCGGTGGCGCTCACCTTCGAGCGGAACCCCAGGGAGGTCGTCTGCGGCGAGTCCCCGTGCGTGATAACGGCGCCGAACAGGAAGCTCGAGATACTGGAGTCCCTCGGATTGGATTACACCATCTCGGTCTCCTTCAGCCGCGGCTTCGCGGCCCTCGAACCGGCCGAGTTCTGCGAGAAGGTCCTCGTCGACAACCTCGGCGCCAGGCAGGTCTGCGTCGGGCAGAACTTCCATTTCGGAAGGCACGGGGCCGGTGACGTTCAAACGCTTGCGGTCGAAGGCGAGAGGCTGGGCTTTGACGTGGACGTGGTGCCGCTGGTGTCGGTGGAGCTCGGCCAATTGTCGAGCACTCTCATCCGCGGCCTGATCATCGAGGGGCGCGTGCACGACGTGCTGCTGGGCCTGGGAAGGCCCTACACCGTCACGGGCCAGGTGGTGGCCGGCCACTCCAGGGGCAAGCGCCTCGGCTTTCCGACCGCCAACCTGATGCTCGAGCGGGATTTCTGCGTGCCGCCGGACGGCGTGTACGCGGGCAGGGCCGTGCTCGTCCTTCAGAAGTACCTCTGCGCCATCAACATCGGGAGAAACCCCACTTTCGGAGACCAAGAGATCGCTCTTGAGGTCTTCCTGCTCGATTTTGAGGGAGACATCTACGGCGAGGAACTCGGCCTCGAGTTCCACCACCGGCTGCGCGAGGAGATCGCTTTCGCGAGCGAGGACGAGCTGGTCGCCCAGATGAGGAAGGACGTGAGAAAGGCGCGGACCCTGCTCGCACGTGGAAAGTGAGCCTGCCCGGGGCGGGTGCTCCGGCGCCGCCGTTGTGTTATATTAGGTACATCCATGGTTAGAAACGGGAGATAGAATGCTGGAAAAAGAAGAGCGGAAGCAGATAATCGACGAGTACAAGATGCACGACACGGACACCGGGTCGACGGAGGTCCAGGTCGCACTGCTCACTCGCGAGATCGATGACCTGACCGAGCACATGAAAATGCACAAGAAGGACCACCATACGCGCAGAGGGCTGCTGATGAAGGTTGGCCAGAGGAGGAGATTGCTAAATTACCTGAAAAAAGAGGATGTTGAGAGGTACCGTACTCTCATAAAGAGGTTGGGACTGAGGAGATAAGTGGAAGACGCGCAGGTGCGCGGTAGCACGAATGCCAACCATACATCGTTCTTGAATCAGACAAGTTCATATTGGTTTCGTGTTATGGAGCTAGGGCTAAGGAGGCTCTTTTTATTATGGGATTAATATCCAAAGAGATCGAGATATTCGGCAAGAAGATCGAGATCGAAACAGGGAAGATGGCGCTGCTGGCTGACGGGTCCGCCCTCGTCACCTGCGAGGGCACGTCGGTGCTTGCGACCGCTGTGGCCTCGGACGAGATAAGGCCGGTCGATTTCCTGCCGCTGACCGTAGACGTGGAAGAGAAGCTGTACGCCGCGGGAAAGATCCCCGGCAGCTTCTTCCGCAGGGAGGGCAGGCCCACCGACATGGCCACCCTCACCGCGAGGATCATCGACCGCACCCTGCGGCCGAACTTCGACAAGGCGTTCCGCAACGAGGTCCAGGTAGTCTTGACCGTGCTCTCCACCGACCAGATGAACCCGCCGGACATGCTGGGCATCGTCGGCGCGGCGTGCGCGCTGCAGCTCTCGAACATCCCGTTCAACGGGCCGTTGGCCGGCGTCCGCGTCGGAAGAATCGACGGAAGGTGGATAGTCAACCCGACTTTCCAGGAGAGCGCTGATTCCGACATGAACCTGGTGGTCGCTGGAAACCACGAGTGCATACTGATGGTCGAGGCAGGCGCGAAAGAGGTCGGCGAGGCCGACGTCATCGACGGCCTGAAGGTCGCGCACGAGGCCATCAAGGAGCTCATCGACGTGATCGACCTGGTGGACGCCGAGTACCGGCGCGAGAGCGGCATGAAGCCGAAGGCGGAAGTCCTCGGCGAGATCAACGATTTCCTGGGGCCGCGCTACAAGGACGTCACCGAGAAGCTCGTCGCGGCATACACAGCCGGCGACCACGAGGCGATCGAAGAGCAGCACGAAGCTCTCAAGAACGTCCAGGTCGAGGCCAACGGACAGTTCGCCGACGAGTACCGCAAGATAGTGGGCATCTGCTCACGGGTGACCGGCAACGAGATGCTCTACCAGAAGCTCGCCGGGGAGATCGAGCCGCAGATCGAGGAGCAGATGCGAAAGTCGCTCCTTGACGCGTCCGTCCCCGAGATTACCAAGCAGGCCAGGAGCATCATCCGAAAGGACACTCGCAAGCGGCTGGCCGAGCCTTACATGGAGAAGTTCCACGGGCTCGAGACGATGGTCAAGGCCGTGCTCGACTCGCTCGAGAAGAAACTGCTGCGCAAGCAGATCACGGATCAGAACCTGAGGCCTGACGGCCGTAAGTCGTTCCAGATACGGAAGCTGACCACGGAGGTCGGCCTCCTTCCCAAGACCCACGGCTCGGGCCTGTTCACCAGGGGCGAGACGCAGGTGCTGAGCATCGCGACGCTCGGGGCCCACGGAGAGAAGCAGATCCTGGACGACCTGGGCATCGAGGATTACAAGAGCTTCATGCACCACTACAACTTCCCGCCTTTCTCGACCGGCGAAGCCCGGCCGATGCGAGGCCCGAAGCGTCGCGAGATCGGGCACGGGGCCCTCGCGGAAAGGGCGCTCGGAGCTCTCATTCCCGACCAGGAGGAATTCCCTTACACGATCAGGCTGGTCGCCGAGGTCCTGGCCTCGAACGGCTCGTCCTCGATGGGCTCTGTCTGCGCCGGAAGCATGGCGCTGATGGACGCCGGGGTACCCCTCAAGAACAAGTCGCACGTGGGCGGCATCGCGATGGGCCTGGTCCTGGACGGTGAGAACTACACCATCCTCTCGGACATCCAGGGGTTGGAGGACTCCACCGGGGACATGGACTTCAAGGTCGCGGGCAGCCGCGACGGCATCACCGCGCTCCAGATGGACATCAAGTGCGCGGGTATCTCGTACGCGGTCCTGGAGGCGGCGCTGGAGCAGGCGCGCCAGGGTCGCTCCTTCATCATCAAGGCGATGACGGAAGCCATTGCCGAGCCGCGCAGCGAGGTCAACGAGAACGCTCCCAGGATGCTGCAGCTCGCCATACCGGTCGACAAGATCGGTGAGCTCATCGGCCCGGGGGGCAAGAACATCCGCGGCCTGATCGAGAAGTACGACGTGGAGATCGACGTCGAGAACGACGGCCGTGTCTTCGTGTTCGGGCGCGACTCCGAGAAGGTCAAGGCGGTGCAGCGCGACATAGAGATGATCGCCAAGGACCCGGAGGTGGGGGACCGCTTCCTGGGTACGGTCGTGAAGACGACCAACTTCGGCGCATTCGTCGAGCTCACTCCCGGCAAGGATGGGCTGGTCCACATCTCGAAGCTGTCCAAGACAAGGATAGACAGGGTTGAGGACGTCGTGAACGTCGGCGACAAGGTGGAGGTTGAGGTGGAGGCTGTCGATAATCTGGGACGGATCAACCTGAGGGCCATCAACCTGAAGCCCGACGGGGACTGAGGCTGCATGGCGCCAGCCACTTTCGACAGTACGGTGCTGGACACGGGGGTGCGCGTTCTCTCGGAACGGCTCCCCGAGGTCCGCTCGATATCGCTGGGGGTGTGGATCGACACCGGGTCGCGCGACGAGATACCGGCGCAGCAGGGGCTCTCGCATTTCCTGGAGCACATGATCTTCAAAGGCACGCCCAGCCTGAGCGCCTCCGGGATAGCGGAGGCGTTCGACCACATCGGGGCGGACATCAACGCCGCGACCGGCCGTGAGCACACCTCCATATACTCCAGGGTCCTCGAGGAGTACCTGCCGAGGGCCATCGAGATCATCATGGACATGGCGCAGCATTCGCTGATGGATGCGGGCGAGCTCGATTCGGAGAGGAAGGTCGTCCTCGAAGAGATCAACATGCACAACGACTCGCCCGACGAGCACGTGCACGACTACCTCGCCGAGGCCCTCTGGGGTGAACACCGGATCGGTCACAGCGTCCTCGGCGACGAGAACGTGATACGCACGGTCGACCGCGAGTACCTCCTGGAGTTCTTCAGCGAGCATTACGTGGCGTCCCGTATCGTGGTCGCCGCCGGCGGGGCGGTGGACCACGAGCGCCTGTGCGGGCTCGTAAGCGAACACCTCAATGAGCTTCCCGGCGGGCGGCAAGCCGACCGCAGCGATGCGCTCTCCACGCCGCTCTCCGGAAAGATCGTGGTCAAGAAGGACACCGAGCAGGCTCACATAACCGTGGGCGGCCAGGGCCTCGCCAGGAGGCACCCCGACAGGTTCGCACTGTCGATCATGGACAACATCCTGGGTGGCAGCATGTCCTCCAGGCTGTTCCAGCGCGTCCGCGAACAGCTCGGGCTCGTCTACTCCATATACTCCTACACCGGGCTGTTCATCGGCATGGGAATGGTAGGCATCTACGCCGGCACGAACCCCGCGAACGCGGAGAGGGTCCTGGGGCTCATCGAGGAGGAGCTGGCGAAGGCCGGAGGCGGAGGCTTCACCTCAGACGAGATGGAGCGCGCCAAGAACCACATCAAGGGCTCGCTCTACATCAGCAACGAGGACAGCGGCAACCGCATGAACAGGCTCGCCAAGGCCGAGCTGTCCGGCGGTGAGCATCTCAGCATAGAAGAGATGGTCTCGCGCGTCGAAGCTGTGACCATCGAGGACATCCACAGGGTCTACTCCGAGACCTGGGGCGCGGTCCCGCTGAGCCTGGCTGTCATCGGGCCGTTCGATGACGACGCGCTCTCGCTTTCCGGACAGTGAGGTGAATGCGCTGATGCTGAGGGTGGCGGTGCTCGGGGCGCTGGGTAACATGGGCCGGGAAGTGACCGCTGTGGTCCTCGCGGACTCAGACCTCGAACTTGTAGCCGCCGTGGACCCGGCTGCCGGGGACGGGGCGGTCGTATCCGGAAGCGGCATCCCTGTTGATACCGAGATCTCATCCATACAATCTCAAGGGGCGGACGTCTGCGTCGACTTCACCCATGCGGCCGCCGCGTTTCAGAACGCTCTGTGGGCCCTGGGCCAGGGCATTCACTGCGTGATCGGGACCACGGGATTTTCTGACGAGCAGCTTGCGGACATGCGCGAGAAGGCTGAAGCGGGCAGCGCCAATGTCCTGGTCGCCTCGAACTTCGCCATCGGAGCGGTGATGATGATGAAGACGGCAGAGATGGCGGCCCGCGCTTTTGACCAGTGCGAGATCATCGAGTTCCACCACCGCGGCAAGAAGGATGCGCCGAGCGGGACGGCGATCGCGACCGCCCGCCGGATCGCCGACGCGATGGACGCTGCGGAGGTGCCGGAGTCGGCTGAGCGTGAGGTCGCGGGTGCTCGAGGCGGGAACGTCGGGCCTGTGCGCATCCACAGTGTGCGCCTCGACGGGCTGGTCGCGCACCAGGAGGTCATCTTCGGCTCGAAGGGGGAGACCCTCACAATACGCCACGACACCACCGACAGGTCCTGCTTCATGCCAGGGGTGCTCCTGGCGGTCAAGGCCATTGCCGAGATGCCGGGGCTGACAGTGGGGCTCGACTCGCTGCTCTAGAAACACGTCGTTCGTTTTCCACTTCTCATCACACTTTCATCAGTGAATGCACCACTGATGCCTGACACCTTGTGCAAAGGTCAGATTTCCGGGCGAAAAGAATACTAGTAATGTAAATATCCGCTCGGCAGGAAGGTTGACCGTTTGACACAGGCCCAGGCAAAGCGAAAGCCGACGAAGGGCGCCGGCAAGAGTGGTGCGCCCGAAAAGCGCATGCCAACGGGTGCGCAGAAGGGCAGCCCCAGGGCGCCGGCGCAACCCGAGAAGGAGTCGCGCCTTACTCCGGGGCGGGTCCGCGCGCTCTACGGCGTCTGCTTTCTGGCGCTCGCCATCTTCACCTTCCTGTGCGTGTTCGCTCCTTCCAGCGTCGGCCCCGTGGGGAGGGGCGTGCGCACGGGGCTCGCCTGGCTGCTCGGCGTGGGCAGGTTTGCGATACCCTTTGCATTTGCCGCTGGAGCGGTCATCGCTTTTGCGGGTTGGACCAGGCCTGGTGTCCGCGTGGGACTGCTTCTCACCGGAGGAGCGCTCATCGGGGTCGCCATACTGACGCTCCTTCAGATTCCCAAGTCCACGGACGCGATGTTCAGGGCCCAGCAGCTCTACGGTGGGGGAGGGCTCCTCGGGGCCGTCATCGCCTGGCCGCTCTGCAAGCTGACCGGGAAGGTGGGCGCCACGATCTTCGCGGTGGCAGCCCTGTGCGCCGGCGTAGTGGTCGCCTTCGAGGAACAGATCCTCACCGGCTGGCGACGCATGAGGACGGGGCATGAGGGCAAGCCTTCGGTGCGGCCTGCGCCGGACGGTGCCGCGGACAACGATGAGAGCGAGCCCGAAGCGAAGCCTGCCCGGAAGGCGACAGGCGTTGCCAAAGTGTACCCGGCCAAGCCCACGCCTCCCATCGCGATGAAAGAGGAGAACGGCGGCCAGCTCGCCATCGCCGTCGGCAAACCGCGAACGGGCAAGTACCGCCTGCCGCCCGCCTCGATACTCAACCGCAGCCACAACAAGGCGTTCTCGAAACAGACCAACGAGGAGCGGAAGCTGGCGATAGAGCACACGCTGCACAGCATGGACGTCGACGCGCACGTAGGCAAGGTCTCGCCGGGGCCGACCGTTTCTCTGTTCGAGGTGGAGGTGGGGACGGGCGAGAAGGTAAAGCGGGTAACCGAGCTGGAGCAGGACATCGCATACGCGCTCGGCTCGCCCGACATCCGCATCTACTCCCCCATACCGGGGCGCCAGGCAATCGGCATAGAGGTACCGAACCACATACGGGACTCGGTCCTGCTCGGCGACATCATCGACTCGCTGGGGCCGGTGGCGCCGCACAACCTCCTCACCATGGCGGTGGGGAAGGACATGTCCGGGGAGCCCGTCGTCCTCGACCTCGCGCAGCTCCCGCACCTGCTGCTGGCCGGCTCGACCGGGGCCGGCAAGTCGTGCTGCATCAACTGCCTGGTAAGCTGCCTGTTGATGCGCTGCAGGCCGGACCAGCTGAAGTTCATCATGATCGACCCCAAGTACGTCGAGTTCACCTGGTATGGCGGCCTGCCGCACCTGCTCTGTGACGTCATCAATGAGCCCGGGCCTGCTGCCAAGGCCCTCCTCTGGGCTGTGCGCGAGATGGACCGCCGCTACCAGGTGCTGCAGAAGCAGCGGGTGGTGCACATCGACGAGTACAATGCGATCGCGGAGCAGGACAAAGAGATGGAGGCCCTGCCCAAGATAGTGATCGTCATCGACGAGCTCGGGGACCTCATGATAGTCGCGCGCCGGGAGGTCGAGAGCAGCATCAGCCGCCTCACCGCCAAGGCGCGCGCGGTAGGTATTCACATGATAATCGCCACCCAGCGCCCTTCGGTCGATGTGATCACCGGCGTCATCAAGAACAACATCACGGCGCGCATCGCCTTCCAGGTGGCGAGCCACGCGGACTCACGGACCATCCTTTCGACGAAGGGCGCGGAAAAGCTCCTGGGCAAAGGCGATATGCTGCTCGACCCCGGCAACATCCCCCAGCCAGAGAGGGTCCAGGGAGCGCTCATCCAGCAGAAAGAGATAGAGTTCGTCACGGGGTACATACGGGAGCAACACTTCGAGGAGACCACCACTATTGACCTGACGGACGTGGCGTCCGAGGTCGCGACCCGGTTCACCGACCGCGACGCGCTGCTGACGGAAGCAGCGGAGTACGTCGTGTTCGCGGGCGAGGCGTCGGCGTCCATGCTCCAGACCCACCTGAGGGTAGGGTACGCCCGTGCCCGGCGCATCATCGTGGAGCTCTCGCAGCTCGGAATCGTGGGCCCCCACGAGGGCAGCAAGTCGCGCAAGGTCCTCATCACCCCGGAGGAGTTCGAGGGCTGGAAAGAGCGGCAGAGAGACTGAGACGCTGTTGCACATTAATCCTCGTATTGATACCCTAAAGCGACATTTCCGACTGTCGCGGCAACGGGGGTTGACTGCAGGCGGGGGAGTAAGACAGGAGGTCCGATTTGGCCAATCCTCTGGCCCAACAGGTCGAGAAGATACTGGCCTCGGCCGTCGGCGATTTCATCGCCAAGGCAACGGTCAAGAAGAACTGTGAACTCATAGGCTCCACGCCGGACACCCTCACGTCCGCGCAGCTGCCGGATCTGGCCGCCCACATAGAGAAATCCGTTTCATTCTTCTCTGGTAAAGAGACCGGCACGGACGTAGCGGAGAAGATCAGAGGCCTGGGTGGCTGACGACTCCGGGGACGGACTGACTTGTTAAAGAACTTCAGCATAAAGTGGAAGACGATCCTGATAGGCATCCTTCACGGAGTGATATCGCTCGCTATCGTCATCCCGCTGCTCGTCGCGTTCACCAACCTCTCCACCAGGAGCCTACTCATAACCTCCGTTGCGCTGTTGGTGGCAGTGCTCATCGGTGAGACGGTATACGTCATCATCATCCAGAAGACCTTCAACAACGCACTCACGCCGGTCATAGAGTTCTCTCACTCGGTCGCGGAGGGGAACCTCACCAAGCACCTTGACTGGCGCTCGGCGGACATCATCGGGAAGCTGACCGTCGCCGAGAACGCCATGGTCGACGGGCTGCGGGTGATACTCGAGAAGCTCCGGGAGGCTTCCACGCTGGTGAGCGCGACAGCCGAGGAGCTCGCTGCCTCCAGCGAGGAAGTGATGGCCTCCGCCGAGGAGGTGTCCTCGACCGTAGAGCAGATATCGAAGGGCGCCGAGTCCCAGGCGCGGGCGGTGGAGGAGACCAGCGAGATAATCAACGAGATCGCGGACATGGCGTCCAACGTCGCCGATCAGGCAAAGGCGTCGGCTGAGACGGGACGCGCGGCCAATGAGATTGCGCGGGCCGGCTCGGTCAACGCCGAAGAGGCCGCTACCAAGATGCAGGAGATGAAACAGGCGATGGACAGCGTGACCGACATCATGCAGGGCCTGGGCGACAGGTCGATGCAGATCGGGCTGATCGTCGACGTGATCACCAACATCTCGGAGCAGACCAATATGCTCGCATTGAACGCTGCCATCGAGGCCAGCCGCGCGGGCGAGCACGGGCGGGGCTTCGCCGTGGTCGCCGAAGAGGTTCGGAACCTCGCGGAGGGAAGCCGCAAGGCCGCCGACCAGATATCGAAGATGATCAGGGACACGGAGTCCGAGACCTCGAAGGCGCTCAAAGCCGTCGACAGCAGCAAAGAGATAATCTCAAGCTCTATCGGGGTCATCCAGTCCACCCTCGACGCGTTGACCAACGTCGCCCAGATAGTGGAGGACATCGCAGGAGGCGCCGAATCCGTCTACCAGGCGACGGAGGCGCAGCGAGATGGCTCCGAGCGGGTGGTCAAGGCGTCCCACGACATCGCCGCCATTGCCGAGCAGGCCGCTGCCGGCACCCAGGAGGCGTCGGCGGCCGCCAACCAGCAGACCGCCTCCATGGAGGAGATGCGCGCATCGATACAGGAGCTCGCACGACTCTCGATCGAGATGAAGAGGCTGGTGGACGACTTCAAGCTTCACGAGGATTGACATGGCCGCAACCGACAGCTCCTTCGACATCGTCAGCAAGGTTGAGCTCCCCGAGCTGGACAACGCGCTCAACCAGGCGCGCAAGGAGATAGACAACAGGTTCGACTTCAAGGGCTCCGGCTCGCGCATCGAGAGTACGCACGAGACGGTCACCGTAAACTCCTCGGACGAGTTCCACCTCAGCGCGATGATCGACGTCATCGAGACCCGGCTCACCAGGCGGGAGGTGCCACTGGAGGCCGTTGCCTGGGGCCCGGTGCAGCCCGGCCCGAAGGGTACGGTCAAGCGCGAGGCCAAGGTGCTGCAGGGAATCGACGCCGACAAGGCACGCGAGATCACCAAGTTCATAAAGGGCGTCGACAAGAAGGTCAACGTGACCGTGCAGAAGGACCAGGTGCGCGTGTCCAGCAAGAGCAAGGACTCGCTCCAGGCGGTCATCAAGGCGGTCAAGGAACACGACTTCGGGCTGCCGCTCCAGTTCGCGAACTACCGGTAGAGCATGGCCGAGATCCCACCGGACGATAACGTTTCCGATAATTCCACCGACGGCCGGCGCTATCTCCTCATCACCCTCGGATGCTTCAGGAACGAGGTCGAAGCCGACCTTCTCCGCAGCGCGCTGTCAGCGCGCGGCATGGCCGAGACGGGCGCCGTCGAATCGGCGGACCTCATCGCGGTGATGACCTGCGGTTTCATACGAGAGGCATGCGACGAGGGAATCGATACCATCCTCGCGCTGGACGAGCTGGCCTCGAGGCGGCCGCGGAGGCCGCCCATCATGGTCCTCGGGTGCATGTCGCAGCGTTACGGCGCTGCGCTGATGTCAGAGATGCCGGAGATCGACGCGGCGCTGGGTGGCGACTGGCAGGCGGAGCTGGCGAACGCTCTTGCCGCTCTGCTGGGCGATGAGAAGTATCGGGGCACCGGAGGCCCTCCCCGGATGTGCACCCTCGAAAGGTCGACGGACTCTTCCGGAGGAGCGACGCTCTACATCAGGGCGGCGGACGGCTGCGACCGCGCATGCCGGTTCTGCACGATACCTTCCATAAGAGGGCCGTTCACGAGCAGGCCCCCCGAAGAGGTCACGGCCGAGATCGAGAGGCTGTGCGGGGGCAGGCAGAGGGAAGTGGTCCTGCTGGCCCAGGACCTGACATCTTACGGGTGCGGGCTGCAACCGGGTGAAGCGGGCCTCTCGCAACTTGCGGCGAACATCACCCGGCTGGACTGCGTCCACTGGCTGCGGCTGCTCTATCTCCAGCCCGAGGGCGTGTCCGAGCGGCTGATAGAAGAGGTCGCCGGCAACGGGCGCATCTGCGACTACTTCGACATCCCGTTCCAGCACGCCAGCCGCGACGTGCTGCGTGCCATGGGAAGGCCGGGGTCCGCCGAGGAGTACCTCGACCTGTTGGCGCGCATCAGGACGGCCGTGCCACGGGCGGCGCTCCGCTCTACGGTCATGGTCGGTTACCCGGGCGAGACCGCGCGCGATTTTGAGGTGCTTCTCGACTTCGTGAGGGCCGCGCGGTTCGACTGGCTGGGCGCGTTTATCTTTTCGCCGGAGGAGGGGACACCGGCAGCCGAACTGGGCGGAGCGGTCGAAACCGATGAAGCCCTTTCGCGCTATAATATGGTCGTCGAGGTCCAGGACGGTATCGAGGCGGAGCGGCTCGAGAGTATGTTAGGCCTGGAGCTCGAGGTGGTCGTGGACGACATCTGTGAGATCGAGCCCTACGACCTGGTGGGGCGCTCCTACCGGGAGGCCCCGGTAGTAGACGGCTCGATCTACCTCAAGCGCTCGCGGAGTTGCACGGTACAGCCGGGAGAGTTTGCGCGGGCGAGGATCACTGGACACGAGGGGCTTGACCTTGTCGGAGAAATCTAGCGGGACCGGACTCGCGCAGGCCGCAGTCACGGGGAAGTGGCTCAACCCGGCCAACCTGATGACCGCGCTTCGGGTCGCGCTGGCCCCGCTGATAATCGTGTTTCTCCTCGACAGCAGCCTGCGCCCGTTCGGGATGTCCAACACGCTCGTAGCGGGTATCCTCTTCATCCTTGCCGCCCTTACCGACAAAGCGGACGGCTACTACGCCCGCAAGAACGACGCCGTGACCAAGCTGGGGGAGTTCCTCGACCCTCTGGCCGACAAGCTCCTGATGATACCGGTCATGGTCACGCTCTGGTACATAGGATGGAGCAATCATATCGTGCTGCTGCCGCTCTGGGTGCTGCTGCTCGTAGTGGCCCGGGAGCTCCTGATATCCGGGGTCCGTATCATCGGCGCGAGGAAAGGGATATCGTTTCCCGCATCATGGTCAGGCAAGATCAAGATGTTCTCCCAGATCATCGTGGTATCAATACTCATCTTCTTCCCCGCCAGCGCGTCCAGCATCTTCGTCCAGGTCTGCGTCTACCTGATGGCGGCCATCACCGCCTACTCCGGCGTCGACTACATGATCAGGGCCAGCCGGGAAGTCTTCAACAAGCCCGCGCGGGAAAAGGCGGACCTGAGCGGCCCGGGGGCCGACACCGACTCGGAGGCTGCCGCGCAATGAACGGCGGCTCCCCCCGGATCACCGTACTCACGATCGGTGACGAACTCCTCTCCGGCGAAGTCCTCGACACCAACCTCCAGTCGATAGCGGCGTCCCTTCGCGGGCTGGGAATGGTGGTAAGCCGGCATGTGACGGTAGGCGACACCGTCGAGGAGATCGCAGGGGAGGTGCGCGAGCTCGCCGCGGGGCACGATGCGGTCATCGTGACCGGTGGGCTGGGGCCCACCTCCGACGACCTCACCACTGAATCCGTCGCTCTCGCCGCCGGCAAGCCGCTGGTGTTCCACCCTCACCTCGAAGCCAACCTGCGTGCCTTCTTCGAATCTATGGGACGCCCCATGCCCGAGGAGAACCTCAAGCAGGCGCACCTTCCACAGGGAGCGGATGAGGTCCCCACCGCGGGGGGCACGGCCCCGGGTTTCATGATGGAGATCGGCTCCGCACTGGTGGCGGTGCTGCCCGGAGTCCCGCGTGAGATGGAGTCGATGATGTCGTCTCACGTCATTGGCGAGCTTTCCAGGCGTTTTCCCGGCGCGGAAGTCTCCGTGACCCGCCGGGTGATGACGTTCGGCATGGGGGAGTCCGACGTCGCCGCGCTGGTGAGCGACCTCATCGACAAGGGTCCGGTGAAGTACGGGTTTCTGGTGATGCGCGGCCCGATAGTGGTCAAGCTGACCGCGTCCGGCTCGAGCCGCGACGATGTGGTCGCGCTGCTGGACGCCGAACAGGAGAAGGTAGAGGCCAGGCTCGGCGCGCTGTTCTATGCCGTGGACGACAAGCCGATGGAAGAGGTCGTGGGCGAGATGCTGCGCGAACGCGGGCTGACCATCGCGACCGCCGAGTCACTGACCGCCGGGACGGTGAGCGCGGCGCTCGCGAATATCCCGGGCAGCTCAGACTACCTTCGCGGAGGCGTGGTCGCCTACAGCGCGGAGGAGAAGGTGAAGGTGCTCGAGGTCCCTGGCGAGCTCCTGGCCGACGGATCCGTGAGCAGGGAGGTTGCAGAGGCGATGGCGCGCGGCGCCAGGAGACTATTCTGCACTGACCTCGCGGTATCCACCACCGGTGTTGCGGGACCGGGCGCGGGTGGCGAAAAGAAGCCCGTCGGGACGGTCGCTATCGCTATCGCGGGCCACGAGTCAGTCATCTCGCTGGAGAGGCGGCTCCCGGGCCCCAGGCCGATGGTCAGGAACATCGCGACGACGGCGGCGCTCAATCTGGTCAGGCTCCACCTGGCGGGCGTCAAGACGTAGCCCGCACGCTCATCTGGCAGAGCGGTCTCATTGACACTCCCTTTCTTGGGTGTTACCTTACCTGAGTGCCTGGAATGACGCATTTAATGGGCATTGTTCGCAAACCGGCGGCCAAGTGGCCGCCGTAAATACGTGGGGAATATGGACTACAAAGACACTCTGAACCTCCCGAAAACCGCGTTCCCCATGAAGGGCAACCTGGCCAAGCGCGAGCCGGCGATCCAGGCGCGCTGGGACGAGATGAAGCTGTACGAGCGGATACTCGAGCAGGCTGAGGGGCGGGAGCTCTACATCCTGCACGACGGCCCGCCCTACGCCAACGGCGACATCCACGTCGGCACCGCCTACAACAAGATCCTCAAAGACATAGTCATCAAGTACAAGACCATGCGCGGATACCGGTCTCCGTACGTGCCCGGCTGGGACTGCCACGGGCTGCCGACGGAGCACGAGGTCACCAAGCGCCTCGGGCGTGACGCTGACATCAGCAAGGTGGAGCTACGGCGTGCATGCCGGGAGTACGCGCTCAAGTTCGTAAAGAGACAGGCTGAACAGTTCCAGAGGCTCGGCGTGCTGGGGGATTTCGATAACCCTTACCTCACCCTGAAGCCGGAATACGAGGCGACCAACATCGAGGTCTTCGCGAAGCTCTATGAAAAGGGCCTCATCTATCGCGGCCGCAAGCCCATCCACTGGTGCACAACCTGCGTCACGGCGCTCGCGGAGGCTGAAATAGAGTACGAGGACAAGGAATCATACTCGATATATGTGCGCTTCCCGCTGGAGGACGAGTTCCCGCCTCTGACCCAGCAGGGGATGCCCGTGTCCGTGCTCATCTGGACCACCACGCCGTGGACCCTGCCGGCCAACGTCGCCATAGCGCTATCCCCGCGGCTGGCTTACGTAGGCGTCAATACGGGCGAAGAGATACTGATAATGGCCGAGCAGCTTGTCGAGCGCGTGATGGGCGATGTCGGTATCGAGGGTTACACGGTGTCCGACCCCTTTACGGCCGAAGAAGTCGAAGGCCTCAAGTGCCGCCACCCGTGGGCGGACTGGGACTCTGTTATCGTGCTTGCGTCATACGTGACGCTTGAGCAGGGCACAGGCTGCGTCCACACCGCACCTGGACATGGCCAGGAGGACTACCTGACGGGCCTCCAGTACGACCTTCCCAGCCCCATGCCCGTAGACGACCTCGGGGTGTTCACCGAAGAGGCCGGTCCTTTTGCCGGGATAGAAGTCACCGAGGCCAACCCGAAGATAATCGAAGACCTCACCAGGTCGGGCCTCCTGCTTGCCGCCGGGAGGCTGACCCACGTGTACCCCCACTGCTGGCGCTGCCACGAGCCTGTCATTTTCCGTGCCACACCCCAGTGGTTTGTGGCGCTTGACGGGCCTGCAGACGGGCAGACGCTGCGCGAAGAAGCGCACGACGCAATAGAAGAGGTCGCCTGGGTACCCGACTGGACCATCAACCGCATCGGCTCGATGGTCGAGAACAGGCCGGACTGGTGCATCTCGAGGCAGCGCGCCTGGGGCGTGCCGCTTCCCATCGTCTACTGCGTGGAGTGCGGCAAAGAGGTCATCACTCCCGAAACCCTCGAGGCGATACACGACATGGTCGCCGCCGAGGGAGCGGACGCGTGGTTCGAGAAGGACCCTTCCGAGTTCCTGCCCGCGGGGACCTCTTGCCCGGAGTGCGGCAACTCGGAGTTCGAGAAAGAGGAAGACATCGTAGACGTCTGGTTCGAGTCGGGCGTCAGCCACTTCGCCGTGCTTCGGAACCGGGAGGACCTGCGCTGGCCCGCGGACCTCTACATGGAGGGCAGCGACCAGCACCGCGGATGGTTCCAGTCAAGCCTCCTGCTGTCGATGGCGTGCGCTGGCGAGCCCCCGTTCGGCACTGTCCTCACGCACGGCTTCACGGTGGACGGGGACGGAAAGAAGATGTCGAAGTCGCTCGGGAACGCGATAGACCCGCAGGAGGTCTACTCGAAGTCCGGCGCCGACATCCTCCGGCTCTGGACCGCGTCCTCCGACTACTCGAGCGACGTGCCGATTTCCGAGGAGATACTCGCGCGCGTGACCGAGTCGTACCGCCGCCTCAGGAATACCCTGCGCTTCCTGCTCGGGAACTGTTTCGACTTCAACCCGGCTGTCGATGCTGTGGCTCCGGACGACATGGAGGAGCTCGACCGGTGGATGCTGTCGAGGCTGCAGGGGCTGGTCGCCAGGGTGACCTCGCTGATGGACCGCTGGCTGATCCACCAGGCGATACAGGCGCTGCAGCTGTTCTGCACGGTGGACTTGAGCTCTCTCTACCTTGACATCCTGAAAGACAGGCTCTACACGTACCCGGCCGACTCGCGCGGGAGACGTTCCGCCCAGACGGCACTCTTCGAGATAAACGCGAAGCTTACCGCGATGCTCGCCCCGGTCCTGGCGCACACCGCGGAGGAAGCGATGCTGGCGTTGCCCGAGGGGGCGAGGCCGGCCGAGAGCATTCACATGGTGGGGTGGCCCGAGTGCGACGAATCCCTGGTAGACGAAGCCCTTGAGCACAAGTGGGAGCGTCTCCTTGCGGTCCGCGACGAGGCATACCGGAACATCGAGGATGCCCGTCAGGCCGGGACCGTCGGCACGAGCCTCGAGGCGAAGGTTGCGGTGTACGCGTCTGGAGAGACGCTCGGAGTGCTGCGGGACGTCGAAGCGCAGCTCCCCGCATTGCTCATCGTATCCGCCGTCCAGGTCGTCGACCTGTCGGATTTCGAGGGCGAGCGCGCGCTCGAAGGCGACTTCGAGGTGACGGTCGAGCGGGCGCCGGGCGGCAAGTGTATGAGGTGCTGGAATTACAGTCCCGCGGTCGGGACGTTCCCGGAGACCCCGGAGATATGCGACAGATGCGTCTCGGCCCTCGAGGCGCTCGGGCGGTAGATTTGCCTGGATCACGCATGAAACCCGTCACGAGGAACACGCTGGTGTTCGTGCTGGCCGCCGCGCTCGCCATCCTGCTCGACCAGGTCTCCAAGGCGCTGGTGGTGGCTTTCATGGAGCCGGGCACCTCCACTACCCTGATCCCTCACGTGCTGAGCATCACTCCCTCCACGAACACGGGCGCTGCGTTCGGCATACTCCGGGGGAGCGGGCAGTTGGTCTTCCTCGCGGCGATCGTTATCACCGGACTGGCTTTCGCCTGGTTCTTCGCGTTCCGCGGAAAGAGGAGCCTTTGGACTTTCGTAGGGCTCGGGCTGCTGATCGGGGGGGCGCTCGGAAACCTTATAGACAGGATATTTCGTCATAAGGTTGTAGACTTTTTCGACCTGGGCTGGTGGCCCGTGTTCAACGTCGCGGATGTGGCAATAGTAGCGGGTGTTATAATCATAGTAGTAGTAACCGCACTCGAAATCTGGCGTGAAGACGCGGGCGCCGGACCTGATCACGGAGGTGCCTGAGGCATGCATCGCGTGCTTTTTCAGATAGGTGGGCTGACCGTCTATTCGTATGGGGTCTTCCTGGCAATAGGTTTCATCGCCGCGACGCTGCTGGCGCGGTACAGGTTCTCGCAGCAGTACAAAAATCCCGACATCATCCTCGACTTCGTGCTCGCGGCAGTGGTTGGCGGCATCATCGGCGCCAGGCTCTTCTACGTCTTCGGCCACTGGTCGGAGTTCTCGGGGCACCTGGACAAGGTGTTCTCCGTCAACATGTCCGGGCTCGTGTTCTACGGGGGCCTCGTCTTCGGCCTCGGCCTCACCCTTGTGGTCGGGCGCTGGAAGAAGGTCAAGTTCTGGACCACCATGGACCTCGCTGGGCTGTGCCTGCCGCTGGCGCTCGCCTTCGGCAGGGTCGGGTGCCTTCTCAACGGCTGCTGCTACGGCAAGCCTACCGGGCTGCCGTGGGGGATAACTTATCCCGTAGCGAGCGGCATCGTGGGCGCCAGGCAACCGACCCAGATCTATGAGCTGCTCCTTGACCTCGCCCTGTTCGCCTTCATCTGGTGGAAGAAAGACAGTTTCGCTCGTGCCGGCACCGCCTTCTGGCTGTTCGCCCTCGGCTACGGGGTCATCAGGTTCTCGATGGAGTTCCTCCGCGAGCACACCATCGCCAACGCGGGGCTCGGCTTCCAGTTGATGAGCCTGGCGCTGTTCGTGGCGGCGGCCGGCGTGCTTCTCTTCAGGTACCGGCTCCTGCCGGCGACCGGGAGCGATACGCTTTGACGGGCGCGCGTGGGTCCGCGACGGCGGGCCACGCGGACGAAGGCGAGAGGCTCGACATCTTCATCACCGAACACGCCGGCATATCCCGCAGCCGCGCCCAGAAGCTGATCTCTGACGGCCACGTCCTGGTCGGCGGCGAGCCCGGGCGCAAGAACCACGCGCTGTCCTCCGGCGAATCGGTCTCTTGGGAGGTGCCCCCGCCCGAGCCCGAGGACATAGTCCCCCAGGAGATACCCCTTCTCATCGTATACGAGGACGAACACATCATCGTCATCGACAAGCCCGCCGACATGGTCATGTACCCTGGCCCCGGGCACCCGTCCGGAACGCTGTTGAACGCGTTGCTGGCACGCTACCCCGAACTTGTCGGCGTAGGGGGCAGGGGCAGGCCGGGGGTGTTCCACAGGCTGGACCGCGGGACCTCGGGCCTGGTGGCCGTGGCGCGGAACGAACAGGCATACAGCGCGATGGTCGAGAAGATGCAGGCCCGCCAGGTGGAGCGCGTCTATCTCGCGCTTGTGGTCGGCTCGATACCCGCCCAGACGGGCACAATCGACGCGCCCATGGGACGCAGCAGGGGAAACAGGAAGAGGATGGCTGTGGACCAGTACGCCGGCAGGCGCGCCGTGTCGACGTTTGAGGTCCTGGAGAGGTTCGACAGCGACTTCACCCTGGTTGAGGTCGCGCTCGAGACCGGCCGCACCCACCAGATAAGAGTCCATTTCTCGCACATCGGGCACCCGGTGGCAGGCGACCCCGAGTACTCGCGCGGCAGGTCGGCACGACAACTCGGGCTCGACAGACAGTTCCTGCACGCCCGCCGCCTGAGCTTTGACCACCCCGTGACAGGCGAGAGGATGGTGTTCGACTCCGAGCTCCCCGCGGATCTTGAAGGCGTGCTGGAAGGGCTGAGGAAGCGGCGCTGAGGCGTCGCTGCTAGAGGGACCTGTCGACGATCCGCGCGATCGAGCGCAGCTTCTCCATCATCGAGTCGAACTGAGACAGTGTGAGAGACTGGGGGCCGTCGCAGAGGGCGGCGTCCGGGTTGTTGTGGACCTCGACCATGATGCCATCAGCCCCGGCCGCGATCGCCGCGAGCGCCATGGGCTCCACCAGGTGGTTCCGGCCCGTCGCGTGCGCGGGGTCGACTATGACCGGCAGGTGTGAGAGGTGCTTGATCACAGGCACCGCCGAGAGGTCCAGCGTGTTGCGGGTATAGGTCTCGAAAGTGCTGATGCCGCGCTCGCAGAGGATGATGTCGCGGTTGCCCTCGATGATGACGTACTCCGCCGCGAGCAGCAGGTCTTTCACCGTGGAGCTCGGCCCCCGCTTGAGCATCACCGGATGGCCGCTCTTTCCCACTTCGGTGAGGAGCGCGAAGTTCTGCATGTTGCGTGCCCCGACCTGGACTATGTCCGCGTACTGGCACACCATCTCCACGTTCCTGGGGTCGGTCACTTCAGTGATGACCGGCAGGCCCGTCTCCTCCCGCGCCTCTGCCAGGAACTTGAGGCCGTCCTCGCCGAGGCCCTGGAAAGAGTAAGGCGAGGTCCGGGGCTTGAAGGCCCCGCCCCTGAGTATCTGTGCGCCGGAGTCCCTGACCCCCCGCGCGATGGCCAGCAGCTGCTCCTCGCTCTCGACCGCGCAGGGACCGGCGATGACCGCGATCGCCTTGGAGCCGATCTCGACACCCCCGACCTCGATGACGGTATTGTCCGGGTGCGCCTCACGGCCGGCGAACTTGTAAGGCTGGAGGATGGGGATGATGTCCTCGATGCCCGGCATCCCCTGCATGTTCTCCACGACGCGGGTCTTGTCGTCGCCCACGATCCCGATGACCGTCTTCTGCACGCCGTAGATCGGGTGCGTGCGCAGGCCGAAGGAGTGGACCTTGTCGATGACGTTCTCCACCTCTTGCTCGGTCGCGCCAGCGCCCATAACGATGATCATCGGTTCTCGCCTTCCTTGTTGTCACGGAAAGAGTCTCCCGGGAAGGATAATGGTAGCCTTTTGGACCGGGGCGGGCAAGGAGACCATGGCCGGGGCCTCAGAACAGGGTTGCTTCCTCTTCGCACCACTCGAGGCCCCCGCTCTCGCCCAGGTACGCTGACCCGCGACTGCCGCCGACCCGGTCGATGCGCCGCTCGGTGAGGTACCTGGCCACGAAGTCCTTGAGACCTTCGATGCGCGCAAGGCCGGAGGACATACGGTCCTGCGTCGCGATGAGCTCGTCGACCGCCTGGCCGATGTCAAGCGGCGGAGGCTCGGGCCTGCGGCGCTCCACGGGGCGGCCCGCGCACAGCGGGCAGTCGGCCTGGTAGTCGCACCAGGGGCACAGGTTGTTCCTGCAGGGCGTGAAATCTTCGGCGGCGACGAGGCCGGCAACGCGCTCGACCGCAGCGAGCGCCTCGCGTTCGCGCTCGGGGGTTATCACGAAGCTGGCCTTGTGGTCCATCATCAGGTAGTGGAACGTCACCCGGTTGACAGGGACCTCCCATATCCGCTGGGCGGCGATCTGGTAGATGGGGAGCTGCAGGTCTTCGCGGAGCCTCCGGGCGGGGGGCAGGCGCCGGTTGGTCTTATAATCGATTATCTCGAAGCCTCCGTCCGGGTCGCGGTCGAGCCTGTCGATGACCCCGGAGAGGTCGCAGAAGCCGAGGTCGATCACAAACTTGTGCTCGAGGGCGGCCGGGACTTGAAACCCGGCGGGGTTGTTGGCGATATTGTTGCGGTAGAAGATCTCGAGGGTGGATCTTCCCTGGTAGAAGTAGCGCGCCTCTTCCTCGGGGCTCGCGTACCCCTCGCTGACCCAGCAGGACTCCAGGCAGTCGAGGAGGTCTGTAAGCGGTCGGGGGTCCGGGGTCGGGACCGAGTAGAGCCACTCGAGCGCCGAGTGCAGGCTGCTGCCGAAGCTCAAGGAGGGGCTGGGGAGCCCCGGGCGGCCCTCCACGTACTGGAACCTGTACTGTAGCGGACAGTTCAAATAGGTATTTATCGCGCTGTAACTCAATCGCATGTGGCTGCTCCGGATAGTCGGTGACAACTGCTATGCTGATTATAGCGCGGGGGAACCACAAGTAACGCAGCGGTGTTGCATTTCTTCGAAACGCAACCTCTCTGTGGGCTTTGAGGCGCTAACGCGCCGTGTGGTCAGATGTGGCTCATCGGTGGTGCATCTCTTCGAGACGCACCGCCGATGTATGATTTGAGGCGCCAATGCGCCGTGTGGTCAGAATAAATTCTGCCCAATGAAGGTCACACACGGCGCCAGAAGAACTATATAGCGGTCCCTAGCCGAGGAGAGCAGTTTGCCCCCTGAATTTGCGCACCTTCACGTTCATACGGAGTACTCCATCCTCGACGGGGCATGCCGCATCGACGACGCACTGGGCGCCGCTAAAGCCATGGGGATGGATTCTCTCGCCATCACGGACCACGGTGTCATGTACGGGGCCCTCTCGTTCTACCAGAAGGCCAGGGAGGCCGGCATCCGGCCCGTGATCGGGTCAGAGGTGTACGTCGCGCCGCGCGGCAGGCTTGGACGGGACGGCGGACTGGAGGAGCAGCCGTTCCACCTGGTCCTCCTGGCCCGCGACAACACGGGTTACCAGAACCTGATGCGCATCGTGACCAGGGGCTTCACTGAGGGGTTCTACTACAAGCCCCGCGTGGACCTGGAGGTCCTTCGGGAGAACTGTGAAGGGCTGATCGCGCTCTCGGCATGCCTCAAGGGCGAGGTGCAGCAGTGCCTTCTCCGTGAGGACACCGAGGCCGCGGCGCTCGCCATAGAGCGATACGTCTCGCTCTTCGGAGAAGACGGCTTCTATCTGGAGCTCATGGA
Organism: Candidatus Anoxymicrobiaceae bacterium; assembly: GCA_036845225.1. Lineage (GTDB taxonomy): Bacteria > Actinomycetota > Geothermincolia > Fen-727 > Anoxymicrobiaceae > FEN-680. The sequence goes on along the minus strand of DAIUEJ010000023.1, from coordinate 14,551 downwards.
CCATGGCATACCCGAGCAGTCGCAGGTCAACCCGATGATAGTGGAGATCGCGCGCGCCAAGGGGATCGGGCTGGTCGCCACCAATGACGTGCACTATGTACGCCGCGAGGACGCCAAGCCGCACGACCACCTGCTGTGTATACAGACCGGCAAGCTGCTCTCCGAGCCGGTGCGCCTCAAGTTCTCCACGGAGGAGTTCTACCTGAAGTCGCCGGAGGAGATGGCCGCCATCTTCCCCGATTTCCCGGAGGCACTGGCCAACACGGTGGACATCGCCCACCGCTGTGACGTGGAGATCGATCTCGGCAAGGTGTACCTGCCGAGCTACGAGGTCCCCGAGGGTTACGACCTCAACTCATACCTCGAACACCTCGCCCGCGAGGGAGTGGGCCGGCACTACGGCGAGGACCCTTCCCCTGAGGTCCTTGAGCGGCTTCGCACTGAGCTAGACGTGATCGAGTCACTTGGGTTCGCTGGCTACTTCCTGATCGTCTGGGACTTCGTGAAGTACGCCAAGGACCAGGGGATCAAGGTCGGGCCGGGCAGGGGCTCCGGCGCCGGCAGCCTGGTGGCTTACGCGCTCGGCATCACCACGATCGACCCGCTCAAGTACGGCCTGCTGTTCGAGCGTTTCCTCAACGCCGAGCGGCTCGCCCTCCCGGACATCGACATCGACTTCAGCCACACCCGCAGGTCAGAGGTGATCGATTACGTCTCCGAGAAGTACGGCCGCGACCGGGTCTCGCCGATCGTAACCTTCTCGAGGCTGAAGGCGAAGGCCGCGGTAAAAGACGTCGGCAGGGTGAAGGAAGTCCTCTACGGCCGGATGGACACGATTACCAAGATGATCCCCGACGACCCCAACATGACCATAGACCTCGCGCTCTCGCAGAGCCAGGACCTGCGCGACGCATACGACACGGATCCCGAGGTGCGTGAGGTCATCGACACTGCAAAGAGCCTCGAGGGCATGGTGAGGCATGCGTCCGTGCACGCCGCGGGGGTGGTCATCGCCGCCGATTCCATCGACAAGTACTCTCCGCTGTCGATACAGCAGAAGACAGGGGAGAGTTCCAACGTGGTCACGACCCAGTACGACATGTACGACGTTGAGGCACTCGGGCTCCTGAAGGTCGACATACTCGGCCTAAAGACACAGAGCCTGCTCGAGCTCGCGGTCGACCTCATCCGGCGGCGGCACGGCGTGGAGCTCGATATAGACGACCTCCCCATGGACGACCGCGATACCTTCAAGCTGATACAGAACGCGCGCACGGTGGGGACTTTCCAGCTGGCGAGCCCGGGGATGAGGGGCCTGATGCGCGACATGGTGCCCAGCAAGTTCGAAGACATCATCGCCCTCATCGCGCTCTTCCGCCCCGGCCCACTCAAGCAGAACATGCACAAGACCTTCGTGGACCAGAAGCACGGGCGGCAGCAGGTCACCTACCCGCACCCGAGCCTGGAAGGGATACTGAGGGAGACTTACGGGGTGATCGTCTACCAGGAGCAGGCGATGCAGGCGGCGAGGACCATGGCGGGCTACACCGGCCTGGAGGCCGACGAGCTCCGCAAGGCGATAGGGAAGAAGAAGGCGGATATCATGTTCCGCCACCGGGAGAAGTTCATCGCGGGCTCCATGGCCAACGGCATCGACGAGGCGTCCGCTACGCGCGTCTTCGACCTCATAGAGACTTTCGGCGGATACGGGTTCAACAAGTCGCACAGCACAGCTTACGCGCTGGTCAGCTACCAGACCGCTTACCTGAAGGCGCACTACCCGTCCGAGTACATGGCCGCGCTCATGACCATCTACATGGATAACCAGGAGCGGCTGGTCGAGTACATCAACGAGTGCGCCCACGTGGGCCTCGCGGTCAAGCCGCCGGACATCAACGTCTCCTATGGGAACTTCACCCCCGAGGACGACCACGTCCTCTTCGGGCTCTCGGCGGTCAGGAACGTCGGCTCGGCCGTGGTCGAGCAGATAGTCGCATGCCGGGAGGAAGGAGGGCCGTTCAAGAGCTTCGTCGACTTCTGCGACCGGGTCCCTTCCTCCGTGCTCAACAAGAAGACGCTGGAGAGCCTCATCAAGGCGGGCGCGTTCGACTCTATCGAGGCGGGCCGCAGCAGGCTGCTGTCGACGTCCGAGTACGTCGTGTCGGGAGCGCAGAGGAGAAAGAAAGAACGCGAGGAAGGGCAGGGGACGCTCTTCGGCGGCAACGGGGAAGAAGACGGGGGCATAGACGAGATCGCGCACGTCGAGGTCGTCGAGCTGGACAAGAGGCAGATCCTCTCCTTCGAGAAAGAGATGCTAGGTGTTTACGTGAGCGACCACCCGCTCTCGGACTGGCGCGAGCTCATCGAGTCTTACTCCGACATGGAGATCGCCCAGATCTCGCCCGAGATGGACAAAGCGCAGGTCACCCTGGTCGGCATGATCGCGCGCCTCGAGAAGAAGTACAACAAGGCGGGAAAGCCGTGGGCGGCCTTCGCGCTCGAGGACTTTTCCGGCACGGTCGAGACGCTGGTCTTCAGCAACAAGTACGAGAAGCTGGCCGAGCTCCTCGCCGACGACGCGATAATCATCGTCAAGGGGCGGCTCGACCTGCGGGACAACGCGCGCAAGTTCCTGGCGGACGAGGTCCGGCCGCTGCCCAGGGGCTCGATGAAGCCCGATCGCCTGGTGCTCACGCTCGACGCGGGGCGCTTCACCGGGGAGATGGTGTCGCGCATCAAAGAGATACTGGTGGAGCATGCGGGGGACGTGCCGGTGCAGCTCAAGCTGTGCGAGAACGGCGAGGAGGCGCACTGCGTGCAGTTGGGGGAGCTCTACTCGGTCGATACCGCGGGCGACCTCACGGTCAGGCTGAAGTCGCTCCTGGGAGAGGCGTCGGTGACCCTGCAGTATCCGCGGGTCTGAGCGCAGCCCGCTAGACGTCGAAGTGCGCGACCGTGTTGATCTCCGGGTCCAGGTAGCAGTCCGGGCAGAAAGCCACCACCTTGCATCCGTCACACCCGAAGCCGTAGTCCTCAAGCTTGACACACTGGTCGCACACGGGTATGCCGCACCCCAGGCAGATCACGCAGGCGGGGTTCTCTCCGCAGTGGTGGCAGTCGGTTCCTTCCTCGATCATCTGAAGCGCCTTTCGGTGCCGCGGCGGTGCCGTTAAGTTATACTTCGATAATAGCCTATTGGAGCCTCCAATGATGATCACCACTCATGAGATAAGCAGTAAAGAGGACGTAGAACCTCTCCGGGCCGCCCTGAGGGCCGCCAGGGTCCCCGCTGCCGACGTGGCAGAAGCGGTGCTGGAGATAATCGGGCAGGTCGAGAGCGGTGGTGACGGCGCGCTCGCCGAGCTGACCGAGCGGCTTGACGGGGTGAGAGTCGCGCCCGGCTCGCTCGAGGTCGGCCCTCAGGCACGGGACGAGGCGTTGCGCTTGCTGGACGCGCCGGTGCGAGAGGCTCTCGAGAAGGCCGCCGCGCGCATCAAGGCGTTCGCGGAAATAGGGCTCCCGGCCGACTTCCAGACCAGTCCCGCGCCTGGGATCACCACCGGAACGGTAAGCCGGCCCATGGACACCGTGGGGATATACGTCCCCGGCGGCAGGTACCCGTATCCTTCGACGGTCCTGATGACCGGCATACCGGCGAGGGCAGCGGGCGTCAGCGAGCTCGTGCTGTGCGTCCCGCCAGGCAAAGTGAACCCGGCGACCCTGGCGGCGACGGCGATGCTGGGTGACTGCCGGGTATTCACCGCAGGCGGAGCCCAGGCGATAGCGGCGATGGCCTTCGGGACTGAGACCGTCCCTGCCTGCGAGATGATCGCCGGGCCCGGCAACATATACGTGTCGACCGCGAAGAGGCTCGTCAGCGACCGGGTGAGAGTCGACCTGGACGCCGGACCGAGCGAGGTCGTCATCTACGCCGACGCATCAACGCCGCCCGCGTTCGCGGCCATGGACCTGCTTGCCCAGTTGGAGCACGACCCGCTGGCCCTGGCGGTGCTCGTCAGCGAGCAGGCGGAGACGCTCGAAGCAGTGCGTCTCGTACTCGGCGGGGAGCCCCTGGCGCCGGAGGGCACGGTGGACCTCGTCCTCTCTGAAGACAGGGCGCTGAGCCTTGAGCTGATAAACGCGGTGGCCCCCGAGCACCTCGAGCTGGCGGTAGATGAAGCGGCATCGCTGCTCCCATCGATAAAGAAAGCCGGCTGTGTCTTCCTCGGTCAGTGGTCCGCGGTAGCGCTCGGTGATTACGTCGCGGGGCCCAGCCACGTCCTGCCGACCGGAGGCTCCGCCGCCAGGCTGTCGGGCTTGAGCGTGCGTGACTTCATGCGGACCATGAACGTAATTTCGTATACAAAGGAGGGCCTGGCCGCCGACGCTCGGTACGCGAGCGGGCTTGCGGCGCTCGAGGGCCTCACGTACCACGCACGCTCGGTCGAGACCAGGGACAAGGGTCCGGCCGCGGATCTGGAGGTGTGAGTTGTCCAGGCAAGGAGAATGCGAGCGGACCACCAGGGAGACCTCGATATACGTCTCGCTGGGGTTGGACGGGAGCGGGGCGACTTCGGTATCGACAGGCATGCCCTTCTTCGACCACATGCTCGAGTTGATGTTCAGGCACGCTCTCATAGACCTTAAGCTTGAGGCAAAGGGCGACCTCGAGGTCGACAGCCACCACACGGTAGAGGACACCGGGCTCGCCATCGGGGAGGCGCTGACGGGCGCGCTGGGCGGCAAGGTGGGGCTCACAAGGTTCTCCTCGAGCCTGGTGCCGATGGATGAATGCCTTGCCGAGGTCGCCATCGACATAAGCGGCAGGCCTTTCCTCTCCTACAAGGTAGAGCTGGAGCCCGAGCCGCTCGGCAACTTCGAGCCGAGCCTCGCCCGCGATTTCTTCCAGGCTCTCGTGAACCAGGCGGCGATGACCGTCCACATAGAGCTGCGCAGCGGCGAGAGCGTCCACCACGGGCTGGAGGCGGTGTTCAAGGCGTTCGGCCGCGCACTGAAAGCGGCCGTGGCCATCGACCCGCGGGTGAAGGATGTCCCGAGCACGAAAGGCAAGCTCTGATGACGAGGGTCGGCATCGTAGACTACGAGATGGGCAACCTGCGCAGCGTCGAGAAAGGGCTCCAGAAGGTCGGAGTGGACGCCTCCATCTGCGCCGAAGCGGAGAGCTTCGACTCGTTCGACGGGCTCGTGCTCCCCGGGGTCGGGGCTTTCGGCGACGCCATGGAGAACCTGAAGCGCCTGGGCATGGACGAAGCGATACGCGAGTACATAGCCACCGGCAGGCACCTGCTCGGGATCTGCCTGGGCATGCAGCTCCTCCTGGAGTACAGCGAGGAGCACGGGCGCAACGAGGGCCTGGGGATAGTCCCCGGCGGTTGTCTGCGCCTCCCTGACACAGTGAAGGTCCCGCACATGGGATGGAATATCCTGAACGTCACGCGCGAGAACCAGCTATTTGAGGGGCTCGGGCAGGCGGACAGGTTCTATTTCGTGCACTCATTCTACTGCGCCCCGTCCGACGGCTCGTGGACCATCGGCACGACCGACTACGGCCTCGAGTTCGCATGCGCCTTCGGCAGGGAGAACGTCTGGGGCCTCCAGTTCCACCCCGAGAAGTCGAGCCGACTGGGCCTCGAGATCCTTGCAAACTTCGGGCGCATGGTCGGAGGGGCGGCATGAGCTCTTCCGGCAGCGGCTTTCTGATAATCCCCGCCGTCGACATCCGCGGAGGCAAGTGCGTCCGCCTCTTGCGCGGGCTGGCCGATGAGGAGACCGTCTTCGACGAAGACCCTGTGAACGCCGCGCTGCGCTGGCAGGAACAGGGTGCGCGCCTCATCCACGTCGTCGACCTGGACGGGGCCTTCGACGGACAGCCGGTCAACGGCCTCGCGGTGAGGAAGATCGCGTCGGCGCTCGACATCCCCATTGAGGTGGGAGGGGGCATCAGGACCACCGCGACCGCGACCGATTACCTCGAAGCGGGGGTCGCACGGGTGGTCGTAGGGACTGCCGCCTTCCAGGACCCCGAGTGGCTGAAGTGTCTCGCTGAAGCCCTCGGCGAGCGATTGGCAGTGGGAGTCGACGTAAAGGAAGGCAGGGTCGCCCTGGGAGGATGGACCGGCCTCTCAGACGAGGAGCCGGTGGCGGCGGTCGAGAGGCTCATCGGCGCGGGGGTCAGGCGCATAATCTATACGGATACGATGAAAGACGGGACCCTGGAAGGCCCCAACATCGCCGGCCTGGAGGCGGTAGCTGAGGCTTCGTCGATACCGGTGGTGGCCTCCGGGGGCGTCGGCGCGATAGATGACATCCTGAGGATCTCAAGTCTTGAGGGGCTCGGGGTGGAGGGAGTGATAGTGGGCATGGCTCTCTACAGAGGGAGATTCAGCCTCTCGGAGGCGATTGCCGCCCTGGAGCAGGGGGGCGATTGAATGCTGGCAAAGAGGATAATCCCGTGCCTCGACGTCAAGGGCGGACGGGTAGTCAAGGGAGTCCACTTCGTGGACCTGCGGGACGCGGGCGATCCCGTAGAGTTGGCCGCGTTCTATGACCGCGAGGGCGCTGACGAGCTGGTGTTCCTGGACATCACGGCCTCTCACGAGCAGCGGGACACCAAGGTGGAACTGGCCGGCCGCGCGGGAGACGAGGTGTTTATCCCTTATACCATCGGTGGAGGAATAGGCTCGCTCGAGGACATAAGGAACATCCTCAAGGCCGGGGCTGACAAGGTCTCCATAAACACCGCGGCGGTCGAGGACCCCGCGCTCATCACCAGGGCGGCGGAGAGGTTCGGGACCCAGTGCGTGGTGGTGGCCATCGACGGCAGGGGCAGGGGCGACGGGACCTGGGAAGTGTTCACCCACGGAGGCAGGACTCCGGCAGGGATCGATGTCCTGGAGTGGGCCCGAAAGGTCGAGGCCCTCGGGGCGGGGGAGATAATGCTGACCAGCATGGACCGGGACGGCACCAAGCTCGGCTACGACATCCCTATGACGAGAGCGGTCTGCGACGCGGTGTCGATACCCGTCATCGCCAGCGGCGGCGCGGGCAACCTGGAGCACCTCGCCGAGGCCATCGAGCAGACGGGGTGCGATGCGGTGCTGGCCGCCAGCATATTCCACTACGAGGAGCACACCATATCCGAGGCAAAAAAGTACCTGGCGTCGCGCGGCATCGAGGTGCGGCAGGTGCCTGAACCCTGAAGCCGCCTGGCGTGTTTTGCACTTGAATCGATTATAGTGTTAGATTTGGCAGGAGGTCTGTCCGCTCTCTAGCGCATCAGCCCCGTGGGATCGTTCAAGGAGGAATCCCGACATGTCGAGGAGCAAATCTCTCGTGACCGTCATGGCGATCGCGCTCGTCGTGGCCGGTGCGCTGGTCGCGGGTTGCGGCAGCACGGCAAAGCAGGACAAGTTCAAGATCGGTGTCATACTCTCGCTGTCCGGCCCTTCGGCCCCGCTGGGCCAATCAGAGCAGCGCTCAATAAACCTCCTGTCGCAACAGTTGAAAAAGCAGGGTGGCATCAACGGAACGCCAGTAGAGTTCCTGGTGCTGGACGACGAGAGCGACCCTTCGAAGGCCAACATTGCGGCCTCCAAGCTGATCGAGCAGGAGAAGGTGTGCGCAATCCTCGGTTGCAGCTCAACCGGTTCCACCCTCGCGATAATCCCCACCGCCGAGAAGCAGATGATCCCGGTCATCGCCATGGCGGCCGGCACCCAGGTCACGCATCCGCCGCGAAAATGGGTCTTCAGCGTGGCGCCGAGTGACGCGCTCGTCGTCCAGCGCGTATTGATGTACTTCAAGAACGATCTGAAGGTCAGGGACATCGCGATCCTGCACGACTCCAACGCCTACGGAACGGGCGGGGCCGACCAGGTGAAGGTGCAGGCCCCCAGGTACGGCATCAATATCGTCGCCAGCGAGACCTACGGCTCGGCGGACACCGACATGACCGCCCAGCTCACCAAGATCGCGCAGACCGACGCCCAGGCGCTGCTGGTGTGGGGCACCAACCCCGGGCCTGCGTCCATTGCCAGGAACATGCAACAACTGGGCATCACGATCCCGTTCGTGGGGTCCTCGGGCATCGCGAACAAGAATTTCATCGAGCTTGCGGGCTCGGCGGCCAACGGGGTCGTCTTCGCGGCCAGCCGACTCATCCTCCCTGCGACCATACCGGCCGGGAGCAAGTGGGCGGATTCCGTCAACGGCTTCAGCACGGCGTACCAGCAGGCTTACAAGATGAGCATTGACACGTTCGCCGCGCACGGCTGGGACTCTTCAAACATGGTGGTCAACGCCATCAAGGCCGTGGGCGAGGACAGCGCGAAGATCCAGAGCCAGGTCCAGGCGCTGAAAGACTACGCGGGCGTGGACGGCGTCTTCACCTACTCGGCGAGCGACCACGCGGGCCTCAAGGTCGATGCCCTGGTGATGGTGAAGATCGTCAACGGCCAGTGGCAGGAGGCCGCGCCGTAGGTTCGCCGCGGGCGGCAAACAGGAGAGACACGGCCGCCGCCGGGGTGTTGCATTTGTGGACAACATTCAACTATTGTGGTTAAATCTTCTTTTATTACTCAGGGGGTAGCTCAAGTCTCGGGATCGAGGAGGAGAATCTTATGGGAAGCAGGTCTCTACCGTGGAAGCTCCCGGTGCTGCTGTTGTGCACCATCGTCGCAGTCTCACTGAGTGCGACGGGATGCGGCAAGAAGACGGTGAACCCGTCGGCCAGCGTCTACAAGATAGGGGCGGTGCTGTCGCTGTCAGGGCCGGCGGCCCCGCTGGGTCAGCCGGAGCAGAACTCGCTCCTCATGCTCGAGGAACAGTTGAACGCCGGTGAGGGCGTCAACGGCCACAAGGTCCAGTTCATCATCGAGGACGACCAGAGCAACCCCGCCAACGCGGCGGCTGCCATAACCAAGCTCATCAACCAGGAAGGCGTCTCCGCGATGATCGGCTCGAGCTCGACGGGAGCGACGCTGGCGATGGTGCCGGTGGCCGAGGCCGCGAAGGTCACCCTGGTCTGCTGCGCGGCCGGCACGGCGATCACCAAGCCGGTCAAGAAGTACATCTTCCGCACGCCTCCCACCGATTCCATGGCGATCGACAAAGTGCTCGCGTACCTCAAGACCAACCTCAAGGTCAAGCAGATTGCTATCCTGCACGACGCCAACGCATACGGCACCGGTGGCGCGACCGAGCTCGCGGCCAAGGCCCCGACAGCGGGAATCCAGGTGGTGGCGAACGAGAGTTACGGGTCCACCGACACGGACATGACGGCACAGCTCACCAAGATCCAGCAGACGCCGGCGCAGGCGCTCGTCGTGTGGGGCACCAACCCGGGACCGGCATCGATCGCCAAGAACATGCAGCAGCTCGCCATGAAGATCCCGTTCATCGGCAGCAACGGCATAGCCAACAAGACGTTCATCACGCTGGCGGGCACCGCCGCCAACGGCGTCTCGTTCCCCGGCGGCCTCATGCTCATCCCTGCCTCGATCCCTACGGGTACCGAGTGGAGGAACGCGGTCGACAAGTTCACCGCCGACTACAAGGCCAAGTACGGCAAGGACGCGGATACGTTCGCGGCGCACGGCTGGGACGCGGGAACCATACTCACCACGGCGATGAAGACGGCCGGGACTGACAAGACGATGATCCAGAGCACCGTCCAGGCCACCAAGGGCCTTGTCGGCATCGACGGCATCTACAACTACTCGGCGACCAACCACGACGGGCTCACCGTCTCCGACCTGATCATGATCCAGATCCAGAACGGGGCGTGGGTGCAGATAAAGTAACCCTGCAAGAACCGTAACAGGCAAAACTGAAACAGGCTAGGTCTTTGCGGGCCTGGCCTGTTTTTCCGGTAGAAGGGGAAACGGTTGAGTACGAACGACAGCAGGCAGGTCAGGCTGCTCTGGGGCTCGGTCGCCGTGGTGGCCGCGATCGTCGTGGCTACCCTCATCGACAAGGGGTCGATCGGGCTGCAGTTGATCCTGTCCGGACTCACGGTCGGGAGCATCTATGCCCTGGTGGCCATGGGGTTCTCGGTCATCTACTCGACCACGCGGGTGATCAACTTCGCCCAGGGCGGCTTCAGCATGCTGGGCGGGATGCTGATGTATACGTTATCGGTGCAGGCCCACCTGCCCCCCTGGCTGGGCCTCATCCTGGCAGTGGCGATAGTGACAGCGTTCGGCGCCGGGTTCGAGCGGGCCGCCATCAACCCCCTGAAAGACAAGTCGGTCATCACGATCATCATCATCACCATCGGGCTTTCCATCTTCATGACGGCGGTCGCGAAGTGGATCTGGGGGACCGATCCCGTGAAGATAGCCGCGTTCACCGGCGAGAAACCGCTGAGGTTCCTCGGAGCGTCTCTGGTGCCCCAGAGCCTGTGGGTGTTCGGCTTCACGCTCCTCGCCGTGGTGCTCGTGTTCGCCTTCTTCAACCGCACGCTGCTGGGAAAGGGCATGAGGGCGGCAGCGGACAATCCGGATGCCGCGAGCCTTGTCGGGGTCAGCTCCTCCACCAGCTCGCTGGTCGCCTGGACCCTCGCGGCGGGGCTTGGCGCGGCGGCGGGTGTGGTGATCGCGCCCATCAACTTCGCTCAGTACAGCGCCGGGACCACCCTCGGCCTCAAGGGTTTCTCGGCGGCGGTGCTGGGAGGCCTGGGGAGCGCCCCCGGAGCCGTCGTCGGCGGGCTGGTCCTTGGCGTTCTGGAGACCATCACGGCCAGCTACCTGCCTTCGGGCTACAAGGACGCCGTGGCTTTTCTCATCCTGATCCTTGTGCTGCTGGTCCGGCCCCAGGGACTGCTCGGCAAGCCGGAAAGCGTCAAGGTGTAGCGTGGAAGGCCAGCTTACCAGGCAGTCGGAGACGAACTGGCGCACCTACCGGACGCTCATCATCGTCGCGGTGTTTGTGTTCCTGGTGCCGGTCTGGGCGAGGTTCATCCCCGGGGACGTGCTGCACATGGACATCGTCAACATCATGGTTCTGGCGGGCGTCTATGCCTGCGCCGTGATAGGGCTCAACCTCCTGGTGGGTTACGGCGGCCAGATATCGCTGGGGCACGCGGCCTTCTTCGGGGTAGGAGCTTACACCACGGCGATCCTGTGCACGCACTTCCACTGGTTCCCGAGCTGGCTCGGGATAATCGCCGGCGCGGCTCTCGCGGGGGTCGTGGGCTGGCTTGTCGGAAAGCCCGTCCTGCGGCTCAAGGGCAACTACCTTGCGATGGCGACGCTCGGCCTGGGCGAGATCGCGTTCATCCTGTTCCAGCAGGTGAAGGGCCTGACCGGCGGCACGGTCGGCATACTCGACATACCGCCGCTGTCCGTCTTCGGCCTGAAGTTCGACACCGACTTCAAGCTCTTCTTCGTGGTATGGGCGCTGGTGATGGTGCTGATGCTGCTGTCCATAAACCTGGTGTACTCGAGGGTCGGGCGCGCGCTGCGGGCCCTCCACTCCAGCGAGGTCGCAGCCGACGCCATGGGGGTCAACACCAGCCGATACAAAGTGCAGGTGTTTGTGCTCAGCGCGGTGTTCGCGGGTCTCGGGGGGGCGCTGTTCGCGCACTTCCAGAAATACATCAACCCCGAGTCGTTCACGCTCGCTCTGTCCATACTGTTCATCACCATGGTCGTGGTAGGCGGCATGGGCAATATCTGGGGAGGGCTGGTCGGAGTCGTCATCCTGACCTTCCTGCCCTCCGTCATCCAGGCGCTGCCGCAGTGGATCCCCGGGCTGCCTTCCGGGCTCTCCAACTTCAGCAACTACGAGCTGGTGCTCTACGGCCTGCTGCTCATCGGGTTTATGATTTTCTTACCCAAGGGAGTCGCCTACGGGTTGGCGCGCGCCGGTGGCTTTACCGAGATGCGCGCGAGGCACCTGCGCGACCGGATCAAGGCAAGAAAGATAGAGGGTCACTGATGGCGCCGGACACCATACTCGAGATCAAAGAGGTTACCAGGCTGTTCGGCGGGCTGGCCGCGCTCAAGGACGTCTCCTTCACGGTGGAGCGCGGCAAGATCAAGGCGATGATCGGGCCCAACGGCGCAGGCAAGACCACTATGTTCGACGTGCTGACGGGCATACTGCGCCCGACGTCCGGGGACGTGTTCCTCAAAGGGGAGAGCGTGGTCGGGAGGCGCCCGGACCAGATAACCGAGAGGGGCATGATCCGCACCTTCCAGACCGTGAGGCTCTTCGAGGGCATGACAGCGCTCGAGAATGTGATGGTCGGGTGCCACTGCCGGATGGAATCGGGGTTCGTCTCCAACAGCCTCCGACTCCCATCGGCACGGCGCGAGGAGGCGCTCCTCCGCGAGGAGGCAATAGCCGCGCTGAAGGACGTGGGGCTACACACCAGGGCGAACGAAATAGGCACGAACCTGCCATACGGACAGCAGCGCCTGCTCGAGCTCGCGCGAGCTCTCGCCAGCAAGCCTGACATACTGCTGCTCGACGAGCCGGCGGCGGGCCTGAACCAGTACGAGACCGGTGAGCTCTCCAGCCTCCTGCTGGACTTCCGCGGCAAGGGGCTCACCATACTGATAGTGGAGCACGACATGGGCCTGGTGATGCAGATGTCCGACGAGATCGTCGTACTCGACTACGGCGAGGTGATCGCCAGCGGCACGCCCGAGGTAGTTCAGAACGACCCGCGCGTCATAGAGGCTTACCTGGGGATCGAGGCGTAGATGTTAAGGGTTGACAAGCTTTCGACCTTCTACGGGAACATACAGGCGCTGCGCGACGTCACGATGCGTGCGAGGCGCGGTCAGATCACGACCATAATCGGTGCGAACGGCGCCGGAAAGTCCACCCTGCTTCGCACCGTTGCGGGCCTAAGCAGGGCCAGGCACGGCCTCGTCATCTACGAGGACCGCGACATCACCAACATGCGGACCAGCAGGATCGTCCACGACGGAATATCGCTGGTGCCGCAGGGGAGACAGGTGTTCGGCGACATGTCCGTCGCGGAGAACCTGGCTCTCGGGGCCTACGTCAGGCGTTTCTCCGACAGGGGTGAGGCCGGACAGGACCTCGAGATGGTCTACGAACTCTTCGGAGTGCTCGCGGAGCGCAAGAAGCAGATGGCGGGTACGCTGTCCGGCGGCGAACAGCAGATGCTGGCGGTGGGGAGGGCGCTGATGTCCAGGCCGAAGCTGCTCCTGCTGGACGAGCCGTCCAGCGGCCTCGCCCCGAAGGTGATACAGTCGATATTTCAGACGCTCTTCCGCCTGCACGAGCAGGGGCTCACAATCCTGCTCGTCGAACAGGACGCGAAGATAGCGCTCGAGACCGCGGATTACGGTTACGTCATGAAGACCGGCAAGGTCGCGCTCGAAGGCGAGGCCGACAAGCTGCTCGAGAACGAAGAAGTGAAACGGATATACCTGGGCTAGGTGAGAGATGAGCGAAGGCGAGACGAAGGTAGTGAGCCTGGACGACATCAAGTACGATGAGCGAGGCCTGGTCCCGGCTATAGTCCAGGAGGACGGCACCGGCGAGGTCCTGATGCTAGCCTACATGAACCGGGAGTCGCTTGAACGGACGCTTGCGACGGGGCGCACCTGGTTCTACTCCCGGAGCAGAAATGAGCTGTGGCCCAAGGGCGAGACGAGCGGCCACGTACAGAAGGTCAGGAAGGTCCTCTACGACTGTGACGCCGACACCTTGCTGGTGCGTGTGGACCAGGTGGGCGCGGCTTGCCATACCGGCGAGCACAGTTGCTTCTACAGGGAACTCGAGCCGCCGGCGAGCGGCGGATAACGGCGAAGACCTCACGGGCCCTGGCCCGACTCTCGTAGGGCCGCGAGCCCGTTTGTTATAATCCAGATGGCACTATTCCTTTAACAACGGCGGAGCAACTTGCCATTAGACGACATTACTCCGGAGACCCTGGAATTCGTAGACCAGTACATTGACCAGTTCGTAGCATGGGACATCCTGGCGTACTTCCACGAGAACCAGGACCTTGAGCGCAAGCCGTCAGGCATAGCCCTGGACATCGGAAGGCGCCTGGCGACCATAGAGCCGGCGCTGCAGGCTCTGCTCGAAAAGGGAGTGCTGGCCGCCGATATCGACGAGGCGGACGAGTCGACTTACCAGTATGCGGCATCGGCCGAATTCCGGGCGAAGATGGACAATTTTCTGAACGCTACGCGCGACCGCACCAACCGACTGGCGATAGTCAGCCGTGTGCTCCAGAAGGAAGCAAAGCGCCTCTAACGAGCCCCTCGGGCAGGTTTGACACGTATATTGCTGTTACCTAGAATCAATCTCGAGCGGGAGTAGCTCAGTTGGTAGAGCGCGACCTTGCCAAGGTCGAGGTCGCCGGTTCGAGTCCGGTCTCCCGCTCCATCTTTTTTTAAACCCGACTTGAATCGGACTCGAACCGGCGACCACCCCACGCGCCCGTTGGCGCGCGGTGACCCCGGGGCCGGGGAAAGGATTTACCCGCATGAAAGACACTCATGGGGGAGAGCAGGCAGGCCGAAGGTCTGCCGATGAGGGGGGG
>DAIUEJ010000022.1:31135-41898 GCA_036845225.1 Candidatus Anoxymicrobiaceae bacterium | reverse complement strand
GGAGGGAGCCATTCACCCGACCCCCCCTCAAGGGGGAGGGAGTGAATCTCTACTTGCCCTTGCGCTGGTCGAACCGCCGCGCGAACAGCACGCTCGCGAGCGTCGTCCTCAGCATCGAGGTTGTCCCGCCCGCGACCCACCAGGCCCGCGCGTCGCGCACCATGCGCTCGACCGGGAACTCCTTCGAGTATCCGTAGCCGCCGAAGACCTGCGCCGCGGTGCTGGTGACCTCGACCACCATCTCGTTCGCGAACAGCTTCGCCATCGAAGCCTCGTATATCGACGGCAGCCCGCCGCCGGCGCCTTCCGCCGCGCGGTAGACGAGCAGGCGCGCCGCCTCCAGCTTCGTGGCCATGTCCACGATCTTGAACTGTATGTCCTGGAACTCGCATATCGGGCGCCCGAAGCACTCCCGCTTCGTGGCGTAGGTGCGCGCCTCCTCCAGCGCGCCCGCCGCGACCCCGAGGCACATCGCCGCGTTCCCGCAGCGCTCGATGTCGAAGGTCGTCATGAGGTTCTTGAACTCGCCCTGCTTCAGGACCACGTTCTCTTTGGGAATCTTCACGTCTTCGAATATCAGGTCGCAGGACGGCATCCCGCGCAGGCCCATGAGGTCCTCCTGCGGGCCGAACGTGAAACCGGGCATGCCCTTCTCAGCGAGCACCGCGCCGATGCCTTTGTAGCCGGTGACGTCCCCGTAGCGGGTGTAGACCAGGTAGTGGCTCGCATCCCCCCCGCCAGTGATGAACACCTTGTGCCCGTTGAGGATGTAATCGTCGCCGTCGGGGACTACGTTCGTACTGAGGTTCGTAAGGTCGCAGCCGGCCTCGGGCTCGGTCATGCAGACAGAGACGCTCATCTCGCCCTTGATGACCCCGCGGACGATCTTGTCTCTCTGCTCGGGAGTGCCGTAGAGGTCGACGACGCGCACCGGTCCGACGTTCGACTCGAAGACGGGCCCCGCGATCATAGGGCTGTACTTGGCGAGCGCCTCGATGGCGAGCACCGCCGTAAGCGCGCCCTGACCGCCGCCGCCGTACTCAGGCGAGAGGGTCATGCCCAGCAGGCCCAGGTCGGCGTACTTGGGCATCAGTTCCCAGGGGAACTCGCCCGACTTGTCGGTCTTCAGCGCGAGGTCGCGGAAGTTTTCTTTCTCGCCCATCTCGTTGATCGTGGATACGAGAAGTTGTTGTTCCTCCGAAGGTTTGAAATCCACTTGTGCCCCTTTCTCTTCTTCATGCCGGCGGGACGCCGGCGCTACGTTCTCATTATGCCGGCGGGACGCCGGCGCTACGTTCGTTAAGCGCTACACCATCTCCGTCAGTTCTCTGATGTCTTCCAGGTTCTCTAGTGCGAGGACGAGCTCTATGAGCTTGTCAGTGTTCTCTTTGTTCCGGTCGCCCGAGAAGCGCTTCAACTTGTCGGCGATGTCGTCCGCCTCCATCGGCACGGAAGGGTCGCCTCGCGGGACATCCACCTGGCGCTCGAGCGAGCGCCCGTCCTTGAGCTTCATCGCGACACGCGAGGCGGTCTTCTCAGGGTAGAGGGCGTTGAGGTCGTCGTCCTGCGCGACGCTGACGCGGCCGATGAATTCGTTGATGTCCGGCGAGCCCATGCGTTCCTCGGTCAAT
The DNA here is from genome assembly GCA_036845225.1 of Candidatus Anoxymicrobiaceae bacterium. Lineage (GTDB taxonomy): Bacteria > Actinomycetota > Geothermincolia > Fen-727 > Anoxymicrobiaceae > FEN-680. Next base: position 40,267 of record DAIUEJ010000022.1, on the reverse strand, counting down.
TGCCCCGGGCCCATGGCACCGTCCAGCAGGCATGCCGAGACAACGTACGGGATCGAGAACTGCGCCGACACGAACGACCCGCCGTCCGGCACGCCCTTGCCGGTGGCGATGTTCGCGATTGTGTAGGTGTAGACGGTGACCGACTCAACCTCGTCCGCGCCGAAGCCGTGCTCGTTCATGAGCTCGAGCGTCGCCTGCGCCGCGCCGTGCGTGTGGCGGCATGACGTGAACGGCTTGAAGTAGACGTCCATGATGGAATAGCGGTCGCCGAGGCCATCGGTGACGCGGGAGATGACAGGGTCTACATTGTTCAGCGTGATCTTCGTGAAGCCCCCGTTGAGCGCGGAGCCCTCGAGCGCCTGGGGATGGCCGGTTATTCCCTGGGCCGCGAGACCTGCCGCCGTCACACCCGCGCTTGCCGCCTGGCCGCCCTGGACAATCTTGACTGTGCAACCGGCCATCAGGTCCTCCGCCATCGAGACCGGCGTCATGTAGCCGGCGTTTCCGAGGGCGTTGAGGATGCCGGCCGCGTCGAGGTCGATCATGCGGGCTGCCGCCACCGCGGCACCGAACGTGCCGCACGCGCCGGTGGGAAGGAAACCCGAAAGTGTCAGAAACGGATGGACCGCGGCGGCCACGCGGTTAGTTGCCTCGTATCCCGCGACGATGGCCTCGATGAGGTCGCGGCCACTGCACTCGTAGACCTCGCCAACAGCCAGCGCGGCGGGCGTCACGGCAGAGACCGGGTGGTTGCCCCCGAAGCGCACCCCGTCCTGCGCTTCGATGGCTTCAGCGAGTGTGCCGTTGATGAACGCGGCATTCTGGGGCGTTGTCTTGAAGCCGCATGCCAGCGCCGTCGATGGCCCCCCGTCGCCCATCGTCTTCATGTAGGACACGATGCCGCAGACCGCCTCGAGTTCGAGGGAGCCGTACACGTTGGCGAGATAGTCGAGCAGGCAGAGCTTCGCCTTGCTGACAACCTCCGGCGGCAGTTTGTCGAACCAGACCCCCGCGCAGAACTCCGCCAATCGCCTTGTCTCGTCCATGTCAGCCTCCGATGCAAAATGGGGACAGGCACCTTTTTGCATTTATGTCATCCAACCAAGCATCTCCTTGAAAATGCAAAAAGGTGCCTGTCCCCATTTTGCATCTCATACGTAGCCGCGGCCTTCGTAGATCTTGATCATGCGAGTCGGGTCGATCACCTCGCGGATTACGCGTAGCTCTTCCGCTGTCGGCGGCTCGGTCTCGCTCACATCGGCGGGCACTTTCAGTTCCCAGCCGGTGTTCTCGACTATCTCCTCGATGGTGCTCCCCGGATGATACGTATCCAGGTATGCTTCCTTGGTCTCCGGGTCGAAGCGCATGACCGCCTTGTTGGTGACGATCACGCTCGGTCCCGTTCCGGCCGGCAGCCCCCAGCGCTCGCGCGCGCCGGGCCCGTCTATGTACCCCGGGGTCGTCGTGAAGTCCACCTTCTCCGCGAGCCTGCGCTTGTCATGCAGCGCGATGATGAGGACTTTCTTCGCCAGCGAACCGATCGAGTTCGCGCCACCGCTGCCGGGGAGCCTGCTCTTCGGATGCGCGTAGTCGCCGATGGCGGTCGTGTTGATATTGCCGTATTTGTCGACCTGGCTGCCCGAGAGGAAGCCGACGTCGACCCACCCGCCCTGCAGGAACATGCCCATAACGTTGACGAGGCCGCCTATCATCGCGGCGCCTGGGTTGAGGCACGGGTCTCCGACCGACAGCGGCGGTCGTTTGGGCCGCGCGTCGAGCACCCCTGACTCCTGCATCATGATCGCGTTCGGAGCGTGGATGTGCCGCGCGATGTCGGCCGCCATCATGGGGAAGCCCGTGCCGACGATGACAACGTCGCCGTCGGATATCTCGCGGGCGCCGCAGCACGCCATGAGTTCGGGCTTTATCCAGTCGCTCGTGTCGCTCATCGTTCCTCCGTATGCCGGCGGGACGCCGGCGCTACACCTTATGCCGGCGGGACGCCGGCGCTACTGTTACCTGTCCACCTCGAACACGCACTTCGGTGCGCCCATCGCCTTGCACTCGACCTCGCGCGCCTGGAGCTCCTCCCCGCTGATCGCGCTCGTGTACCCTGCCACGATCCCCGAGTACAGGCTGCAGACCGGCTTCTCCGATGGGGCAAGCCAGGCCGCTTCCTGCGAGTTCGTGAGGGTGACCCGCATGGGGCTCGACCGGACCTCGAAGTCCAGGTGTCCCCAGCCTCCCTCGTCGGTGATGAGGCGCGAGACCTTGTCCATCACCTTCACGAAGAACCGCGCCAGCGCAGGATCGCTGCGCGCGTCATCGATGATGGTGCTGTTTGATATCAGAGGCACCAGAACGCCGGGAGCCCACTTGCCACCTTGAAGCGAGGTGGACACCTCCCACTTGCAGAGGTTGTACCCGAGCTCGTACAGCGCCGCGTCTTTCTCCCCGTCGCCCAGCCTGCTGGCGAGCACCGAGTGGAGCTGCTCCACCACCTTGGAGCCGAACATGATCTCTTCCACTCCGCCGATGCCGATGCGCCCGCGCGCAAGGTCCACGTCGTGGATCTCGAACGCGGTCTGCCCCATGAACGCCTTGGGCAGCGCCATCAGGCGCCGGGAGATGAACGGGACCCTCGAGACCGGTCGCAGAAATGCGCTTACGAGAGTGGGATGCCGCTCGAGGAAATCCATCAGGCCCAGCAGCACCTTCACCTGGGTCTTGTTGTTCACGCGTTCTCCTTGTGTAGTGGGTGCTGGTGGTAAAACCACACCCCCACCCCGACCCTCCCCCCTCAAGGGGGAGGAGAAAATACTAGTACGAATACGAAACCGGGTATCCGTAGTCGAAGTCCGCCTTGAGCGCGTCCCACTGCTTGTAGCCGAAGCGCTCGATGTAGTGCTGTATGTACCCCTCGCGGTCCTCGACGCCGTACACCCACTCATCAACAAATGCCTGGAAACCCTCGACCGTGTTGGACGCCTGCTGGTAGAGATAGCCGAACGTCCCATCGACGTCGTAGAAGCCTGGCGTGTAACCGGGGTGGGACGCGAACGGCTCCTCGACCACCGCCGCGACCTTGAACGCGGGCACGATCGTCCGCGAGGGGTCCTTGCCCACGACCTCGCGCGACACCAGCCGCTCGCACGAGACGATGACCTTGCCCGACGCGTTCGCGCCCATCTGGCAATCGCCGCCGATGCCCCACATCTGCGCGTTGCCTTCCTCATCAGCGAACTGGACGTGGATGATCCCGACGTCCGGCTTCAGCGCCGGCACGAGGAGAGTCCGGCTGCCATCGAACGGCGAGTCGATGATCTTGAACTTGTTCTCGCCGAGGAACGCGCTGACGTTGAGCAGGTCGCTGCCCATCATGTCGCTCACGGGCACGAAAGGCATGCCCATCGCGCCTGCCATCAGCATCATGGGAAGGGAAAGGTTCGTATACTCCTCGACCTCGAGTTCGTGCGGGATGCCCTTCTCCATCGCGCGCCGGTAGCAGCGTCCGAGCCCGTAAACGCCGAGCGACAGGAACGTCCCGATGAACCTGCTGACCACGCCGGTGCCGATCATCATGTCGAAGTCGTCCGCTGCGTTGCTGCGCGTGATGGTGAGGTCTTTCTTCCCCTGGCGGATGATCTCATGGATCGCGCTGAACGGCGTGCGGCAGATGTACCCGCCGATGAACAGGAAGTCGCCATCGCTGACGTTGGCCTCGACGGCCTCCCGCATGGTCATCACTTTGCTCATTCACGCCTCCCGCGCAAAACGCAAATTAGGGACAGGCACCATTTTGCGTTTTTTGCGCACTATCATTCATCTCCTCTGAAACGCAAAAAGGTGCCTGTCCCTAATTTGCTTTTATCGTGACAATTCGAACTCGGTGCGGTCGATTATCTCGTCCTGCGCGATGTCGCTCAGGTCGATGAACTGCGCCGAGTACCCGCTCACCCTCACCACCAGGTCGCGGTGCGCAGCCGGGTGCTCCTGCGCCTCGCGCATCTCCTCCGACGTCACCATGTTGAACTGCACCTGGAACCCGCCGTTGGCAAAATACCCTCTGACCAGGTCGGTGAGCACGCCGGGCTCGACCTTGCTCCCTTCGAACCTCATGTTCAGGTTCGCGCCATTGTACAGGCGCACCAGCGGCAGCTTGGTGACCGAGTTCATCACCGCCGTGGCGCCCTCGATCGCGTTCCCCGTCGTCGGCGTCAGCCCGTTGCCGAGCACGTCGCCGGCGAACCGCCCGTCCGGTGTCGCCCCGGTGAACGCCCCCATCGCGACGTGGAACCCCACCGAGAATATGCCGGGCCAGTACGCTCCGCCCCGGAAGTTCTTGTACTTCGCCAGCTCGTCCGCGTACTGCACCACGACGCGGGCGGCCATCTCGTCCACCTCGTCGTTGTCGTTCCCGAACTTCGGTATCTTGCACAGGAAATAGTTGCGCATGTCCTCGGCGTCCATCCAGTCCTCCGCGAGCCAGCGCGTGAGGTCCGCCATCGACACCTTGCCGTCCTCGAAGACCGCCTTCTTGACCGCGTACAGGCCGTCGGCGGTGTTCGCGAACCCCATGAACTGCACGCCGGTCGAGTTGTAGAGAGCGCCGCCGCGCGTGACGTCCATCCCTTTCTCGAGCGACCCCTGGATCATCGACGAAGCGAAAGGCGACGGCACCATATCCGCGATGGCGTGGTCGAGCGCCTCCATCCCGCGGGTGACCTGCCTGACGAAGTACGCAATCTGCTCGCTGTACGCGTTCCAGACCTCGTCGAAGCTCGTGAACCCCGCCGGGTCACCCGTCTCGACCCCCGACTGGTACCCGAAGATGTTGTCGATGCCGTTGGAGAGCGCGAACTCGAGGCACTTGATGCCGTTGAACTGCACCGCGAAGGTGGAGCCGAACGTCTTGCCCTGGGCGCTAGGTTCCAGGCAGCCGACGACTCCGTAATCCCGCGCGTCCTCCAGGGTCAGGCCGGCGCTCACGAGCGACTCGACGATTGCGTCGTCGTTGAAGAAGTGCATCAGGACGCCGTCCTTGCAGTACTCGGCGGCCTTGAGGAACAGCCCCGCGGGCGCCTTCGAGCCAAGGCGCACCCCGAAGTTGGGCTGCGCGGTGCTGACGTCGGCGAACGCGTCGAGGCCGATGTAGGACAGGTCGTTTGTGGCGTCTTCCCCGTCGGTCCCGATGCCCCCCACCGTGACGTTCTGGGTGGTCTTGCCCTCAGTGCCCTCACCGCCGGGTATGAACGCCTCCTCGAGCACGTTCCAGATCTCGTTGGTCTTGAGGAACAGCATCGCTAGCAGCTCGCGCGCCTGGGCGGGCGTGATGTCGCCGGTCTCGAGGTCGGCCTTGTAATAGGGATAGAGCACCTGGTCGATGCGCCCGAGCGAGATGGAGTTGCCGCCCGACTCGATCTGCGAGACCAGGTGGATGAAGTACACACACTGGACCGCCTCCTGGAACGAGCGCGCCGGCTCCCAGGGCACCCGGCGGCACACCTCGGCGATCTTGCGCAGCTCGAGAGCGCGGTCGGTGTCGGCCTCGGCTTGCGCCATCCCGTCCGCCTTGTCCGCGTAGCGCTCGGCGAACCGCCGGGTCGCCTCCAGCGATCTTATGACCGCCTCGTAGAACAGCCCCTTCTCGCGCGATTCCTCGTCGTCGCCCAGTATATCCAGCCGGGCATGGGTGTCTTCGATGATCCCCCGCAGGCCCTGGCGCAGCACCCGCGGATGGTCCATCGTGAAGTGCCCGATGCCATACGTGATCTCGAGCATCATGGTGAAAACGTACTTGTCCATGTCCTCCACGACGTCGGGCGGGAGCAGGTCATCGAGGTGGTTCTCGACGGTGCGGCCCTCCCAGAATGGCAGGACCTCCTCGTGCAGGATGCGTTTCTCCTCCTCTGTGATGAGCGCCCGCTGGAGGACACGCAGGTCGAAGGCGTCCACGTCGCCCTCGAGCCACGTCGCTTTGTTCTCGGGGAACAGGGGGGCACCCTTGAGCTTGCTGGTGCGGCAGCCGACGATCAACTCGTCGGGCCTGATGATGACGCTGATGTTTTCGAGTATGTCCCAGAGCGCCATGCTGATGCGCGTCAGGGGATGCTCGTCCCAGTGCTCGCTCATCGAGCGCGTAAGAAAGCGCGCCCGCTCGGCGCACACCTCCTGCGGCGCGTCGATTATCCTCTGCCGAAGGCGCTCGACCCTGGTCTGCGCTTCCATCTCATATCCTCCCGCTAAACTTCTTGGGGTCAGACCCTTTTTTGTTTAGTCCCCTGCAAGAAATGGGTTTGACCGCTACTCTGCAAAATGGTGCCTGTCCCTATTTTGCACTTAAACTTTGATATCCATGTGGTTGATGAGGATGCTGTCGCGCACCCGCGTCGGCAATACCTTGTTCAGGAACTGGAAGACGCCGCTCATCGTGTCGATCGATGTGTAGAGCGGCGGCTTTTCCGAGTGGACCACCTTGACTATCTTCTTCGCGGCCATCAACGGGTCCGGCGCGGTCTTGATGAGCTCGTTGTCGCGGTCGATGAACCGCCTCGCCCGGTCGCGGTACGGCGAGCCTTCCGGCGGCAGGACGTGTATCTTCGCGGCAAAGGTCGTCGACACCTGGGCGGGTTCGATCACCGCCACGCGGATGCCGAACGGTTCGACTTCGTAGCGCAGCGACATGACTAGCCCGTTGACCGCGAACTTGCTCGCCGAGTAGACCGACTCGAACGGGAACGGTATGCGACCGACCAGTGAGGACATCGCGATCAGTTTCCCCTTGCCCCGCTCGCGCATCGAGGGCACGAATGCCTGCAATATGGCGGCCGTCCCCATCACGTTTATGTCGAGGCACTGCAGCGCCTTCTCGAGGTCAACTTCCTCGAACGGGCTGAAGAAGCCGATGCCGACGTTCGACAGCACGGTGTCGACGTGCCCGTACTTGTCGAGTACTTCTTTGCTGAAAGCCTTGATCCCCGGGCGGTCGGTGATGTCCATCGCCTGGAGGAGGTGGTCGCCCCCGATGCTCTCGAGCTCCCCCTTCAGTGTATCGATGCCGGCCGCGTCCACGTCGAAGCCGGCGATGCTATCGCCCTCCTTCGCCAGCATCTTCGCGACCTCGCGACCCATGCCGTCCGCCAGCCCCGTGATGACCACTACGTCAGACATCTCGACCCCCTGTGTTCTGATTGCGCCACCGGGGTCTGACCCCACTGGCGCATTTTTATGCCCTGCTCGACAGGCTCTCTGTCCCTATCGGGCACTTGCCGCTCTCGTAGAGTTCCTTTATCTGCCCCATGGACTCGGTGAAGTCCGGGTACATCAACTCGTAACCGGTCGCCTTGAGCCTCGAGTTGTCCACAACATAATCGTCGTACAGGTACCGGACGGCGTCGTACTCCAGGTCCGGGATCGTGCCCTTCCTTGCCGCCATCCTGCCCTGGACCTTCGCCATCGCCTTCACGATCCCCAGCGGCATGTGAATCTTCGGGGGCTTGGCGCCGAAAGCTATGGCCGCCAGCACAAGCGACTCCTCGACGGTAGGATGGCTGTCCTCCGCGAGGTTGAACACTTTTCCTGTCGCATCGTCCAGGTGCGAAAGGTGCTCGACCGCCCCTGCGACGTCCTCTGCCCTGATGTTGGAAAGCAACTGCGTGCCCTTCCCGGGAATCGCAGCGATCGAGGTGGGCCTCGAGAACGCCTTGCCCGCGCCCTCCGTACACCTCGGCCCGTAGACCGTGCACGGCCTTGTGAGGATAGCCGGCAGCCCCTGCTCGACGCGCTTGAAGACGACATCCTCCCCGTCGCGCTTGCTGCGCCCGTAGTCGTCCTGCGGGTCGCGCGGGCTGTCCTCGGTGAACGGCGTCCCCTTGTACGGCCCGTACACGCTCGTCGAGCCGACGTGCACGTAACGCTTCACTCCGGCCTCGATCGCAAGCTCGGTGATGCGCTCCACGCCGACGACGTTGGTCGGCCTCAGTTTCTCGTAAGGTGTGGAGAAGTTGCAGATCGCGCCCATGTGGAAGACCCTGTCGACGCCTCCCTCGAACAGTGCGGGCAACGTCTCGGGCCTGGTCAGGTCGGCTCCTACGAACTCGACCCCCAGCTCGTCGAAGAACGGCGTCTCTTTTCGCGGCCGCGCGGTCGCCCGCACCCGCACCCCCATCTTAGCGAGGTGCTCCACCAGGTGGCTCCCCATGAAGCCTGCCGCGCCTGTGACCAGGGTTATCCCATCGAACTCCATCGAGCAAGCCCTCCCGTTCTGTAGCGCCGGCGTCCCGCCGGCATCTCCGCGCCGCGCACCGCGGTGGACAAAATGGTGGACGGTGCCTGACCCCTCTTAATCGAGCAGGCTGTCCGCCCCGACTTCCTTTGGCTTCCCGGCTACTTCGCTCTCGCTGATCTCTTTGTGCGCCCGCTTGAGCCACTCGAGGTACATCTGGTTGAACGTCACGCCCAGGTCGGCAACCAGGCCCACGTACTCACCCTGGTCCCGGCGCCTCGGCATCGTATCCTTCCGCCTCTCGAGTTGCTCCTGGTAGATGTCGATCTGCCCCTGGATTATCTCGAGCGCGCGGTCGCGGTCACCGAAGTCGAAGAACACGAACCTGGTCAGGAACGGGTCTCGCAGGAGCATCTGCCCCTCGGGGTCGCTCGCCAGCCAATCGGCGAACTCCTCCCTGCCTTTGTCCGTTATCGTGTATAGCTTCTTGTGCGGGCCGCCGTTGTCTGAGGGAGCGAGCTCGACCATCGAGACCAGCCCCTCGTTTTCCATCTTCTTGAGGCTCTGGTAGATCTGCCCGTGGTTGATAGACCACATGTGCCCGAAGTTCTTCTCGATGTGCCCTTTGATGCGGTAGCCGTGCATGTCCTTGTAGTGAAGGAGACCGAGGATGCTGTGCTTGATAGCCAACTTGCCTCCGCTTCGTTTGAGGGTACCGCGCGCGATTGAGGTCTTTCTCGCGCATCGTACTTTGCGAGTATGTATATAGTATATAGTGGGTCGCCGGTCAGAGGTCAATAGAATTCTGTGAAATTCCGGGAGTATTCGCAGGAACCGGCCTCATCAGCGGCGGATAGCGACGAGCCTCGGCGCCCCCACCTCAATCCTCCCCCTGGAAAGGGGGAGGA
>DAIUEJ010000022.1:0-31035 GCA_036845225.1 Candidatus Anoxymicrobiaceae bacterium | reverse complement strand
GGAGGAGGCCGGAGCTCACACCATCCTCCCTCAGAAGAGCTTCTTCGACCCGAACCACGCTTTGCCCGAAGCGAGCAGCCACACCCCGCCTTTGACTCCGCTCACCTGGCCGGGAGTCGGCTGGGCGCCTACAGGCATCTGCACGGGCGTCCAGTCCGATCCGTCGGTGGTCCACAGCACGGTGTACTGGTTCTTGATATCGTCCTTCTGGTAGTCCGCGGACTCGGTGCCGCTGACCCAGAGGGTGTCCTGATCCCTCGCGGAGATATCAAAGACCGCCACGTTGCCTGCCTTGCCGTTCAGGACCCACGCGCCGTTCGAGCAGGAGCAGACCTCGGTGTTGGTGGTGGTTTTCTTTGCGGCGGCCCAGGCGCTCTGCGGGTCCGAGGCCGAGAGGTTGCTGATGTCCATCCCGCTCTCCCACTGCGGGCTCCAGGCGCTCCCGTTGAAGAAATACATGATGCCCGAGGCCCCGCCGGTCCACACGTGCCTGGCGTCCGCCCCTGCTACCGTCTCGAGCGCGCTCTTTGGTTCGTTCAGGAACCACTGCGCCTTCCAGGAGGTCCCGTCGTAGAAATAGACGATGCCGGAGGCGTCTTTCTGCATGTTCGCAAGGCCCCAGTTGGTTGACGGAGAAGCGAGGTAGGCCCCTACAGCCCAGACGTGTGTGGCGTCCGCGGCGTAGATGCTGAGGAGCTGGTCGTGCCAGTAGTCGGCGCCAACGACCTGGTTGGTATCGAGCTGCATTGTGAGCGCCTTGCCATCAAAGTAATAGATCCTGCCGTCGCTCGCGGCGATCCACACGTGGTCGGGGTCGCTGCCGGCAAAATCGATGATCCTGTATTTTTCGAGGCGAGTGATCTCTTTCCAGCCGGAGCCCGTGAACTTGTAAAGCGAATCGCCGGCGGTGCCGCCGCTGGTCGCGATAGCGCTGCCACTGGTGAAGCCCTGGATGCCGGTGAAGTCGGCGGTTGTCGTTCCCTGGCGCGGGTCCCACTTGAAATGGTAGTTCAGGTATGTGCTGATGCCGAGCACTACCACGATGATCGCGGTCGCGGAACCTATCAGGAGCCACTTGTGTTCGCCCACCCACCACCAGGCTTTGCGGGCCCGGGACACCGGCACCTGCTCCGGCACAAAGATCTCGAGGTCTTCTTCCCTCAACTGGAACTGCCGGAAGTTCAGGCGCTTGGAGGTGACGACGAACTTGTACTCGGGCCTGGCGGGATTGGGCTCCACCGAGTCGATGAATACGGTCTCGCCCAGGTCGAAGGCGAGCTGGCCGTCGATGAGGACCGCGTGGGTCAGCCGGCACTTGCTTCCCTGCTGGATATGCAGGTCCCGGGCGGGCGCGGGTGCCGGTTTCCTCTCCTTGCGTGCCATCTGCTCACCTTCCTCGAACAGGCGCTACGACGAGGCGAATCGGTTCCTGACGTTCTCAAAGGGGTTTGGTGCCTGCTACCACTGTTTATTATACAACTGCGTGACGCGTCCAGGGGTAGAATTGTTGCGGTGGGACCGCCGGGACAGGAGGCTCAAGTGGACGAAAAAGGCAAGGGAGACCTGAAAGGTCGAGTGCTCGACATGGCGGGGCTGGTCGAGTACCAGGAAGGCTCGGTGGTGAGCCGCGAGGTTCTTCGCGGCAAAGCCGGGACGGTGAGCGTATTCGCGTTCGATGCGGGCGAAGGACTGAGCGAGCACACCGCGCCATTCGATGCGCTGGTCGAGGTGGTCGACGGGTCGGCGGAGGTGACCATCGGGGGCGAGCCCCTGGTGGTTCGCGCCAGCGAGTCGGTCATCATGCCCGCGGGGGTGCCGCACTCCCTGCACGCGCCAGAGAGGTTCAAGATGGTGCTCACGCTCATCCGCGGCGAGCCCCGAGGTAGCAATTGATGGATGGGAGGTCAGATGTTTATCCGCAGGTTTGATGAATGCGAGGAGATCCTGGCAGGCGACCATACAGTGCTGCGCGAGTTGCTCCACCCGGACAAGGCAGAGCTCGGTCCCGTGCGATACAGCCTTGCCCACGCGAAGCTGGCGCCGGGGGTGGGGGTCCCTCCTCCACCGCATGATGACCTCGGAGGTCTACTACATCGTGCAAGGCCGGGGCCTGATGTACATCGACGATGAGGAAGCTGAGGTCTGGCCGGGCGACACCGTCTACATCCCTCCGGGCGCCGCGCAGTACATAACCAATGTCGGCCCCGATGAGCTCGTGTTCCTCGCCATCGTCGAGCCGGCCTGGCGCGTCGAGGACGAGGTAGTGCTCTAGCGATTCCGTCCTCAGGGATGGCTGGGCGACGTGCCCGTCGTGGACGGCGTGGCCGGGGTCAGCACAGGCGTCGCGTCATCGAACTCCTTCGAGTCGGGAAGGGCCATCTGAAGGGCGCGGTCCTGGTCGATCTGTATGGTGCCGCTTTTCAGGCTGAGGTCCAGCACATGCCCGCCCGCTTTTCTGTCGTCAGTGATGAAGTGGAAATGGTAGCCGGGCTTGTTTACCCCATCCGTGTACTCCGGGCTGCGGATCCCGACCAGGGTGCCGGTGACATTGGTGAGCGGGAATATCTTCTGGCCCTGGAGGACCTGCGCGAGCGGCTGGTACGGCTTTGACTGGCGCGGCTCGCTCCGCGCTTTGACCGACGCGAACTCCCCGTGGATGCGAACGGCGTAGAACGTGTTCTTCGTAGGGATGAGCGTGTCGAGATAGGCAGTGAGGTCGGCCATGGTGGCCTTCGCGGAAGCGCTGCCGTCAAGCTCGTCGCTGAACTTCGTCACGGAAGCCCAGGGCACCAGCATGGTGTCGGCGGGGACCTCCGGGACGCCGTCCACTCCGATGCGATAGACCACCCCGTCGAGGACGACCATCTCCCCGTCCAGGCCCTCGTAGGTGCCGAGCCCGAAGTCGCCGTGCGTCTTGAGCTCCTTGACAGTGACCTGCCCGTCGTAGACCCCGGCCTTCAGGACGCTCAAGGCGGAGACCTCGTAGATGGAGTCCTCGGCTTTTGAGGTTTTCGCGGCGTTCGTGCCCCCGCAGCCCGCGGCGACCGCGAGCACGAGGCAGAGGGCCGCTACTGCGAGGACTCTATTTCTTCTCATCTCCACTCCTGTTACGTCGTTCGTTTTCCACTTTCTTTTACACTCAAGAAAATGCACCACCGGGGTCAGGTCCCAGTGGTGCATCTCACTTCAGAAAAAGTGTAAAGAAAAGTGTAAAACGAACGACGTAATCTATTGTTTGGGGATCATCGAGAGGACGAGCTCCCAGACCTCGAGCGTCCTGTCGAGGGCCGCCTGGTCGTGCTGCATGCAGGTGTACATGCGCGTGCCGGCGAGCGAGTTGACGCCGTTCAGCGCGGCCACCATCTGGTAGTCCTCGGCAGTCTTGCGCCGCGTGATGATCTCGAACGCCTTCTCACCCGTGAGGTCCACCCAGAAGAAGCCGGTGGTCACGTACTGGATGATCGGGCCGAAGTTGTACAGGAAGAACGGCAGGTCCGGCCTCGTGGCGAAGAGGTCGTTGATCGCCTTGGTGATCTTGTCCGCGAACGCGGTCGACTTTGCCACCGCGTCGTTCTCCTCCATCAGCCTGATCGCGTGGTAGCACGCGCCGGCCGATATCGGGTTGCCAGCGAGCGTCCCGCCGAGGTACGGCCTCTGCCCCATCCCGGCGCCGACGATGTCCATGATCTCCCTGCGGCCCGCGACCGCGCCCGCCGACGGGTAGCCGTGCGCCACTATCTTGCCGAGCACGGTGAGGTCGGGCGTGATGCCCATGGCCTTCTGCGCCCCGCCCATGTCGAGCCTGAAGCCCGTCACCACCTCGTCGAAGATGAGCAGCGCACCGTTGTCCTTGCACAGCTCGGCGCACCGCTTGTTCCAGTCCGGGTGGACGGGGTGGACGCCAGACTCGCCGCCAACCGGCTCGAGCACCATGCAGGCTATCTCGTCCTTGTTGTCCGTGAACGCCTTCTCGAGCGCTTCGAAGTCATTGGGCTTCACCTCGACAAGGGTGTCGAACGTCTGCGGCGGGATGCCCGGCGAGTTGAGGCCCGCCGTGCCGGGGACGTGCAGCGAGAACACGTACTGGTCGTACCAGCCGTGGTAGCTGCCCTCGACCTTGATGACCTTCTGACGCCCGGTCACCGCCCGCGCGATGCGCAGCGCGGCCATGTCGGCCTCGGTGCCGGACTGCAGGAACCTCACCACGTCCACCGCCGGCATGTGCTCCACTATCTTCTTCGCCGCCAGCAGTTCGTACTCGGACGTCAGGCCCGTCGAGGGCCCTTTCTCTTTGATGATCTTGATGATCTCGTCGTCGAGCGGGTCGTAGTGATGGCCGAGGATGATCGGCGCGCCACACATCAGGTAGTCGATGTACTCGTTGCCGTCGATGTCCCAGAGCTTGTAGCCCTTCGCCTTGTCCATGGCGATGGGGAACGGGTGGCTGGTCGCGAGGTTGTGCTCGACGCCGCCCGGGATGTAGGCCTTCAGGTCCTCGAACATCTTGAGCGACTTCGCCCGCGTCTTGTAGAACTCTTTCTTGACCTTCTCTAGGGCTTCGTCGGGGATCGGGTGGAGCTCATCGTTCATGCACCGCTCGCGCCGCTCCATTATCTCTTCGTAGTCCATGTGTCACCTCTCTAAGCCGGCTGGACCCGTCTGTAGCAATTCGTTCGCAATGATTTTATCAAAAACGAAGGTGGCGGATGACTTTCGGCCCCGCAGCGTCCTGTGCCGGGCCGGCGGGCGCGGGTATCATAGGTGCATGAGAGAACTGGAAGGAGTGCGCATATGACGGCATCGGAGCCACAGACCGGCGAGAAAGTCTTCGTCGCGATGTCCGGCGGCGTGGACTCGTCCGTCGCGGCCGCGCTCCTCAAGGAGCAGGGGTTCGAAGTTGTCGGCGTGGGCCTCAAGCTGTGCGAGCCAGGCGGCTCCCCCGCCGCGGCCTGCTGCGGCATCGAGGCGATGGAGGACGCGCGCAGGGTCGCCGAGAGCATCTCAATCCCCTTCACAGTGCTGGACTTTCGGGACACCTTCCGAGAGCTTGTGATCGACTACTTCTGCTCATCGTATGCGGCGGGCATGACCCCGAACCCCTGTGTGCGGTGCAACCAGGTCATCAAGTTCGAGAAGCTGCTGGAGGTGGCCGCAGGGGCGGAGGCGGCGCGCCTGGCTACGGGCCACTACGCGCGAATCGAGCACGACGAGTCCACCGGCACGCTCCGGCTCAGGAAGGGTATCGACGAGTCCAAGGACCAGTCCTACTTCCTTTACTCACTGACCCAGGCACAGCTCGAGCGGGCGCTCTTCCCCCTGGGCTCGATGAGAAAGAGCGAGACACGCAAGATTGCGCGCAGGTTCGGCCTACGGGTGCACGATAAGGCGGAGAGCCAGGACGTCTGCTTTCTCGGGGACATGCCATACGTGGACTACCTGGAGGCTCACGCGGGGGTCGCCTCCGTGCCGGGGCCGATCATCCTCGACGAGACGGGCGCGGTCGTCGGCGAGCACGCCGGCCTGCACAGGTACACCGTCGGGCAGCGCCATGGCCTCGGCGTCTCGATGTCGGAGCCGGTATACGTGGTCGACATCGACATCGGCGCGAACTCGCTTGTTGTTGCGACGCGCGCGAGCTTCCTGCGTCAGCGGAGCATCCTGCTGACCGAGGTGAACTATATCGCGGAGCCGCCTTCCGGGCCTCTGGAGGTGTCGGCCCGCACCAGGTATCGCAAGCCTGAGGTGTCCGCCATGCTGGAGCCAGTGGATGCCGCAACCGCGGTCGTCCGGTTCGACGAGCCACAGGAGCCGACGGCGCCAGGACAATCCGTCGTCCTTTACTCAGGTGACGAGGTCGTTGCTGGCGGCATAGCAGGGAGGGGTCAGGCACCGTCCACCTTTTTGTCCACCGCAATTCCCTTTTGCTGCAACGACAGGGTGGACAAAAAGGTGGACGGTGCCTGACCCCTACGTCGTAGAATACCTGTCGTGGCGCCGGCGGCTGAGGGAGAAAGGGGAACATATGGGCATTAGCCCAGCCCAGGAGAGGATCGATACCGCCGTCCGTCTCGGCAAGCCCGACCGCGTGCCGGTCGCGCCGATGCTGGATGTCTTCGCCGCCCGCTATGCCGGCGTGACCCAGCACGACATGCTCTTCAACATCAAGCGTGCGGACGTCGCCATCGACAAGGTCCACCGCGACATGGGCCCTCTTGACGGCTTCGGGATGTCGAACGCCGGCCTCGCTCGCTTCGTCCTCGCGATGGCGATCTCGGCGCCGGTCATGCCTGGTGTGGACGGCGTCGACGAGAACGCTCTCTGGCAGTTCGTCGAGCGCACGGTCATGACCCCTGACGAGTACCCGGAGCTGACGCGCGACCCCAAGGGTTTCCTGATGCGCAAGTCCCTCGAGCTCAACCCCGCGAGCAGGAACCGCACCGAGTACTACCTCCACAGGCTCAGAGGACAGATGGCGGTCCTGCACGTGCTATGGTCCGCTCGCTCGTGGCGGCGCAAGGGCGTCGAGCCCATGGTCGGCGGCAACCTCATCCTCTTCCCGCTGGAAGCGATCACCATGGGACTGCGGTCCTGCACTGACTTCGTGACCGACCTGTTCCGCTGCCCCGACGAGCTCCACGCCGCGTGCCGCTCGATTCTGGAGGCTGACCGGCATCAGTACCTCGTGGGGCCGCGCATCAGCGGCGTGAAGCGCGCGTTCATCGGGCTGACGAGGACCAGCGCGACGATGCTCTCCCCGAAGCAGTTCGAGAAGTTCGCCCTGCCGGAGCTGGAAGAGATATGCGACTACCTCATCGCCAACGACGTGACCCCGCTCCTCCACATGGACAACGACTGGACGCCTTTCTTCCGCTTCTTCACCGACTTCCCGCGGGGCAAGTGCATCCTCAACATGGACGGCACCTCGGACATCTTCAAGGCGAAGGAAGTCCTGGGCGACCGCATGTGCATCATGGGGGACGTCCCGGCGACGCTGCTCACGCTCGGCGAGCCAGATGAGGTCGACGACTACTGCCGGCGACTCATCCGCGAGATCGGCTCGGACGGCGGGTTCATCCTCAGCTCGGGGTGCGACGTCCCGATCGACGCGAAGACCGAGAACGTGAGGGCGATGCTGCAGTCGGTCCACCGCCACGGGCGTTACCCGATCGGAAAGGGATAGACATGGTGGAGAACCCCGCGCCCGGCAGCCTCGACCTGGGTGCCTTCTTCGAGCCGAGGGGGGTCGCGCTGGTCGGCGCGCGCAGGAGCCCCGGCTTCGGGTACGGCACCCCGATCGTGCTCAAGAAACAGGGCTGGGAGAACAGGCTGTACCTGGTGAACCCCAAGGGCGGGGAGCTCCACGGCATGAAGGTCTACCAGTCGCTCGCGGACGTCCCCGACCCCGTTGACCTGGCGGTGATAATCGTGCCGGCGCCGGCTGTGCCCGACGTGATGGAGCAGGCCGGGCGAAGGGGCATCAGGCACGCGATCGTCGAGAGCGCGGGCTTCGCGGAGGTCGGGCCCGAAGGCAAGGCCCTGCAGGACCGCGCGCTGGAGGCTGCCCGGCGCAACGGCATCAGGGTCATCGGGCCCAACTGCGTCGGAGTGGTCAACACGTCCAACAAGTTCAGCACCGTGGAGGTCATCGACGAGGCGATGGTGCCGGGGCCGGTGGCGGTCATCGCGCAGAGCGGCGTCTTCGGGACCGTGTTGCTGGACATGCTCCACCACTACGGGCTGACCATCTCCAAGGCGGTCACCCTCGGCAACCGCATGGACGTCACCGAATCGGACGTCCTGGACTACTTCCGCGAAGATCCCGAGACGCGCGTGGTGATGATGTACCTCGAGGGCGCGGCCGACGGACGGCGCCTCCGAGAGAGCCTGGAGGCGATCACGCCCCGGAAGCCCGTACTGGTCCTCAAGACCGGGCGCACCACGGCTGGCATGGCAGCCACGGCCTCCCACACCGCAAGCCTGTCTGGAGAGGACGAGCTGTACGAGGCGCTCTTCCGGCAGACCGGAACGGTTAGGGCCGAGACCCTGGAGGAGCTCGTGGAGATGTCCCGCGCCTTCGCGACACAGGAGTTGCCGAAGGGGAAGCGGCTGGGCATCGTCACCTCAAGCGGGAGCCTGGGCGTGATGGCGACCGACGCCGCCGTGGGGCGCGGGCTCGAAGTGCCCGAGCTATCGGAGTTCGCGAGGCGCAAGGTCGAGGAGCATGCGCCCGCCTGGATGAACGTGAGGAACCCGGTGGACGTAGGCCCTTCGCCCCTCTTCGCGGTCGCGCTGGAAGCGCTGCTGGAGGACCCGGAGATCGACATGGTCCTTGCGATAACTGTCCTCCCCTACGTCATCTTCAAGACCGTGACCATGAAGGGGTCTGACGGCAAGACCTGGTTCGGCGATATCGGCGCGATCAGGGCCAGGTTCCCCGGCAAGCCTTTCCTGCTCTGCGCGGTGGGGCACCACGAGTTCGTCGACAGGATGAAGGAAATATCGGGCACGAAGGTTCCGGTCTACGTGGCGCCGGAGCCCGCGGTGAGAGCCCTCGCCGCCATCGCCAAACGATAGGGGTCAGGCACCGTCCACTATTTTGTCCACCCGTTTGTTGCTCTAGAAGGAAATTGTGGTGGACAAGAAAGTGGACGGTGCCTGACCCCTACTTAGAAGGGCCGGGAGGCGTCCTTCTGCCAGGCAGTGAACGACTTGTGCCCACCCAGCAATCCCTGAACGAAGTCCGTGACGCGCGGTATGCCCAGGTTCCTCAGCACGCTTGCGAACCGAATCGAGAACCGCGGCACGCAGATCTCGGCGTAGTTCTTGTGCACCGCCCTGACTATGGCGCCGGCGATCTTCTCGGGCGTCTGCCACCGCGTGATGAAAGGCACGTGCGAGCCCTGGAACATCCCGGTGTTCACATAACCCGGGTTGACGATGGTGAACCCGACGCCGCTCTTCTTGAGCTCCGGCCTGATGGAATCGGTGATGCCGATGGCTGCGAACTTGGTCGCGCAGTAACCGCCCAGCCTCGGCACCCCTATCTTCCCCGCCGAGGAACACATGTTCACCACGTGGCCTGACCTGCGCGCGACCATCGCCGGGACGAACGCCTGCATCATCCAGACCATGCCGTAGTAGTTGACCTCCATCATCCGCGTGACGTCGCGCTCGGAAAGGACGAGGACGTCGTCGCAGACAACAATACCCGCGTTGTTGACCAGCACGTCCACGGTTCCCACGTCGGCGGACACCGCCTCCGCGAGCTCGAAGCACGCCGCCCTGTTGGACACGTCCAGGATGTAAGTGCTCACTTCGCGCCCCGCCGCCCTCAGCTCATCTGCCGTCTTCTCGAGCTCGGTGAGGTCCACGTCCGTGAGGACAAGCCTGGCGCCTTCACGGGCAAAGGCAATCGCATCCTGCTTTCCCATGCCTCTCCCCGCGCCGGTTATGAGCACAACCTTGCCGTCGACTTCCATGTTCGCCCCTTCCTTCTGCACCGCTTCCGCCCTAATGGTGCCTTCGCCACCTTGCTGCCGGCGGGACGCCGGCGCTACGTCTCAGGCCCCGACCCGCTTCTTCTGGCTCGCGGCCTTCGACGTCTTATTCGCCGGCGCCTTCGCGGGCTTCTTCCCTGCCGCCGGTTTCGTCCCTACGAGAGGCGGGAAAGCTGTCAGCGCCCGCAACTGGTTCCTGACCAGGCCGTCGGCCAGCGCCCCCAGGTCCGTCGACCGCCGGCGCAGGATGTATTCCATGATGATGTTCACGGTGGCGCCCTGCACGATGGTGCTCACAAGCTCCACGTCGCACGGGATCATCAGCCCGCGGTCCGCGACCATCTGGAACTCCTCCACCATCCTCGACCTCGCCAGGCTCGTCAGTTCGTCGACCTTGCTGGAGAAATGCTCGTCCAGGCCCATCGCCTCGCGGTAGACCAGCGATGTCAGCTCGGGGTTCTCGCTGTGGAACATCAGGGTGCGCAGCGCGTTCTCACGCCATGCGCCGGCGACGTCCGCCCCTGTCTCGAGCGCGGTGACCAACCTCTTGTGGTTCTCCTCGAGCACCTCCGCGAAGCCGTCGAAGTACTGCTGTATCAGCTCGAGGAAGACGTCCTTCTTCGAGTCGAAGTAGTGATAGAAGGTGCCGCGCGCAACGCCGGCCCGCTCGATGATGTCCGAGACCCCGGCCGCCCGGTAGCCCTTCTCCGAGATCACCGCGGCTGCCGCCTTGAGCAGCTCCTCTTTACGCTCCTCGGGTGGGAGCACGTGCCTCTTGTGACCCAATCTTCCTCCTTGCCGCCCGCGGCCCGGGTAGATCCGGGCCCTCAACGCTATTGACAACGATAATATATTAGACTAGATTGACATGTCAGTCTAGTCCGTATGGGATTCAAGGAGGCGGTACCATGCTTCAGGTGAACGATGACGTGACCGTAGAGGACTATTTCCAGAACTTCGTCCCCAGGATGTTCGAGGAGCAGATGAAAGGCGCGTCTATCACCGGGATGGACGGGACCACTGCGAAGCTGATGTTCAACGTCGCCAGCGACGGGGCAGAGCACACCTACTCCATCGTCATCAAGGACGCCAAAGAGATGGAGATCGTCCCGGGGCCCGTCGATGACGCCCTGGTCACGCTCGACATGGACGAGGCTACCTGGCGCGCGGCCGTCACCGGCAAGCTCGCGGGCGCCATCGACATGTTCACCGACGTGAACAAGGTGGCAAACCGCGCGCGCTACGACAAGATCAAGGACATGAAGGGCACGCTGGTCCTCGACCTCACCAGGCCCGACGGCTCGAATGCGTCGCTGAAGGTTATGTTCAACGGCGCCGAGAAGCCCGAAGCGACGTTCATTTGCTCACTCGACACCTGGGTGCAGCTCAGCACAGGGCAGATCCCCGGCGTCACGGCGTTCATGGGCGGACAGCTCAAGATCACAGGCGACATGCCGTTCGCGATAGAGCTCAGCAACCTCGTTAGCTGATAAACGCAAAAAGGGGACAGGCACCTTTTTGCACTTGTGGCAATCACAACAGTAAAGAGTGTGAAAATGCAAAATAGTGCCTGTCCCTATTTTGCATAAGGGGGGCAGATGGCATCTTCTTTATCGGTCGCCAACCTCGTCGACCGCGCCGCGCAGAAGTTCGGCGACAAGGAGTTCATCAAGTTCGACCATCCCATGGAGTACGAGAACATCCCTCAGGGCCATGAGGGAACCTCCGCGACCTACAACGAGGCGCTCCAGATAACCAACTGCATCGCCGCGATGATGAAGAACGAGCTGGGCGTGAAGCCCGGCGACCGCATCGCCGTAGCGGTCACCAACATCCCGAACTCGGGCTTGCGTTCCTCGCCGCGGCACGGATCGGCGCCATCACCGTCCCCTTCAACTACATGCTCAAGGCCGAGGAACTCACCCGCTCGATATCGGACTGCGGCGCCAAGGTGCTCCTCACCGAGCCGGGCCTCTTCGCCATCAACATCCGCGACAAGGCGAACATCCCGGAGATCGAGCACTGGGTGATGACCGGCCCCAGTAACCAGGTCCCCGAAGGCTTCCTCTCGATAGACACGCTCACCAAGGGCTACGAGGAGGCGAAGGTCGAGCCGGCGACGCTCGACCCTGACGATACCGCGGCGATCTTCTACACCTCAGGGACCACTGGCTTCCCCAAGGGAGCCATGCTCTCCAGCCGCAACCTTCTCTCGACCGTGACAAAGACGACACGAATGCTACGCCTGGGCCCCAAGGACTTCGGCGTCGCGGCCCTGCCCATCGCGCACATCTTCGGCTTCACCACCAGCATCGTGGGAGGCCTCTACTGCGGCGCGTCCGGCATCCTGATGCAGTACTTCGACCCCGAGAAGGCGCTCAGCAACATCGAGAAGTACCACGCGACCCTCTTCCTCGGGGTGCCCGCGATGTACAACCTGATGCTGCTGTTCAAGCCCGACAAGTACGACCTGTCCAGCATGCGCTACTGGCTCTCCGGGGCGGACGCCATGCCCGTCGAGCATATCAAGCGCCTGGAGAAGTTCGGTGGCAAGTTCATCGAAGGCTACGGCCTCGTCGAGACCTCCCCCATCATATCTGTCAACCTTCCGTTCGTCCGCCGGGCCGGCACGGTCGGTTTCCCCGTACCCGGCGTCAAGGTCAAGGTGATGGACGAAGCAGGCAAGAAACTCCGCCGCGGCAAGACCGGCGAGTTCGTGGTGCGCGGGCCTAACGTCATGAAGGGCTACTGGGGCGATGACGACCGCACCGCGCAGGCGTTCGAGTACGGCTGGTTCCACACCGGCGACATCGGGTTCCGCGACCGGCTCGGGTACCTGCACTTCGTGGACCGCGAGAAAGACGTGGTCAAGGCCGGCGGCTACTCGGTGTTCTCCCGCGAGATCGAAGAGGAGATACTCCAGAACCCCGCGGTATTCGAAGTGGCGCTGGTGGGCGCGCCGCACCCGACAAAGGGCGAGGTTCCCGTCGCGTTCATGCAGCTCAAGCCGGGCGAGGACGTGACCGAGGACGAGCTCCTCGCCTGGTGCCGGGAGCACATCGCGGCGTACAAGGCGCCGCGGGTCATCCGCATCGTAGATGCCATGCCTCTCACCATGACGCTGAAGGTCCTCAAGCGCGAGCTCCGCCAGCAGATCATCGACGAGGAGCTGTTCGCTGAGGCAAAATAGGCAGACGGAAGGCGCTAAACAAAAAGGGGTCTGACCCCAAGAAGTTTAGTCATGGAGGAGGCGGCTGATGCAGAAGGCACTTGTCACCGGCGCGGCGGGGTTCATCGGCTCGAACGTGGTTCGCGAGCTGCTCGATGAAGGCGTCGATGTGCGCGCGATGGTCCTGCCCGGCGAGGACGAGCGCAACCTGGCAGGGGTGGACGTCGAGAAGGTCCCGGGGAACATTCTCGACCCGTCGAGCCTGGACGCCGCGCTCTCGGGCTGCGACACCCTCTTCCACCTTGCGGCGCTCTACTCGCTGCACGCGCCCCGCAAGGCGTTCTTCGACGTCAACCTCCAGGGCTCGCGCAACATGCTCTGGGCCGCGAAGAAGGCGGACCTGGAGAAGATCGTCTACACGGCGTCCATCGCGGCGCTCGGCCTCAAGGCGGGCAAACTGGCGTCCGACGAGGAGACCGTGTTCAACCAGTACGGCGCCAACGACTACGTCCTCACCAAGTACATGTCACAGCAGGAGGCGCTCACCTTCGCCCGCGAAGGCATGCCCATCGTGGTAGTGAACCCGTGCTTCCCGTACGGCGAGGGAGACGTCGTCCCCACCCCCACCGGGAAGGTCATCCTGGACGTCGCAAACCAGGCGAACTTCATGTCCTACGACGGCGGCTACAACATCGTGGACGTCAAGGACGTCGCGCGCGGCCATGTGCTCGCCGCGAAGAAGGGCAGGATCGGCGAGAAATACATTCTGGGGAACCGGAACGTCACGCTGACCGAGCTCTTCGAGATGGTGACCGAGGCCGCCGGCATCAAGACCCGCATCATCAAGATGCCTCTTACGCTGGCGCGCATCTACGGGTTCCTGTGGGAGAAGAACGCCCTGCGCACCGGGACCCAGCCGACCGTCACTCACCGTGAAGTGGCCTACTCGCACAAGTGGCTCTTCTACGACACCTCCAAAGCCCAGCGCGAACTCGGGCTCGAGCCAACGCCGGTCGAAGTCTCACTGGAACGCGCGATCGAGTGGTTCAGGCGTGAGGGGTATATACCGAGGTCGGACCCCTGGGTGTGGTTCACCAAGGCGCTGATGAAAGTCTGCAACATCGGGCTGAAGTAGCTAAACTTTTTGGGGTCAGACCCCGGAAAGTTTAGTCGAGGTCGAGCTTCTGGGTGTTGGTGCCGTAGGTCTTGAGAGCGGGCTTCCTGCCGAGCATCTTCATCAGGTACTGCCAGCATATGTCGGCCGCGGCATAGAACGACAGCAGCGGGTGCAGCAGGCACACCGGCTTTCCCGTCCGCACCGTCTCCCTTATCCCCTGCCACAGCGGCACGACGACCGTGAACGCGTACGGTATGAACAGGTACTTCTTCATCCTGATGCGAGCCGGCTCGTAGCGGTCCCTGTTGACGTACCCGATGGCCACGACGTCGGGATAGTGGATGTTTGTCTTGACCCTCCAGTCGAGCTTCTTGAGGTAGGTCCTGAAGCTGTCCGCTGAATAGTGGACGATGAAATCGTTCTTGAGGATTGCGACGTGGGAAGACCTCTCGGCCATCATGAGGAAGAGCTTGGGCGGAACCAGGGGGTCCTTGAGCTCTTCGGCGAACTCGCGCCTGACGTACTCCATGTCCGCCGTGCTGCCCGCGCACAGGTCGACGGTCGGCCGCACGTCGTCGGCAGCGAGCGCGAAGCCGGCGAAGTCATCGGTCTCCTCCACCAGCTTGTAGAGCTTCTTCCAGCTGTCGATGAAGACGCCGGCGTCGCCCGATGTGCCCGTGAGGAAATAGTTGAAAGGGTCGGCGAAGTGGACCTGGTATTCGTTGATCACCGAAGCCCCCGCCGGGGTCTTGTACCCTCCCCCGAGGATGAACCTGTATGAGGGGTGATCGCGGAACACCCGCTCGCGCGCGGCGAAGCTCCCTTTGTAACCGAAGACCTCGTCGGTGTCGGCGAACACCACGACGCTGCCCCTCGCCTCGTTCAGGCCGATGAACTTCGCGTGCTCCTGCTGCACCATGGGGTTGTCGAGGACGCGGCAGCCGTAGCGCAGGGCGATGTCGCGCGTGTCGTCGGTTGAGCCGCCGTCGATGAGCATGATCTCGATCCTGTCCTGGTCGTAATCCTGCTCGCGGATCGACTTCAGGGTGTCCTCGAGGGTGCGCGATGCGTTCAGCGCGGGGATGATGACGCTGAAGTAAAGCTTGTCGCTCATCGGTCCGCCAGGGTCTCGATGATGATGTCGCTCGGCTTCTTCTCCGGGACGATGCGGTCCCTGCGGTACTGCTCGTGCTCCGCGATGAAGCGGTCGACCGAGGAGATGTCCCCCCCGAACAGCAGCGCGTTCTCGCCCAGGCCCTCCGGGCTCTCGGTCTCGTTGCGCAGGACCAGGCACGGTATGCCGAGGTAGGACGCCTCCTGCTGGTTGCTGCCACCGTCGGTGATGATGAACTCGCAGTTGGACATCAACTGGATGAAATCGACGAAGTTCTGGCGCTCCAGCGGGATGACGTTCTCACAGTCCATGAGCGCGTCGAGCATCCCATAGCTCCTGAGCGCCTTCTCGGTCGGCTCGTGGAGGACGAAGACGCAGTTCATGCCGGGCTCGAGACCGACTACCTTGTTGACGACGTCCGTCAGGAACTGCCGGTTGTAGATGTTCTCCTGCCGGTGGACGACGAGGATGAAGAACTTGCCGCCCTCGACGATGTCGGTCACGACCTTCGGGCTCTTGCTCTGCTCGAGAGCGACCTGGATGGCCTCTATGAGCGTGTTGAAGCCCGTGTTGACCTTGACGGCCTTCATGCGCTTGATGTTGCCGATGGCGTTGTCGTTGGGGCAGAAGTCCACGTCCGCGAGCAACGAGGTGATGTTGCGGTTGATCTCCTCCGGGAACGGCCGCAGCAGGTTGCCCGACCTCAGGCCCGCCTCGAGGTGGACCACCTTGAACCCGTACAGCCTCCCGAAGACGCCGCCCATGACCGTGGAGATGGTGTCGCCGTGGACGATCATCACGCGCTGGACCTGGGGGTCGAGCGTCTTGACGTAACGGCGCATCATGACCAGGCCCTTGATGAATGTCTCGACGAACCATCGCAAAAGCGAGAGCGGTTGCTGCGGGATCGGGCGGGAGCTCAGTTGCAGGTCGATGCTCTCGATGCCGGCGAGCTCCTTGAGCTCGTCCTCCAGCGGGTAGTTCTGCCCGGTGGCGATTATGCGCACGCGCATGCCCCGCGCCAGGAAGTTCCTGATCACTGGCATGGTCTTGATCAGCTCGGCGTTCGTACCGATAAAGAAGAAGAATTCCTGTTCCGGCAAGTAATCCTCCACAGCGGTTTCAATTCAAGCTTCGTCGAGATTCAGTCTACTACTAACGCGGCGGTCGTTGCATTGAGGACCGGCAACGCAGGGAACGACGTGGCAAACGGACCATTGCGATAACGGTGGACAAAAAGGTGGACGGTGCCTGACCCCTCTTATTGTTTTCTCAGGGCTACCGTGATGAAGATGCAGTGGCGGGGGTCGCGCTCGCTGAACCAGAGCGCCACGCGTCCCGCGAACGGGAAGTACCCCGCCCCCATCACTGCGGCAGGCTCGAGGCCGTGCAGGGCACCGAGCTCGCACAGCGCGCGCACCGTGAAGATCCTCAAGTGCTGCATGGGGACCGGGACGCCCTTTCCCCCACGGTGAAGCGCGACGGGGTTGCCTATGCCCGCTTGTACCGAGCTGATGTTGGTGAGCGAGAAAGGCTGCCAGCCCATCACCGCCGCGGCGATGTTGTGCCAGGATGCGATGTTCTCCGTGGAAAGGACAAGGAGCCCGCCCGGCTTGAGTATCCGGGAGACTTCAGAGAGGAAGCAGTCAGAGTCTCGCAGGTGCTCGATGATCTGGTTCGCGACCGCCGCGTCCGCGTAGCCGTCCTCCAGGGGGATGCTCACATTCAGGTCGCTTGCGACCACCTCTATCCCGAGCGACGAGGCCTGCTTCGCCATCTCTTCGTCGATCTCGAGGCCGACGGCCTTCGAAAAACCGACCTTGGCCGCGAGGTCGGTGGTGATTCGCCCGTCGCCGCACCCGCAGTCCACCAGGGTGCCGGAAGACAACCCCAGCAGAGCGCCGATATTCGTCTCGTTCAGGGCAAAGGCCTCGTACCAGATACGCGAAGCCCGCGCCGCGATCATGGGTACCATCTGCACCACTTTCGTCTCGTGAAAACCCTTCACGAGTTTACCACAGGGCCACTCTCGCGACCCGACCGGTGCCGTCCCCATTGTGATAATATACCGGTCAGGCAACTTGAAACGCGGGAGGCGAATCTCTTGGGGAGCACTGGCACCTGCAGTATTTGCTGCGTGCCTCGAGGTATTGCTAAGAGCCTGAGGTGGAACACCAACGGCACCATCACCGAGACCCGTGACCGCAGCCATCGGATGGTGCTGGCCGACGTGGACGGCATCAGCCAGCTCTTCGCGAACATCGAAGCCCTGGTGGGCATATCCATCGAGAAGATAGTCACTGAGAGCAAGGCGAAGGCCACCAGGAAGTTCACAAAACGGCTCATCCGCGGACCCAAGGGCACCCTGCTCAACCTGGTCGGGCTCGACCGCGCTATCGATCGCATGGGTGAGACGGCGCGAATCTTCGGCTACGGCCAGTTCAACATCATCGAGATGGACTGGAAGAACAACCTCGTCACCTGGCACCTCAACGACCCTTACTCCCTTCCCTTGATGTGTGGCGACCTGCGCGGGGCGACTGAGGCGATCCGAAACGTTACGGGGGAAGTCACCTGTCAGAAGCTTGCCGGCGGCAGCTACTTCGTCAAGGCCGAGCTGCGCCCGCGGCCATCCGGGCTGGAGGAGCGGCTCACTTCCGCGAAAGTGAATCTCAAGAGCGGTGACCTGGTGCATCAACACTGCAGGCAGTGTGGCCTGCCGACCGCGCTCTCGGACTTCATCTGGGATATGGACAAAGGGACCATCAACAACGCGGTAACAGGCCTGAGGTTCGCGTTCGTGGGGCCGGACGGGCTGCAGGTGGTCTTCGATGAGCTCCAGGCCGAGCTCGGCGACACGATCCCGGAGACTATCATCGAGGCGCAGCGGATGCGCACTACCGAGTTCGCCTTCGACCCCTGGCAGTTGTTCGGCCCCGAAGACTTGCGGAAATCCCTCGGAGTGCTGGGTTTCGGCAACCTGGTCGCGGTGGAAGACCGCGACGGTGCGTTCTACGCAAGGGTCGAGAATCCGGCGCTCCCGTACGTGATCGTCGGCACGGCGCTTGGCGTAGCAGAGCGCAGGCTGGGGGCCGCCGCGGAAGCTTCGTGGTCCATCACCACGGACGGGGACCTCGAGCTCACAGTGGCTCCCGCCTCGGCGTGACCCCGGCATCCCACCCCCGTAGCGCTGGCGTCCCGCCGGCATTATCCACTCCCAAATCGTTGGCAGCCGCCCCCGAAGTATGTAGGATTGATTCAACACCCGTTGAGGTCGCGAAGGGAGAGTCACAATGACCATCAACATCGGTTCCTACCTGGCGCATCGCGCGATGCTGAACCCCGACGACGAATCGCTCGTGTGCGAGGACGTGAGGCTCACCTGGGCGGAGTCCAACGCACGCACCAACCAGATCTGCCACGCCCTGCGGAAGCTGGGAGTCGAGCATGGGGACAGGGTCGGCCTGCTCGCGCTGAACGAGCCGGAGTACCTCGAGCTCTTCTACGGGCTGGGCAAGATCGGCGCCATCCTTGTCCCGGTCAACTACCGGCTCGCCGGCCCCGAGATGCAGTACATACTCTCCGACAGCGACGTGAAGGCGTTTGTATTCGGGCCCCAGTATGTCGATGTGGTCGAGACTTTCCGCGGCGACATACCCGCTGAGCACTTCATCGCGCTCATGGATGCCCCGCCCGATTGGGCGCTGTCCTACGCGGCGCTTACCGCGAACGAGTCCACCGAGGAGCCGGAGTTGGTCGGGGGTGACGACGACGTCCTCACGATCCTCTACACCTCCGGCACGACCGGGAAGCCCAAGGGGGCGATGCTGACCCACAGGAACTACTTTGTCAGCGCGACAAACCTCATCGCGACCCTGGGAGACCTCGGCGAGACCGCGCTGCTGGTCCTCCCGCTCTTCCACATCGGCGGCATCGGAAACGTGCCACTGGCGCCGCAGACCGGCATACGCAGCATCATGCTCAAGAGCCTCGACCCCCAGCGCATGCTCGAGCTCATCCAGGAAGAGAAGGTCAACGTCTTCGGCTCGGTGCCCGCCCTCCTGCAGATCATCAAGATGGTCCCCGACTTCGAGAAGTACGACTGGAGCTCGGTCACCAAGGTCTTCGTCTACGCCGCGCCACTGCCCGTGGCCCTGCTGGAGGAGTACGCGGCGGCCGGCATCGAGGTCCGCAACCTGTACGGCATGACCGAGTCCTGCGGCTCGGGGACGGTCATCGACGGCCCACACTCGCTGGTCAAGGCGGGTTCGTGCGGGCTGCCCGAGTTCCTGGCCGAGGTCAAGGTCGTTGGCGATGACGGCAACGAGGTCGGGCCCGAGGAGATGGGCGAAGTGCTCATGCGCGCCGACTTCGTGATGAAGGGCTACTGGAACAACCCGGAAGCCACGGCGGAGGCCATCAGGGACGGCTGGCTTCATACGGGAGACATCGCCAGGCGCGACGCCGACGGCTTCTTCTACATCATGGACCGCAAGAAAGACATGATCATCTCGGGCGGCGAGAACATCTACCCCGCCGAGATCGAGGACGTCCTCATGCACCACCCGAAGATCGCGGACGCAGGCGTTGTCGGTTACGCCGACGAGATGTGGGGCGAGGCGGTCAGGGCCGTGGTAGTAGTCCAGCCCGGCGAGGAGCTTACCTCCGAAGAGGTCATCGCGTGGTGCAAGGGAAAGATCGGCAAGTTCAAGATCCCCAAGAGCGTCGAGTTCACGGACGCGCTTCCACGAACCCCGACCGGCAAGATACTGAAGCGCGTCCTCCGCGACCAATACGGCGAATAACGCAAAACAGGGACAGGCACCTTTTTGCATTTGGTAGAATCCGGTGTAAATGAAGTGCCAGGCACCTTCTATACACTTGCAAAATAGTGCCTGTCCCCATTTTGCGTTTTGAAAGGACTATCGGATGCAGCAGACCGTTGAATATCCCGGAGTGACCCGCCCGCACCTGGTCCTCGCCAAGGCTTACTCGAGCCCCGCGCTGTCCGGGCCGCCGATGTGCGACGAACTGGTCGCGCTCGTCGAGCATATGTTCACCGACGAAGAGGCCGAGATCGTCCAGCACATCAAGCCGTTCAGGGCGAAGAGTGCCGCAAACCTGGCTCGACAGGCCGGCCGCCCGCTGTACGAAGTAAAGCCGGTCCTCCAAGAGCTCGCTCACGAGAAATACGTCATCCTCGAGGTCGGCCACGGCCCAAGGGCCCGCTTCACCCTGATGCCAGTCGTTCCGGGGACATTCGAGGCCGTCCTCATGAAGAAGTCAACGGAAGATTTCACCGAGTGGCACCGCAGGTTCGCGGAGCTGTTTGAGGCGCTCTTCAGCACCGGGTACCTTGCGGACTACTCGGTGAAACCGACGCACGCCGTCCGCTACCTGCCCGTCGGCGAGGTCATCGAGGCCATTCCTACCGCGCTCCCGTCCGACCGCCTCGAAGACATCCTCGACCACTACGACAAGTTCTCGATCGCCACCTGCCAGTGCCGGTCGTCGAAGAAGCTGCTGGGTGAGGACTGCGGCCGCATGATCGAGGTCTGCACCGCGTTCGGCGACATCGCCGTGTGGCTCGCCAACGCCGGCAAGACGACCCTGGCGAGCAAGCAGGACGTCCTGGAGGTCAAAGCCGCCGCCGAGAAGGAAGGCCTCGTCACCTGGATGTTCAACGTCAGTTCCGACACGCGCTACAACGGCTCTTGCTCGTGCTGTGGGTGCTGCTGCGGTGCGCTGCGCACTATCACGCAGTTCAACGCCCCGGGCATGATCGCCCCGCCGCATTTCATGCCACGCTTCGACAACAAGACGTGTGTCTACTGCGACAAGTGCGTGAAGGTCTGCCCCATGGGCGCGCTCTCGATCGTCGGTGAGGGCGACTCGCGGCGCCTTCTCCACGAGTCTGTACGGTGCATCGGCTGCGGCCTCTGCGCGGTGTCGTACAACAAGTCGGCGGTCGCGATGCGCGAGATGGAGGGCTACAAGGAGTCGCGGGGCGGCTGGCCGCGCTACGCCCTGAAGAACCTGCCGAACACGATCAGCAATATGCGGTCGGTCTCCGCGAAACGCAAAGCGGGCTGAGCAGCTCCGGCGCGAAGCCGGCGCAATCATAAAACTGCATGTCCTGGTCTCCTGACGGTTTTTTCTTGACACCCCGTGCGCCATGCTTTATGTTAGCAGTCACTAACGTTAGTAATCACTAACCACTGGAGACCTGGTGACTGATAAGCAGGACAAGGCAGGTCCGGACCGCAAGGCGCAGATAATCCAGTCGGCGGTCGGCCTCATGACCGAAGAGGGCATGGCCGGCGCCACCACGGCGCGCATCGCAAAGCAGGTGGGAGTCACCGAGCCAGCCCTCTACCGCCACTTCAAGAACAAGCAGGCCATCCTCCTCGCGGCGCTCGACGACATCAGCATGCGCCTCATACTTCACACCACCGCGGCGGCAGGCGACGTCGAGGACATCGTCGAGCGTCTGCGCCTGATGAGCTCCGCTTTCTACGATTACGTCATGGCCCACCCCGATGAGGTAAGGGTCCTCTTCGAGGCCGCCAGCCTGACCAGGAACAGCGAGATGCTGATGGCGCTGCGAGACCAGTTCTCACAATTGCTGCAGGTCGTGGAGGAGGTCCTCCGGGCGGGCGTGGACGAGGGGGCTCTTCGCAAAGACATGGACGTCTCGCTCGCGGCGTGGGAGATCGTGTCCCTCGGGGTCACGCTCTACTTCGCCTCGACATTGCGGTTCAAGGACGTACTCACCAAGGACAAAGCGCTGGCAGCGGTTAACAGGCTGCTGGATTCGATCGCCACAGATGACGGCCAAGAAGGGAGAACCACACAATGAAGGCACTGGTCATGGGTGGAGGGATGTCCGGGCTGGCGACTGCCATCAACCTTCTCGACCTCGGGGTTGAGGTCGAGCTCATCGAGGCCGACAACATGTTCGGCGGGCGCGCGTCCTCCTGGCTCGACGAGGACGGCGACATGATCGACAACGCCCTGCACGTCTTCTTCCCCTACTACGTGAACCTGTGCAACTTCTTCAAGAAGATGGGCATCTACGAGAACATCATCTGGAAGGACCCGGAGTTCTACTACATGCAGGAGGACGGCAAGGAAGCCGTCCTGCGCTTCCCGAACCTTCCCGCGCCGCTGCACGCCGCGGCCGCGTACGTCTCGCTCATCAAGGCTTACACCGGCCTCCCCAAGTGGAAGATGATATTCACCGCGCTCGGCATGGGCGTGGGCGTATCCAGGTACTCGAAAGCGCAGCTCGACGAGCTGGACGACATCACCTTCGGCATGTGGTCGATGCGCATGGCGCCCAAGGGCGCGTTCAAGCCCATGGAGCCCGGCATCAACGGCCTCACCTTCACGCCGTCATCCATGATCTCGGCGAAAGTGATGATCAACTGGTTCAAGAAGGTGAGCGGCTCGGCGGAGACCTCCAGGGTGGGGTTCGCGAACGGCGGTCTCGGCGAGATCTGGGTCGACAACTGCCTCGACTACATCAGGGGCAAGGGCGGCACCTGCGAGCTGGACAAAGCCATCACCTCCATAAACGTCGAGGACGGCGTGGTGAAGAGCGTCACGGTCAACGGCTCGGAGGAGCGCACCGCCGACCTCTACGTCTCGGCAATCAGCCCGTACGCGCTGCGCCGCGT
This sequence comes from Candidatus Anoxymicrobiaceae bacterium, assembly GCA_036845225.1. Taxonomy (GTDB): domain Bacteria; phylum Actinomycetota; class Geothermincolia; order Fen-727; family Anoxymicrobiaceae; genus FEN-680. Next base: position 8,459 of record DAIUEJ010000022.1, on the reverse strand, counting down.
GATGCCCGATGAGTCCTTCAAGCTCGATTACTTCCAGGACCTCTGGCACTTCCAGTACGCGCCGTCGCTGTCGCTCCAGACCTGGTTCGACCGCAAGCTCACCGACATCGACGTGACGTTCTTCTCCAACGACTGCATCTTCAACACCTACGCCGACCTCTCGAACGTGCTGCCCCACGTCTTCAAGGGCGGGAGCATGCTGGAGATGGTCCTCTCCCCCGCCGACCACATCGAGGGGCTGCCGGACGAGGTCATCTTCGACATCGCCATCACCCAGATCAGGAAGCTCTTCCCCATCGCGCGTGAGGCCGAGGTGCGCAAGTGGAAGGTCGTGCGCGAACGGCAGGGCGTCTATCGCGCCTACCCGGGGATGGAGAAGCGCCGCCCGTACCAGCGCTCGCCTTACGACAACTTCTATCTGACCGGCGATTACACGAAGACGCACATGTCGTCGGGCGGAATGGAAGCGGCGACCTGGACCGCGAACCACTGCGCCGAGCTCATCGCACAGGACAAGCTCGGCAAGACCATATCGCTCAACGAGGATTTCAACCCTGACAGAGGTCTGATGCCGTACATCAAGCCTGTGATGCGCTACGGGCCGCCGTTGTTCGGCGCCTTGGCGGCCCTGAAGATCGCCTCCAAGATCCTGCGCAGAAAGTAAGCTTGAGAACGGCTTGTTGAAGCGGCGCGAGCCCCCCTCACGCCGCTTCTCTCTTTTGACTAAACTTTTTGGGGTCTGACCCCAAAAAGTTTAGTTGACATGCAGCCTCCAAATAATGTATTCATTATGCATACGTTTCATAACGCAACCGTTGCGAAAGGATGATACCCACGAAAGAAGACTCCGCGGAACTCGCCGAATACCAGACCCGGGTCATCATGACCATCCTGCATATCATGGGCAACCTGCGCCACTCCGGCATGGCCGTCCTCTCCGAGGTCGAGCTCTCCTATCCCCAGATACTGGTGCTGTACGCCCTGCTCGAGAAAGGCACCAGCACCATCAGCGAGCTCTCCCAGCATCTGAAGATATCCCAGGGCGTGATGTCGAGGACGGTGGACCGCCTGGTCGAGAAGGGCATGGTCGAGCGCGAGCGGGACACGGGCGACAGGAGGTTCGTGAAGGTAGCGCTGTCCACTGAAGGCAGCGAGTTCGCCGTAAAGATGATCTCTTATCACGCTGACAAGTTCGGCAGCGAGTTCAGCAAAGTGTCCAGCAAGGACCGCGAGGCGTTCCTCGGCATGCTCATGCAGATCGACCGCGCCCTCGAGGAGAAAGCGTCGGATGAGTAACTTCGCGACCGAGCCGGAGCAGAACATCATCACCGTGAAGGACGTGGTCAAGACCTACCACCTCGGTGAGGTCGACGTTCCCGCCCTTCGCGGGGTCTCGCTCGAGATAAAGAAGTGCGACTTCCTGGTCATCACCGGTAGAAACGGGTCGGGCAAGTCGACCCTCCTGCACCAACTGGGCCTCCTCGACCTCCCCGACTCGGGCGAGATACTGCTCGACCAGGAGGACGTCACGAAAATGCACGAGAAGCGGCGGACTTCGCTGCGGCTCCGCTACCTCGGCTACATCTTCCAGGAGTTCGCCCTCGCCGAGGAACTCACCGCGCTCGAGAACGTGATGCTACCGGCGATGATGATCGAGAGCATCAGCAGTTGCCGCGAGCGGGCGAGGAAGCTCCTCGCTCTGGTTGGTCTTGAGGGGCTCCACGACCACCAGCCGAACCAGCTCTCCGGCGGCGAGCAGCAGAAGGTCGCGATAGCGCGCTCGCTCATCAACGACCCGGTGGTCCTCTTCGCAGACGAGCCGACCGCCAACCTCGACTCGGTCGCGGCCGAGGAAGTCATGGAGCTGTTCGGGAAGCTGAACAGGGAAGACGACCGCACCGTGGTCATGATCACCCACGAGGCCGAAGAGGCAAACCTGGGCAACCGCCTGATACGCCTCGCGGACGGAGTCATAGTCGATGAAGAGAAAGAGTAAGCCCAGGCCCAGGGACGAAGAGCCCAAGATATCGATCATCGAACGGAAAATCCCGTTCTTCCTGATATCCAGGCACATCCTTCGCGGCAACAAGTGGACCCTCTGCCTGGTGATACTCCTGATGGCGGTAGCGTTCATAAACCTGGTGTTCATCAACTCCCTGTTCAACGGCATCGTCGAGAGCTCAGACAACCAGGTCATCAACACCACCTCCGGCAACATCACGATGCAGCAGAGCCCGGGCAAGGAGTTCATAGACAACGCTTCGGGCGTGCTGGCGCAGATACGGAAGACACCACGCGTGGTCGGGGCCAGCTCGCGGACAGTCGTGCCCGCGAGCCTGCTCTACAAGAACCTCCAGGGGACCTACCAGATATACGCCGTGCAGCCGTCGCTGGAGCGGCTGACCACGAACATCGCCCGCAAGATGATAGCCGGCTCCTACCTGTCGGACTCGGACACCGACTCCATCGTCATCGGGAGGCAGATCGCGGGCGGCAAGGGCGTGGAGATGAACGCGACCTCGTTCAAGGGCGCGAAGGTCGGGCAGAAGATCTCCCTCGTGATGGGCGACGCGATCAAGGAGTTCACCATCAAGGGGATCTTCTACACCAAGTACTTCGAGGCGGACCGGCAGGCGTTCATCACGCAGAAGGCACTCGACACCATGCAGCCTTTCTATGCCAATCGTACAACCAACATAATCATCCGCACACAGAAGAAGGGCGACGAGGCGCCGGTTATCAGTTCGCTCAAGGAAGAGATCCCGGACGGCCAGTTCATCACCTGGAAGGAAGCCTCGGGCCTCATGAAGTCTGTCACCAACAGCTTCCTCACCATCAACGCGCTGCTCACCAGCGTAGGGTTCATCATCGCGGCGGTGGTCATATTCATCATCGTCTACGTGGACATCAGCAACAAACGGCGCCAGATCGGCATTTTCCGGGCCATCGGCATCAAGTCGTACCTGGTCAGCTCGACCTACATCCTGCAGTCGACCATCTACTCCGTGGTCGGGGTGGCGATCGGTTCTATCATCTACTTCGCGATCATCATCCCCTACTTCAAGGTGCACCCGTTCAAGATACCGCTGGGCGACGTCAGCCTCTTCGTGAACTACATCGACTTCATGTGGCGCGCTGTCACCATCATCGTGGTGTCGATTCTCTCCGGGATGATCCCCGCGATACTCGCCACGAGGAAGCCGATCCTGGACGAGATTGCGGGCCGATAGGGCCTCCGGCGCCGGCTCATCTTCACCTCCCCGAGCCTCATGCGCTATTATTCACGCATGCCATTCAAGGAGACTACTGCGCGGATGCGGGAAAGAAGCCTGGCGCGAGCCTACGCCTTCGAGCGGGCCGCCGAGACCATCTATGCGCGGCTCGTGAGAGAGAGGCGCTGGTTCGTGGTCATCTCCGCGGCCGTGAGCGACTTCTGGGAAAAGAAGATGTACTACTTCACCGGCTATTTCACCTACAACGCGTTCCTGGCGTTCCTCGCGCTCGTCATCGCGGTCTCGGCGATCGTCGGGTTCATCGCGCGCACGTGGCCGAACACCGAGAGCCAGATCAAGAGCGCAATGAGCAGCATGATCCCTATCTTCGGGGGGACGCCGAAGCAGGCGACCGACGCCATCATCCAGTACAGGAACGTGATAGGCGTGATAGGTTTCATCGCCCTGCTCTGGACGGGGACCAAGATCTTCGGCTCCCTCGAGTGGGGTTTCTGCCAGATCTGGGGGAGCAAGCGGAGGAAGTTCGCTCGCGGCAAGCTGGTCGGGCTGGTGATGATCACCTGCATAGGCGTGGTCTTTATCATCTCGCTGTGCGTGCAGTTCGCTTTCGCCGCGGTCTGGGGCTGGCTGGTGGGCAAGGAGGGGGCCGCCTTCACGACCGGAACAACGATCGTCAAGCCGCTCATCGCCCTCGGGGTGAACTTCCTGCTGTTCTGGTTCATATACCAGGTCGTCCCGACCGTGAAGCAGTCGCTCAAGCGGTCAGCCGTCGGCGCTCTGGTCTCGGCGGTGTTCTTCCTCGCGGTCCAGTACGTGCTCGCTTACTACTTCGGCCATATCTCGAACCTGCCCAGCGTCTACGGCAGCGTCACAACGGTCGTTGTGCTGATACTGTGGCTTCACATCACCGGCATGATCATCTTTTTCGGCGCCGAGATCATCCATGCTCTCAGCGACGAGGAGCTCTTGGAGAGCCACCGCCAGAGTGCGCGGCTGCCGAGGTTGTTCAAGCACCGCGCAGAAGAGAGCGCCGACGCCACGGGCGACGGTGCCACGCAACCGGAGGACGAAGCGGCGCTTCCTGAGGACGCGTGACGGCGTCCGCCGGCGCGGCCGGCCGGGGAATTGGGAAATTGCACTGTTCGTATTAGAATAAGCCGATAAACTCGTATGTGGTCTAAGAAAGGGGCACGAAATGGAGATGGGTATGGAGAAATGGTGGAGCTTCCTGCTCCGCGGCATTCTGGCTATCCTTTTCGGGATAATCGCGCTTGCGTGGCCAGGTGCCACCGTATTTGTGCTGATAATACTCTTCGGCGTGTACGCGCTCGTTGAGGGCCTGTTCGCCACCGGATATTCGATCGCCCAGGCGTCCAGGGGCGAGAAGTTCTTCGCACTGCTGCTGCTCGGCCTCCTGGGTATCCTGATCGGGATCGTGACGCTGGCCAGGCCTGGTATCACATCCGTCGCTCTCCTGGTAGTCATCGCGATCTGGTTCCTGCTGCGCGGGTTCCTCGGGCTCATCTCCGCCTTCGAGATGACCGGCTCGACCGGCTACAGGGCCTTCATAGGGATCGTGGGCGCGCTGGGGATCATCGTCGGCATCATCCTGCTCGCGGCGCCGATATCGGGCATATTCGCCATCATCCTCGTGATAGCTATCTACTCGATAGTGATCGGTATCATGCTCGCCGTCCTTGGCTTCATGGTGCGAGGCGCTCAGAAGACCGAAGGAACGGACACGATGGCCGCGGCCTAGAAAGCTGGTTCAAGGGCGCTGCCCTTTTTGAGAAACGGGAGCCCTCATTCGCGAGGGCTCCTTTTCTTCTACCATGAGCAAGCGGGGTGAGGTCCCCGGAACGCCCTGAGAGGAGAGAACGTGTCCGCGAAACACGACAGGGTCATCGCCGCGCTCGAGAGGCGCGAGCCGGACCGGGCGCCCACGATGGACATGATGGTCGAGTACTCGAACATCCAGGAGATCCTCGGCAGGAGGACCATCCCGTTCGAGCCGGTGTTCAAGAACCCGTATGCCGCGCGGGTCATCGACTTCCTGGGCGCTCACCTGTTCACGACGAAGCCGCTCGATATGGCTATGGACATGTTCACCTACGACCGCACCGCCGCCTCGGTGAAGATGGGCTACGACTCGGCATGGGTCCAGCACACGCCGGTCTTCAGGTCCGGCGGGTCCCACCGCCTCACCGACGCCTTCGGGCGCTATTTCGAGCTGGCCTTCGACAGCCGGGGCAACCTCGCGACGCCGATGTACATGGGAGGGCTGATCGACGGCCCTGACGCCTGGCACGCCTGGGACAAGAAAGGCATCTTCCGTATCCCCGAGAAGAACTACCGCGCCTACTCGAAGGTGCAGAAGGCTTTCGGGGACGACCTGTTCATCTTCGGGTCGTTCAGCGGCGGGCTCTTCGAGGTAACCTGGCAGAGCATGGGGTTCGATAGCTTCGTTGCCTGCACCCGGCGCGAGAAGGCGTTCCTGGGGAGCATGATCCGGTTCTACACCGACCTGTACTGCCTCATCCTCGAGGCGCAGGCCGACGCCGGGCTGCCGGGCGTGGTGTACAGCGACGACCTCGCCTACCGCTCCGGCCCGATGCTCAACCCGAAGATGGTGGACGAGCTGTTCGGGGACGGGTACAGAAGGCTGACCGCTACCGCACACAAGCTGGGGATGAAGATCATCATCCACTCGTGCGGGAATGTCTACGAGCTGCTGGACCTCTTTGCCGATTGCGGCTTCGACGGCGTCCACGCTCTCGAGCCGACTGCCGGCGTCGAGCTCAAGAAAGCTAAGGAGATGATCGGCAACCGCCTGTGCCTGCTCGGAAACGTGGACGTGACCCATATCCTGGTTGACGCGACGAAGGACGAGGTCTTCGAGGCAGTCATGCAGTCGATCGAGGACGCCGGCGGCGGCGGCGGCTACATCCTCGTCCCGACCAACAGCCACCCCGACATATCGGTGCAGCGCCTGCGTTGGATGCTCGAAGCAGTCGAAAAATACGGTTAATGCAAATTAGGGACAGGCACCTTTTTGCGTTTCTTTACGCTTCCGGGAAATCATCTCTAGAACGCAAAAAGGTGCCTGTCCCTAATTTGCGTTTTGCACTATTGGGCCGGAAGCGGCACGAGGAGGCAACGACCGAGACCAGCATCAATATGACAATCGGCAGCGAAGAACGTCTGACAGCCGTCACGGAACCTCCAAGGACAGGAAAGCAACTGCGTGGTTATTCTATAACGTCGGGCCCGGTGGGTGAGGAGGGTCGTTAGTCAGAAATGTGCGAGTGCTCTATACGTCTGTCGCGCCCTCTTCATGACGCCTTACGTCATGGTCCCTGACCAGGTAGGCTGGCTCCACGGTCACAAACCTGCCTTTTGGCGTCACCCTTGCATTCGAGTCACGGATCATATCCAGCAGGTCATCGTTCTTCCTGAATATCAAATTCTGCTTTTCATAGTTCTCTATAGATATGCGATCGCCGGGTTGAAATTGCTCAGCCAGTTCCGGCACAGCCACGAACGGCTCGCCGCTCGGGTGCGTCACTCCCCCCTGAGACAAGATGACATGAACGGGCAACGTTTGCCCGCTGTTGACATCCCGCACCAGCCACAGCATCTGAACCCCCACCGTTCCAAACCTGAGTTCAGGCATACCTTTCTCCATCAAGTGGCTCTTCCTGACCAGGATTCCTTCAAATATCGGCTGCTTGGTCTGAGGGACTCGTATTTTCAGACCCCTGACCATTAGTCTCAGTGAAAGACCAAGCAATAATATCGCGAATAGTATGAACACGGCTTTTAACCATATGGTTGCATTGGTAATAACCGCAAAACCTATTACGAGACCGAGAAACAACAAAGCAACTACAAGAACAAGACACACGAGCACAATTATTAGGATGCTTCGCCTCGTGTCCTGATTTCTTTCCAAGACTTCCTACCCTGGCTCTCTGTCCTTGAGTTCGCGGCGCAGGACCTTGCCGACCACTGTCTTGGGCAGCTCGTCCAGGAACACGACCTCGCGGGGCACCTTGTACGGTGCGATCCTCTCTTTGCAGAAGGCGATGACCTCCTCACTCGTCAGCTCTTCGCCGGGCTTGAGCACGCAGAAGGCCCGCAGCGACTCGCCCCGGTAGCTGTCCGCGATCCCGACGCAGCAGGCTTCAAGGATCTGAGGGTGGTCGAAGAGCAGGTTGTCCACCTCGACGGGGTAGACGTTGTAGCCCGCGGAGATGATCATGTCTTTCTTGCGGTCGACGACAGAGAGGTAGCCGTCCTCGTCGAAGAAGCCGATGTCGCCCGTGTATACGTAGCCGTCGCGGAGCGCCTCGCGGGTCTCGAGCGGCTTCTTGTAGTAGCCCATCATCACCTGCGGGCCGCCGATGACTATCTCGCCGTTCTCCCCGGGCGGCAACTCCCTGGTACCGGTCTCGAGGTCCACGATCTTGATGTCTGTATCCGGCACCGGGCAGCCCACCGTGCCCGGCTTGATGGTCCCGCCCCACGGGGTGACGGTCGCGACCGGCGTGGTCTCGGTCATCCCGTAGACCTCGAGGATGGTCGCGCCGGTGAGCTTCTGCAGGTCGCGGATAGTGTCCTCGGCGAGCGGCGCCGCGCCCGAGAAGAATCCCTGGATGAACGAGAGGTCCATCTTCCTGAACTTCTCGTCGGCCAGCAGCCCGACGAATATCGAGGGGACGCCAGGCAGGAAGCCGGGCTTGTATTTCTTAAGGAGCTCGACGATGGCCTTGGGCTCGGGCCGCGGGATCATCACGTGCTCCCAGCCCGACCAGAGCATGAAGTTCTGGCAGGCGGTGAAGCCGGCGGCGTGAAAGATCGGAAAGCTGCCCACGATGGAGATCTCACCGTCTTTGATGTCGGGGAACCACGCCCGGAACTGCTGGACGTTGCACGAGATGTTGCGGTGGCTCAGCATGACGCCTTTTGCCACACCGGTGGTCCCGCCGGTGTAGATGAGGGTGGAAAGCTCGTCCCACTGGGAGCGGTCCTCGAGGGGCTCGTCGGAGTAGCGGGCGATGAGGTCCTCGAAGGCGAGGACCGTGTCCGAGGGCTCGATCTTCCGGTACATCTGTTTCTTGACCAGCGGGAAGAGCTGCTTCTTGGGGAACGGGAGGTACGTGTTGATCTGGCAGCTGATGACTTTCTCGATGGTCGTCTCGGGGATGAGGCCCGACACGCGCGGGA
>DAIUEJ010000021.1:18410-42048 GCA_036845225.1 Candidatus Anoxymicrobiaceae bacterium | reverse complement strand
GCGGAAGACTCCGCGAATGAACCGATCAGGGTAGCGAGCAGGGCCACCCCGGTCACCGGCAGGACGATCAGCGCGTAGGTCCTGTAACGCCCTCTCTCGTACAGGGTCCATGTCGCGAGGGCCAGCAGGCCATAGACGCCGATGGAGAAGATGATCCCGAGGATCCGGGAAGACGTGAGGTCGACATGAGCGGTGGCGATCATCATCACCCCGATGATCGCCGCGAGGCCGATTGAGCCGATGATGGTCACCAGCAGAAGAGACATCCATGGTATTGGCCTGGCTGCCCGGGCGGGACCCGTTCCCACGATGGGCGCACCAGGCGGGACGCCTCCGGCTCCCCCGTAGCCGTAGCCCGGCCCGGGCCCCTGTGGAGGCACGGGAGGGGTCACCTGGGGCGGATAGGCAGGAGCCTGGCCCTGGAAGCTCGGTGGGGGCTCGCCCACCGGGGGCAGCTTGTAGAGCTGCATGACCTCTAGTTCATCGAAGCCGCCGGGCAGGACCGGAGGCGGCTCACCGGTGACACCGGGCATGTATTCGGGGGGCTGAGCGCTGGGCGCCGGCTGCGGAGGAGCGGCGGCGCGGGTGTCGGCACGGTCGGCGGGACCACCCATGAGCAGTTGGCGTCGCCGGGCCGTCGCCTGGCTGGTCGCCCCGCAGTGCAGGCAGGTCAGGCTTCCAGCCGTCCAGGGCGCGGAGCAGGCCGTGCAGAAAGCCGGCGGCGCCGGGAGCACCTCTCCCCATTTGGACACGTTCAGGCCGCAGAGACGAAAGAGCCGTCCGGAAGGTCGGTATAGTGGTGAGCGCAGCCTTCGAGAAAGTTTTCGTCCATTCAGCCCCCTTGAACCGCTTGCGCGGATTATAACACGGTGATCAAAGAGAGCCGGCGGCTTGTGTGAGCGTCACTCGAAGTCGACCAGGGCCTCGATCCGTGAGCGCGCCTCATCGAGGAACGCCGGGTTGTCGAGCGAGATCGTTATGGCGTCCCGCTTGCAGACGGTTGCGCACCGGCCGCACCCGGCGCACCCCTCGCCGATCACCGCGCACCCCTCGCCGATCTCTATCTCCTGGAGGAAGCAACGCTTCGCGCGCCGCAGCCGTCGCAGTCGTCGGTGACTTCGATCGTGAGCCCGTCGAGCCGCATCACTACTTCGGAGCGTATCTCGTGAGGCACGTGGCGGGCGAAACGGGAGATGCAGCAGCACTCGCAGCAGAAGCACGTCGAGAGGAGGTGCTTCTTGTCTTTGATGCCGAAGACGAGGTTGTCGATGCGGACCTTTCCCACGAGGGGGACCAGGCCCTTGTCCATCGCCGCGCGGGCGTGCTCGAGCGCCTCGTCGACGGACACCTCCCGCCTGATGTCCGGATGGATCTCGAGCGCCGAGCTGCCCATCATCAGGCAGCCGATATCGGCCGGGTAGCGCTTGCAGCCGAGGGCCTTGCGGCAGGCGCAGTAATCCACGATGACGCGATGGCTTGCGCGCCGGATGAAGTCCTCGAGGATCTGGGCCGGCAGGGCGGTGTTCTCAGGCAGGTGTATGTCTTCGTTCACCGGGATGCACGAGACGTTGAAGTCGCCAGCGCGGAACCAGGGAATGAGCTCCTTGACGCGACGATAGCCCGCGAGCGGAGCCGCGAGCTCCAGCAGCCTGAAGCTCCATGGCCTGGTGAGTAGATCGAACTGCCTCTTGCCGCGCCTCATAGACCCTCCCTGACGGTTGACAGGGAGATCTTTTCGCCAGGCGCGCGAATATGCAAGCGGGGGCAGGCTGGCGCTCCTTCTGAAAGCCGCCCGACTGGTTTAGTCTAGTAGTCGAACAGAGAGTAGAGGACGCACATGGATTTCCCTGAGATGACCACCATACGACAGGCGCTCACCAGCAGCCCTCTGCCGGATCCCGCCAGGGCGCTGGACGAAGCCTTCGAGGGCGCGAGCGTGGAAAGCGTTTTCAACGGGAGCAGAGTCGCGGTCGCCGTAGGCAGCCGGAAGATAGACAGGCTTCCAGAGCTGGTGCATCGCATAGTGGAGCTGCTCAGGGGCAGCGGATGCGAGCCGTTCATCGTCCCGGCGATGGGGTCGCACGGTGGAGCGAGCGTTGCCGGGCAGCTCGCCATCCTGGGCCGGCTGGGCGTTACGGAGCAGTCCGCGGGAGCGCCGATAGACCCATCGCTCGAGACCGTCTCACTGGGCACGACCGCCGGCGGGGCCGAGGCGTTCATGGCGCGCGCGGCACTGGAGGCCGACGGCATCTTCCTGCTCAACAGGGTTGCTCCGCATACGGGCTTCTCCGGCCCCCTGCAGAGCGGCGTCGCCAAGATGCTGGCGGTCGGGCTGGGCAAGGCCGACGGCGCACGCGCGCTTCATCACCACGGGTTCGAGGCGGGACACCTGATCGGCGAGCTCGCGGGACTCGTTCTCGAGAAAGCCCCTCCCGTGCTCGCCCTGGCGCTGGTCGAGGACGCGCGCAAGGAGCTGTCCCACCTGGAGGTGCTGCGTGGTGAGGATATCCTGGCGCGAGAGCCGGAGCTGCTCAACAAAGCGATTGCCATGTGGCCGCGCCTTCCGGTTCCCGAGGCCGACGTCCTGGTGGTCGAGGAGATGGGCAAAGACATCTCGGGCATCGGGATGGACCCGCTCGTGACAGGCAGGGGCAAAGACCTGCCCGGCGGACAGAGGCAGTCGTTCCATGCCAGGCGGCTCGTGGTCCTTCGCCTCAGCCAGGGCTCGGGAGGCAACGCGACAGGGGTCGGCCACGCGGACATCACGACCCGGGCGGTGGTTGAGGCGACCGACGTGGGTGTCACCTACCGGAACGTCCTGACTTCCGGCGCGCTGCACAGGGCCCGGGTGCCGCTGGTGGCCGGCAGCGACCGCGAAGCCCTGGAGATGGCGCTGTCGAGCCTGGGGCACACCCCGCCCGATCAGGCGCGCATCGTCTGGATCAGGAACACGGCGCGCCTCGGCGAGCTCAAGGTGTCGAGCCCGCTGGTGCCGGGGGTGGAAGCGTTGGAAGGAATCAGCGTAGAATCGGACGCACAGGCAATTCAATTCGACGCGGACGGCAACATCATCTAAACGCGGATGGGGATGGGCGCGTTGGAACCGGGGTCCTTCATGACCAGCAGGTGCAGGGATTGCGGTGCGCCGATGTACGCGCGCCTCTTCCGCACCTGGAACGACGACGGCACCGTCACCGGGAGGTTCGCGAGCGGCAGCCGCGTGTGCCACATCGAATGCGACGAGATAACCGCCGTGATCGAAGGCGTCTCCGAGCGCATAGGGTACCCGATCGACCGGATCGCCATCGAAGGCGAGCGAAAGGCGATCCGCAGGATCGCGGATAACATCCTTTCAACCGGCAAGGGCATCGCGGGCCTGTTCGCCCGAAGCTGGGCGGGCGCTCCCGTCGCCCTCAAGGTGACCCTCGACGTGGGAAGGACTGTCGGCCACGCGGTCCCGGAGATCCTCGAGTACAAGCGCGGAGAACTCCTCCGTCTCAAGCTGGAGCACCCCTACTGCATCCCCCTGGTGGTCGGCGACGGGTGGGGCGCTTTCGAGGCGCTCCACAACATCACCGTGGAGGCCCACTGGGAGGAGAGCGACGATGCCGTGGTCGTCGAGCTCGTCAAGGTCAAGGAAGGCATGGTCTGGGAAGAGCCGATGCGCCTCCAGCTCGAGCGGATGGCGACGCTGCCGGGCGACGCGAAGTTCGACCGCTGCCACAGGTGCGGCATCCCGAGAGAGGTCACCGAGACCATGGACTGGGACATGGGGAACGGGATCGTGCGCAACAAGCTGACCGGCAGGCGCGAGGTGACGATCGTCGTAGAGTCGATCAACGCGGTGCTGCGAGAGCTGGAGCAGGAGTTGGGGGAGGAGATCCCCGGGATGGTCCAGGAGATCGTCGCGGGGCACGTGGCGGGTACGATAGGCCCTGACGAGGCGCTGGAGTTGAAGGCAAAGGGCTACCGCGCCGCGCTCGACCCGCTGAAGGCGCGCGGGATGGGAAACCCGGTGGAGGCGGAGATGCGGGACGGCACCCTGACGGTTGTGATCGACAACCCGTTCTCTGCCGCCCTGCTCGCGGGCAGAGTCGCAGGGATATATCAGGCGCTCGAGGGTGTGCGGCCCACCGCGTCCTGGGACGTCCATCCCGAGGGATACCTGGTCATCACCGTGTCTCCCGCCTGATGCCTCCTCCCCCTTTCCAGGGGGAGGACTGAGGTGGGGGTCCTGACGCGGGGCTGATTCCTGCTTCCTCCCCCTTTCCAGGGGGAGGACTGAGGTGGGGGTCCTGAGGAGGCCCGGAGCAGCCCCCCGGTCACTGTTACTTTCTGTTTGCACTCAGGTATGAAACTGGATAACCTACCGCTTGAGCGGGCCACCTGATTCTACGGAGGAGGAGACCAGTGGCGGAGAAGTTTGATGCGATCGTTATCGGTGCGGGCATCGCGGGGCTTGGTGTCGCAGGGCTCTTGCAGAGGGCCGGGATGAAGACGCTGTGCGTCGAGAAAGACAAGCAGGCCGGCGGCCGGATGCAGGGCTATGACCTCGAGGGCGGCTGGCGTCTCGACATCGGGCTGCACATGGCGGAACTCGGCGACGCCTCCTCCAGCGACGAGATAGTGAAGGCGGTCGGCAAGGAGGTCGAGTGGGCCAGGTTCTCCGACACGGTCGAGATATACCGCGGCGGCAAGTGGAACACCCTCCAGGAGATGATCATCGCTTCCCCCGAGGACATCGAAGAGATCAAGCGGATGATGAAGCTGATCGCCAGGACGGACGACCAGGGCATCGAGGCCGCCGACCTGCTGGGTTGGGGCGACTGGCTGGACTCGAACACGACCTCGGAGGTCACCAAGGAGCTCTTCAACGTCAACGGGATGATAATGACGACGGTGCCCGACCCGTACGAGATGTCAGCGGGAGAGATCCTCTATATCGCCCGCGACAACCTCCTCAAGAAACACAACTTCCTGACCGCGGCCTACCCGAAGGGCGGCATGCTGGGCATCATCGACCCCCAGCGTGAGGCGTTCGAGGAGGCGGGCGGAACGCTGATGCTCGACACCGAGGTCGACTCGGTGCTGTTCGACGGCAACAAGGCGAAGGGAGTGGCGCTCAAGAAGAAGAGCCTCTCGCCGTACACGGGCTGGTTCTACATGGACGACATGGCGATGATCGAAGCGCCGGTGGTGGTCTGCGCGCTGCCGCTGTGGAGCCTCGATGCGGTGCTCGACATGAACCCGGAGACGGCGGTGCTCCCCGACTGGTGGATAAAGCGGTACGAGGACCTCAAGTACGAGACCACCGGGCTCATCGGCTACACCATCGCGCTCACCGAGCCGGTCTACGACAAGCCCAACTTCCTCTCGGCTCTCGAGCTCGACCATACGGGGATGCCGTTCCAGGCGTTCGTGCCGTCGGCGTTCGACCCCGGCGTCGCGCCTGAGGGCAAGTCCCTGATGCAGACCGACTGCGTGGTCGAGGTGGACCAGATCTTCGACAAGTTCGAGCTGGACAGGCTGCTGGAGTCGATGTGGACGGACATCACCGAGATGTTCCCGGGCATCGATGAGAAGGTCGAGTGGAAGTTCGCTTACAAATGCGTAGGCTGCGACGGCCTCGCTCGCAAGCCCGGGCAGGTCGGCGCGTTCAAGCCGGACGTGGTGGCGCCGGGCGTGCAGGGCCTCTACTTCGCTGGCGACACCTACCGCGGGCGTGGGCTGGCGCTCAACAGCGCGGCGCTCTCCGGCAAGACCTGCGCGGAGAAGGTGCTCGAGAAATACGGGCCGTAAGCCAGCTGAATACATGAAACAAAAGCGGGGCCGAAACCAAAGGCCCCGCTTTTTTGATATCTTTAACCTGCCGCCGGCAGGGGCCCGGCGGCAGGGAGGCAGCGGATGTTAGGGGCAAAGACGGTTGCCCGCGCCAAGTTGAACTTATTTCTCCAGGTAGGTGACCGCCGGGAAGACGGCTACCACGAGATCAGGTCGATCATGCAAGGCCTCGAGCTGTCCGACGAGCTCTATTTCAGGCGCACAGACGGCAGCGGCGGCAAAGTCGTCATCCGCTGCAACGACAAGTGCGTTCCCAGCGGCGGCGAGAACCTGGTGTGCAAGGCGGTCGAGGCGTTCGAGGACCACACGCGCGTCATGGGATCGAGCGGCGTGGACGTGCTCCTCAACAAGCGGATACCGATCGGGGCGGGGCTCGGCGGCGGCAGCGCCGACGCGGCTGCAGCGCTGCTCGCGATGAACCAGATCTACGAGCTGGAGATGCCCGTCGAGACGCTCATGGACATCGGAGCCCGCATCGGCTCGGACGTCCCCTTCTGCATCCAGGGTGGGACGGCGCTGGCGATGGGCAGGGGCGAGATGATAAAGAGGCTGGACCCACTGCCGCCGTTCCAGGTCGTGCTTGCTTCGACAGGCGATGAAGTCTCTACGAGGGAAGTCTATGAGCGCTTTGACTCGTTATTGGAAAGCGGGCAAGCGGAACCCGCTGCCGAGCTGGACAAAGTGTTCGAGGTCCTGATGGGAGGCATCGAGAGGCACGAGTTTGAGACGATCTACCCCAACTTGCGGAACAATCTTGAATCTGCAACGATAGCCGCGGACCAGGTCAGGGAGTTCAAGGAAGCAGCGCTGGGTGCTGGTGCCGTGGCGGCAATGATGTCGGGGAGCGGCTCCACGGTCTTTGCTATAGTATCCGGCATGGAGCAGGCCGCCGAGGTCGCATGGGAGCTCGGCAAGGAAGCCCCCATCACGATAATCACCAGTTTCGCGGACAAGGGTGCCGAGGTCATTGCTTGAAGTTATCAGTGGATTCTGGGGCGTGGCCAAGTGGTAAGGCAGCGGCCTTTGGCGCCGCGATCGCAGGTTCGAATCCTGCCGCCCCAGCCAGCCCCAGTTGTGAATGCTTTGCTCCCGGATGCATCCGGTATGCCATAACATTGAGCGCAAGATGAGCAGCGCAAAGACGGAGTAAATAGATGGAAGGCCAGAACAAAAACCTATCAGTCGTCATCCTCGCCGCCGGCAAGGGCAAGCGGATGAAGTCGAACGTCCCAAAGGTCCTCCACGAGATCTGCGGTCAGCCGCTGCTGAAGTACGTCCTCGATGCGGTTGGGGCCCTTGGCGCGGGAGAGGTCGCCCTAGTCATCGGCAACGGCGCGGACGACGTCGAACAGATCATTGGCGACGGCTACAGGTACGTCCACCAGGCCGAGCAGAAAGGCACCGGCCACGCCGCAATGGTAGCCCTCGGGGAGATGGACCCGTCTTTCTCCGAGGTGCTGGTGCTCCCGGGTGACACCCCGCTCATCACCGCCGAGACGCTTGACCGGCTTCTTGTCGAGAGGCGGTCCGCGACTGCCGCCGCCGCGATGCTCACCACTGTGCTCGAAGACCCGACGGGCTATGGCAGGGTGTGCAGGGACGAGCGGCAGGCTGTCAGCAGGATCGTCGAGGAGGTCGACGCCACAGCCGAAGAGCGCGCGATCACAGAGGTCAACGCCTGCACCTACGCGTTCGACCGCGCCGGGCTGGATGCGAGCCTGAAGACCTTGACCACCGATAACGCCCAGGGTGAGTACTACCTCACCGCCGTCGTCGAGCGCTTCACAGGGGGCGGGCAGGAAGTCGTCGCGGTGCTGGGCACCACCGGGGAAGCCCTGGGAGTCAACGACCGCGAACAGCTCGCCGAGGTGGGCCGCATCATGCGCGCCCGGATAAACTCGGCTCTCATGACAGGAGGAGTGACCATCGTCGACCCGGAGAACACCTACATCGATTACGGAGTCGAGATAGGGCACGATTCGGTCGTGATGCCTCTGGTGTTCATCACCGGCGCGACGGCGATCGGCGAGGGTTGCCACATAGGGCCCTGCGCGACCATCAACGATTCCGACGTCGGCAACGGCTGCGACATCAGGTTCTCTTCGGTCGACGGCTGCTCGCTCGCAGAGGGCGTGAACGTCGGGCCGTTCTCCCGGCTGCGCCCGGGGTGCGAACTGGGGCCCGACTCCAAGGCGGGTAGCTTCGTCGAGATGAAAAAGACGGTCGTGGGCAAGGGCAGCAAGGTCCCGCACCTGTCGTACATGGGCGACGCCACCATCGGCGAGGATTCCAACGTCGGCGCCGGCAGCATCACCTGCAATTATGACGGCGGCGAGAAGCACGCCACCACCATCGGCGACAGGGCGTTCATCGGCAGCGATACCATGCTGGTCGCGCCGGTCAACGTCGGCGATGACGCCGTGACCGGGGCCGGCTCCGTGATCTCGGAAGACGTCCCCGACAGGGCGCTGGGCATAGAGCGGACAGAGCAGAAGAACGTCCTCGACTACAAGAAGAAGAAAAGCAAATAGAATCCGGAGCGCGCGGTCAGCAAGCCACCAGGAGGTAAGGCATTGAGGGAGGTCACCCGAAAGAGGTTGATGGTTTTCGCGGGCACGTCACACCCTGAGCTGGGCGAGGAGGTCGCGACCGGCATCGGAGTGTCCCTTGGCGGAGTGGAGGTCTCCAACTTCTCCAACGGCGAGATCTACGTGAGGTTCCTGGAGAGCGTGCGGGGCGTGGACGCCTTCGTGATCCAGACCTGCTCGGAGCCCATCAACGACAACATAATGGAGCTCCTGCTGATGATAGACGCGCTCAAGCGCGCCTCCGCCAAGCGCATCACCGCGGTCATGCCCTACTACGGGTACTCGCGGCAGGACAAGAAGACCCTCGCGCGCGAGCCCATCAGCGCGCACCTCGTGGCCGATATCATCACCGCGGCCGGGGCCAACAGGGTCCTGTCGATAGACCTGCACGCGGGACAGATCCAGGGGTTCTTCGACTTCCCTCTGGACCACATCACCGCGATGCCGCTGCTCGCGAGCTACATCGTCCAGAAGAATCTGTCCGACATGGTGGTCGTCTCACCTGACGCGGGGCGGGTCAAGGTCTCCAAGAGGCTGTCCGACAAACTGCACGTGCCGATGGCCATCATGCACAAGCGGCGCCCGGAAAAGAACGTCGCGGAGATATTGCACGTCATCGGCGAGGTCGAGGGCAAGACTGCGATTCTTATCGACGACATGGTGGACACGGCCGGCACGATGGCCGAGGCGGCCGACGCGCTCAAGAAGCACGGCGCAACAGAGATATACGCGTGCGCCACGCACGCCATCCTCTCGGGCAACGCCGTGGAGCGCATCGCCCTCTCGGAGATCAAGGAGCTGGTGGTCACCAACACGCTGCCCGTGCCTCCGGAGAAGAAGATTGATAAAATAACCGTACTATCTATCGCTCCGCTCCTGGCGAACACCATAACCGCGGTGTTCAAGGAGGAGTCGGTGAGCGAGATCGCGGGCGCGGACAACCAGACGTAACGGAGAGTGGTCAGAGTTGGAACTCAAGCTTAAAGCACAGAAGAGAGAAGAGTCGGGCAAAGGCCCGGCGCGCAAGGCCAGGGAGCGCGGTGAGGTCCCCGGGGTCATGTACGGCCTCGGCGAGCCGCCGGTCAGCCTGATGATCAAGAAAGAGGACCTGAGCGACGCCATAGGGGGTGAGGCGGGCCTGAACGTTCTTCTGGACCTGCAGATCACCGACGGCAAAGAGAAGGACAGCCACCTCGTGATGATAAAAGAGCTGCAGAAGCATCCCTTCAAGGAGAAGCTGCTCCACGTGGATTTCCTGAAGGTCGCTCGCGACACCACGGTCACCATGAAGGTGCCCGTCGCGCTCACCGGTGAGGAGGCGTCCGTCGGCCTCAAGGCCGGGGGCACGCTGCAGCACAACCTCTGGGAGATCGAGGTCGAGTGCCTCCCGACCGAGGTGCCGGACCACATATTCCTGGATGTCAGCGAGGCTGAGATCGGTGACCACGTCACCGTCGCGGACATAGAGATGCCCCCAGGGGTGACCCTCGTGACCGACACCGCCGACGTCATCTACACTATCCTTGCGCCGCGCCTGATCGTGGAGGCCGAGGAAGAGGCCGCTGCCGGGGAGGAAGGTGCACCTGCCGAGGAAGCTCGGGAGGGAGCAGCGCCAGAAGGTGGCGAAGAAGGGTAGAGCGGCCCGCTCGGGCTCGAAGCGCCGGGGTGTTCCATCCCTCGGGGCTCCGGACCGCGAGGCGGGTTGCGCCCTCGTCGTCGGGCTCGGCAATCCCGGCCGCAAGTACCGGTCCACGCGGCACAACCTCGGCCGGATGGCGGCAGAGCTCCTGCTCCAGCGGTCAGACATCCTCGGCCAGGGCAAGTGGCCGGAAGGGAAGCTCGCGCTCGCCAGCGACGGCGGCAGGCGTTTCCTGATACTGGTCCCCGAGACATTCATGAACCTGAGCGGCCGGGCGGTCGCTCCCGTGCTACAGAGATACGGGCTGTCGCCGTCTGAGATGATCGTCATACACGACGACATCGACCTGCCTCTCGGGGATGTGAGGTTGAAAGAGGGAGGCGGCACCGGCGGCCACCAGGGCCTCAACTCGCTGGTCGACGCGATCGGCGACAAGAGCTTCTCCCGGATAAGGATCGGCGTCGGCAGACCGCCCACCCCCGACGCCGCCGCGGACTACGTTCTCAGCCCCCCGTCTGAGGAGGAGGCGGAGCAGGCGCGCCGCGCGGTGGACCTCGCAGCGGATTACGCGGCAGGAGCCATCAAAGGAACCGATAGTGGAGCCTGATAGAAGTACCGGAGGCCGGGCCCTGGCGGCCGTCCTCGTCCTGGTCGTCGCGATAGCCCTGGGTATCGGCACAGCGGGATGCGGGGCGCCCGCGAACCCCCAGGTGAGCAAGCTCATCAACGAAGCCAACGCCCATCTGACAAATGCAGCCAACCAGGTCAAGACGCTGGGCGACTTCAACACCAGGTTCAAGGCGATCCTGACCGGGCAGCCGAACCCGCAGGCCGCGGCGCAGGTGCGGGGGCTTCTGGAGGCCGCGCGCCAGAAGGAGCAGCGGGCGCTCGACGAGACCAGACAGGCGAAGTCGGGGCTGTCGAAGGTCAAAGACCTTCCAATCAGCGATAATATGAAGCATTATATCGACCTGAAAGTATCCGCCCTCAGCGAGCAAGAGCAGGCCCTGGCTCTCGAGCTCCAGGCCATGGACCTGCGCATAGCCACCATGAAGCGGATTGAGGCAGGCGAGTCTTTCGCTGACGTCCTGCCGCAGGAGAAGCAGATAAACGATCTGGAACTGCAGTGGGCCGACCACATGGCGCAGTCGACGGATCTCAACAAGCAGGCTAAAGCGTTCTATCAGGAGAAGAAGCTTGGAAAGTGAGCGGTCGAGAGTCCGGCGCGGCGCCCGGGCGCTGAGGGGTCCAGCCATGGCGTGGCTGGCCGTCGCGGCCGCGCTGTGCGTGCTCCTGGCGGCCGGCTGCGGGCTCGAGACCGACCAGGCAAACAAGCTGCTGCAGCAGGGCAACGCGCACCAGCAGGAGGCGGAAGCCGTGATGGCGCGGCTCAAGGTCCTGCCCAACGACTGGCAGAACATCTTCGGCGGCCCGACTGTCGGACCGGCCCAGGTCGCCAACGCCCAGGGCCTTATTAACGCGCGAAAGGCCGACCTCGATGTGCTTGACGCCGCTCTCAAGAACTGGTCTCAGGACACCAATGCGATCTCGAAGCTGAACGTTGAAGAGAAGGTCAAAGAGTACATCACGCTGAAAGCGGCATCGATCAAGCAATGGCAGGACTACTCACAGATGTACCTGGCCCCGCTCGTCAAAGCCTACGGCGGGCTGCTGGACACCATCGCCCTGGGCAAGCCCCTCGCCGAGCAGCAGAAAGCGGCCTCAGACATCACCAACCTGGTGGGCGAGTCCACTCAGAAACTCGAGGAGTGCCTCAACGCCGAGAAGGCCGCGGACAACTACTTCAAGGCCAACAAGCTCGGCCAGTAAGCGGGCTCGGGCTCAGGGCGCCGGCATCACGTTCACGCTCAGGTCGCCGTCCGGCGCGATGCTCCAGTCGACCTCTGACTTCTTGTCCGCGAGGAACTCGAACAGCGCCGCGACCGTTCCGACCAGCAGCAGCGGGATGGCGGGGTTCTCGATGCGGACGGAGTAGCCTCCGCCCTCTTTCTCGTCAAGAGCTACCAGGTTGCCCAGCCCCTGGAACGCCAGCCAGTTGCGGATGTCCTCGCGGCTGACTTTCTTCCACCTGGGGTTCATGGTCTGCGAGGCGTGCATGCGCTGCGCCTCGACTATGGTGGCGGGTATGGTGTCGCCCAGCTCTCTTTCAAGCTCGTCCAGCACGACCTGCATCCCGGTGGAACCGAAGACGGCGAACCGGATGCCCGTGCCCGCCTGGGTGATGGTGCCCTTGTCGATGTCCCAGTCGAAGCGCGATATCTCGAGCGGGGTCTTGCAGACCGGGCAGCGATGGAACTTGATGTCGCCGGGCTTGAGGGGCGTCTCACGTGGCATCAGGCGGTCCTCCAGGCCGGTGGCGCCGGGCTGGTGAAAGTCCTTGATGCTGTAGTAGCCGGGCGAGATCTCCGTGTATTCGATGGTGCCCTCGAGCTTGCGGATGGCCTGGAGGGCTCCCCTCAGATCGCCGCAGAACAGCGGGAGCGAGTACGGGTTCTTGATCTCGCAGACCATGAAGCTGTCTTTCCAGCTGAACTCCTTGACCTGGATATCCCCGTAGCCGAGAACGCGCCCCTGCTCGACTATCCTCCTGATGATGCGCTCGAGGCCGACCACCCTGGCGAGCTTGCCCTTGGTTCCCTTTACGAGGCTGCCGATGTAAGCCTGTGTGGCGCGTGCCTTGCTCTCGATGACCATCTTCTCTATCGGCATGCCGATCAGGCTCTCGATGTTGGTGAAGAGCGCGTCTATGCTGTCACTGTCGAAGAAGATCATGCGATGGTCGCGGTCCTGCCGCTGGACGATCGTGCCGTTGGGGTTCCAGATATGACCCTTGCCGACCCGGGATGGAACACCGCAAGTCTTGCAGGCCTTGAGTTCTGCCATTTTGCGCCCCGTTTCCTGGACAGTGAGCCCAGCCGCCGGATTCGTTATTGGTGCATATTATATGAATGGTTTAGCCAAGTTGTCACGCATCCGGCAATCCGGCTCCGGGCGAGGGGTTTCGCGGGCGAGGCGGGCTCCCCGCCGGGCGCGCCGGCGGCGGCGCTGACACTCGAGGACGAGCACCCGCGCTTGAGAGCAAAGCAGCCTTGATTTCCACTTTTGGTGGCGATAGGATTCAAAGGTGGCCTGGTGGCAACCTGCTCAATCGTTCGGGGTATCTCATGGCTGACTCATTGGTGCACGGAAGCATTCAGGACGACGACTCGCTCTTCGCGCTTATGCTGCCGGCGTTCGAAGAGGCGTACCCTGACGTCCCGGACTGGAGGGCGGAGCACATCGCCCGGAACTTCTCGCAGATACAGATAGTGAGTGGGGTCATCAGCGTGGGAAAGAGGCTCCCGGTCGAAGAGACGGGCGAGACGAGCCACATGGACATGGTCAACAGCATCGTCTTCTGGTGCGTTGCGAACACCCACCTCGAAGACTTCCTGGAGAAGCCTGACCCGCGCCCGGACGACGAGTGCGTCATCCCGGCCGCGGACGCGCAGCTCCTGATGCACGAGTTCTGCGCTCGCATCGGGGACTGGCTTGCGGGCCTCGAAGCGCTCAAGGCCGACCGCGGACTCTACGAGGCGTTCATCAAAGGCGCGGTCGCCCTGGGCGGGCAGAACTGGGAGAGGGACCGGGGAGAACTCGCATTCTAGTGCGGCCCCGACGAGAAAGTCCTGTCTGATTGCGGCTTCCCACTTTGAAATATAGAATTGGTTCGTTTTATACACGTCACTGCACGGAGCGGGGTGAAGGCGGATGGGAAGGCGAGTCGGGATAATCGGCGTGGGGCAGACTTATCACGCCTCGAAGCGATTGGACGCGTCCGGCGTCGAGCTGATCGCCGAAGCGGTGACGCGCGGGCTGGACGACGCGCAGATCACAAACGCCTCTGTTGACGCCTTCGTCATCGGCAATATGGACCATTTCGAGAACATCAACTACGTGGACATGTGGGCGACCGACGGGCTCGGCTCTTGCATGAAGCCGGTGTTCAAGCTGACCACGGGCGGCACGACGGGCAATACCGTGGCCGCCGCCGCTTACTATCACGTGGCTTCCGGGCTCTACGATGTTGTGATGGCGGTCGGATGGGAAAAGAACTCGGAGTCGGACACGACCGCGGCCATCGCGACCTGCGGGCATCCGGTGCTCGAGCGGGACGCCTTCGCCGGTGCCATCGGGCCGTTTGCCACCGAGTACTCCATGTACATGGCTGCCTACGGTGCGACCGAAGAGGATGCCGCCATCGTCGCAGCGCGGGACCGCAACAACGCCCTGAACAACCCTTACGCTCACAACCGTATGGCTGTGACGGTAGAAGACGTCTTGAACTCGCCCGTGCTGGCCCACCCGGTCAAGTTCCTTGACATGTGCCCGAGGTCCGACGGGGCCTGCGCGGTGATCTTCGCGGAAGAGTCGATCGCGAAGAAGCTCTGCGACCGCCCCGCCTGGGTTCACGCCTCGGTGGTAAGGCACGACTTCGTGCACCTGGGAGACCTCGAGTGGACGCGGCTGCACACGCTGGAGAGCGCGTCGGCGGAGGCGTACAAGTACGCCGGCATCACGAATCCGCTGAAGGAGTTCGACGTCGCCGAGCTGTACCTGCCCTGTTCGACCTGCGGGGTCAAGTGGATGGACTCGCTGTGGCTCTGCGACCGTGGCCAGGCCCCCAGACTCATCCGCAGCGGAGCGACTCACATGGATGGCATCACCCCCGTGAACCCGTCCGGCGGGGTCATTGCCACGAACCCCATCGGCGCGACCGCAATGATCCGCGTCGGCGAAGCGGCCTGGCAGGTGATGGGGCGCGCCGGCGACCGCCAGGTGCCGAACGTGAACAAAGCCCTCTGCACCGGATACGGCGGATGCGGGTGGTCCAACGTGATGATACTCGGGGCCGACCTCCCCTAAATGCACCACTGGGGTCAGGCACCGGTGGTGCATTTTGTTATCGAATCCTCTTATGCGCAAAGAAACGCACCACCGGTGCCTGACCCCAGTGGTGCATTTTCTCATTTGTGCTTGCGCTGATTCTGCTACCATTGACGAACAAGGTTTTCGAGGCCTGGGTGTTCCGCACCGAGGCCCGTTTGGCGTTTGAGGAACCGAGGCGTTTTTGGAAGACATAGCCGGACAGGTACTGGAGAGGGCCCTCGAATGGGAGCGCTCGCGCGATATCGCGGAGCGCGCGCGCAAGCCTGCCGGGATGCGCGTCTTCACCAGCGAAGCGCTGGTCCCCTTGCTTGCAGCGGTCCTGTACCGCCTGGTGGGCGGACCCCTCGTCGTCGCGGTGGCGAAGGATTCCGCCGAGCTGGCTGCCGACATCGAATGCTTCATCCCCGGCGAGTGCTTCCACCTGCCGGGAGGTGGCCCGGGAGGCGACTGGCTGCGTCCCTATGACGAAGCAGTAGGCCAGAGGTTGAAAGCGGCACAGGCGCTCTCGACCGGAAAGGTCGCGGTCGTGGGAGTGGAAGCGCTGAGCGGCGGAATGCCGGATGCTCTCGCAGAGCCCTGGCCGCTGAACATCAAGACGGGAGACGAACTCGACCTCGAAAGCACGCTGCAGTTGCTGGTCGAGGGGGGCTACCAGAGGGAGTACACGGTTGAAGGCTGGGGCAGGTTCGCCGTCAGGGGCGGCATCCTGGACATCTTCCCATCCACCTCGGACAGGCCGGTCCGCATAGAACTGCTGGGAGACAGGGTCGAGTCCCTGCGCGAGTTCAACGTCGTTTCTCAGCGGTCGTCAAGCGCTGTCGACAGCGTGGAGGTCTTTCCGGCACAGGACATCAGCACCCCCACCCCGGCCCTCCCCCCTGAAGGGGGAGGAGGGAATCTTGTGCTCGCGGTCAACCCGGGCATCATAGAGGCAAGGGCGATCGAGTTCGCAAACGATGCAGGGTTAGAGCCCCCCGAGAGCGAGGTGATACCGTCATGGGGAAGCGTCCTGGCGGTCGAGACCATCGGCGGGACACAGCAGGGAGTCATCGAGTTTCCCGGCGGCTCCGCGCACGAGTACCGCGGCAACCTAAACGCCGCGGTCGACGCGTGGAAGAAATTGATCGCCGGGGGGACCGACGTCTTCCTGTTGCTGGACGGTAAAGGCCAGGTGGACAGGGCCCGCGAGCTGTGGCTGGAGGCCGGCCGCACCAGCGGGGCGCCGCTCGCGGGAACAGGGACCCTGCGCCGGGGCTTTGAGATCCCCGAGCTCGGCCTGGCACTGTTCACATCCGCCGACCTCCTGGGGAGGCGGGAGCGGCCCAGGCCGCCCAGGCGCGTCTCGAGCGGCACGCCCGTATCGAGCTACGCCGAGCTGGAGGTCGGCGGCTACGTCGTGCACATAGACCAGGGCATAGGCGTATACAGGGGACTGACCTCCCAGCAGGTCATGGGTGTCACCCGCGAGTACCTCCTTATCGAGTACGCGGGCAACGACAAGCTCTACGTGCCGACCTCGCAACTGGACAAAGTGCAGCGCTACGTAGGCACCGAGAACCCGACCGTCCACAAGCTGAGGGCGCGCGAGTGGACGCGGTCGCGCAAGGCCGCGCGGCGCTCGGCGGAGAAGACCGCCCGCGAGCTGCTGCAGCTCTACATGGAGCGGAAGAGCAGGCGCGGCTTCTCCTTCTCGCAGGACGCGCCCTGGCAGCAGGAGCTCGAGCAGTCGTTCCCGTACGAGGACACGCCCGACCAGGCGCGCGCGGTCGGCGAGGTAAAGGCGGACATGGAAGGCGAGTTCGCAATGGACCGGCTGATATGCGGCGACGTCGGATACGGCAAGACCGAGGTCGCGGTGCGCGCGGCGATGAAGGCCGCGCTCGACTCAAAGCAGGTCGCCGTCCTGGTGCCCACCACGGTCCTCGCCCGCCAGCACTTCGAGACCTTCCGCGAGCGCTTCGCGCCGTTCCCGGTGAAGGTCGAGATGCTGTCGCGGTTCCTGTCCCGCAAGGAGCAGGATGCCGTGGTCGGGCGGGCGCGGCGCGGCGAGACGGACGTCCTCATCGGCACGCACAGGATGCTGCAGGAGGACGTGGCCTTCAAGGAGCTAGGCCTGCTGGTGGTCGACGAGGAGCAGAAGTTCGGGGTGGTTCACAAAGAGCGGCTGCGCCGCCTGCAGACTAACGTGGACACGCTCACCCTCACGGCGACACCCATCCCGCGGACCCTCCAGATGTCGATATCCGGCGTCAGGGACGTCAGCATCATCGATACCCCTCCCGAGGACAGGCACCCAGTCGCCACCTACGTCGGCGAGCTCGACATGGAGCTCATCGGTCATGCCATCAACTACGAGGTAGCTCGCGGGGGGCAGGTGTTCTACGTCCACAACAGGGTGCAGAGCATAAAGAGGGTCGCCGAGATGCTGCGGACCTCGCTCCCCGGAGTGTCGGTCGCCGTGGGCCACGGCCAGATGGACGAGGACGACCTGGAGCGCGTCATGCTCGAGTTCGCGGACGGCGTGCACGACGTGCTGGTCTGCACCACCATCATCGAGTCGGGCCTGGACCTGCCTAACGTGAACACGCTCGTGGTCGACCGCGCCGACAGGCTGGGGCTCTCCCAGCTGTACCAGATACGCGGGCGCGTCGGACGCTCCGGGAAACGAGCCTACGCCTACCTCTTCTATCCGCACCGCGAAGTCCTTTCGGACACGGCCGTGGCCAGGCTGACGACCATCAGCGAGATGACCCCGCTGGGCTCGGGCATGAGGGTAGCACTGCGCGACCTCGAGATCAGAGGCGCGGGCAGCCTCCTCGGGGCGGAGCAGAGCGGCCAGATCGAGGCGGTCGGCTTCGAGCTCTACTGCGAGCTTCTGAAGGAGGCCGTGGACATCCTGAAAGGCGAGGCGCCCGCAGCGGCCGCCGAGGCGGTGGTCGAGCTGCCGGTCGACGCCTACATCCCGGACGACTACATCTCCGAGGAAGAGACCAGGGTCGAGGAGTATCGGAGGCTGATCGTAGCGGCCCGCGCGGGGACGCTCTCGGAGTTCGCGGGGGAGCTGGAGGACCGGTTCGGCGACGCCCCCACGCCTGTCAGGCAACTGCTGGACTTGGAGAGCATGCGCATCAAGGCCGCAAAAGCGGGCCTGGAGTCGGCGACAACCCGCGGCGACGAGCTCCAGTTGAAGTTCTCCCGGGCGGACGAGAGGGCCATCCTGATGGTCACCAACTTCGCGGAATCGGAGGGTATGGTGGCCGAAGGCGGCTCGTATTACGACCTGGAATCGAGAACTTTATACTTGAAGTTGAGGTTCGCAGAAGTAAACAACAGGCAAGAAGTGTTGTTAATGTGGTTAAATTCAATTATTGATGATATAATTTTTGTCGGGCGGTCTGTCTAGTAGCGCCTGGAGGCTCGAGGCAACCCATCTTTGGTGAAACACGGGAGTGACGGCCCCGAATGCAGACTGACAGGCACGAAAGAGCATCACTGGCGGGAAAAAGAAGGCCCGGGACGATGACCGCGGCGCTCACCCTCCTGTTAATAGCGGGGCTGGCCATAGCGGCCCTGGCAGGCTGCTCGGACTATATCTTCACTGCGAACGGCCAGGGTATATCCAGGGTGCGGTTTGATGCCGAGGTGAACCGCCGGCTCGCGCTCGTTCGAAGCAAGAACCCCAAAGAGCTCGCAGGGGCGCGCGGGGAGAAGTTGAAGACAAGCACCAGGCGGGACGTCGCCACGGAGATGATAAGGCGCGTGCTCATGGAGCAGCAGGCCAGAAAGCTCGGCGTCGCTCTCCCGGCGGACGCGGTGACGCAGAGGATCGAGAACGACCGCCAGAAGGCGGGAGCTGACAAGTTCGCTGCCGACCTCAAGAAGAACGGCATGACCGTCGCCGACTACGGATACAACATCAGGGGCGAGATGCTCGTGGACGCGCTGGGGGCCAAGGTGTGTGCCGATGTCAGCGTCACCAGGGACGATGCCGAGTCTTTCTACCTCACGCACAAGGACCTGTTCACCCGAAGCCTGATGGTCCACGCCGCGCATATCCTCGTCGACACGCAGGGGCAGGCCGAGATGGCCGCCGACGAGGCGAAGAAGAGCGCTGAGGACTTCACCAGGGTCGCGCAGCAGGTGTCAAAGGACGCAGCTACCCGCGCGAGCGGCGGTGACATGGGCTGGATCGAGAAGGGCACCACGGACCCGACGTTCGAGCAGGCGGCCTTCTCGATGAAGTCAGGCCAGATAAGCGGGGTCGTGAAGACGAGCGACGGCTACCAGATCATCCGCGTCATCGAGAGGCGCGAGGCCTCGACGCCGCCTTTCTCGGAGGTATGGCGCGAGGCGATGAAGATGCTCGAGAGCAGGAAGAAGGAAGAAGTCTTCTCCGACTGGCTGCGCACGGTGTACGCGAACGCGAAGGTCGATGCTGACGGGGTCGGCAAGTGGGACCCGCGCATCGGGATGGTGGTGGCGCCCTGAGGAGGGCGTCCTGGAGGTCGAACAGTGGGCAAGGCCGCCGACAGGGGATCCGATGAGGGCGCGTGGAAGGCGCCGGGCCCCGCTGACGTTCTGGAAGACGAGGAAGATGTGCCGGTGACGGCCGAGGGGCTGGCCGGGCTGCTCGCGGGCGTCGAGATCCCGCAGGGACTGGGCGAAAAGTTCGAGACCCTCGCGCGCGTCATGGCTCGCCTGCGCTCGCCCGGGGGCTGCCCCTGGGACCTCGAGCAGACTCAGGAGAAGCTCTCACACCACATCCTCGAGGAAGCCTACGAGACCGTTGACGCCATCGACTCCGGGGACTGGGCTCACGCGGGCGAAGAGCTGGGAGACCTGCTGCTGCAGATCGTCTTCCAGTCGCAGATCGCGACTGAGAGCGGCCGGTTCGACCTCGCACAGGTCGTAGAAGGAATCACCGAGAAGCTCGAGCGCAGACACCCCCACATCTTCGGAGCGGTGCAGGCTGACACCGCCGAGCAGGTATCGGTCAACTGGGAGCGCATAAAGAGGGAGCAGGAAGGCAAGGAAGCGGCCATCGCGATGCCGCCTGGCCTGCCGGCGATGATGGCGGCGATCAAGGTGCAGAACCATGCCGCCCGCGAGGGCTTCGACTGGCCTGACGCGGACGGTGTTTTCGAGAAGCTCGACGAAGAGATATCGGAGCTGAGTGAGGTGCGCGACGAGGGCGCACAGGAGCGCGTGGAGCACGAGCTGGGCGACCTGCTCTTCACGGTCGTCAACCTGGCGCGCCACCTGGGGGTGGACCCCGAGCAGGCGCTGCGCCGCTCGTCGAGGGAGTTCGTCCGGCGCTACGCCTGGATGGAGGAAGAAGCGGCGCGGCAGGGCGTGAGCCTGGCGTCCCTTGGCCTCGACGAGATGGAGGGGCTCTGGCAGGCGGCAAAGGAGAAGGCATGAGCGAAACCTGCGGTTTCAAGAGCATAAAGACAAAGATAATCTGCACCATGGGGCCGTCCTCGCAGGACCTCGAGGTGTTGAGGCGGATGGCCGAGGCCGGCATGGACGTGGCGCGTATAAACACCGGCCACATCGACGTCGACGAGATGCGCGGCTATATCAAGATGCTGGGGCAGGTAAGCGAGACTGTCGGCAGGCGGATAGGCATCATGCTCGACCTTCAAGGCCCGAGGCTCAGGGTCGGCCCGATCAAGGGCTCGAGCGTCGAGCTCGAAGGAGGCCAGGCATTCACCATCACCACGGAGCAGAAGCGCGGCGATGAGACGCGCGTCTCCGTACCCTACCCCGGCCTGCCGCAGGACCTCCACCCCGGCGACAGGGTCTTCATGGACGACGGGCTGATAAGGATGGTGGTGAAGGACATCTCCGGGAGCGACATCAGATGCGAGATCGTGGAGGGTGGCACGCTCCTCCAGGGCAAAGGCATGAACTTCCCCGACTCCACGCTGGCGCTCGCCAGCTTTACCGAGCGCGACAGGCACTTCCTGGACGCCGGGCTCGAGGCAGGCATCGACTGGGTCGCGCAGTCGTTCGTGAGAAACCAGGGCGATCTCTGGGAAGTGATGGACGCGATCGAGGCAAAACACTCCAGCGTCCCGGTGATGGCGAAGATAGAAAAGCGCGAAGGCGTCGAGAACATAGACAAGATCCTTGAGGTCGCGGAAGGGATCATGGTCGCCCGCGGAGACCTGGGGGTCGAGCTCCCGACGGAGGATGTACCCCTCATACAGAAAGAACTTATTAATAAAGCGCTACGCGCCGCGCTGCCGGTCGTGACGGCGACGCAGATGCTCGAGTCGATGATCGAGAAGCCTCGACCGACGAGGGCCGAGGCGAGCGACGTCGCCAACGCGATACTCGACGGGACCGACGCGGTCATGCTGAGCGCCGAGACGGCCGTCGGGCACTATCCCGTGCAGGCGGTGGAGATGATGGCGAGGATAGCCGCTCGCGCCGAGGGCGCGGTGGACTACCCGCAACTGCTGGAGGAGCGCGGCAGATGGGCGCACCACAGCCCGGCCGACGCGATCGGCTACGCCGCGTGCAAGATCGCCTCCGACCTCGGGGCGAAGGCGATCGTGACCATCACGCGCGGTGGCTACACGGCGAAGATCGTCTCGCGGTACAGGCCGCAGGCGCCGATCATCGCCGCGAGCCCGAGCGAGAGCGTTATCGACTCGATGTCCCTGGAGTGGGGAGTGCACGGCGTGGTCATCCCGATGTCGGAGGACATCGCCAAGATGATGAATGACGTCTCACGGGTATGCGTGCTGCAGGGCCTGGTGAAGGTGGGCGACCTCGTCGTCATCACGAGCGGCTTCATGGACGAGGAGAGCAGCAAGACGAACATGGTCCACGTCCATACGGTGACCGCGGAGTAGAGCATGGACAGAGACAACAGACGGAGCGCGAGGCAGTCATCCTCGGGGAGGGCCGCGGGCGGACGAGGCACCGCCGGCCGAGGAGCTTCCGGGCCCTCGCGCGCGGTGGTCAAGAGCCCGACGAAGAGCTCCGGCTGGAAAGAAGTCGAGAAAGCGGCGCCCGCTCAGATCGTGTCGACTTCCAGGAGAAGGAAGAAAGACCGGCCGGGCTCGCGGAGTAAGGACCGGACAGAGACCCGGGGACGCCGCGGTGTCGCGCCGAAGGGCGCACAAGCCTCTGCCAAATCAGGAAAACGCGGGCGAGGGAAGGCTCCGGCTGAAGAGCGCTCGGAAAAGACGGCGGCCCGAAAGAAAGACGCCCGCAAATGGACGCTTATGTCCGTCTCGCCACGGACTGTCATCATCCTCATACTCTGTGTGCTCTTCATAGCCCTCTCGGCGAGCCCGGTCGCGAGGAACCTCGAGGCGACCGGAAAGCTCAAGGCGATGGAAAAGGAGCTCAGCAAGCAGCAGAAGGTCACGAAGTCACTCGAGAACGAAGTGAACCAGGCCCGCTCCCTCAGCTATATCGAACAGGAGGCCAGGAAAGAGCGGCTGGTCGCCCCTGACGAAGTCCTCTACCTGGTGACCACTGACTCCGCAGAGCCCACCGTGGAGTACAGGTTGAAAGCGCTGCAGTCGATGGACGAGGCGTGGGAGCAGGTCCGCAAGTTCCTGCACTGTTCGGCCGACCGCCAGGTACACAGCCACTGACCCCTCCCGGCAGGGGGATTCCGAAGCGAAATGGCGTAGTAGAATCCTTGCGGGGTGGGAAAGGCGCAAAAGCGGCAAACAGGCTTGAGCGAAGCGTTATAATATCAATACAAGTGACCGGTGTATCAACAGTGCAACTTGTTTGACGGGTTCGCTATCAAGCGGGAGTGAATCAAGTGGAATGTGAACGGCATCCAGGCCAGCAGGCTATCGGGAAATGTCTCGAGTGCGGCAAGGGCATATGCCCTACGTGCATCGCCGAGACTAACGACGTCTTGAGCTGCCCGGCCTGCCACGAAGCCGAGGTGGCGCGCATTGCGTCTTCAATGGGTGCCTCCGTCGGCAAGGCGCCTCGCCCTCCGAGGCAGGCTAAAGCGCCCAAGCCGGCAAAAGTGAAGCAGGCCAGGCGCAAGAAAGGCGAGCCCGAGTTGCTGGACGCTGTCATGGAAGGGCCAGTACCGCCCGGTGTCGCAGCGCCACCCGGCATGGCACCGCTGCCTCCGGGGGCACCGGTCGCCGCCGGGGCCGCTCCGGCCGCGATGATGGCGCCTCCCGCGCCGCAGGCCGCTGCCGGGCCGCCGGCAGCGCCGCCCGAGTATGCCGAGGTTCCCACTGTGGAAGAGCAGGCACCCCAGGCGCCGCCAGTAGTGGCGGCACCCCCGACCATGTCCCTCGGTGCGCCACCGCTTGCGCCCGGCGCGCCCCAAGGGTTGGAGGTACGCGAAGCCGCGGCCGCGCCTGCTGGCCTTCTGGGCATAGAGATCCCACCCGGCCCCGTCGTGGCCGGTCCGACTGCCGACTTCGAAGAGTTGCTGTCGGAAGGCCTCGAGCCCGCGCCGGGCGCGATTGAGGAAGCCAAGGAAGCAGAAGTTTTAGAGGCACAGATGCCCATGGGCGCACAGGCGCCGCCAATGGTGCCAGCCGCACCGCCGGAGATGCCGCCTCAAGCGCAGGCACCGCCCGCTGCCATGGCCCCGCCGATGGCGCCACCGGTCGCACCACTC
>DAIUEJ010000021.1:0-18310 GCA_036845225.1 Candidatus Anoxymicrobiaceae bacterium | reverse complement strand
CAAGAGGCCAAAGAAAGAGAAGCCCCCCAGGGCCGCCAAGGAAAAGCCTCCCAAGAAAGAGAAGCCGCCGAAGCGAGGCAAGAAGGGCGAGGCCCCGGAGATGCCCGGAGCCCCGATGCCTCCACAGATGATGCCCGGAGCGCCGGGACCTGGCATGGCGCCCGGCATGATGCAGGCACCGCCCGCTGCCATGGCCCCGCCGATGGCGCCACCGGTCGCACCACTCGGCCAGCCTCCCGTCGCCGGGATGCCGCAGGCGCCTGCTTACCAGCCGCCTGTCCCACCGCCAGCTGCCATGGCGCCGCCGGCTTACGAGGCGCCTCCAGTGATGGAGCAACCTCCACCGGCATATGAAGAAGTGCCGACCGTGGCAGAGGCAGCGCCTCCGGCGTTCGAGCAGGCGCCGCCGACCATGCCGCCGGCTTACGAGGCGCCTCCACCGGTCTACGAGGCGCCGGTCGCCCCGCCAGAGCAGGCAGTGCCGGCCCCGCCTCCAGCATATGAAGCACCTCCTCCGGTGTACGAGGAGATCCCGACCGTTGAGGCCGCGACTCCGGAACCGGTAGCTCCGCCGGCGTTCGAAGAGATGCCGCCGCCAGTCGAGGCGGCGCCGCCTGAGTTCGAGGCGCCACCGGCGTATGAGCAGCCGCTTCCTCCGCCGACGATGGGCGAAGCCCCACCTCCGGCCTACGAGCCGCCGGCTGCCGCGCCGCCGCAGTATGCAGCGCCCGAGGCCCCGCCCGAATATGAGCCGGCTCCTCCCGCGATCGAGCCGCAGCCGTTCGAGGGCCCGCTGCCCGAGTACGAGCCACGGAGCGTCTACGAGGAAGCACCCGCGGGCGAGGTGACTCCGCCGAGCGACCTCGCGCAGATGCCTGTAGAGCTGGCCCCGTGGGAGATCGAAGCAGTGACTCCTCCGGCCGCCGTGCAGCCGGTGCCACCCGAAGCGCCGCCGGCATACGCGCCACCCGAAGAGGAAAAGCCTTTCGACACAGAGGGGATTCCTGAGCAGGTCCGGCCGGAAGCGTCGAGCCCTGAAGATTTTCGGCTGCCTCCCGAGTACCAGGACCTGATGGGAGAGCGCCCGGTCGAGGCTGCAGCGCACGAGGAGACCACAGAGGCGCCCGCGCCCGAAGCTCCAGCGCCACCGACGGAGGCGTCCTCGGTATCGTGGCCGTTCGACGACACGCCGTCCGCGCAGCCGGAAACGGCTGCGGCGCCTCCGCCTGAGGCACCCCCGGTCGCGCCCCCCGCGGAGCCGGCACCGCCTGAGGCGCAACCCGAGCCAGGATGGCAGTCCGGCATGGGTGAGGAGCCCGGGCACGCCGAATCTCAGCCCGCATGGTCTGCCGCACCCCCTGAAGAGGGCGCCGCGCCGGAAGCGGCCCCGATGCAGGACGTGGACCTGGGCGGGTCCGAGGAGACTGCGGTCACGGTCGATGACGCCAGCCAGCCGCCGCCGGCCCCGAAAAAGGCCTCGGAGGACCTCAACTCGTTCTTCTTCGAGGAAGAAGTCGAGAAAAAGGGAAAGGACCAGAAGGGCGACAACGATTCCTTCTGGGAGTGAGCCCCTTCGGTAATGCCTTACCCCTTGAGGCCTGAAGACCCCTTCCGCTCGCTTGACGTGGTCCCTCCGACTGTACGGGCCGCGTTCCCCGGGCTGGAGCTGCCGGAACCCGCCGACGTGGAAATCATCACGAGCCAGATGGGCAAGCTGCCGCAGGGACGTATTCTCGTGACGTGCCGCTGCCCTCACGGCATGCCCGCCGTGATCCTGACCCTTCCGTTCGAAAGCCGCGGCGGCCCTGCGCCCCCGCTCCTCTGGCTCTGTTGCCCGCACGCCGCAAAGAAGCTCGGGACGATCGAGAGCTCCGCGGGGGCGAGGTCCATCGCCGGGCGTCTCAAAGAAGAGCCCGAGCCGGCTGCGAGGTTCGAGCAGGACGAGCGACAGTTCGAAGCGCTTCAGGTGGAACTGGCCCGCGCGGTCGCGGGGGAGGCCGTCGCCTCGCGGGTGGCCGGCAGGGGCGTGGCGGGCGGGAGCCCGGGCGCGATAAAATGCCTTCACGCGCACCTGGCGTACAGGCTGTCTGTTCAACCCCGCGAGGGCGTTGAGACCGGGGACGAGCAACCGGGCATCGTCGGCTTGTGGTGCCAGCGGCAACTCGAGAGAGAGGGCGGGAACTGGTGTGAAAGACCACCTGCGGCTTGCGTCCCTTGACCTGGGGACCAACTCCACAAGGCTCCTTGTCGCGGACTGCGACGGGGCTCGGACCGAGACCGTGGACCGGCGCATGGTCATCACGCGGCTCGGTGAGGGAGTCGACGAGTCGCACCAACTCCTTTCGGCCGCGGTCGAGCGCACCGAGGTGGCCATCGCCGGCTTCGTTGAAGCGATGCGGCCGCTGAAGCCCGAAGGGATGACCGCCGCGGCAACGAGCGTCCTGCGCGACAGCCGGAACGGGCAGAAGTTCCTCGACCGAGCCGAAGAGATGCTCTCCACGCGGCCGCGCATCCTGTCGGGCGATGACGAAGGGCGCATGAGTTTCCTGGGGGCGGTGTCCGACCTGGAGGGCCTGGTCCCGGGCGGCGCCGGCACGGTGCTGGTCTTCGACATCGGGGGCGGGAGCACGGAGATCATCACGGGTGAGTTCCCGCTGGCGGTTGCCGGAGACGACGCGCTGACGCTGGGCGAGCTCTTCCTGAAGAGCGTGGACGTCGGATGCGTGCGCATGACCGAGAGGTTCCTCAGGGGGTCGGACCCACCGTCCCCGTTCGTCGTCGGGCGCATGGAGTCTTTTCTGGTCGCGCGCCTGAAGCCGGTCATCGAGATGATGCTGAAGGGCCGCGAGATCGGGCTGGCGGTCGGGCTGGCGGGGACGGTCACCACCCTCTCGGGCATCAAGCAAGGGCTCGGCGAGTACGACACTCACCGCATCCATCACTCGCGCCTGACCCGCAAGGACGTGGAGGACCTCTTCGTGAGCCTGGCGACAGTGCCCATCGACGAGCGAAAAGAAGTGATGGGGCTCGAGCCGGGGCGGGCGGACATCATCGTGGGCGGCGCGGCGGTGCTCCGCGTGATAATGGACCTGGCCGGGCTGGACGAGATACTGGTAAGCGAGAAGGACATCCTCGACGGCCTGGTGATCGAGCTCTATCACAGGATGAAAGGGTCTGGCGCCGGCGCCCAATCGCAGGGTTGACCCTTCGCTCCTAGAAACAAGCAACCAACGAACAAAACGGTTGCCGGCTGCGCGCCCTGCCAACGCACACAATGCGGAGCGCTACGGCAGTTCAAGGGGGTCACCACCAGGGCTGGCGCCGAAGAAGTGGAGGCGGTCAGGAAAGCGATCATTGAGCTCGATGAGTCGCACATCGGCGAGTTGGTGAGAAAGGCTGTCTCGGGTGGCGCGTCCACAAAGGACATCGTCGAGAAGGGCATGCGAGCCGGGATGACCGAGGTGGGCCGCAAGTACGAGCAGGGGGAGTACTACCTGGCGGAGTTCGAGATATCCGCCCAAGTCATGACGAAGGGCCTGAACGTCCTGAAGCTCATCGTGCCGTGGGAGTCGGGCGGCGGCGAGACCGTGGTGCTCGCGACCGTAAAAGGCGACCTTCACGACATGGGAAAGGTGCTGGTGGGCAGCCTGCTGACCGTGTCAGGTTACAAGGTGGTGGACGCCGGAGTCGACGTTGCCCCGGAGAAGATCGTCGACGTCGTGCGCAAGAACGGGGCGAAGGCGGTCGGGCTCTCGCTCGTGCTGACCCAGTCGGCCGTCGAGGTCGGCAAGGTCGTTGAGGCTCTGAAAGAGGCTGGCTTACGCGACCAGGTGAAGGTGGTCATCGGTGGCGTGGCGGCGCGGCAGGAGATCGCGGACAAGTACGGCTGCGACGGGTACGTACAGAGCGCGTTCGACGCGGTCGGCGTTCTGGGCGGGTTGCTGGAGAAGTCGCGCTCGGGTCCATCCTAACAATACAAGCTGATAATCCCTGTCACAGGCACTTGATACAATAGCTATACAAGCTAGTGGAGGCCGCCTGTGCCAGCGAACAAAAAGTACTCGAATGAACGCCTGGTCCAAGCGCTAAGGACGTCGAGGTCTATTCGCCAAGCTTTGGTTAGTATTGGAATGGCTCCAGCGGGCGGCAATTACCTCACAGCGCACCGGTTGATACAAGACTTGGGCATTGATACATCGCACATGCTTGGGATGGGTTGGAACAAAGGAAACGTATTGGGCTTAGTTGCCCCGAATACTATTCCACTGGAAGACATATTAGTTGAAGGTTCCACCTATACAAATACTTCCAGAATAAAGACCAGGCTTATCGCATCTGGTCTCAAGAAGGCATGCTGCGAGCACTGCGGGCTTTCAGAATGGAATGGTCAGGGGATATCATTAGAATTGAACCATATGAATGGGGACAGGTTCGATCACAGGATTGAAAACCTGCAGCTACTGTGTCCCAATTGCCACGCCCAAACTGAAACTTACAGGGGCAAGAATATGGGGAATAGTAGACGCAGGAAATAAGCGCGGGGATGGTGGAAGGCTAGACACGAGCGGCTTAAAACCGCTTGCCGAAAGGCGTGAGGGTTGGAATCCCTCTCCCCGCACCAACCTGTAGCGCCGGCGTCCCGCCGGAAAGTTTAGAGCCCGTCCCGCCGGCAACCCCATTGATGTCACACCCCGGTTGTATCCTTGTCCCATAGACATGGAGGTGCGGCATGATCGGAGCAATCGCGGGCGACATCATCGGCTCCTGCTATGAGGGGCGCAAACACAACATCAAGACGACGCGTTTCCCGCTGTTCAAAGATTACAGCCACTTCACCGACGACACGGTCTTGACCGTCGCGGTCGCCGACGCAATCCTGCACGGTTCGCCCTACGTCGAGAAGCTCAAGGAGTACTACGCGCTCTACCCACGGGCCGGTTACGGCGGCGCCTTCAAGAAGTGGGCGCGGTCCGAATACGCCGGCCCGTACGGCAGCTGGGGCAACGGCTCCGCGATGCGCGTGAGCCCGGTCGGCTTCGCGCTCGACTCGCTCGACGCGGTCCTTGCCGAGGCGGAGGCGAGCGCGGCCGTCACCCATGACCATCCCGAAGGCATCAAGGGTGCCCAGGTAGCCGCCGCCGCGATATTCCTCGCCCGTGAGGGCAAGAGCAAGCAGGAGATACGCGACTACATTGAAGCCACCTTCGAGTACGACCTGAGCGAGCCGCTGGACAGCATCAGGCGCTGGTACGCGCGCGATTACACCGAGATATCGTGCCAGGGGTCCGTGCCGCAGGCGGTGATCGCCTTCCTCGAGTCGGAGGATTTCGAGGACGCGATCCGCAAGGCGATATCGATCGGCGGGGACAGCGACACCATCGCGTGCATCACCGGCGGCATCGCGCAGGCGTTCTACGGCGGCGTCCCGAAAGACATCGAAGACGAAGTGCTCGCGCGCCTGGATGAGCGACTCAGCATGGTCACCCTCGAGTTCAGGGAGAAGTATCTGCGCTGAGCGCCTCGGCCTTCTCGGGCATCAGGGCGGCGACTACGACGCTGAGAGCGACCAGCAGGGCCGAGTAGACCAGCAGAGCGAAAAGCAATCCTAGCGAGCCCATGAGCGCTCCGCCCAGGATCGGCCCCAGCGCATACCCCAGGCTCCAGAAGAAGTTCAGCAGCCCGAACGCCGCGCCGTACTGGTTGCCCTCTCCCAGCAGCCCGGAGCGCGGCAGCGAGTCGGTGATGAGTGGCACCGACGGCGTCTCAAAGAAAGTGAGAGACGCACCGAGGGCCGCCATCAGGACGAACACGGCCGCCTCGTTTTTGAAGACCGCCAGGAACGGAGTGACCACCGCGGTAGCCAGCAACCCGACGATGATCGGCGGCTTGCGGCCTACACGGTCAGAGAGCTTTCCGGCGACCGGGCTGGCAAGCGCATACAGCAGCATCGTCACACCGAACACGGCGCCGATCACCGTCCGCGACATGTTGAAAGTGTTCTTGAAGTAGATGGGCAGCGTCGGCTCGAGCAGGCCCAGCCCGGTCGTCGTCACCAGTGTGATGAGGCAGGCGAGCAGGACGTTGCGGTTCGTGAACACCGGGCGCAGGACCCGCCACCCGAGCGAGCTCGAACGCAACCCCTCGCGGTGCTCCACCAGGAAGGCGGCAGCGACGCCACCCGCGAGGCAGGCGATGGCGATCGCGTAGAAAGGCGCGCGGTAGCCGATGGCGTCCGCGAGAGTGCCACCCAGCAGTGGGCCTGCGATGCCTCCGACCGCCATCGCGGCGATCGCCCATCCCATCTTCGAGCCCATCTCTTTTTCCTCGAACCGGTCGCCGAGCAGGGCGAGACCGGCGCTCCAGGTCGCAGCCGCGGTGAGGCCGTCGAGGATGCGGGCGATGACCAGGACGGGGTAAGACTTCGCGAACGCGTAGAAGACGAACGCTCCGGCCATCGCGAACATCCCGAAGAGGATGAATGGCTTTCGGCCCCAGCGGTCCGAGAGGATGCCCATCGGGACCGCGGCCGCGAGCAGCGCGATGGCGTACGTCGCGAACAGGAAGCCGACGGCGAAATCACTGACGTGTAACTGCTTCGCGTAGAGCGGAAGGACCGGCACCACCACCCCGTACCCGACAGAGTCGATGAAGATGACCCCGCAGGCGAGCGCGAGCAGGGGCCATCCGCTCTCTATTCGCCTGGAATGCGACGCAGTCTGCTCTTGCATGGTGGGTCAATAATAGTAGAAAAACAGTGGCAGCCACCGGGTTTCTACCGGCGCGGGTACAATAACCTGTGACGAATCACGAAAGGCGGCAAATGGAGCGCATCGACTGGGACGAGAAAGCAGATGGGTATGACGACTCGTTTCTCGCCGACCCGCTCTACAATGACAGCCTCAACATGCTCATCGAGCAGGTGCCGGAACAGACAGACCAGCGAGTTCTCGACCTGGGCTGTGGCACCGGGCTGGTGACAGAACGGCTGCTTGCGCGTGTTCCATCAGCGCGCGTCACGGGTGTCGACCCTTCGGCGCGCATGAGAGACATGTATGCGTACCGCTTCGCCAACAACCCTTCCGTCGAGGTTGTCTGCGGCCACGCCGTCGACGTGCCCGCGCCTGACAACGAGTTCGATTTCGTCCTGTCGAACCTTGCGCTCCACCACATCCCACACGAGGACAAGCCCGCATGCGCGCGTGAGATAGCGCGAGCCCTCAAGCCGGGTGGGCGCCTCGCCTACTGCGACCATTTCGTCGACGTGGAGGGGCCGGCGCGTGACCCCGCCCGCTGCCGCGACATCATCGAGAAGACGGTCGGCTGGGCACTCTATTCTCTCGAGCACGGCGCCTACGACTTCATGCTCGGGCTCCTGCGGGTCGCGTCACTCTGTGTCGCGGAGGACGGAGAATACCTTGAGACCACCGGGCGGTGGGAGACCATCCTGGCGGACGCCGGCTTCGGCTCATTCGAGGTGGTCGAGGTTCCACCGGTTAGCATCGGCATGAAAGTCCTCTGTGCGACGCTGCAGTGAGCCTTCGGTGATACCTGGCTGAAACGCTTCAGAGTTGCAGCGGTTGCGTCGAGAAGAATGTGGTCAGGCTGGGTTGCGCAGTCGGAAGGGAGCCTTCTCATGAGGAAATACTCTGGTATCGCGCTGCTACTGGTGTTTGCACTCGCGGTCATGCTCGTGCTGCCGCTCGCCGGCTGCGGGAGCTCTACGACAGGTGGTGCTTCCAACAGCTCGAACCTCTCACAGGAAGAGCCGTACAAGCCTGTGTTCACAGACCCGGCCGAGAAGCTGAAGGAGACATCCAGCCCCGAATTCAGCGAAGACCTGTACGAAGAGGCCGTTGCCTACGAGCCCCTCCTCAAGACCCCCGGGACCCAGGTCACCATGGGTTACTGGTCCTCGAAGGGAAACCACGGCAGCCTCGTCAGGGTCCTCGACACGATAAACGACGGGCCGGCCACAACCCCGCCGCGCAAGGCAGTGTGGGACGAGGGCGCGACGTCGTCCTACCAGTACCCGGAGTACGACACGATGCTCGAGGAGCACTGGTACGAGCGCTACGTTGTGAAGGACGGCAAGGTCAAGATCTTCGGGGTTACCTACACGGACCCGCACCCCGTGACCGCGGACCAGGCCGATGCCATATGGGGACGCTACTCGCAGAGGTACGCAGACATGGCGAAGCTCATCAGGAAAGCAACCGGCGTACCTGTCAGGGCCGTTTGTTTCGTTCAGGGCGCCAAAGCCAACCGCGTCTTCTACAAGTACGAGCTGCCAGAGTTAACGACACTCGAGCAGAGCGGCGACGCGCAGGTCTTCTTCGCGAAGACGCAGGACGCCAACCCCGACAATCCAGCAGACTGGATAACTGGCACCGCGAACGCGCCAACCCCGGTACCGGCAGCACCCTGATTGCCGCATCTGGTTACTCTGCCGTGCAACAGGCTGCAGTTTACAGATTTTTTTCTCCACGACGCGATGACGTCGTGCGGCGCTTCCGCCACGTGACATTTCCGGCGGTAATAAGGTGTTGCGGCTGTTGTACTCTTTTCCGGCGGGTTTCATCCGGTGTTTCCGGTGGAGTTAAGGTCTTGGATTACAGGGGGAGGGGTGCGCTTTTCAGAGCGACTTCGGTATGGCCGCGGAGCGAGGAAAAGCGTACCCCGACCCCACTGGTGTTGCTGCCAGCCAGTCAATTCTCCGAAGTTGCGCAAAGCAAAGAGCCGGGGCATCCAGCCCCGGCTCTGTACTGATTACCCTTAAGCGTTACAGCTTCTCGATGATCACCGTTCCGCCCTGGCCGCCGCCGCCGCACAGGGTCGCCGCGCCGTACTTCCCGCCTTCCTGCTGCAGGATCCGCGCCAGCGTCCCCGTCAACCTCGGCCCGGAAGCCGCAAGCGGGTGGCCGATCGCGACCGCGCCGCCGTGCAGGTTGACGTGCTCCGGGTCGAGGCCGAGCTCCTTGATCGCGTAGAGTGCCACGATCGAGAAAGCCTCGTTGATCTCCCAGTAGTCGATATCCTTGGCGTCCATGCCGATCTTCTCGAGGGCCTTCTTGGAAGCCGGGACCGGCCCCGCGCCCATGATGCTGGGGTCGACGCCCGCCCATCCCATGGAGATGACCTTGGCGAGCGGCTTGAGGCCCATCGACTTCGCCTTCTCGTCGCTCATCAGCAGGACCGACGAACAGCCCGCGTTCAGCGGCGAGGAGTTGCCCGCCGTTATCTGTCCGTCAGGCGTGAAGGCCGGCTTGAGTTGCGAGAGGCCTTCCATGTTCGTGTCGCCGCGGATGGAGAGGTCGGTGTCGATGTGCTTTATCGAGCCGTCCTCCTGCTCCACGTCCAGCGGCAGGATCTCGTCCTTGAAATACCCGCTCTCGACCGCCTTCGCCGCGCGCTGGTTGCTCCACATCGACCACTCGTCCATCTCCTCGCGGGTGATGTCCGTCTGGGACAGCAGCTTCTCAGCGGTCAGGCCCATCGACAGGGCCGTCTGCAGCTCGTACTTCTTGAGGGCCTCGTCCGACCAGAAGCGCGGGCTGACCTGCATCAGGTCGGTGTTGAACCGCGCATCCAGCGGTACGTGGGTCATGTGCTCCATGCCGTTCGCGAAGCATACGTCCGAATATCCGAGCATTATCTCCATCGAGCACTGGTGCAGTGCGCTCATGCCCGAGATGCATACCCTGTCGATGCCCTGTGCGGGCACCGAGAAAGGCAGCTCGGCAAGCATCACGATAGTACGGCCGCCCATGAGAAAGTTCTCGCGCATCTGGAGCGAGCAACCGGTGATGACGTCGCCGATCTCCTCGGGGTTGACCTTGTTTCTCTCGATCAGGGTGGTGATGACCTTCGCGAGTGCCTCGTCCATGCGCTGCTTGTTGTACGCGTCACGCTCGGGCTGTGCCGGCCGCGAACGCGAGAACGGGACTCTCAACATGTCTACTATCACAGCGTCTGCCATTATCGACCTCCTTAGTCTGTCTTCAGTGCGGCGTCTATTCTATCAGGAAGCGAACGGCGCTCCGCAATTCGGCACGCCATCTGCTCACTTCCTGCAGATGTAGAGGTCCTCGGTGCGGTCCAGCCCGTAGCGCTTGATGTCCTCTTTGCTCAGCATCTTGACGAGCGAGTTGACCTCCACCTCGAACCCGGCTGACTCGAGCAACTCGCGGTAGTGCTCGGGCCCGTGCGCCCGGAGGTGGCCGTCGTAGACGAGGATGCGCTTCGCCTGCCAGGAGGTGAGGTCCTTTCGCTCGATGGTCTTCTCCACATAGATGGGGACCTGGATGACGGCGAACGCCCCGGGCTTCATCACGCGCCGCAGCTCGGAGAGCGCCTTCGGCTCGTCGTCGATGTGCTCGATGACGTGGTAGCAGATGACCACGTCGAAGGTGTCGTCAGGCAGGTCCAGGCTCCTGATGTCCATGTGACTCATCGCCATGGGCGACTCTATGTCGATCGACAGGTACGAGACGTTGTCGAAGCTCCGGCAGAACTCCTGGAATGCCCAGATGGGGGCGATGTCCAGGACCTTCATCTCGCGCTCGCCGAAGTCGGTCTCGTCGCGCAGGTACCGGCAGAGGAGCCTGTAGCGCTCGAAGGACAGGCAGTTCGGGCAGAGGGCGGCCTGGTAAGGGGAGAAAAGGAACAGGGCGAACTCCTGTCCGCAGCAGGAGCATTCGACCTTGTGGCCGTGGTACAGGAGCCCTCGCAGCTTGCCCAGCGCTTCTTTGACGGGATAGCGCGGGGGGCCGTCCCCGCCGGCGATTCTTATCGGTCTTGAGAGATTTATCATCGGAACCTTCCTGGTCATGCGCGCAAGATGTTACCACGAAACACGCGACTGGGTCCGCTGAAGGATTCCGGCCCTGTCCGAAGAATCTTCCCCTGCGGGTTCTGCTCGATGGCAGATGAAGATAGTATGTTAACCGCAGTCCGGGCTTCACCCGATCCGTCGTGGCTCCTTTTGAGTTGAACAAAAGCCGCCTCAGTCGTACCTGCCCAAGAACGATAGCGACCAGGGAAAGTCAGCATGAAAAAAGGGAAGATAGCGCGCTCCAGGTCCTCCGCGATGAACGTGGCGCTCATCGGGAACTATGTCCCCAGGCACTGCGGCATCGCGACTTTCACCACGGACGTGGCGACCTGGGTTGCCTCGACGCTGGGCCCTGAGTCCGACGTCTTCGTCGTGGCGATGAACGACCGCCCGGAGGGCTACGATTACCCGCCGATGGTGCGCTTCGAGGTGCAGGCGAGCGACCCGGACGACTACCCGCGCGCCGCCGACTACGTGAACATGTCCGAGGTCGACATCATCTGCCTTCAGCATGAGTTCGGCATCTTCGGTGGGGCGAAGGGCATATACATCACCGACCTGCTGCGGGACTTGAAGAAGCCCGTGGTGACGACGCTGCACACGGTGCTGCCTGACCCCGAGCCTGACAGGCGCGAGGCGCTCGTCGAAGTCTGCGCCCTTTCCGACGCGGTCATCGTGATGAGCTCGAAGTCGGTCGACTTCCTGGAGGAGTACTACGGCGTGCCGCGCCAGAAGGTCAACCTCAT
Source organism: Candidatus Anoxymicrobiaceae bacterium (assembly GCA_036845225.1). GTDB lineage: Bacteria > Actinomycetota > Geothermincolia > Fen-727 > Anoxymicrobiaceae > FEN-680. The sequence goes on along the minus strand of DAIUEJ010000021.1, from coordinate 6,733 downwards.
CCATCACGGGGTCCCCGACATGCCCTTCGCTGACTCGAATGACTACAAGCAGCGGTGGGGCCTGCAGGACAGGACGGTCCTGTTCACATTCGGGCTCCTTCATCCGCGCAAGGGCATCGAGTACATGATCCAGGCGATGCCGGCCATCGTCGAGCGGTTCCCGGACGCGGTGTACGTGGTGCTCGGCGCGACACACCCGCCGGTGAAGAAGCGCGAGGGCGAGAAGTACCGCTACTCGCTCAAGAGGATGGCGCGCGACCTCGGCGTCGAGGACAACGTGGTGTTCTACGACCGCTTTGTGTCCCTCGAGGAGCTCACGCACTTCATCGCCGCATGCGACATCTACGTGACCCCGTACCTGGACCTGAACCAGATAGTGTCCGGGACCCTCGCCTACGCAATGGGCCTGGGCAAGCCGATAATCTCGACGCCTTACTACTATGCGACCGAGGTCCTGGCGGACGGCAGGGGCATCATCGTGCCTACCAGGGACCCGGGCGCCATGGCGGACGCAGCCAACGGCCTCCTCACGGACCCCGCGCGCATGGCGGAGATGCGCCAGAAATCCTACGCGTTCGGCCACAAGATGATCTGGCGTGAGGTGTCGAGGGAGTACGTGGTGCTGTTCGAGCGCGTGCTGGCGGGCAGGAAAGCCGCCCCGCCCCCGGTCACCGCCCCGAGGAAGCCGGTGCTGCTCCGCGACCTGCCCAGGCCGCGCCTCGACCACCTCGTGAGGCTGACCGACGGGACGGGCATCATACACGGTGCGCACTTCGACATCCCCGACCGCTCGAGCGGTTACGTGACGGAGGACAACGCCATGGCACTTGCGGCGGCGGTCCTCGCCCACGTGCAGACCGACGACCAGGTAAGCTTCGAGCTCGCCCGCGTCTACCTCGGGCTGATGCGCTACATGCAGAAGCCGGATGGCAAGTTCCACAACCTCCTGAACTACGATAAGTCGTTCGCCGATGAGGTGGGCGGCGAGGAGTGCCAGGGCAAGGCGCTGTCGTGCCTGGGGTTGACGGTCGCGGTCGAAGAGGAAGAGGGCCTCGCCTCCTTCGCCAAGCTGATGTTCGACGATGCGTTGCAGGACCCCAGGCCGACTTACCCCCGCGCGATGGCATACTCGATCTGTGGCTGTTACCACTACCTCTCACGGTTTCCCGGCGCGTCGCTTCCTGAGGCGGCGCTGCGCAACATGGCCTCGGACCTGGTCAGTGTATTTGAGGCCACAGCCGCAGAGGGCTGGGAGTGGTTCGAGGATTCTCTGACATACGCAAACGGCATACTGCCCCGGGCGCTGCTGCTCGCCTACCGTGCCACGCAGGTGGACAGATATCGCGAGGTCGCGCTCGAGAGCCTGGAGTTCCTGACCCGCAAGTGCTTCCGGGACGGCTACTTCGACCTGGTGGGAGACCAGGGCTGGTACCCGCGTGACGGGGAGCGGGCGAAGTTCAACCAGGTGCCGGTGGAGGCGGCGTCCCTCACCGAGGCTTACGTGGACGCCTTTACCGTCGAGAGGGACGAGCGGTACCTCGAGCTCGCGCGCGCCGCGTTCGAGTGGTTCCTCGGCCGCAACGCCCTCAACCAGCCGCTCTACGACTTCGCCGCCTTCTGCTGCTCGGACAGCCTGATGCTGCACGGCGTCAGCCCTAACAAGAGCGCGGAGGCCACTATCGAGTGGCTGCTTGCGCTGCTGCGAGTGCAGACTGCCCTGCACGTGGGACCGCTCGAGGCCGGGGAGGAAGCCCTCGCCGGGAGGTGAATTTTTGCACGCCGAGAAACAACTATTGATGGTCGACTCGGCTTGAGACCTGCGCGGGGGGCAAGAGGTGGCTAAGGACCCTGAAAGAATGCGAAGCGGTTACTTCAGCGAGGACGGGCTGGAGTACATCATCACCAACCCGAGGCTTCAACTCCCCTACATCAACTACCTCACCAACGGCAGGTACTGTTCGTTCATAACGCACACCGGGGGCGGCTACTCGTTCTGGAAACAGCCCCCGGCCTACGGCATCAACCTCTGGGCCCCGGCCCTCAACAACGACCCGGGGCGGTTCGTCTACGTCAAGGAGGGCGACGACCTCTGGAGCCCCAACTGGCTCCCGGTCAGGCGCGACCCGGACAAGTGGCTCTGCCGCGTCGGCATGGGCTACCAGCGCCTGGAGGCGGAGGTGGACGGGCTGAAGGTTTGGCTGTCTTACCTGGTGCCCCTCGACGCCGACCTGGAGTACTGGATCCTCCACTTCATCAACGAGTCCGGCAGGCACAGGCACGTCGAGGCCTACCCGATGGTGGAGCTGCTCCTCGGGCAGCACATGCCCAATATCATCTCCTATTACTCGAACATCCTCTTCAACAGGGTCAAGAGGGTCGGGGACGTCCTGGTCGCGGAGAAGACCTACTGGAACCGGGAGGCTTTCGTCCCCAACCGCGAGTGGCCCATCAAGATATTCTTCGCGAGCACGCACGAGTTCGACAGCTTCGAGACGCTTCGCGAGAACTTCATCGGGCCGGGGGAAGGGACCGCCTATCCCAGGGCGATCCGGGACGGCGAGCTCTCAAACAGCGAGAACGAAGGGCGCGCCGCGGTCTTCGCCCACAAGTACACCTTCGACCTGGAGCCCGGCGCCGAAGAGCGCGTCATCATGGCGATGGGAGTGCTGCAGAACGAGGACGACTTCGACAAGATCCCTTACCACATCAGGCCGGAGGTCTATGAGGAACGGTTCGAGGCGTGCAACCAGTACTGGCTCGACATCGCCTATGGCGACACGGTGTTCACCCCGGACAATCAGGTCAACCAGTTCGTCAACATCTGGAACAAGTACCAGGCGCGTGTCAATTTCTGGTGGTACCGGTCGGACGGCTCGTACTTCATATGCAGTGGGAACGAGACCTGGGGCTACCGCGATTCGGCGCAGTGCATCCTGGGAGCGCTGCCGCGGTTCCTCGACGACGCGTGGGAACGGATACTGATGCACATATCGCTCGTGCGCTCGGATGGGAGCGTCGACCAGGGGTACATCCGCGACCTCGGGGTGCCGTCCGGCATCCCGGGCAACATCGACGTGGCGATGTGGCTGCCGATATCGATCTTCCGCTTCCTCAAGGAGAGCGGGAACCTTGATCTGGTGGACGACATGGTCACGACGTACGACGGGGTGGATATGACGCTCGCCGAGCTCATCTACCGGATCATCGAGAACGTATGGCAGCGAAGGAGCCCGCGCGACCTGGTTCTCATCGAGAAGGGGGACTGGAACGACGCCATCAACTACGCGGGGCGGGACGGTCGCGGCGAGTCCACCATGGCCTCCGAACAACTGCTGATGCTCTGCAACGAGTACCTCGAGCTGGCGTCGCTCGTGCGGGGCCTTCCCGGCGTCAAGAGTGTCGGAAACGTGGCGCGCGCGCTGAAGAGCGCACTGGAGACTCACGCCTGGGATGGCGAGTGGTACATGCGCGGCACGACCGATGAAGGCGAGGTCATCGGCGGCAAGGGCAACCGGACCGCGGAGATATTCGCGAACTCCCAGTCGTGGGCCGTCATCGCCGGCCTCGACAAGGAGCGCACTAAGGTCGCCATGGAGTCTGTGAGAAAGAGGCTCCTTACAGGCAAAGGGTGCGCGCTGTTCCTGCCGGGCTGGAAGGAGCCGGATCCCGACATCGGGATCATCACCCGGTTCGCGGTCGGGACGAAAGAGAACGCGGCCATCTTCCTGCACGCGACAGCGTGGGCGACCATGGCGTGGGCGATGGTGGGTGACGGCGACACCGCGATGGACTCGCACAGGCAGGTCCTCCCGAACATCCGGTCCACTGAGGACGGAGACCTCTACCAGTCGGAGCCCTACGTCTATGCGGAGTACATAACAGGGCCGGAGTCCGAGTACTTCGGCGAAGGTTCCCACTCCTGGTTCACGGGCGGCGCGGCCTGGCAGTGGCACGTGTTCTGGGAGTACATCCTCGGGATAAGGCCAGGGTACCACGGGCTGGTGCTCGACCCGTGCCTGCCGAAGGACTGGGAAGCGATAACCGCGAGGCGCTGGTTCCGCGAGGCCATCTACGAGATCGAGATCGACAAGCCGAAGGGCATCAGCAAAGGCGTCAAGCGCATCGTCGTCGACGGCAAGGAGCTGGAGGGGAACATCATCTTCCCCCACGCGGACGGCGAGGTGCACCGGGTGCGCCTGGAGATGGGCGAGGCATAGCCAGTTCTTCCTCCCCCTTGAGGGGGGAGGATTGAGGTGGGAGTGACGCCTCTTCCCGACATGACCCCGCCGGCTGATGTCGACTACAATAATCACAACGGACTTTGACACTAGGAGCGCAAGGATGCCGGAAGACAAAGACAAAGAGGACGAGCAACTGAGTGAGGGCGCGAAGCAGCTCTACCGAAAGACAAGGGTCCCGCACAAGTTCTGCCCTTACTGCGGCCACCGCAACGAAGCCGACGCGCAGGAGTGCGCGAACTGCGGCAAGGACATTTCATGGATGCGCGTGCCCGAGCCCGTCCCCTATGAGGAGCCGCCGATGCAGAAACCGCGCTCGATGCCCGAGCAGACGAAAGTCTTCACCCCGAAGGCGGTGATCGTCTTCGTCCTGATAATCCTGGTCATCCTGACGCTCATCCTGGTCCTGGTCTTAACGACCACGAAGTCCAAGAAGGGCAAGGCTTTCGAGATCAAGGTCGCGCCGGCATGCGCCTTTCTGACTCCTCAATGTGCGTCAGCCGCTTCGTTCGTCACGCCCCCACCGCCCGGTTCCGCCTGAATGCCCCCTCAATATAGGTGCCGCGCGCGCCGATAAACTGGTCAATTGAGCAAGGGGATCATCATGAAGTGCAACAAGTGCGGTAGCGTTCTGATCCAGGGCAAGCGGTTCTGCGTCAACTGCGGCGCGCCCGTGTCGCAGGAGCAGGCGACTCCCCCGGCGCCTGTTCCCACGCAGCAGGCCCAGGCGCCCGCGCAAGCCGCTGCCCCTGTCGCGCCCATACCACCACCACCCGTGGCTCCCGTGCTGGCGCCCCCGACAGCCACGCCTCGCGGCATCGGAAAACTGAAGGGAAGAAGCAAGGGTTGGACCGCGCTGGCGATCGCGCTGGTGGCGATAATCGTCGCCGGGGTCGTGGTGCTCATCGTGTTCCTCGCTCTCCCTGACAAGCAAGTCGCCAGCATCAAGGACCTGAAGGTGACCCGCAAGGACGGAAAGACGCTCGATCTCAAGAAGGTCCCTCTTGGGGTAGACATGGTGCTGACCGCTACTTTTGATGCTAAGTACAGCCAGGGCGGCAAGGGTGAGATCCGCCTCGGCCTGATGTCCAGCGACGGCGATGAGCTGATCGGAAAGACCTTCCAGGTCAAGTCGCAGAACGGGACGCAGACCCGCACGTACAAGGTCTACATGACCAAGAGCAGCGGCAAAACGATCAAAGCCCAGGCGAAGCTCGACGTATGGTCCGGCTCGGGAGAGAAAGCAACGGACGAGGTGTTCCTCCCGTTCGTCGCCGAGAAAGGCACGGTTGAGGACACCGGCTCTTCGGAGAGCATCGACGTGGTGAGGAAGCGGGTCGAGGACGAGTTCACGGACCTGATGACCACCACGAAGACAGCCATCGCCTCGGGCACCGACGTGTCGGACCTCAAGAACAGGATCGCGGACCTGGGTGTCAAGGTCGTGGACGCTTCGACCGTCGAGGAGCTCGAGTCCGCGGAGACGGAGATCAAGGACCTGCAGGCCGAGATACAGAAGCGCATGGCTGCCAAGTGACCTCGCGCAACAAGGGGTCAGACCACTTGTTGCGTCGTCATGCCTTGCAGGTCGCGAGCCCTATGCATTCTCGCCCGAACCGCCAGCCGCTGCGAGCGTTGTAGTACATCCACATCTCGTCACCGACCCGCTTGACGTCGAGCTGGTAGACGAGCGCTTTCTTCCAGCCGTCCCCGTCGGGCTCGACTATCGGCTCGGGGTAGACCTGGTCCCAGGAGAGGCCGTCCGCGCTGGACATGAGCAGGATGGCCGAGCGCGTCCGCCCCTCACCGTCGAGGTAGATGCCGTTGTTGAACCCGTAGAAGAGAGCGCGCTCATCCTCAAGCGCATTTCTTCCCCCTTATTCGGTCACTCACCATGATAGACGCCGCGCGCCCCGATTTCATTACGGTGCTCACCAATATCATCGAAAGGCGAAGGGAAAAGTGAAAGCAGAACAGCCTCGCGCATCCGGGCGCCGGGTCGAAGAAGAATTCGGATGACAACCGTCATTCTCAGGATTTCTTCAGGATTGGACAATAGACTGAGAGCCAGGATGAACGAAAAGACATCTTTCTCAGCAGTGTGAAGAGGAGGTTACGTATGGACGAGGCTCCGACCGAGGAGATGAAGGCGGAGGAAACGAAGCCGGAAGACAAGGCACCCGAGGCAGCGCCGGCGCCAGCCGAGACGCCACCAGCGCCCCCGGCTGTCGAGAGCCCCGCGGCGCCCCCCAGGCCGCCGAGGAAAGAGAACTGGTTGCTGATAGCCCTGATCGCTGTGTCGATCATCGCCGTGCTGCTCCTGGTCTCGACGATATGCCTCGCCGTTTTCAACGAAGGTGGTTTCCACCACGGCGAGCGGTTCGAGATGATGGAGCAGCGGATGCAACGGGGCCCGATGATGAATCGTGACGGCGGCGGTAGGCGAGGCAGTCCGTGGCTGCAGGAGGACCAGAACGGCAGGGTCCTCCCACCCC
>DAIUEJ010000020.1:0-44520 GCA_036845225.1 Candidatus Anoxymicrobiaceae bacterium | reverse complement strand
GACGCCGGCGCTACGTCTCATGCCGGCGGGACGCCGGCGCTACGTTTGAATCAGACCGGCCTTCGAGAGCGCCGACTCGATCGCGGTGGATGCCGGACAATCGGGCAGTTCGAAGAACGACTTCTGGCTGGCGTCGAAGCTCCTAACGGTGTCGTCCTCCGGCACCCAGCCCAGAACGTCGAGGGGTGTATCCTTGCTCGCGGCGGCAGCCTCGCCCTCGTCGCGAGCCCTGTTCACAAGGAGGCCTGCGCCTTCTCCTCCGACCATCCGGTCCGCGACCTCCTTTATGGTCTCAGCGACGCGAACGGCCTTGGCCGAAGTGTCCGAGACGAGCAGCACGTAGTCCACCGCGCCCATTACTTTTCGGTTCACCTGCTCGATGCCCGCCTCCGCGTCGATGAGCGCGACGTCGAACAGCCGCCCGAGCCCGTCAATAGCGTCCTTGAGTATGACGTTTACCTTGCAGTAGCAGCCCACGTCCTCAGGGCGCCCGATGGCGAGGAAGGCGATGTTGTCCATCTCGGTGAGAGCCTCCGCGACGAGGTAGTCTACCGAGACGGCAAGGTCCTTCTCATCTCTCCGCCCGGCCTTGACCTCGGCGATGAGCTCCTTACGGACGTCGTTCAGCGTCTTCTTCGGCTGGATGTCCAGGGCCATGGCCAGGCCCCCCGCCGGGTCAGCGTCGACCACCAGGGCGCGCGTTCCCGCGGCGTGCAGCGCCCTGGCTCCCACAGCGGTTATGGTCGTCTTGCCTACCCCGCCCTTTCCACAGACCGCGAGAATCATCTTCAAACCGCCTTATCGTCCGCGAGCTTCTTCCTGATCTTCTTCAGGTCCATAACTGTATCGCAGACGTCGGCGTACTCGCACGTCTCGCAATCGAAGTTCTGTTCCTGGTACATCTTCGCCTGTGAGGCATCACCTCACGCTCAGCCCAGGCCCGGACTATCTCGCCCAGGAACTTGTCCACCGGTGCGAGGTACTCTAACGGCCTGGTGAAATCATCGACGGTGCGCATTTCGTTCCCCTTGTTCTCGCCAGCCATCCATCCCGCCTCTCCGGTCGAAACGCAAGAAAGTCGTTGGACCCCTTTTTTGCGTTTGTGCAAAAAGGTGCCTGTCCCCTTTTTGCGTTTTACAGTTTCTTGAGGTCGAAGTAATGCCTTGCCATGTCGGTCTGCGTCACGGTCTCCGGTGACACGTACGACTGCAGGGTCATGACGTCCCGCCAGTAGCGCTCGAGGTTCCACTCGGTCGCATATCCCGCTGAGCCCATCAGTTCCATCGTATTGTCCATCGCTTCCATCGCCATGCGGGTCACTTGCTTGAACGTCGACACCGCTGTCGCCGCGATGGCGGGCGAGCCGGCCGGCCCGTAGACGTCGGGAGCAGAGACCATCCGCGCGGCGTTGTAAGTGAGGATGCGGGAGGTGCCTATCCTCATGCCGATCTCTCCCATCAGCGACGCGACGAGCGGGTTCTCCTTGAACACCTGCCCCTTGCCCTTGATGACCCGGGTATCGCCCCACTCCTTCAGGATCTCGTATACAGCAAGGAGCGACCCCGCGGTGACGGCGGAACAGAACGTGTAGTACCACGAGAGCGTCTCGCGCAACCGCTCGACGCCGGTGAGGACCACGTGGGCTGCGGGCATGCGGACATTGTCGAGCGCGATGTCCGCGTTGAGGCTCGCGGCGAGTCCCGCCTTCGTGATGGGCTGGCCCGCGCTCAAGCCCTTGGAGCCCGAAGGCACGAGCACGAGGGCCGGGTTTCCTTCGACCGCGCAGGCGATTCCGAAGACTGAGGCGTTCGCCCCGGAGCACTGGGGCCGTGCGCCTTTGGCGGACAGGCCGACACCATCGCCGTCACTGCTCGCGGACGCCTGGTACGGCAGCCCGAAGAACTGCGCCGAGGACTCTCCTGAATAGTACGGCAGGACCAGCGAGCCGATCACCACCTCGTCGCCGCAGACGACCGGCGCCATCCCCTCGAGCAGGGCGCCGTCCCTGTGGGGTTCCACAGCGAAAGCCGACTGCAGCGCAAAAGTGTTGGCGAGCAGGAACCCGATACCCGTGTCCGCCCTGCCGACCTGCTCGAGCACCGATGCCAGTGTCATGGCCGCGTCGGGCGTACTGAGGCCGCCGCCGCCAAGCTCGTCGGGCCAGAGCATCGCCTGGAGTCCGATGTCGATGAGAAGCTTGCGCATAGCGGGCGCAAGGAGGCTCTCGTAGTCTTCCTTGTGCTCGAGCCGCCCGGCCATCACCTCGGCGTCGGCCCAGCCGGCTACCGTCGACGCCATCGACCGGTCGACGTCCTGCAACCATTCCACCGGCACCGGGAAAATCTCCTGGTAGTCCATCACACCCCCATGGTCCTGGACGGGGCGACCATGCTGCCGCCCTACCTTCTTCCACTCACGCTGACCGGCGCCAGCCGCACGCCGTTTAACTGTATGTCGATGATCTCCTCGGAGATCTCGCGGACGTTGTAGTCCACGATCTCCGAACTGATGTTCCGCGCGATGTGTATCATCCCGCCCACGATGAACTCCGCCGCGCGCCGCTCGTTCACGTCCCTCAGGAACCCGATGGCGACCCCGAACTTCATCAGCCGCTCAAAGTCACCGGTGAACCTGTCCTGGAAGTCGTGAAAGAGCCGGGTCATCTCGTCGTCGATGCCGACGAGGTCGTTGAAGAATATCTTGGTGATGCCCTTGTTCTCGTCGATGAATCCCAGTACCCCGGCCATCACGTCCACGAGGGCCTCGGCCAGTTCCGAATCCGGCGGGCGCTGGTCTTCCGGGACGCCGAAGCGCGTTGTGATCAAATCGATGCCGGACTCGATAGCTTCCAGAATGCCGTCTACCACGTGGGTCACGACCGTCTCGAAGATCTCGCGTTTGTTGGAGAAGTAAGCGTAGAAAGTGGAGCGCGCGACGCCAGCTTCCTTGATGATGTCCTCGACCGTCGCGTTGTGGTAGCCGAGCACCGGGAAAACCCGCTCGCCGGCCTCGATGATGAGTTCGCTCTTGTTGTCGGTACCCAACTCTCATCCCGTCCGATTCGTGATGGGCCCGGCCTTGCCGCGACCGGCCCCCGCCATCGAACATACATGTATGTTCGGTATATTATGCGCAGGGTTGGCGACCGTCAAGAGGTATAGAACATTCGCGCAAACATTTCTGGAGCAGCCATGGCGGACATGCCCGAGATCGAAAGCCCGGACACCGGCCGCAAGGAGCGGGTGCCTCCCGGGCAGAGGGCCGGCAGCAGGTTCCCGGTCCTGCACTACGGCCGCACACCTCTCATAAGCACGTCCGAGTGTAAGTTCAGGATGTCCGGGCTGGTCGAACAGGAGCGGACGCTCGACTACCAGGAGTTCTCCTCTCTTCCGATGATCCGCGTCCACGCCGACATACACTGCGTGACCTCGTGGAGCAAGCTCGACACGCACTGGGAAGGCGTCAGCACTGGCGCCCTCAAGGAACTTGTGGCCATCAGGCCTGAGGCAGGGTTCGTCATGGTGCATGCCGAGCCGAATTTCACGACCAACCTTCCGCTCGAGGATTTTTTCGCCGAGGACGCCCTGTTCGCGCTGAAGTACGAGGGCGAGCCCATCACCGCCGAGCACGGTTTCCCCGTCCGTCTCATCGTCCCGCGGCTGTACTTCTGGAAGAGCGCCAAGTGGGTCAACGGGGTCGAGTTCATGGCGAGCGACCGGCCCGGTTTCTGGGAATCGGGCGGGTATCACATGCACGGCGATCCATGGACCGAGGAGAGGTACAGGTAACCGCTACTTAATCTGCACCGTGTGATTGTATCCAGCACACCAGCCTGCTAGAATCTCCGCAAACGGTATGACTGCACCGACGAACGGCGGTTTTCACTGGGGAGTTGAAGTTGATGCAGTGTTCTTTTTGCGCCAATGAAGTACCTGAGGGCAACCTCGCCTGCCCCTCTTGCGGCGAACCCCTGATGAGAGCGCCGCAGCAAGCCGCGCCACCTGCGGCCCAGCCGCAGGTCCCGGGACAACCGCCCGCGCAGGGCGTTCCTCCGCGGCACGGACAGGTCGCGCCACCTCAATACAGTGTTCCTCCACAGCCGGGCCAGGCGGCCCCCCAGCAATACGGCGTTCCTCCGCAGCAAGGACAAGTGGCGCCTCCGCAATATGCTCCGCCACCGCAACAGCCCGCGGTCCAACAGCCTCCTGGAGTCCCTCCGCAGGCGGGGATTCAGCAGCCACCCATGCCTCAGGGCGTGCCTCCGGGCGCTCCCCCTGCGGCATACCAGCAGGCTCCCGGCGTCCAGCAGCCTTTTGTCCCGGGGCAGCCGCAGAGCACGCCGCCGCCGACGGTCGCCGCGCAGCCGTCGCAAGCTGCGGATCCGGCGATGCAGTGGCGCGAGGAACGGCAGTATTCGCTGATCCCGGATGAAAACCAGGCGCCGGAGTACAAGGACGATACACCGTTCTCGCTGGCCCCGGACCCGCATGCGCAGCCCGTCCCCAACGCCGGCGCGTACGCCGGCGGAGGCGCGGTCACACAACCTCCCGTAGCGAAGGAAGCCAGCTTCGGCGGAGGGTTCGCGAGGCACACCCAGACGATGGGTCTCGTGATAATGATCGTCTGCGCTGTGGCGATACTTGGCGGGGTGGTGTACATGTTCATCGGAACCACCCGGAGCCCGATGGACACAGTCCAACACTTCTGGTACTGGGCGAACAGGATCGATATCCCGCAGATGATGACGTGCTGGAGCCCAGCTTACGTCAAGCAGCACCCCGAGGTGCAGGGCGCCCTGGAAGGTGTCTTCGACAATCCCGACTCGCCGTACATGGGCGGTCGCCTGCGGACCAACTCCTACGACTCGTTGACCTACGCGGTCGCGGACGTCGGCGGACAGAAGGTCGTCACCACCTACGCCCCGGCGAGCTCACCGGTAAACAGGCGGGCACCAAAGACAAGATGAGCGAGATGGTGATGGTCAAAGAGGGGCGCCAGTATTTCATCACGACCGTGAAGTGGTTCGAGTAGGGACCGAGTCTGTCCCCGGACAAGTGCACCTGTTGCTTTGTCCCCCATCGCCTCGGCGGCCGAAGGCCACTGCAGCTTCTACGCTCTGCACTCTGAAGCCCTGGTTGCCAGCAAGTTTGTTGAAGGTACCCCCGCTCGATGCCCCTCCTGTTTCAGCGCCAGCGGAAGAACGGTTGAAGTGAGATCCAGCGATTTGCCGAGACTTGTCCTGGCCGTGGGAGGATAACCGCAGGCGCCTCGAATTACTGCAGATAGCCGGGCACGGTTCGGACCCGGAAACGCAAGTCGATCTGGAGGTGGCGTCGATGCAAGTTTTCATAAAGCTGATAATCAAAGACAGCATCGTTGGGGACCTGGTCATGCCAACGAGGGAGAGGGCGGGGAAAGTGATCCCGCCGATCATGCAGTCCGGCAAGGTAACGGCAAGTGGGCTTTTCATAGACGCGAGGGGCGGGTTCATGGTGCTGGACGTCGCCGACTCCAAGGAGCTTTCGATGCTGCTGTCCCCGCTGGTCGACGTGTTTACGATAACGACTCACCCGGTGATGCCACTGGAGGAGCTGCCAGCCGTCCTTCAGATGCTCGCCGAAAAAGGGCTGTAAGAATAGCCCCCTGTCGGGGGTTCGAGTCAGTGTCGTTGTGTCTTCCTATTTGGACGCGTGAAGCAAGTGAAGGCCTGGAAGGCGCATCCAGGAGCAAAGGCATATTTTGACTGGGGCTGGGGTGAACGAGGGGACTCGAACCCCCGACCTCCGGGGCCACAACCCGGCGCTCTAACCAACTGAGCTACGCCCACCTCGGGCATCGTGCGATGTTGGCGGCGCCCGCGCGTGGCTTTCGCGGGCATGTTAAAGATAAGGCTTTCAGGCGGCGATTTCAATTATGCAAAAAGGTGCCTGTCCCCTTTTTGCGTCGTGCAAAATAAGGGTCTGACCCCTATTTTGCAGGGGCCATCTGGGGCGTCTTCTTCTCCGCCTTCGCGATGTACGTGATGACGTCGACGACGCTGTCAGGGTTCAGCGAGATCGAGTCAATCCCTTCACGCACCAGGAACTCGGCAAAATCCGGGAAGTCGCTGGGCGCCTGCCCGCAGATGCCGACCTTGCGGCCTTTCTTGTGCGCTTTCTCGATCACTTCCGAGATCATGCGCTTGACCGCCTCGTTGTTCTCGTCGAACAGCGGCGCGAGCTCGGCGGAGTCGCGGTCCACACCGAGCGTGAGCTGTGTAAGGTCGTTGGAGCCTATCGAAAAGCCGTCGAACCGGTCAGAGAACTCCTCCGCCAGCACTACGTTCGATGGTATCTCGCACATGACGTAGACCTCGAGGCCGTCCTTGCCACGGTGCAGGCCGTTCTCGTCGAGCACCTCCAGCACCTTGTCCGCTTCCTCCAGGGTCCTGCAGAACGGGATCATGATGAGCGCGTTGGTCAGCCCCACCTCTTCCCGGACCTTCCTGATCGCGGCGCACTCCAGGGCGAATCCCGGCTTGTACCGGTCGTTGTAGTAGCGCGACGCCCCGCGGAACCCCAGCATCGGGTTTTCCTCGTGGGGCTCGAACTCCGCGCCGCCGATGAGGTTCGCGTACTCGTTCGTCTTGAAGTCGCTCATGCGGATTATCACGGGGTATGGATGCTGTGACGCGACGAGTTCCGAGAGCCCGAGCGCGAGTTTGTCCACGAAGTACTGCGTCTTGTCCTCGTACCCCTCCGTGAAGTCCTCGATGAGCCACTTGGCTGCTTCGTCGGCGAGGTCGGGGTATTTCACGAGTGCCATCGGGTGGATCTTGATCACGTTGTTGATGATGAACTCCATCCGCAGCAGGCCGATGCCCTTGACCGGCAGGCGCCACCACCGCAGCGCCGCGGCCGGGCTCGCCATGTTGATCATGATAGGGGTCGAGATCTCGGGGATGTCGTCGAGGTTGATCTCGTGGGCCTCGTAAGCAAGCGCGCCCTTATAGATCTTGCCCTCGCTGCCTTCGATGCACGATATGGTTATCTCCTCGCCGTCGGGCAGGACCTGTGTCGCCTCCTCCGTGCCGACGATCGCCGGGATGCCCAGCTCGCGGCTGACGATCGCCGCGTGGGAGGTGCGCCCGCCGTGGTCGGTTACGATGCCGGCGGCCCTGTTCATGATGGGGACCCAGTCAGGGTCGGTCATCGCGGTGACCAGGATGGCGCCGTCCTGGAACTTGTCGCGGTCGGCGATGTCCTTGATGACCTGCGCCCTGCCCGAGGCGACGGCCTCGCCGATCGCCAGCCCGGTCAGGAGTACTTCGCCGGTCTCTTTGAGCTCGTACTTCTTGAACACGTCGGCCTTCTTCTGGGACTGGACGGTCTCGGGCCGCGCCTGGACCATGTAGAGGAGGCCGTCGTTGCCGTCTTTCGCCCACTCCATGTCCATGGGCTTCTGATAGTGGTCTTCGACGATGACAGCCCAGCGAGCGAGCTGAATTATCTCGTCAGCGTCCAGGACGAACATCGAGCGCTCCAGGTGGGAGGTCGTCACGTTCTTGGTGGACCTGGTGCCGCCCTCGGAGTAGACGAGCTTCTGCTCCTTGGCGCCCAGGGTCTTCTCGATGATGGGGACCTTGCCCTCCTCCTTGAGGAGCGGCTTGAAGACCATGTACTCGTCGGGGTTTACGAAGCCCTGGACGACGTTCTCGCCGAGGCCCCACGCCGCGTTGATCTCAACAACGCGCGGGAAGCCGGTGTCGGTGTCGAGCGTGAACATCACACCCGAGCCAGCCAGGTCGCTGCGGATCATCTTCTGGACGCCGATGGACAGCGCCACCTTCGTGTGGGCGAAGCCTTTCTCGATGCGGTAGGAGATAGCCCTGTCGGTGAAGAGCGACGCGTAGCATCGGCGGCAGGCGTCCAGTAGCGGCTCCTCCCCCCTGATGTTGAGGAACGTCTCCTGCTGGCCGGCGAAGGAGGCGGTAGGGAGGTCCTCGGCGGTCGCGCTGCTGCGCACAGCGACGTCGGCGTCGTCGGTGTTGTACCGCCTGGAAAGCTCGCGGTAGTGCTCTTTGATGAGGACGGCGACGTCCTGGGGGAACTGTGCGTTCAGTATCATCCGGCGGATGTCCTGGCCGGTCTGCTCCAGCCTCGTGCATCCTTCCTTGCAGTCCTGGAGCGCGGTCTCGATCTTCGCGTCGAGGTCGTTCTCTTTGATGAATCGCCAATACGCCTCCGCAGTCGTGGCAAAACCTTCGGGCACGTTGATGCCCTGGTTCTTGAGCGTGCTGATCATCTCACCGGAGTTGGCGTTCTTGCCGCCCACCAGACCGATGTCTCCGCGGCCCACGTCCTCGAGCCAGACGACCAGTGGATTGTCCGTTGCCATCGCACTCACCCCATAAGTCTGAAGACAGATGCTGCCAGTTCGTATTCTGGTGATGGGATGGCTTTCCTGCGGAATGCACCACTGGGGTCAGGCACTGGTGGTGCGTTTTCGATGCAATATGAGATCGAGTGGAACGGATGCCAGAGAATCGGGAAGGATGAGATGGTTTGCTGCTAGAAGTGGCGCCCCCGGCAGGACTCGAACCTGCAGCCCCCTGCTTAGAAGGCAGGTGCTCTATCCAATTGAGCTACGGGGGCGCATGCTCAGAAGATGCGCTCTATACTCTCATATCTTGAAGCAAACACAATTCGTTTCTTCTGGCTGTTTTTCGGCGGCATCACTCTCAGCGCAAATGACTTATTAGCCGATATTTCGTCGTTACGGAGGTAGTATACCTTTCCATTATCAGGGCAGTACACGGCGTAACAATCGAACTGGGCCAGATCCACTCGCTTGGTATGGTGACCGTTCTTGTCTGAATATATGCTTCTGAGCTGCACTTCTAGCGTTCCCCTTGGAGATAGTGACCGGTACTTAACCTGGACCCTCGACATCTTCCCTTCGTGATTCACAGCGACTACGTCAAACGGCTGGTGTTCTGACAGTGGCATGAAGACTCCGATGCCGTGACACAGCAGATCTGAGATGACCATCCCAAGCCCCAGGTCCCCTTTATTCTTCGTATGATGGCTCGCCATCCAGACCCCCTTTTCCCAAGCAATACGACCAAATCAATTATTGCACGAGGGTCTGACAGGATATCGCGGCTTGCTCTGGAAATAATGCACCACGGGGACCTGACCCCGCTGATGCAGTTGCGCGTCATCTATTGGCTGTTTAAAGGCATTCTTTGCGCAGGCGGGGCGCCGTTGCGCCCTCGAATTATTTCTAGTGATATGATAAGAATGTGTCCGGGTGACGCCCGGGCGCTGCCCGTTAAAGGATAGCAATCGCGCTATCGATAACTATTTAAGGATTCTCGAGAAGGGAGGGCCGGATGGCACGCGTCAGGCGCGTGATGGACAGGACTTGCATAGTCTGCGGGCACAACCTCGGCCCGTACGGCCGCATCTGTGACAAGTGCGGCTCCATCCAGCGTCCCGCGGCCGGAAGCGGCGCGCTCCTTCCTCCCGACAAGTACATCGCCTGCGAGAAGTGCGCGGCTCCCATCCTCGAAGAGACCGGCGAGACCCTGTGTGACGACTGCATGGAGAGCGAGAGGCCTCGCCCGGTCATCGTCTTCGAGGACACCGACAAATACAAGAAAGCCAGGACTTATGCCATGGCCGGTGGCTCGGTCTCCCTGGCTGCCCTGGTCGGCGGCGTGATCGCCCTCATCTTCGTCAGCGGCGCTTATCTGATCGTCCTGGTCGCCCTCGGCAGCGCCGGCCTGGCCGTGTCCGGAGCGGTGCTTCTGATAGCAGCCAGGCACTCGACTGGTAAGATCGAATACTACGCCCCGATAAAGCCGGTCCCCGCCGAAAGCGGAGCGCCTTTGAAGCCCGCCGAAAAACGCTAGCTGCCTTAAGCTCTACCGACGCCGCCATGCGCGGCTTTTTTGTAGCCCGGCAGCCACAACGGCGCCCCCGTTTGATACTCTTCCACTTGAAGTCTCATGTAGCTGCCGCCCCGGGGTAAGTAGAGGAACGGGGAGAGCAGGTGCGAAATGAGAAGCAGAACGGGCGTGGTCATCAAGTACGGCTAGCGGGCGGGCATGAACAAGCAGAGTGCGGGACTGGAAGAATTCTGGGGAAAGAAGCCGGAGGAGGTCCTCTCCGACCTAGGCACCACCTCCGAAGGGCTCACGTCCGCCGAGGCTGCTTCACGGCTGTCGCGGTACGGGCCGAACACGATAGCCGCGCGCAAGCGGCGCACCACCGCCGAGCTGTTCTTCAGCCAGTTCAAGAGCCCCATCATCCTTATACTCATAGGCGCAGCAATCCTGGCCCTCTTCCTGAAACACGTCGCGGACGCCAGCATCATCCTCGCGATTGTCTTCATCAGCGGCGCCCTCGGCTTCTGGCAGGAGAGAGGCGCCGCGAACGCGGTCGAGAAGCTTCTCGCCATAGTCCAGGTCAAGGCGACGGTGGTGCGCGATTCGAAAGAGACCGAGGTCTCTGTCGAGGACGTTGTGCCCGGGGACGTCGTCGCGCTCGACGCGGGGGACCTCATCCCGGGTGACGCAGCCATCCTCGAATCAAACGACCTCTTCGTGGACCAGGCGACGCTGACCGGAGAGACGTTCCCCGTCGACAAGGACCCGGGCGAGGTCGCGCCCGATTCCCCGATCGCGGAACGCACTAACTCCGTGTTCATGGGTACCCACGTCGTCAGCGGGACCGCGCGGATCGTGGTGGTGAAGACCGGCAAAGGTACCGAGTTCGGCGCCATATCGGAACGCTTGAAGTCCAAGCCGGAGGAGACCGAGTTCGAGCGAGGCATAAGGCACTTCGGGTACCTGCTGATGGAAGTGACTCTGATCCTCGTGGTGGGGATATTCGCCTTGAACGTCGCCTTCCACAAGCCCGTGCTCGAATCATTTCTCTTCTCGCTGGCACTGGCCGTGGGCCTCACGCCGCAACTCCTGCCCGCCATCATCTCCATCAACCTCGCAAAGGGCGCCAGGTTGATGGCAGACAAGAAGGTCATCGTGAAGAGGCTCGCTTCCATCGAAAACTTCGGCAGCATGAACGTCTTCTGTTCGGACAAAACGGGGACGTTGACCGCGGGTCTCGTCGAAGTCAACGAAGCCTGCGACATCGAGGGAGAGGACAGCCCGAAGGCCCTGCTGTTCGCGTACCTGAACGCGGCGTTCGAGACCGGTTTCACCAATCCCATCGACGACGCGATACGCAAGCAGGAGCACCTTGACATCTCAGCCTATGCGAAGCTGGACGAGATCCCCTACGATTTCTCGCGAAAGCGACTGAGCATCCTGGTCGCGGACAAGAGCGCGGAGAAACCTCGCAATGTGCTGGTCACAAAAGGCGCCGTGCTCTCTATCCTGGAGGTGTGTTCGTCGGCGGAGGGGTCGGATGGCTCCGTCAGCGAGATCGCTTCCTCGCTACAGAAGATCCAGGACCGCTATCACGAGCTGAGCGGGCAGGGCTTCCGCACCCTCGGGGTGGCTTACAAGGAAGTCGAGGGCAACGACCGAGTGAAGACCGAGGATGAGAAGGATATGACGTTCCTCGGGATACTGTCGCTGTTCGACCCTCCCAAGGAGGGCATCACCGAGAGCCTCGAGAGGCTGGAGCGGCTCGGCGTCCGGCTCAAGGTCATCACCGGTGACAACAAGCTGGTCGCGGGCCACGTCGGTGAGCTTGTCGGGATGAAGAACTTGGAGGTCCTGACCGGCGCCCAGATAGCGAAGATGCGCGGGGAGTCACTGGTCAACACGGTGGAAAAAGTGGATATCTTCGCCGAGGTGGAGCCGAGCCAGAAAGAAGCGATCATCCAGGCTCTCGTCAAAGCGGGCGACGTGGTGGGCTACATGGGAGACGGGATCAACGACGCCCCCGCGCTGCAGGCGGCGGATGTCGGAATCTCGGTCGAGTCTGCCGTGGACGTCGCAAAGGAAGCCGCGGATTTCGTCCTGCTCGAGAAAGACCTGGGGGTCCTGGCAAACGGCGTCCGTGAGGGCAGGACGACGTTCGCGAATACTATGAAATACGTCTTCATGGCCACAAGCGCGAACTTCGGGAACATGTTCAGCATGGCGGGCGCTTCGATATTCCTGAACTTCCTGCCCCTGCTGCCCTCGCAGGTCCTGCTCATGAACCTCATGACCGACCTCCCCGAGACCACCATCGCTACCGACCACGTGGACCCGGAGATGATGGACGAGCCGAAGCGGTGGAACATCCAGTTCATCCGGCGGTTCATGGTGGTCTTCGGCCTGTTGAGCTCGGTGTTCGACTACGCGACGTTCGGGGTCCTGCTGCTCCTGCTGCACAACAGCCACCTGACCAAGATCGCATACGCGCAGACTTTCAGGACGGGATGGTTCATCGAGTCGGTGATCTCTGCTTCGATGGTCGTGCTGGTGATACGCACCAGGAGGTTCTTCCTGAAGAGCCGGCCGAGCAAGTACCTTTTCTGGACTACTATCGCGGTTGCCGTAGTGGTGCTCGCCTTGCCCTACACCCCGCTGGGAAGGTTCTTCGGGTTCAGGCCGATCCCGCCATACTTCTATCCGCTGCTGCTGGGGATCATCATCCTGTACATCGGTTCAGCGGAGCTGGCAAAGAGACTCTTCTACAAGTGGACGAACTACTGACCCCCGATTACGTCGTTCGTTTTACACTTTTCTTTACACTCCGCATGTCCAGCCAATAGAAAAGTGTAACAGAAAGTGTAAAACGACCGACGTAACCTATTTGCGGAGCATCTTGCCGGGAAGGGCCTCCGACTTGAAGTCGCCGTCCTCGAAGGCAACCTTCCCGTTGATGAGGACCATGTCCAGGCCCTCAGGGTATACCTCCGGGTTGCGGAAGCACGCCTCCGTCTTGAACTTCTCGGGCCTCATCAGAAGGAGGTCGGCGAAGTAGCCCTCCTCCAGCCGACCGCGGTTCTTGATGCCGAACCACTCGGCCGGGAGCGAGGTGCAGCGTGCGACAGCGCTGGGCAGGTCAACGAGGTTCTTCTCGAAGACGTATCGACCAATAAACTTAGGGTAGCAGCCGTAGAAGAGGTACGACGGCTTGCCGATGCCCAGCAGTATGGTGTCCGTGGTGATCATGGTCTGCGGGTCCTGCAGCGCGGGGAAAGTGTACTTCTCGGTGAAGTAGTCGTCGGGCTCTGCCATCGACTCGAAGACCAGCACGCGGCCGTCCTCCTCGATGAGCAGGTCGCACATCACGTCGAACGGGTGCTTTCCCTGCTCGGCAGCGATGTCAGTGAACAGCCGGCCTTCCAGGCACTTGTTCTTCTCGCTGTGGACCGCCATGATCGTCACCGCGTCCCACCCCATCTGGCGCATGACGTTGAGCGACCAGTCGTTCTTGCCCCTGTGCGGCCAGGTGGGCTTGCCCTCGTCGATATCGCGGCGCATCTCCTCGCGCGTCGCCTTGTCCGAGATGCGGGCGATGACCTCCTCGCGGCCTCCGGCGAGCGCCCACGAGGGGAAGAATGCCATCAGGTGCGTGAACCCGGCGGTGGTCGGCATCACGTCCATCGCCATCTGGGCGCCTTCCGCGCGGAACCCGTCCAGCTGTTTCAGGATGTTCTTCATCTCGGCGGTGATGATGAAGTTGGGGATGCTGCGATGCGCGACCTCATCGTGCCTCGCCAGCCACTTGATGACCTTCAGTGCCGGGCGCTGCAGGGGCCCGAGCCAGGGGAGGCTGAAAATGTGCGAGACCTGGCCGCGCACCTGGTTCTGCTTCGAGACCTCCGCGACCTCGGCCATGGCCTTCTCCAGCGTCGTGTTGGTGTACGAGCGCAGGTGGCTGGTGTAGAGGCCGCCGTACTTCGAGAGGACCTTTCCGAGCTCGACAAGCTCGGCGGTGTCGCTCTGGTTGCCCGGGAAATACTGCAGGCCCGTCGACATGCCGAACGCGCCGGCCTCCATGCACTCCTCCAGCAGCCGCGACATCATGGCGACCTCGTCCTTCTCCGCGAGCCGCGTCTCCAGGCCGCAGGCGGAGATCCTCATCATGCCGTGAGGCGCGAGGATGCCGCAGTTGAGCGGCACTCCTTTTTTGTCCATGTGCTCCATGAACGAGCCCATGTCCGTCCAGTGGACATCGTTGTCGAAGTCCATCTGGGTGAACACCTCGAGGTACATCTGCTGGCCCTCGTTGTGCTCCTTCGTTATCGGCACCAGCGCCATGCCGCAGTTGCCGCCGATGAAGGTGGTGATGCCCTGCATGACGAGCGGCGAGAGGACGTTCGCGTGGTCCTCTTTGAAGAACGCGAGGTCGGCGTGCGAGTGCACGTCGATGAAGCCCGGGCACAGGGTCCTCCCGTAGCGTCAATGCGGCGCGCCGCCTCGACGCCCGTAAGGTTGCCGATCTTCTCGATGACCTCGCCTCTGATGCCGATATCGCCCTTGTACGACTCCTTGCCTGAGCCGTCCAGGATCTCCGCGTTCTCGATTATCAGGTCGAACATGCTGACTCCTCGTTCTCGAGCTTTCTGGTGCTGCTGCCCGGCCTCCCGGCGCGCATCGTTCAAGCACGTAGTAAGGGAGGTACACTGGTACGATCTCGGGCCATCATCATGGTACCAGAGTGGAACGCGTCTTGCCGAGTGTTTAACACCAGCCGGCGGGACGCCGGCGCTACGGGTTCAGTTGCAGCTCAGAAGGCCGAAGCCGGGGATGGCCGAGTTCTTCCGCCCCTTGCGCAGCGCCTCGATGAACAGCCGCACGGTGCGCTCGGGCCCCAGGATGTTGGCGAGGTCCTCCAGCAGGTCTACGCGTGCCCGCAGCGGGTACCAGACATCCTGCTTGAAGTTATAGACGCTCGCGTAGTTGCGGGTGAAGCGGGCGAACTCCTCCTCGGCCTTCTCCCTGTCGGAGACAGCCAGCGCCGCGACCTTGCCCGACACCAGCGAGCCGGAGATGCCGAAGCCCATGAACGGGTCCAGGCATCCCGACATCGTCCCGCACATGATGAAGTCGCCGCGGAACAGGCTCGGGTTGTCGGGCGATACGACCGGGGCCGCACCGACCACGTAGTACCAGTCGTCTTCCTCCACGCCCTCGACGCGCTTCATGAACTCGCGGTACTTTGCCAGGTCCTCGCGGCTCACCTCCTGGCCGTACGCGAACAGGAGGTTGTAGTAAAGGCCGTTGCAGTAAGAGATGTAACCGTACTCGTTGATGCACTCGTCCATCCATATCCAGGCGTCGTTGTCGTGCTCGATCTCGCCTCGGGCCATCCACGCGTACCAGCTCTTATACGGGACTTCCAGGTCGTCGTAAGCCGCGTGGTTGAGCCCGCAGGCGATTATCGTCCCCGGGGGCAGGCCCGCGAGGTCCTCCTTGCGCAGCTTCTCGTTGAACTCGAACTTCACCCCGGCCTCGACGCACTTCTCGTAAAGGAGTGCATCCAGGCTCTGTGGGCGGGAGCTCCTCTCCACGTGGTAAGCCATAAACACGGGAGCCGGGATCTTGTAGTCGTGGAGGTAGATCGACAGCGTGCTGACATCGTGGAAAGCCGGGGCGATATCTATGCCGATGTACTCCGACGTCGCGGGCACATCCAGCGGCGTGGTGTGCAGCGAAGGGTTGAACGCGCTCGAGCCGCCCCAGGCGGGCTCCTGCTCGCGCACCAGCACGTCGTAGCCTTCGGTGGCGAGGTTGTATGCCGCGACCATGCCGGACATCCCGGCCCCGTAGATGAGGACTTCACCAGACGCCAAACCGGTCACCTCCATGACTCGAGCCCGGCCGCGGTTCGTCACCGCCGGGACTGAACAGCGAAAAGACAGGGAAGATACTACACGAAATCGAAGGGCGACTGCACAGGCTCGCCGCGCGTCACTTCTTCTTCTTCTTGACCTCGGTGGTGAGCGCGTACACGTGGTCGAACGCCGCCTGGAAGACCACCTTATCCTTGACGTACTCCGCCGGGTCGTCGCGCCTGATGATGACCCAGTTCTTCATCTTGCGCCCTTCCATCGGGGAGAACTCGGATATCGTGGGTCGCTCGAGCAGTTCGGGGACCATCTCCTCGGGGACTTTGACCGTGGCGCCGTCACCGAAGACGCCGGCGAACATCTTGCCGTTGATGTAGTACGCGGGCATCCCGAAAGCCTTGCCGGGCTCTACCTCAGGGTTGTCCAGGAGGAAAGCATCGAGCGCCTCTTTGATGTCGGGGTCGAACGTGAACTTCTTGGGCATGTCTCCTCCATACCATTTCTTGGCGAAGCCGAGGACCTCCTGGCAGTACCCCGCCGCGCGTATCCTTGTCGGGCTTGATGCCCGCGGCCCGTTCGTCGACCATGTTACAAGTATCAGTCATGGGGAATTCCCCCGCAACGATGCAAGTCAGGCGACGACCGAGGACATGTCATGAGCGCGTACGAGACGCAGAACCTGCTGTTGACCGGCCGGCCGGGGAGCGGAAAGACAACTGTCATCATGTCCGCTATCCGGGGTGCGAGCGTCGCCGGCGGCTTCTACACCGGCGAGCTGCGCGAGGGCGGCGAGCGTGTGGGCTTCTCGATCACAACGCTCGACGGCAGGACGGGCACGCTGGCGAGCGTCGGCCTGGCCTCCCCGGTGAAGGTGAGCCGCTACGGCGTGAACGTACGCGACGTCGACGAGGTGGCCGCCGACGCGGTCGAACGCGCCATCCGCGACCCATCGGTCGCTCTCATAGTGATCGACGAGATCGGCGCGATGGAGATCGCGAGCGTTAGGTTCCGGGAGGCCGTGCGCGCGGCGCTGGACAGTCCCAAGCCTGTGCTGGGGACCATACAGGTAAAGCAGAACCAGTTCCTGGACCTTGTGAAGGAGCGGCCGGACGTGACGGTCGTGAGAGTTGACTCATCCAGCCGCGAGCGCCTGCCCGCGCAGGTGCGCGACTGGGTGGAACGCATCACGAGCACTTAACTTTTGGGGGTCAGGTCCTTTTTCTCAAGTCGCTGGAAGTGTGACGATGCACCACTGGGGTCAGGCACCGGTGGTGCATTTCAGAAGGTGTGCTGGATCAAAGCATGAAAATGCACCACCGGTGCCTGACCCCAGTGGTGCATCGCTCGGCCGCTTACGGCTTAAGAAAAAGGACCTGACCCCCAAAAGTTTAGTTAATCCACGATGAAGACCGGCGTGCCCACCTTGATCGCATTGAAGAGGGCTGCCGCGTCGTCCGGCGCCATTCTGATGCAGCCGTGAGACGCCTGCTCGCCGAGCGACTTGGGGAACGGCGTCGCGTGGATGCCGATGCCTCCCCCGAGGTCCATCCAGTAGCCCCCCAGCGGGTTGTTCGGGCCAGGCGGCTGGGGTATGCCCTGCTTGTCCTTTGCCCACTCAGAGGTCGGCAGCCAGGTCGGGTTCTTCTCTTTGTACGTGATATGGAACCTGCCGTTGGGGGTCGGGTACTGCGGCATCCCGACGGCGATCAGGTAGCTGTTGACCTCCCGGTCGTGGTCGAAGAGGTAGAGCCTGAACTGCTTCTGGTGGATGACGATGATCTTGGCGATGTCCGCCTCGACCACTTCAGGCTGGATCCTGTCAGCAACGATCGCAACTGTCCTGTTGTCCGTGGGCAGCGCCTTGGCTACTGCCTTGACGGTGTCGTCGACCTTGACCTTGACGCCTTCCTTCGACGGGACGATCTCCGGAGAGCCCGAAGCAACGCTGATGCTCACGCTGGTGGGGTGCCTGTCGACCTTCTGGGCTACCTTCGTGACCCAGTTCGTCAATTTGGCTTTGCTGCAGGTGACCATCACGGGCACGTCGCTGTTCACACCCGAGCCGACAAGCCTGCGTGTGATCCTCAGCAGGGCGGGGCTGCGCTTGCCCAGGAGGTAGGCTTCCTGGACCATGCCGTCGACGTCCAGGTGGAAATCGATGGCCTTGAGGTCCACGGTGTACAGCTTTCCCTCGTATTTGAGCTGGATGTTGGACTCGAGAGGCTTGATCCTCTGCTGGACGACCTGCCGAGCGTTCTCCCTGGTCATGCCTCCGACCTTCACGCCGTCGACAGTCACGCCCTTCGCGATCCTGCCGCTCGCGGCCAGTTCGAGCCCGGCGCCCACCAGGAACACGATACCGATAGCGAGCACCGCCCAGGCCAGTGTGACCTTGAGCCAGCGCGGCATCTTCGGGGCGCGCAACGACCTGGCGCGATCGACCCCTCCGGAGAAGTCCTGCCGGGTCCGCTCCCACATGTCTTTGAAGCTCCCAATGCGCAAAGACCTGCCGCGCGGTTTACTCTCTTCCGCGTCCGGGCGTTCCTCCTGCGTGTGGAAGTCGTAGATTCCCTTGCCGCCGTCCTTCAACTGCTCACCTGCCAGGGTCCTGTTAACTCCTTTAGACGGGTAATAAGATATCAAGTGTTCGTGCACCTTCAAAATGACGTTTTACGGAAGACAAGGGGGCGCTGGCGGTGGAACTGATGGTGGCAGGCCCGGAACATGTCCCGGCGATACTGGTCCTGTGGGAAGAACTCTCCTCTTACCACCAGCAGCTCGACCCCTTCTACGCGCAGTGCGACGGAGCGGTGGGCAACTTCGAGTCCCATGTGCACCAGTCCCTCCAGTCGCACGACTCGCTGGTCCTGGTCTGCCTGGAAGACGACCACGTCATCGGTTATTCCAACACCCTCGTCGAGCTTCATCCCCCCGTAGTGGCGTGCAGGGAATACGGGTTCATCGACAACATAGTGGTGACGGGCACCCACCGGCGGCGGGGCGCGGCGAGCCTCATGCTCTCGCGCACCCTGGAGTGGCTCAGCGCACGCGGGATAGACCGGGTGGAGTTGAATGTGTCCGAGCAGAACATCGGGGGCCTCGAGTTCTGGAGGAGCCAGGGCTTCCTGGACTTCCAGAAGCTGATGTGGCGCAGGGTAACATAGCCGGCGGTTGCGCTACTCGAGACTCTTGCCTCTCCGGCCACCTTTGGATAGCCTGTGACAAACGCGGAAGAACCCCAGAGCAAGGAGACAGCATGGCTTCTCTCACCAGCGGCGAAGGCGCGGCACTGTTCCAGAACTCCAGGGAAGAGGTCTTCAACGCGGTCCTCGAAGCCGTGAACCGCGTGCCGGGCATGAAGGTGAAACAGGCCGACCAGACAAGCGGCTACATCCTCATCACGGTGGGAGTCAACCTCTGGTCATGGGGTGAGGACCTGCCTGTGCAGATCACCGAGAGCGCTCCCCGCCAGACCTGGCTGCAGATAGCGTCCTCCTCGAAGTTCGCGTTGATCGACTTCGGCAAGAACCAGCGCAACGTCGACAGGCTTATGGCCTCCGTGTCCGAGGTGCTCGCCGCCAGGGCTCAGCCCGGAGCGCCCGCGCCGCAGGTCCAGCAGAGCGCGCCACCTCCACCCGCCCAGGTGGCTTGCCCTAATTGTGGAAAGGCGCTGGCGGCAGGCGCGAAGTTCTGCACGTCCTGCGGCTCACCCCTCGCCGGAAGCTAGGGCGTTGCCCGGAGAGCTTCCGACATCGACCGCACCAGTGCGCCGAGCCCTGAGAGGTCTCCGTCCGATCTCGCCGCTTCGCTCATAAGCGCGCTGCCGACGATCACGCCGTCCGCCATCGTCCCTATCCGGGCGCACTGTTCCGGGGTCGACACGCCCAGGCCCGCGGCTATCGGGCACGACGCGTTCTCCCTGACCCTTGCCAGGAACGAAGGCAGCTCGTCCGAGACGGACGCGCGCGCCCCTGTGGGACCCAGGAGCGTTACGCAGTAGAGAAACCCGGTCGCCGCCGATGCCGCTTCGCGGATCCTGACCGGGGGCGTGGTGACCGAGCAGAAGGCGACGGTGTCGACCCCGGCGCTGTTACAGGCGGCCCCGAGCGGCCCCATCTCCTCTACCGGCAGGTCCGGAATCACGACGCCGTCTATGCCGCACTCGGCCGCGCGCCGCACAAAATCCTCGACTCCGAACTTGAGGACAGGGTTGTAGTAGGTCATTACGAGCAGGGGCTTGTCGGTTCGCCGGCGAGCTTCAGCTGCGAGCTCGAGCACGCCCCCGGGGGTCGCGCCCGTCCGAAGCGCTGTCGCGCTCGTCTCCTGGATGACCGGCCCGTCCATGACAGGGTCGGAGAATGGAATGCCGATCTCGACCGCGTCGGCTCCGCTGTCCAGCATCGTTTCGATCACGCTGAGGCTGCCCTCCCTGTCCGGGAAGTATCCCGTGGCATAGGTGATGAGGGCGGCGCGCTTCCCCCGCAGGTCGGCGAACATCTTCGCGAGTCTCTTTTCAGTGACGTCCATCAGAGGCATCTCCCGAGCGCGTCCATGTCCTTGTCGCCCCGCCCGGAGAGGCAGACGACCATGATCTCCTCTCTATCCATCTCCGGCGCCGCCTCCATCGCGTAGGCGACGGCGTGGGCGCTCTCGAGCGCGGGAATGATGCCTTCCTTCTTCGAGAGGAAGCGCGCCGCCTCGAGCGCATCTGTATCGCTCACAGAGGTGTAGGTCGCAAGCCCCGTCTCTTTCAGGTAGGAGTGCTCGGGCCCAACGCCCGGGTAGTCCAGCCCCGCCGACACGGAGTGCGTCTCGAGCACCTGGCCGTGCTCGTCCTGGAGCAGGTAGCTCATGGCCCCGTGGAGCACGCCGACCTCGCCGAGGCAGAGGCTGCTTCCATGCTCGCCCGGGCCGGCGCCGCTTCCACCCGCTTCGACACCCACCAGCCTCGGCCCCTGGCCGATGAACGGCGAGAACATCCCGATGGAGTTGCTGCCGCCCCCGACGCAGGCGATGACCGCGTCGGGAAGGCGCCCCTCGCGCCGCATGCATTCGGCGCGTGTCTCAAAGCCGATGACCGACTGAAACTCCCGCACCATGGCCGGGAACGGGTGCGGTCCGACCACCGAGCCGAGGCAGTAATGCGTGGTGCGGACGTTGGTGACCCAGTCGCGCAACGCCTCGTTCACCGAGTCCTTCAGGGTGCGGCTCCCGCTGGAAACCGGGCGTACCTCCGCTCCCAGGAGCTCCATGCGCGCCACGTTCGGCGCCTGCCTTTCGATGTCGACTTCGCCCATGTAGACCACACATTCCTGTCCCAGCAGCGCGGCGGCGGTCGCGCAGGCTACGCCGTGCTGCCCGGCGCCGGTCTCGGCAATCACCCGCTTCTTGCCCATCCTGCCGGCGAGCAGGCACTGCCCGAGCGTGTTGTTGATCTTGTGCGAGCCCGTGTGGCAGAGGTCCTCCCGCTTCAGGTATATTCGCGCGCCGCCCAGTTCGTCCGTCAGCCGCCGCGCGAAGTATAACGGCGTCGGCCTGCCGGCGTAGTCGCTCGACAGTTCAGCGAGCTCGGTCATGAACCCGACGTCCGCCCGCGCTTTCTCGAACTCGCGGTCGAGCTCGTCAAGCGCCTCGATGAGCGGCTCGGGGACGAACCTGCCGCCGAACACGCCGTAGTAGCCGCGCCTGTCGCCCGGGCGCTCCCCATCGGCACCAGCCACACGCATCTGCACTTTCTCCTTCACTGGTCACTCACCTCGTAGTCCGCCTTTCTCGCCTTCTCGATGAACCGGTACATGAGCACCGGGTCCTTGACCCCCGGCGCGATTTCGATGCCGCTGGAGCAATCGACGCCGTACGGCCTGGCGGTCTTGACCGCATCGGCGACGTAGTGCGGGCCCAGGCCGCCCGCGATTATCAGGCGTGGCTTGCCCTCGATCAGGCGCACCATCTTCCAGTCGAACGAGCGCCCGGTCCCGCCACGCTTCCCGGGGTCGAAGCCGTCCAACAACAGTGCTTCGCAGTCTCCCTCCTGCGCGTACCTGGTAGCCCTCGCGATGTCGAGTGTCCCGTTCACGCGCAGAGCCTTGATGGCGCGGCCTCGCAACCCGGAGCAATACTCGTAGTCCTCGTCCCCGTGGAGCTGCGCCGCGTCCAGGCCGCAGTGATCCATGATGGCTCGCACTTCGTCGAGCGGGGTGTCCACGAAGACTCCTACCCGGGCAGGTCCGTCGGGCATTTCGCGCCCGATCGCGCGGGCGACCTCGGGAGTGACGCGCCGCGGGCTTTCAGCGAAGACAAACCCCACCGCATCCGCTCCGAAACGTGCCGCCGATACGGCATCCTCGATCCTGGTGATCCCACAGATCTTCACCCACATTTCGCCTCACCTCCCGGTAAGTTCTCTCAGCCGCTGCCCCGGGTCTGGCGCCCTCATCAGCGCCTCCCCGACCAGCAGCGCGTCAACGCCGAGCGACGCGATCCGTTCCGCGTCCTCGACCGTCCTTATCCCGCTCTCGCTGACCACGACCGCACCTTCAGGGATGAAGTCGTACAGTCGCTCTGTCGTGGCCAGGTCCACATTCAATGTCTCCAGGTCGCGGTTGTTGATGCCTACGATGCCGGCGCCCGCCTCCAGGGCGAGCGCGAGCCCCGCGACCGTGTGCGCCTCGAAGAGGACATCCATGCCGAGGCCGTGCGCGTATGCCAGCAGGTCCGCCACGGCACCCGAGTCCAGCGCCTCCGCGATCAGCAGGACCGCCGACGCGCCGTACGCCCTCGCCTCGAGCACCTGGTACTCCGACGAGATGAAGTCCTTGCATAGCAGCGGCAAGCGGCAGCTTCGCCGTGCCTCCTCGAGGTCGCCCACTCGGCCCTCGAATCCAAACTCGCTCGTGAGGACGGACACCGCTGCCCCTCCGGTGGACTCGTAAACCGCCGCAGTCTCCCCGACCGACGCTCCGCGGGAGATCACCCCCGCGGACGGCGAGACCTTTTTGACCTCGGCGATGATGTTTACAGGGCCGTCACCCCTGATGATGGCGCGCTTGAAAGAAGGTACAGGCGCGCCGTCCTCCTTCAGCCGCCGTTCGAGCGCACGGCTGGAAACCCGGCTCGAGCGTTCGGCTGCGGCGCGCCTCCCCGCCTCCATCGCTTCGTCAAGGAACATCGGTCCCACCCCTGTCGCCGTTCTTGCTGTCGAAGGACACCAGCCGGTCGAGCATCATGGCGGCTTCTCCCGTCTCCACGGCCTCCCGCGCAGCCGCGACGCCTTCAGACAACGACTCCGCCCGACCGCCCGCCACCACTGCGAAAGCCGCGTTGGCGACGCACACTTCCATCGCCGGGCCCGGTGCGCCGCCGAGCACGCGTCTGATGATGGCCGCGTTGCACTCCGCGTCCCCGCCGGCTAGGTCGGCACTGTCCCGCCGCGCCAGGCCGAGGTCTTCCGGCGCCAACCGGTATTCGCTCATCACGCCGCGGTCGACTTCGCAGACGACAGTGTCGGATGAGAGGCTGAACTCATCCAGGCCGTCGCTCCCGTGCAGCACGAAAGCCCTCTCGCAACCGAGGGCGCAGAGCACGCGACCCAGGAGCGGCACGAGCTCGGCCCGGTTCACACCAAGCACCTGGGCGCGGGCGCCGGCAGGATTCGTCAGGGGGCCGAGGATGTTGAATATGGTCGGCACGCCGAGGTCCCGGCGTGCCCCCATCACGCGCTTCATCGCCGGATGGAACGCCGGGGCGAACATGAAGCCGATGCCGACGGTCTCGATGCACTCCCGGACGGCCGCAGGCCCCATCTCGATATCTACGCCGAGCGCCTCCAGAACGTCCGCGCTCCCGCACCGCGAGGACACCCCGCGGTTGCCGTGCTTTGCGACCGGCACGCCCGCCGCGGCCGCGATGATGGCGGCTGCCGTGCTTATGTTGAACGTGCCGCTGCGGTCCCCGCCTGTGCCGCAGGTGTCCACCAGGGTAGCGGTCCGGGGCGCGATGCCGACCTTCACTTCGCGCATACCCTGAGCGAAGCCGGTGATCTCTGCCTCCGTCTCGCCCTTCGCCTTGAGGCCGACCAGAAGCCCGCCGATGACCGAGTCCGGCACGTCGCCTCCCAGCATCGCGAGCGCCGCCTGCCTCGCCTCCTCGCGCTCGAGGTCCTCGCCCCTGGCCACCTTGTCAATCGTGTCGCGAAGCATCGCCGTCGCCTCCGTTCATCTCGAGAAAGTTCGCGAGCATCGCAGCGCCGCTGGTAGTCAGTATCGATTCCGGGTGGAACTGCACGCCCTCAACGCGCAAGGTCTTGTGGCGGAGTCCCATGACAAGCCCATCCGTGGTCCTGCACGACACCTCCAGGCAGCCGGGAACGCTGTCGGAAGCGACCACGAGCGAGTGGTAACGAGTCGCCTCCAAAGGGCTGTCGATCCCACGGAACACGGTCCTGCCGTCGTGGTGCATGCTCGACGTCGAGCCGTGCACCGGCCGCGGACCTCGCGTGACCCTCGCGCCCATGACATAGCCGATGACCTGGTGGCCCAGGCAGACACCCAGGATGGGAACCTCGCCGGCGAGCTCCCTGACCGCGTCGCAGGATATCCCCGCGTCCTGGGGTCCCCCCGGCCCCGGGGAGATGACCAGGTGCGTCGGCGCGAGCGACCTGATACCTGGCACATCGATATCGTCGTTGCGCGCCACGACCACCTCGGCCCCCAGTACCTGGAAAGCCTGGGCGAGGTTGTAGGTGAACGAATCGTAGTTGTCGATGAGCGCCACCTTGCAGCCGTCCATCACCGCTCACCCCTTTCCGCGGAGCGCACCGCCCGCACCACCGCCCGCGCCTTGGACATCGTCTCCTCGTACTCCGTCGCCGGGTCGGAGTCGGCGACCACGCCCGCGCCTGCCTGCACGTGCGCCCGCCCGTCCCGGATGACGACGGTCCTGATGGCGATGCAGGTGTCCATGTCGCCCGAGTGGCTGATGTAGCCGACCGCGCCCGCGTAAGGCCCGCGGCCGTCCGGCTCCAGGTCCTCGACGATCTCCGCCGCCCGGACCTTGGGAGCGCCTACCACCGTGCCGGCAGGAAAAGACGCGCGGAGCAGCTCGTAGTTGCCCGTGCCGTCGGCCAGCGTCCCCTCGACCTCGCTCACCATGTGCATGACGTGCGAGTAGCGCTCGACCTCCATGAGACGCGTGACCTTGACCGTGCCCGGTTTAGATACCCGGCCCAGGTCGTTGCGCGCCAGGTCGACCAGCATGATGTGCTCTGCCTTCTCCTTCGGATCTCCCGCGAGCTCGGCGGCGAGCGCGGCGTCCAGCTCGGGGTCGGCCCCGCGAGGCCGCGTGCCGGCAATGGGACGGATGACCGCGCGGCCCCCGCGGTTGGTGACCATCGGCTCGGGCGAGGAGCCCACCAGCGACACGCCGGGCATCCGCAGGTAGAACATGTAAGGAGACGGGTTCTCCGCGCGCAGGTGCCTGTAGACCGAGAGCGGGTCGCTACTGAAGTCCATCGACAGGCGCTGCGACACCACGACCTGGAACGCACCACCGGCGTAGATATGCTCGAGCGCCCTGCCGGCCATCTCCTCGAACCGCTCGCGGGTGACGTTGCTCTCTACCCCCTCGAAGTCATCCGCGGCTACCCGGGGCGAGCACTCGAGCGAG
Source organism: Candidatus Anoxymicrobiaceae bacterium (assembly GCA_036845225.1). Taxonomy (GTDB): domain Bacteria; phylum Actinomycetota; class Geothermincolia; order Fen-727; family Anoxymicrobiaceae; genus FEN-680. The sequence goes on along the minus strand of DAIUEJ010000020.1, from coordinate 19,116 downwards.
AGGCCCTGCCCCGGTGCGAGCCTGGTCCGTATCCGCGCCGCCATCCGCTCGAGCGAGGCGACGGCGGCATCGTACGAGCGGCCGCGCTCGGCCTTCCCTTCGCGCAAGACGACCAGCGCGCAGAGCCGCATCCGCGAGCGCAGGTGGTCGAACACGACCAGGCGCCCGGGGAACATGAACATAGCCTCGGGCACGCCCTCCACGCCGGGCTCTTTCTCGAGCCTGACTTTCTCGATGCTCGCGAGCGTCCCGTAGCCGAAGTACCCGACCGCGCCCCCGGCAAACGGCAGGGCCCCTTCAATCCCGCCCTCCCGGGGCACGAAGACCCTGGCCCTGGATACCATCCTGAACAACTCCTCGAGCGGCCTCTCGTCGATGATCGAGTTCACCCGGGAATCCCGCGACACCACGAGTTCGCCGTCATCGAGGCTCGCCACGGCCGCCGGCTCGAAACCGAGGATCGAATAACGGCCCCACGTGCGGCCGCTCTCGGCGCTCTCGAGCAGGAAGCACGGCTCGTCGCTCGCCCCGCGGAGCTTCATGAAGGCGGACACCGGCGTCTCGAGGTCGCTCGAGAGCTCGGTCGACACCATCGCGTGCGTGTACCCCTCCAGCGCGACGAACTCGTCGCGCCCGGGAGACACGTCCGGTGCTCCGGCTACAAACCTCTCCGTCTCTCTTGCCGCATCGATTCCCATCTTTACTCTCCTTGAAAATAAAAAAACCGCGAACTCGTCGCGGAAATAAAAAAACCGCGACCCCCGTCTGAGGGTCACGGCTACGCTTCTATGTGTTCAGGCGCGGCGGCAGGGACCCTCTATGAGGTGCCCCACCAAAAACTGTTCAGTCTTACCGTACCTGTTGCGTTCATCATGTTGGGGATTATAGGGGCGCTTGTCATCCGTGTCAAATTGACGCCTGTTTGGTTCAGGAGTATTGCACAGGGTCTAGAATGTATATGTAGCGATATGCGGTCTGAAGCGGAGGAGCCATGGAAACAGTTCAGTACGCCGAGACTCTAGATGAGCTCAAGGCCACCTACCCCGAGAAGTTCGTCGGCGAAGACAAGGTCTTCGATGCCATCAGGCGAGGCGACCACCTGTTTGTGGGGACCGCGTGCGGCGAGCCGCAGCACCTCGTCCAGGCGCTCGGGGACTACGTCGACAAGCATCCCAAGGCGTTCTTCGACACCGAGGTCATCCACGTCTGGACACTCGGGGTTGCGCCTTACGACGACGAGAAGTTCAAGCACAACTTCAGGCACAACTCTTTCTTCGTGGGAGCTAACACGCGTGATGCCGTGAACCAGGGTCTCGCCGATTACACCCCGATATTCCTGTCCCAGGTCCCGGACCTCTTCTACCGCAAGTTCATCCCCATCGACATCGCCATCGTCCAGGTCTCGCCCCCGGACGGCAACGGTTACATGAGCCTGGGGGTAAGTGTCGACATCACCAAGGCCGGGGTCGAGGTGGCGTCCAAGGTGATAGCGCAGGTCAACTCGAACATGCCCCGCGTCCACGGCGACACCTTCATCCACATCAGGGACGTTGACTTCATCGTGCCCTTTGACGAGCCGCTCCTCACCTATGACCCCAGCGTGCCGGACGTCCTGGTGAGGCAAATCGGCAGGTACGTGGCCCGCATCGTAGAGGACGGCGATACTATCCAGGTCGGATACGGCAGCCTGCCGAGCGCGATCCTCGCGAACCTCGAGGACAAGAAACACCTGGGGGTCCACACGGAGTTGTTGAGCGACGGCATCGTGAACCTGATGCAGAAGGGCGTAATAGACAACACCCGCAAGACGCTCGATCGGGGCAAGACCGTGGCGTCGTTCTGCATGGGCACCCCCGAGACCTACGAGTACATCCACGACAACCCGAGCATCGATTTCCGCCCCATCGACTATACCAACAACCCGCTCAACATAGCGCGTAACGCGAATATGACCGCCATCAACATGGGCCTCGAGATCGACCTCACAGGCCAGGCGACCGCCGAGTCGATCGGCAAGACGTTCTACAGCGGCATCGGCGGGCAGGCGGACTTCATGCGGGGCGCGGTGCTCGCGCCGGGCGGCAAGACCATCCTGGCCCTGCCGTCGACCGCGGGCGCCGAGGGCGAGGTCTCGAGGATCATCCCCTCCATGACGCAGGGCGCCGGGGTGACGCTGACGCGCGGTGACATCCAGTACGTCGTCACCGAGTACGGCATCGCCTACCTGCACGGCAAGAACGTCCGCGAACGCGCCATGGAGCTGATCTCGATCGCGCACCCCAAGTTCAGGCCCTGGCTCATCGAAGAAGCCAAGAAGCTCAAGATGATCTACCAGGACCAGGCCTTCATCCCGGGCACCAGGGGCGAGTACCCCGAGGACCTGGAGACCTACCGGACGACCAAGGACGGCACGGAGGTCCTCTTCCGGGCGGTGAAGATCAGCGACGAGCCTCTCATCAAGGACCTCTTCTACTCTCTCTCGGACAACAGCATGTACCGGAGGTTCATCTCGTTCCGCAAGGACATGCCGCACGAGCGGCTCCAGGAGTACGTCGTCATCGATTACACCCAGGAGATGGTCATCCTGTCGTTCGTCCACGAGGGCGACAAGGAAGAGCTGGTGGGCCTCGGCCAGTACACCATCAACGAGCAGCAGCACAACGCCGACGTCGCGTTCGTGGTCAAGGACGAGTACCAGAACAAGGGGATCGGGACGGAGCTGCTGGGCTACCTCACACAACTGGCCAAGCGCCAGGGGCTGCTCGGCTTCACCGCGGAAGTCCTGGTCGAGAACGAGCCGATGCTCCACGTCTTCGAGAAGCTGCTGGACGTGAAGAAGACCGTGGACTCGGGAGTCTACTACATGACGATGGAGTTCAAGAGCGCCGAAGTGTAAAACCGGTGCCAGGCACTTTTCACCCCGTTATTTCCACTGGCGGGGGTCCTGCCGACCACACCCCATGCCGCCCTGAGAGCACGGATGGTGCATAATATTCAGCATGAAGAAAAAGGGGTCCTCACAAGAATCTGTGGGTTGAATTCGAGAATTCAGCGGCCGAGCCAGCCATTTTGAGGCCGTAGTCAGGATCTGGACATCGCCCCCATAATGGGTATTTCTAAGCCTCGAGGGTCCTTCGGCCCAAGGGCAGCTGGGGAAGGGTTGTATGAGTTGGAATTGTGGCACGGTTTCAGTGGGGTAAAAACGGCCAGGAAATGGCTTCGCCAAGGGAATTATCGGACAGGTGGCACCCACAGATTCTTGTGAGGAGCGAGAAAAAGGCACTGGAGGCAGTCGACCCAAAGTACCTGGTTCCGCTCGCACCTAAAGCAGCCTGGGACGGCTGGTTCGCTATAGTCATCTTTCCGGGCGACGCGCCGCTGCGCTGGCTCAAGGCGCACTTCTACAACCGCGCGTATACCCCGGGCTGGTACCCGCTCTCGCTGCTCGAAGCGATCGGCGAGAGCACCGAGGTGCTGATCACCTGGGGTTCCAGGCACGAAGTCGAAGTCCATCAGCATCGCTTCGAGGGCAACACCGTCAGCGCCGAGTCCTCTCCCCTCTCCATCGCGTTCGAGGACAGCTTCCTGCTGGAGGGAACCGCCCCCCACTACCGGATGTCGTTCTCCCTGCCCGGCAGCGAGGTCTCGGCGCGGTTCGAGTTCGAGACCGGCTGGCCGATATGGTGGTCGAGGTTCGGCAGGTTGCTCCAGTACGTCGGGCAGCATTCGAAGGCATTCGCCGAACTCGTGACCGATGAGGGGACTTTCGGTCTGGAGGGCCTGGGGGTGATGGAGCACGTTGCGGGAACCGCCGTGCCGTTTGATTTTACGCGGGCCGCCCCCATCAACTTCCATTGGGACGTGCTGGCTTTCGAGGAGTCGACCTCGCCGTTCGATTCCGCGACGGGACTTTCCGTAGGCGTGGAGGGGAAGAACGTCATGCCACTGAGAGCAGGCCTCCGGCTGCCGGGCCACGAGCCGTGGCGAATGCGGGGCCTCTGGGTCCGGTACCTCGAGACCACAGTGGGCAGGGACCTCAACGACGAGGAGATCATGGTGCCCCTGCGCTGGCAAGGCAAGATGCGCAACCTGAAGGGCACGTTCACGTACGAGGCGACTGCGGCCACGCCGGCCGCGGGCATCCTGCCCGGCGGCGCGATGCTCGGTTTCGATTTCACCGGCAGGTGGGTGGGCCGCGGATCGCATGCCCTGTTGTTCAGCGGTACCGGGTTCACCGAATACGGCGATTTCAGCGGCAGGCTGGCCGCCGGAGCAAGGTGAAAGAGCCCGCGTTGCCTGCCGATACCGACCCGCGAGCGCCACTGCCAGCGGACCTCCTCATCCTCGGTGGGACCGTCATCCCCATGAACCGGGATATGGAAGTTATCGCCGATGGGGCGGTCGCCATAATCGATGGCAAGATAGCCGCTCTGGGCAGCCGGGACCGGGTCACCGGCGCCTGCACGGCGAGGCAGAGCATCGACGCCACCGGCAAACTCGTGATGCCCGGCCTCATCAACACCCACACGCAGACGCCTATGACCATCCTGCGAGGCTACGGCGACGACATGGCCCTCGACGAGTGGCTCAACAAGTCGATCTGGCCCTGGGAACACGAACACGTGAACCCGGACACGGTGCGCGCGAACTCCCGCCTCGCCATCATCGAGATGGTCCGCGCCGGGATCACGACTTTTGCAGACATGTATTTCTACGGCACCGCAACCGCGCCGCTCGTGAGCGAGATCGGAGTGAGGGCGGTCCTCGGAGAAGCCTACGCCGAGGGCGGGCCCTACCCCTTTGACCACACCGTGCAGGCCACCGCGGAGCTCGTCGAACGGTACGCGGACGACCCGCTGTTGACCGTCTCGGTGGTGGCGCACAGCGCGTATGCCTGTACGCGCGAGCGGCTCCTCAAGTGCGCCGAGATGGCGGCTGAGTACGGCGCGCCGCTGCACACGCACCTGTCGGAGACTCTCGACGAGACCGAGACCGTGTTGGCCCAGACCGGCATGAGGCCCGTCGCATACATGGACAGCCTGGGCATCCTGACCCCCGCGACGGTCGCCGCCCACTGCATCCATATTGACAGCGAAGAGATGGGCCTCCTCGCCGAGCGGGGGGTGAGCGTCTCGCACACGCCGCAGAGCGAGATGAAGCTCGCATCCGGTGTCGCGCCCATTCCAGAGATGCTAGCTGCCGGGCTCACTGTGGGGCTGGGGACGGACGGGGTCGCGAGCAACAACGTCCTCGATGTCTTCGAGGAGATGAAGGCCGCCGCCCTCCTCCACAAAGTCACCACCGGGGACCCAACGGTGCTGGACGCCAGGACGGTATGCCGCATGGCGACGATCGATGGGGCGCGGGCCCTGGGCATGGGCGACGAAGTCGGCTCGCTCGAGCCAGGCAAATCAGCCGACGTAATACTGGTCGACCTCGACAGCCCTCACGCGGTGCCCTGCTCGAACCCGTTCTCGCACGCTGCCTACGTCCTGGGGGGCAGTGACGTCGCGACCGTGATAATCGAAGGCAGGACGATCATGCTCGACCGTCAGTTGCTGACCGTCGATGAAGAGGCGGCCATCAGGGAGGTACAGGGCCTGCAGGGGCTGCTCGGCTGACGCTGGAGCGCGGAAGGAGTCGGCATGGAACTCGAGCCAGAGATAGTCGAACGCATCAAGCGCTACAAGCGTGGGAACCTCATTGCGCGGCTGATCGGGTTGGCGCCCGTCCTTTTCGAGGACGCCGCATTCCTCACCCTGGTCGTTGTCTGGACGGCCACCCGCACCGGCTCGCTGGTGCTGATGTCCACGGGCGGCAGCCGCGGCCCGCTCTGACTCTGGCTGCTCTTTGTGATACTTTCCTTGCTGGTGCTGGTCTTCATGCTTGTCACATGGACCGACAAGATGACCTTCAGGCGCGCTGAGGGGACGCGCTCGAGGCCGGCCTGTCGAGGCAGGAAGCAGAAGCGATGATGGCGCACGAGGTGTCCCACGTGCTGATCGGAGACGGCTACAGGCGGGCGACCTTCAGGTTCCGCGGGGCCACCGTGCTCGCCTTCTTCGCCATGGTCATCCTGCCATTCGCGCTGGTCTCCTTCCTGATCGGGTTCTACTGGTGGATCGCCCTCGCGCTGCTGGCCTGGACGATCGCGGCTCTCACCTGGAGCGCGCGCACCACACGGCGCTTCTTCAGGAACGACGACCAGCTCGCCGATGCTATCGCCGTTCGCCTGACCTCCGACCCGGCCTCCCTGATCACCACGATCGAAAAACTCGACGAACTGTATAGCAGCAAGCCCGCTTCGTTCCCGCCCGGCGCCATCTTCCCGGAGCACATGTTCATCAACAGGACCAGGATCGACGTGCGCCTCGAGAACATACGGGCGATCGAACGGGGTTTCGCGGTGGAGCCCGGCCGGGAAGCCTAGCTTCAGACGCGGGCGAGGAAGCTCAATATCAGCGCGTTGACCTTTGCGGCGCGGTCGATGTTCAGCGTGTGGGTCCCGCCCGGTATGACAGCCAGCTCCGCATTCGGCATCGCCGAGGCAGTCTCTTTGAAGACTTCCAGCGGGTCTTCCGTGAGCGAGAGGAACTCATCGCGGTCGCCGCCCACAACGAGTGTCGGCGCAGAGATGGCGCCGAGCTCCTCCAGGCTGAAGTCAGGAAGCGTGGTCCACATCTCCCTCATGCCGTCCACGAACCGGCGACCGGTGCCAGGCTCCGGGTTCAGCAGCCTGCGCATTACGAGCAGGCCGCGCAGGACCGGCGAGGCAGGCCTCAGAAAGCGCTCGATCACCTCGTTGGTCTCCTCGGTGTAGTTCGCTGTGTTGAAAGAGGTGCCGAACAGGACAAGGCTTCGCACCAGGTCGGGGCGCTCCAGAGCCATCGCAAGGCCCGCGATCCCACCGTCGCTGCTCCCGATGACGTGGACCGGTCCGATGCCCAACCTCTCCACCAGGGAGGCGGCGTCATGCCCCATCTGCCGGTAGGTCAGCCGTGCGGTGCCCAGGGTGGTGCGGCCGTGCCCGCGGGAATCCATCGCCACGACCATATGGCCTCGCGCGAGCGCCGGTATCTGCGCTGCCCACCCTTCGGCGATCGTGAACCCGCCGTGGAGGAGCAGAACGGGTTCGCCGCGGCCAAAACGCTTGTAGAAGATGCTGATATCGCCTGCGGCAACCCTCCCGGAGCCCTTGCAGCCCGTGAAGATGGACCAGGCGGTGAACGACACGAGGGCATGAACCCAGGGCTTGCTGGCCTTGAGCGACCCGATGGTATTCATCTTGAGCCTGGGAGCAATAGCCATGATCTTCGGATTCTTCATTCGAGAATGATGTCCTCCGGTTGGGGCGGCGGTAACATTCGCTGCCGGCGGGACGCCGGCGCTACGTCTCGGGCCGGCGCTACGCGTGGCTCGAGAGTATCTCTTCCGCCTGCTTGACCATCCTGTCCAGCAGCTCCTTGCCTGAGACCACGTCGTCGATGAGGCCGATCGACTGCCCCACCGCGAGCGGCGCCATCTCGTAGTCGCCGGTGTTCCAGGCTTCCTTCGACCGCGACCCGATCATATACGGAAGGATGTCCTCGAGGGTCCCCTGCCCGGCCTCCACCTCCAGCACCTTGCGCGCGATCTCATTGTTGAGGCAGCGCATCTGAAGCTTGATGGAGCGGCAGATGAGCGTTGTGTCGGTCTCCTGGCGCTGGACGAGCTCCTCCTTGATCCTGGGGTGGGCGAGGCATTCGTCGGTCGCGATGAACCTCGAAGCCATCATCACGCCAGACCCGCCGAGCACCAGCGCCGCGGCCAGGCCGCGTCCGTCGGCAATCCCGCCGGCTGTGATCACCGGGATGCTTATGGACTCGCTGATCCGTGGGGTCAGGACCATCGTGGTCACGTCATCGTCCAGAGGGTGCCCGCCCTCCTCTATGCCCGCCGCGATGACGGCGTCATAGCCGGCGCCCTCAGCGTGCTTTGCATGGCGGACGGACCCCAGCTTGTGGATGAGCTTCACCCCGGACTTCTTCGCCTTCTCCACAGCCGCCTCACCGAGATAGCGGTCGATGGGCGCGCCCGAGATCTCCAGTGCGGCGACGCCCTCCTCGCAGCAGACGTCGAGGTACTCCTGGTGGAGCTCTTTGGTGATGCGCACCGAAGGCAGCAGGGTGATGTTCACGCAGAACGGCTTGTCGGTAAGCCTTCGCGTCTCTTCGATCGCCCCTCGCAACTCCTCTCCCGTGTCGTAGTTGCCGGCGGTCAGGTTGCCCAGCCCGCCCGCGTTGGATATCGCCGAGCAGAGGTCCGGCAGCGCGAGCCACATCATCCCGCCGCACATCACCGGGTACTTGATGTCGAACAGTTCGGTCATCCTGGTATGCATGTTGTTCCTCCAGTCCGGTCGTGCCCGAACAGCATATCAGGGTGAGGAGCTGAGTAATACTGAGGAACATGTGGCAGGGGCCATATTGAACCGGCTCATCCGAATTGGCCAATTCGCTTGCCATCATGTAGCCGATGAGCGACGATTTTCTCAAGGCAATGATCGCGTGAGCGGAAGGACCTCGAAATCGATAATCAAGATGCTGCATCTGGCGGGCGTCCGGAAGACTGGGACCACGCTTCCCGGGGGCCGGCGCTGAAAGCGGAACTGCTCGACTCAGTTCCGGAGTCTGTCTTCCTGCACGACCCTGATGGCGTGATCATATACGTCAACGAGGCCGCCTGGAGCACGCGAGGGTACGCCCGCGATGAGATGATCGGTCTCAATATACGGGATCTGGACATACCCGGATCTTCGAGATCGTTCGAGTCCAATATCAAGGAGATACTGGATAAAGGCGAGGCGCGGTTTGACACCGTTAACGTGACCAAGGCCGGAACCGAGTATCCCGTGTCCGTGGCGGCAAGGGTTATCGAATCCAGCGACAGGAAGCTGATCCTGGCCGTCGTGCGTGACATCACGAGCCCGAGAGAAACCTTGACGGCGCTCAGCGACTCGCTGCAGTTGCTGGAGGACGTCGCCCACGGCATCAGCGAGGGAATACTGCTTGTGACCCGTGATTTCAAGATCCGTTGGGCCAACAGCGCCGCGGTGGCCCACAGCGGCTATACGATGGAGGAGGTCATCGGCAATTACTGCTACAAGGTATCGCACGGGATCGACCAGCCGTGCGCCCCGCCGTCCGACCCCTGCCCGATCGCGGAACTGGAGAAGAGCGGGCACCCGATGCAGGTGGTCCACGAGCATGTGGACAAAGAAGGAAACACGTCCTGGGTTGAGGTCAGCGCGTACCCGACAAGGTTCGAGGGTGGAAGCCCGGTAGAGTTTGCGCACGTCGCCCGGGATATCACCGAGCGGATAAGGGCCGAAGAAGAACTGGAGCGACTGAACAGGGAGCTCGAGGCCTTCAGCTACACGGTCTCCCACGACCTGCGTGCGCCGCTGCGCGCGATCGAGCAGTTCGCGCGGATAATAATCGAGGACCACAGCGGGAGCTTCGATGAGAAGACCGCAAGGCTCCTCCACATCGTCATCCAGAACGCCGCGCACATGCGCGACCTCATCGAGGGCTTGCTCTCGTTTTCGCGGTTGGGCAGGGAGGAACTGCGCGTCACCGAGGTCGACATGACGCGCCTTGCGGAAGAAGCGTTCGAGGAGGCGCTTGCTGCCAACCCCGGTGCCACGATCCGGTTCACGTGCGAGGGGCTGCCGGTCGCCTGTGGTGACCGGCTGCTGCTTGGCCAGGTCTTCGCGAACCTGCTGTCCAACGCGGTCAAGTTTTCCGCGGGCGCCGACTCGCCGGTCATCACCGTCACCGGGTCGTCCTCCGGCAAAGACAACGTGTACGAGGTGCGGGACAACGGTGCGGGATTCGACATGACGTACGCGGACAAGCTGTTCAAGGTCTTCCAGCGATTGCACGGCGAGGAGTACGAGGGGACCGGCATCGGCCTCGCCAACGTCCAGCGCATAGTCAGCCGCCACGGCGGAAAGGTGTGGGCGGAAGGCACCCCAGGACAAGGGGCCGCCTTTTTCTTCACGCTCCCCGTTACGGGCGCGAAGCGCGCCCCCTAGCCATTTCTCTCCGGACCTGCCGCGCAACCGCCCGTAGCATGTCCGCAAACCGTCTGGTATCCTCGATGTGACGCGTCTTCGCGAATCTTTTTTGCCGTCACAAACGGGTGAACCCATACGAGCATCGGCACGGGGTCACGGTGCGGAGGAGATGGTCTTTTGGGGAACATCACAGTCGGCGATATCGACATCTACTACCAACTGGTCGGCGAGGGGCCGCCGCTGGTGATGATCATGGGCTATACGGCCAACAGTGACATGTGGGGCCCGCGGTTCGTCGAGCCTCTCGCCCGCGAGCACCGCCTGCTCCTCTTTGACAACCGCGGAGCCGGGCGCACCACCCCCGGCCGGCGCGCCTTCACCATCAAGCGTTTCGCTGACGATACCGCGATGCTGATGGCGGAACTGGGCATCAAGAAAGCGGATATCCTGGGCGCATCGATGGGAGGGATGGTTGCGCAGGAGTTAGCTCTCAACCACTCCGGCAAGGTGGACCGCCTGGTGCTCGCATGCACGACCTGCGGAGGCCTGCGGCAGACCCTCCCCCGTCCCGGGACGATCGCGCCACTGGTCAAGCGGTACCCGACTGTGGAAGAGCAGATCCACAATTCGTTGCACACTCTCTATCCACGCGAATGGCTGGACTTACACCCGGAAGCAGAGGCCGAAGCGATCGCGCAGGCGGACATTGCCCCTATTTCCCCGCGTAACGCGAGGCGCCAGATGGCTGCTATCGCCTGCCATCACACTTATTCCAGACTTCCGTCCATCGACAATCGCACATTGCTCATCTTTGGCGACAGCGACTTGCTCATTCCACCGAAGAACTCGAGGACCATAGCCGGGCGGATACCAGGAGCGCGGATATGCGAGTTCGCGGGCGGCGGGCACGGGTTTGCGATGCAGTTCCCCGAAGCAGTTGCTGATGTGGTTAACGAATTCCTCGCTGAACCGGCCGAAGGCCAACCGCTCACATAGAGCAGTACTGGCCGGCGAGCCTTACGGCGTGAGCCGCGTCCTTTCCCCAATCGTCCGCCCCGGAATAGTCGACGACCGCCTGGTTCACCGGACCGCCGCCGATGATGATCTTCACCTGAGACCTGAGCCCGGCGTCCGCCATCGCCTGGACCGTAGCCTTCATCTCGTCGAAGGCGGGGGTCAGCAACCCCGAGAGCGCAACCAGCCTGGCGCCTGTTTCACGCGCCTTGTCCACGAAGCTCTCGACCGGCACGTCCACGCCGAGGTCTGTGACGTCGTAGCCTTCGCAGCGGAGCAGGGTCGTCACGATGTTCTTGCCGATGTCATGGATGTCGCCCTTGACGGTGCCGATGACCACGGTGCCCAGTGGATCTCCCACGCTCCCGGAGAGGTGCGGCTCGATGAGGGCGATGGCTTCCTTGAATATCTCCGCGGACATGATGAGTTCGGACAGGTAGTACTCTTTGTCCTCGAAGCGCTTTCCGATGACCGACATCCCCTCTCGCAGTTGCTCCACGAGACCGACCGGATCGGCGCCCTCCCCGAGCGCTGCTTCCACCCCGCTCAGGACGTCGTCCTCCTCCAGTTCGATAAGCGCGTCGGTGATACTGTCTGCCATCTCTCCACCCTCCCGTCTCGGCCTGTGGGTGCCGTTGCGGCACCGTACCGCATAATCCTACTATATCCACAATCAGGGGTCAGACACCGTCTACCTCTCCGTCTACCCGGACGCTCCACCCAGCCCGAACCGGCAGCTCACCTGGCAGGTCGACACCCGGGCGCGCATAATAGTGATACAAGCAATCACAATTGGAGAACGGCCATGGCATGGGACACACTGCCTTCGAGAGATGTCATCGATAGAACGGTGTCGGCGCTCGTAGAACACGGCATCAACGCGTCGTTCGTGGAGACGGGCGAGGCGGCCCGCGAGAAGGTCCTCGCATTCATTCCCGAGGGCGACGAGGTCATGAACATGACCTCCATGACGCTGTCCGCACTCGGCCTGGACAAGCTCATCCTTGAATCGGGCCGCTACGTCGCCACGAGGAACAAGTTCAGCAAGATGGATCCGAAGAAGGACAAGCTCGAGATGCAGAGGCTTGGCGCAGCGCCCCCCTGGTCGATCGGCAGCGCCCACGCGGTGACGGAGGACGGCTCTGTGATGTGGGCCTCGAACACCGGGAGCCAGCTGGCCGCCCACGCCTCCGGTGCGATGAAAGTCTTGCTGGTGGTGGGGGCGCACAAGATAGTGAAAGACAGGGACGAAGGTTTCCGACGCCTCTACGAGTGGTGCCTGCCACACGAGACTGAGCGCGCCCTGAAGGCTTACGGCCCCGGCACGACGACCAAGGTAAACAAGGTGCTGATCATCAACGGCGAAAAGATAGCCGGCCGCATCACGCTTATCCTCGTCAACGAAGTGCTGGGCGTCTGAGAGCAGGCCTCCCGCGAGCAGAACGGATCACCACGAGAGGTTTGCCATCTCTATTCAACAGCCCTTGCTCTGCGTTGTAGAATCCAGCCGGGACAACTTATCACAAGGAGTATTCATGTCAGGCGGTAAGACCAGGCGCCAGGTGCACATCAAAGGCATCGGCAAGAACATGGAACGGATGATGAAGGGCTTCTACCACCTGCCCCTTGTCAACAGGTGGCACCCGTGGCTCAAGGCGGACAGGACCGACATGCGGTGGCTCCCCATCAACCAGGACATAGAGATGCCGGAGGGCGCGCCCATGCCGCTGACCGTTCTCGACCGCATCATCGAGGAAGCCTCCCACCGCGCGATAATCGACTACTGCGGCTGCAGGAAAGGCTGGGGCTGCAAGGACTATCCGGTCGAGATCGGGTGCCTCCTCATGGGCGACTCATCCCTCGAGGCGAAGAGGTTCCCGTTCAGGGAAGTCGGGGTCGACGAGGCCAAGGAACACGCGCGGCGCGCCGTGGATGCCGGCCTGGTGCCGATCGTGGGCAAGGCGCGGGTCGACAACTTCATCTTCAAGATCAAGGACAGGCACCGCCTGCTGACCGTCTGCTTCTGCTGCGAATGCTGCTGCGTGACGCGTTTCTCCGCCTATGCGCCCCTCGAGTTCATCGAACCCTCGCAACCACCCCTCGAGAGCGTCACCATCTCGCTCGACCCCGAGAAGTGCAAGGGGTGCGGCAAGTGCGCCCAGAAATGCTACCTCCAGGCCATCACCGTGACGGACAAGAAGGCGGTTATCACCGAGTACTGCCGGGCATGCGGCCGCTGTGCCACGGTGTGCCCGAATGACGCGATAGAGGTCCGGCTCAGCGACCCCGAGTTCGTGGAGAAGACGCTCGACCGGATACGCACATACGTGAAGTACGACTGACAGGCGGTGCGTGATGCGCGACTTGCGGAACAGGGCTGTTCTGGTCACAGGCGCGGCGAGCGGGATCGGGCGGGCGGCGTCCATCGCATTCGCTTCCGAAGGGGCGGACCCCCTGATCCTCAACGACATCGACGAGGCGGGACTGGAAGAGACCGCCTCAGCCATCCGCAAGATGGGCCGCGAGACGATAACGCTCCCTGCGGATGTCTCTGACGCCGCTGCGGTCGCGGAGATGGTCGCGAGCGCTCTGGAGTACGCGGGCAGGATCGACATCCTGGTCAACGTGGCGGGGGTGGTCGGCTTCTGCCCCGTAGAAGACCTCACCATCGAAGACTGGAAGCACGAGCTCGGCGTGGACCTGTGGGGCGTGATCCACACAGTGAGCGCGGTCTACCCCCACATGGTCTCCAGGGGCGAAGGCCACATCCTCAATGTCGCCTCATCCAGCGGCCTGTTCGACCCGGTCCTCTACCTGTCTCCGTACGTCACCGCCAAGTTCGCGGTCGTGGGGTTCTCGGAGGCCCTCATGCTGGAAGCCAGGCCGAACGGCATCGGCGTCTCCTGCGTGTGCCCCGGCAGCGTGGACACTCCCATTAAGAACAGGATCCGCGTCAAGGGCTTCGCCGAAGGCGCGGGCAGGCTGGTCCAGATGGCGCTCGCGGTCTCCTCCACGCCCGAGGCGACGGCGCGTATCATCGTCGACGCGGTAAAGAAGAACCGCTTCCTGGTGGTCACTAGGGGGTTCGCGCGCGCCTGCTACTTTGTGAGGAAGCACTTCCAGTGGCTGTGGTTCGGGACCATGCGGAAGTTCGCTCCGGTGCTGGCGTTCGCCTTCAAGAGATACCGCGTGTGATGGGCGGCAGGGGCGGCGCGCTCAGAGACTTCGCGGGGCGCGAAAGAAGACACCTGCATCTGGTCGTATACGCCCTCGTCCTCCTCTTGATCGGCATCATCATCGTCTCCCTCCTCACCTTCGGTGACGTCAAGATATCCCGGGTCGCCTTCCCGAACACCTATTCCAAAGGCAAAGAACGGGTCGCGGGCCTGCTGTACACACCGGACCATGTTCAGCCGGGCACAAAAGTCCCGGCGGTGTTGTTCGCCAACGGTTTCGTGGTGTACAAGGAGCTGTATGTCCCGATGTGCAGGGAGCTGGCGCGGCACGGCATCGAGGTGCTCGCAATAGACCTGCCTGGGTTCGGGGGCTCGGGCGGGCACAGCGACCTGGGGAACACCGAATATACAGCCATGCTGGCGGCATATGACTGGCTCGTCAGGAACCATCCCGAGGTGGACCCCGCCAGGGTGGCCGCGGCCGGCCACTCTCTCGGGGGCGTGACCGCGGTCCGCGCGGGCATCTTGCAGAAAGAGAAGAAGTTCTCCGCGGTGGCAGCCATCTACTGCTACCAGGGCCCCCGACAACTGCTCGAGCTCATCTACGGGCCCATCAAGGAGAACATCGCGAAGCAGTGGCCGTTCATGTGTTTCTCGCGCAGCTTCAATATCACGGACGCCGGCGCGCTTAAAGAGCGAGAAGTCATATCACGGCTTACCCCGACTAAGCCTCCCAACTTCCTCCTGGTGGTGGGTGGGAGCGACGAGCTGTGCAACGAGAAGCAGGACAACGAGTTGATGGCGCGTGCCGTGGGCGCGGGGCCCATTGTCCAGGAGCGCCTGTACGGGTCGTTCGAGGACGGGACGGCGCGCATGCTGGTAATGACAGGAGACACACACCTGACCGAAGCCTACTCTTCGGCCGTTTTCAAGGCGGTATACGACTGGGTTGCCAGCAGCTTCGGCGTCAAGCAGGAGTACGCGTTTCCATCCCTCATGTTCCGCTACTCGGGTTGGGGGAGCATACTCCTCGGGGCGCTGCTCCTCGGGATCGCGGTGGCCCTTATCCTCTACCGTGAGCTGACTGACCGCTTCGCGCGCCGGGAGGCCGCGCAGGCGGTGGAAGAGGTGGCTCTCAGCGCCGGGAGCGGTGTCCGGGTGCTGGCGCTGGTGTACTTCGTGGTGATCGCGCTGGCCGCTCTCCCGCTCGCGAAAGTCCTCGGTATCAAGGTAGTGGTGCCGTTCTTCGTCGGCGACCTGGTGGTGTCACTGGCAATAATGCACGGCCTGCTCGTGCTGCTGGCGATCGGCGCCATCGTGATGATCAAGGCCCGCGGAACTCAGCCGCTGCGGGACATCGACTGGCGCGGCGGGGCGCGGCGCGACCTCTGGGCGGCCCTGCCCGCGGCCGGCGGCTACTTCGCTTTCCTCTTGCTCTACGTGCCGCTCGCCCGGTTCCTGTACCTGGGCCCCGGGGTCCCATACTCTTTCTTCTGGTTCATCGTGTTCGTCGCGGTGATAACTTCGGTCTTCTGGGTCCACGGGAAGTACTTCCACCTGTTCCTGCTCCCGATGTTCGGGGACACGCCAGGGAGGTGGGTCAGGCTCGGCTATGTGGCAAGCGAGGCGGCGCTCAGATCCCTGACGCTGGCGGTCGCCGTGATACCTCTGATGTCAGGGCCTTTCGCGGTGGTGGGCCGGCCCGGCTCGTTCCGCATGCCGGTGGTCGCCATCATCCTTATCACCTCGCTCCCCGTCTACCTGGTGATCGCGTTCCTGAACTTGAAGGCGAGGGACAAAGGGGCGTCGCTGCTCACGCCCTCTCTCTTTACGGCGCTCTTCATGGGCTGGGCGCTGATGGCGCTGGTATCGGCGAGGTAGGCCGAAACTAAGTGGCGTTCAGGAAGCGCGACGCGGTGTCTCCGACCGCCTCGGCGCACTGGCTCGTGAAACCATGGCCGGCCCCTTCGAACACTTTGAGCCTGGCACCCGGGATGCGGCGGGCGATGACCAGAGAATTCTCGGGCGGGAGGATGACGTCCTGCAGGCCGCAGAGCACCAGCGTCTGCTGCTTGATGAACGGCAGGCGTCTGTAGGTGTTGAAGCGTCCTACCGCGCGTATCTGCCTCTGCGCGTTCTGCCTGCTTATAGGCGCCTGGGAGACAGACTCCGCGAACTGCTCCCTGATCTCGGGATGCTCTGTCAGCCACGGCTCGGGGAACAGGACGGGTACGCTTCTGAGTGCCTGCTCGACCACGTCATCAGACCTGGGCCGGAAGAGCACCTTCATCGCCTGGAATCTCGGCAGGGTCGAGTGGATGCCGCCGCAGGAAGTGCAACAGAGCACCAGCCGGTCGACCAGACCCGGCCAGCGGAGCGCCAGCTCCTGAGCGATCATCCCGCCCATCGACACACCGATGACGTGCGCCCGCTCGATCCCCAGGCCTCTCATGAGCCCGGCGGTATCGTCGGCGAACTGCTTGACGGAAAACGGCCGCATGCCCGTCGAACTCCGCCCCGCCCCGCGGTTGTCGAACATGAGAAGGCTGAAGTCGCAGGCAAGTCGGTCGACAAGCGCGGGAGCCCACCAGTCCATGTTAGCTGTCAGTCCCATCAGCATCACCAGCGGCGGTCCCGAGCCCGCGCGGCTGTAACACATCTCGATGTCGCCTGTCCTGATCCGTTCCAAGTTCATCGCCTTTCTCTATCGCACCGTCCGCCGCTTTCCTGGTCCACAGCGCCTCCTTTGCGTTCGGCGTTCGTACAAAGCCCCTCAACGTGCAACGTACGGCGTCACTGCCGCCAGCCGAGACGCATAACTCTCAAGGTCGAAGCCGTTCACCTCGAGCACCCGACGGTAGATGCCCGCATCGATGGCCCCGACGCCCGACATGGCTCCGCTGAGCAACCCGGCCATACCCGCGATCGTGTCCGAGTCACGCCCGAAGTTGGCGCCCCCGATCACCGCGGTCATAGGGTCGCCGCCAGCTATCTTGAAAAGGGCCAGTGCGACGGGCACGGTCTCCCTCGAGTCGACTTGTATCGGCCTGAGACACCTCGCGTAGAGAGCCTCCCTCGCTTCAAGTACGTCATCGAAGTCATCAGCGACACGAAGCGCAGTCGCGATGAACGTCTGTATCCTGGCAGTCGCGTTCTCCATGGCAGACTCCAGGACCGATTCGACGGTCGCGCCGCTCGAGAGTGAGGACGAGATAGCGGCAGCCCAGGCTCCCGCCATGTCCGCGCCCGCCCCCACCATGCAGGCGCGAGACATCTCTCTTCCGGCTTCCGCGGCGGCGGCAGGCTTCCCGCGGCAAACGATGCCCACGGGCGCCATTATCATCGCCGCCTCGTTGCCAGCGAACAAGGCGGACGCGTTCAAGTACCCGGTGAGATGCCCCGGCACGCCCAGGCGTCCGGCGAAAGCGACGACGTGCTCGCCGAACCAGAAACCCTCGTTGCGGTTGTAGGATCTCAGAAACTTGCGCCAGGAGAATTCCGGGTCTCGCTTCCAGTGGTCGACGAGTTCATCGGCGGACACGAGGTGACCGACGTCGAGGATAGCGTCGGCAACGGTCAGAGTGAGCCTGGTGTCATCGGTCACGGCACCGGCGGCGCGGCCGACCAGGGTCTCGACGTGGCCGTACTTCTTCTCGATGCGCCGGTAATTGAAGAGCAGTTCTGTCGGCCGCCCCATGGCGTCCCCGACCGCGAGCCCCGCGAGGCACCCGTGTATCCTATCGAGTTCATCTGCCATGCTCGCTACTTTCTCACAACGCGCCAGTGGGGTCAGACCCCGATGGCGCACTATTGCAGGATATGGTCAGGCAGCCTCTTCCGGCTCCCTGGCGCCCTTGACGTCTTCGACCACCCAACCGACGATCATGCCGACCACAACCAGCGAGGTGATCAGCACGGTGAGCCAGACCGGGGCCAGCCACACACACAGTGCGACTACCACGCCCACTCATATCACAAACGCCGCGATGCGTCCGATCCATTTCTTCATTTCCGCATCCTCCTGCGCTTAACTTGCTCGATGCTCACCGTTCCCTGCGTGAAGAGATTATATCTCGCGATCGGCTGGGCATGCATTGTCCGGATAAGTTCCCTGCAGCCGGGTGGCGAACCTGTCTGATCCAGGGTGCACCGTGTCTTTTGTTGCTTTAAATGTCATGATTAGACCGAGGTGATGAGATGCCAAAGGAAAGCAAAGTGCTCAAGGTCGGTGACAAGGCGCCTGACTTCAGCCTGATCGACGCTTCGACGGGCGAGAAGGTCAGCCTCGACGACCTCAGCGGTCAGCCACTCATGATCATCTTCGGCCGGGGGACCTGGTGACCGCACTGCCGTAAGTATATGGGTCATATACGAGAAATCTACGACGAGTTCGAGAAGCGGAACACGCGGGTCGCCGTCATCATGGCCGAGAGCATTCCCCGCATGCAGGAATTCCTTAAGACTCACGAGTATCCGTTCCCTCTGCTCTCCGACGTCAGGCGTGACGTGGTCAGGGCATACGGGGTCTACGTGCGCATGAACTTCGAGTCCGTCAACATCTCCCGTCCCTCCGAGTTCATCCTCGACAAGGACAAGACCATCAAGTTCATCTTCATCGGTTGGATCCAGACCGAATTCCCCACGGACGAAGACATCTTCGCCGTCCTCGATACCCTGCAGGGTTGACCTCATCCGGACCTTCAGTCGCGCTTGAACCCCGCCGTTCTCGCCTTCCTCTTGACAGCCATAACCCGCGCCCTCACTATTAGACGTAGGACGTTAGATATCCTACGTTGGAGGTAATTCAATGTCGCCGGAGAGCAGCGATGTCGTGGTGCGCCCCAAGCGGCAGGTCACGATTCCAAGAGA
>DAIUEJ010000019.1:0-45267 GCA_036845225.1 Candidatus Anoxymicrobiaceae bacterium | reverse complement strand
GTGGCGGGCGGGGACGAGAGCCTCAACAAGCGGGTCATCGCCGGATACTCGGACAACGTCTACGCGTCGACCGAGAACATCTACGTGGCGAGTAGCGAGTACGCCTACTACGGTTTCACGGGAGGCGGCAACGGCGCGCAGGACAAGACCACAGTGTATAAGTTCAAGCTCGACGGCCCGAAGACGGCGTTCGTCGGCTCGGCCGACGTCCCCGGCACGGTGCTGAACCAGTTCTCCATGGACGAGTCGGGCGGCTACTTCCGGATCGCCACCACTGTCGGGCACGTGAGCCGCGAGGAGTCAACATCGACCAACAACGTGTACGTCCTCAGCCCGGACCTGAAGGTGAGCGGCAGGCTCGAGGGTCTGGCGCCGGGCGAGAAGATCTACTCGGCGCGTTTCCTGGGGAACAGGGCGTACCTGGTCACGTTCAAGAAGGTCGACCCGTTCTTCGTGCTCGATCTTGCGGACCCGGCAAACCCGCGGGTGCTGGGCGCGCTCAAGATACCGGGCTTTTCCGACTACCTGCACCCTTACGACGAGAACCACGTCATCGGCGTCGGCAAGAACACCGTGGAAGCGAACCCTGAAGAGGGCGGCAACTTCGCGTGGTACCAGGGGATGAAGGTCGCGATGTTCGACGTCACCGACGTCGCCAATCCCAAGGAGATGTACAAGGTCGAGATCGGTGACCGCGGCACGGATTCATACGCGCTTAACGACCACAAGGCTTTCCTCTTCGACAGGGACAGGAACCTGCTGGTGCTGCCGGTGCTCCTGGCCGAGCTCACTCCCGAGCAGAAGGCTTCGCCGCAGAAGCAGGCAAACGACTACGGCAGCTACACTTACCAGGGCGCTTACGTCTACGACGTGTCTCTTGCCGGCGGTATCGTCCTGAAGGGCCGGATCACCCACATCGACAACCCCGCGGAACTGAGCGACCACGGGTACTACTACTACGACTCGAGCAGCGCCGTCCAGCGCAGCCTCTACATCGGGAACAGCCTCTACACGGTCTCCGGGTCGAAGGTAAGGATCAACGACCTGGGGACACTGGGCGACCAGGGGACGATCAAGCTAACGGGCAACTAGAGGCAAATGCAAAATGGTGCCTGTCCCTATTTTGCGTTTAGCTTTTTCTTGAGGAGGCTGGAGGCCATCTCTGGGTTGGCCTTGCCCCTGGTCTTCTTCATGACCTGGCCCATCAGGAACTTGAGGGCCTGCTCCTTGCCCTCGCGCAGGTCGTTCGCGGCGTCCGGGTTCTCGGCGATGACCTCGTCCACGACGGACTCCATCTCGGAGCCGTCCGCCATCTGCGAAAGGCCTTTCTCGTCCACGATCGCCTTCGGCCCCTTGCCGGTCTCGAACGCCTCGCGAAGGACATCCTTGGCCATCTTTCCTGAGATTATCTTCTGCGCCACCAGCGCGACCAGTTCCCCGAGGCCCCGCGGCTTCAGCGGGCAGGCGTTGATGGGGACCGAGGCTTCGTTGAGCATCGCTGACAGGTCGCCGGCTATCCACTTCGCGAGCGCCGTCGGGTCCTGGCCTGTGGCTACCGCCTCCTCGAAGTAGTCCGCCAGGGCCTTCTCGCCGGTGAGCATTGTCGCGAGCTCGAGTGGCAACGCAAATTTGCTCTCAAAGCGGTGAAGCCTCTCGGTGGGCAGTTCGGGCATCCGCGCCTTGATCGCCTCGAGCCAGGCCGCGTCGGGCTCCACCGGCACGAGGTCGGGCTCTGGGAAGTAACGGTAGTCGAACGCCTCTTCCTTGCTGCGAAGCGGGCTCGTCTTCCCCGCCGCGTCATCCCAGTGCCGCGTCTCCTGGACGATCGTCTCGCCTTGTTTCAGCGCAAACCGCTGCCGTTCGTCCTCGAAGGCGAGCGCCCGGTGCAGCGCGCGGAACGAGTTCATGTTCTTTATCTCGACCTTTGTGCCCATCTTGCCGTCGACCGCGACCGAGATGTTGGCGTCGCAGCGCAGCGAGCCCTCCTCCATCTTGCAGTCGCTGATACCAAGGTACTCCAGGGTGGCACGCAGCAGTTGCATGAAGGTGCGCGCCTCCTCGGGGCTGCGCAGGCCGGGCTCGGTAACGATCTCGGCGAGCGGGATGCCGGCGCGGTTGAAGTCCTCCAGGCTGTGCTCGGCCCCGTGGATGCGCCCGCTCTCGCCTATATGGATGCTCTTGCCCGTGTCCTCCTCCAGGTGCACGCGCGTGATGCCCACGCGGCGCTCGTATCCCTCCATCTCGACCACCAGCGAGCCGTCGTGGCTCAGGGGAACGTCATATTGCGAGATCTGGAAGTCCTTGGGCATGTCGGGATAGAAATAGTTCTTGCGATGGAATATCGAGCGCGGCGTTATCTCGCAGTTGAGGGCGAGCGCGAGCAGCATGGTGTTGCCGACGGCGTCCCTGTTCATAACCGGGAGAGTGCCGGGGTGACCCAGGCAGATCGGGCAGGTCTTGGTGTTGGGGTCGCCACCGAAGGTCGCCTCGCAGCCGCAGAACATCTTTGACTTCGTGTTCAGCTCGGCGTGTATCTCGAGGCCGATTATCGTCTCGTGCTCCATCGTTTTTCCTCTGTCTCGTCTGCCGGCGGGGCGCCGGCGCTACGTTTCGTTTGCCGGCGCTACATCTTCTCGAGGCCGGCCGGCCTGGGGTCGAACCCGATCTCTTGCTCGAGCGCATAAGCCACGTTCAGTATCTTCTGCTCGGACAGCGGCGGCCCCATGATCTGGAAGCCGACCGGCAGTCCGCCGGCGAGCCCGCACGGCAGGCTCAGCGCCGGGATGCCCGCGAGGTTCACCGGTATGGTGCAGATGTCCGACAGGTACATGGTGAGCGGGTCGTCCATCTTCTCGCCCAGTTTGAACGCCGTGGTCGGCGAGGTGGGCGAGACCAGCAGGTCGTAGTCGTCGAAGGCCCTGCCGTAGTCGCGCACGATGAGCGTCCGTATCTTCTGGGCCTTGGCATAGTACTCGTCGTAGTAGCCGGCGGAAAGCGCGTAGGTGCCCAGCATGATGCGGCGTTTGACCTCCGGCCCGAAGCCTTCGGCGCGCGTCGCGTCGTACATCTCCCAGATGTCGTTGAACTCGCCCCCCGCCCGGTACCCGTAGCGCACCCCGTCAAACCTTGCGAGGTTGCTCGACGCCTCCGCCGGCGCGATGAGGTAGTAAGACGACAGGCCATTCTCGAAGCTGGGCAGCGAGACCTCGTCGCATGACACCCCGAGCTTCTCGAGGATATCGATGGTCGCCCTGATGCGCTCGAGCACCGCGGGGTCGATGCCTTCGCTCGAGAGTTCCTTGACGATGGCGACCTTCATGCCCTTGATGTCTACCGAGAGAGCGCCGAGGTAATCCCTCGCGGGCTCCTCGATGGACGTCGAATCGCACTTGTCGTGCCCCGCGATGGCCCCCAGCAGCGCCGCGCAGTCACGCACGTTCAGGGTCAGAGGCCCGACCTGGTCCAGCGACGACGCGAAGGCTACCAGCCCGTACCGTGACACCAGCCCGTAGGTCGGCTTCATCCCCACGATCCCACACAGAGCGGCCGGCTGCCTGATGCTCCCCCCGGTGTCCGAGCCGAGCGCCCAGGGCGCCTCCCCCGCCGAGACCGCCGCCGCGGACCCGCCGCTCGAGCCTCCCGGCACCCGTTCAAGGTCCCAGGGGTTGCTGGTCGCGCCGAAAAATGAGTTCTCGGTCGAGGAGCCCATGGCGAACTCGTCCATGTTGGCTTTGCCGAGCATGATGGTCCCGGCCGCCCGCGCGCGCTCCACCGCCGTCGCGTCGTAGACCGGAACGAAGTCCTCGAGCATCGCCGACCCGCAGGTGGTCTTGAAGCCGCGCGTGGAGAGGACATCCTTGATTGCGATGGGCACGCCGGCGAGGGGCCCCACCTGCTCGCCCTTCGCGATGCCCTCATCGATGAGCTTCGCCCGCTGGCGCGCGTGCTCGCCATACAGGTTGATGAACGCGCGCACGCTCGGCTCCACCTTCTCGATGCGGTCGAGGAACGCATCGGTCACCTTGAGAGCCGATACCTCCCGGCCCTTAATCCACTTCGCGATGTCGAGCGCGCTTTCGTAGAGGATCTCCATGGCCATCAGATTATCCTTGGGACCTTGAAGGCTCCGCCCTCGGCCCACGGCGCGTTCTGGACGACCTCCTCGACAGGAAGCGACGGGCGCACCTCGTCCTCCCTGAACACGTTCACGAGTGGGAGCGTGTGGCTGGTGGGCTCTACGCCCTCGGTGTCCACCTCGCCGATCACCCGCGCGTGCTCGAGAACGTCGGAGAGCTGCCGCCTGAAAGTCTCTTTCTCTTCGTCGGACAGCCGCAGCCTCGCGAGCTTCGCGACGTGTTCGACGTCTTCGATGCTTATTGCCATCTCTACCCCCCGGGATGGCCGGCTCTATGCGCCGGTCATCCTCTTGAACTCCTGCTCGTCGATAACATCGACCCCCAGCTCCTGCGCCCTGGCCAGCTTGGAGCCGGGCTCGGCGCCCGCGAGCACGTAGTCGGTCTTCTTGCTCACCGAGCTGGAGACGCGGCCGCCCAGCCGCTCTATTATCTCCGATGCTTCCTCTCTCGTGAAATCCTCCAGGGCGCCGGTGAGCACGAAGGCCTTGCCCACGAGCGGTCCGCCCGCCTGCCGGACTGCCTCATCAGCCATCCTCACCCCGCCATTGCGGAGCTTCTCGATGACGTTCAAGTTTTCTTCCTGGTCGAAGAAGAAAGCGATGCTCTCGGCGATGCGCGGCCCGATGCCTTCTATGGCCTCGAGCTCCTCCACCGTCGCAGCCGCAAGCGCGTCGATGGAAGGGAACCTCGCCGTCAGCAGCCTGGCGACGGTGCTGCCGACGTGCCTGATGCCGAGCCCGTAGACCAACCGCCAGAGGTCACGGTCCCTTGCCGCGTCGATCGCGTTCACAAGGTTTTCGATCGCTTTTTCCTTGTAGCCGGGCAGCTCCGCCAGTTGCTCACGGGTCAGGAAGAAGATGTCCCCCACGTCCTTGATGAAGCCCTTGTCGAGCAACTGCATCACGGTGACCGCGCCGAGACCGTCGATATCCATCACGCGCTGGCCGCCGAAGTGCACTATGCGCTCGAACGTCTGCGCGGGGCAGGCGATGTTGGTGCACCTGGTGACCGCCTCGCCCTCCTCCCGTTCGACTCGCGAGTTGCACACCGGGCACCGCACCGGCATCTGCCACGGCTCGGCCCCCTCGGGGCGGACGTCTTTAACGACCCCCACGATCTCGGGGATGACGTCGCCGGCCTTGCGGATGATGACGCGATCGCCTATGCGAACGTCCTTGCGCTTCACCTCGTCCTCGTTGTGGAGAGTGGCGTGCGTAATGGTCGAACCCGCCACGAAAACGGGCTCGAGAACCGCGACCGGGGTGAGCGCACCCGTGCGCCCTACCCCGACCATGATGTTCATGACCGTGGTGTTCTTCTCTTCGGGAGGGAACTTGTAGGCGATCGCCCAGCGGGGGCTCTTTGCGGTGTGGCCGAGGGAGGTCTGCTGCGCGAGCGAGTTTACCTTCACGACCACGCCGTCGATCTCGTAGGCGAGCGTGCGCCTCTTCTCCTGCCACTCGGCGCAGAACTCAGCCGCCCCTTTGATGTCGGCGACCTTGACGTTGTGCTCCCCCAGCCGGAAACCCAGGTCCTTGAGCGCGGACAGCACCTCCCGGTGCGTGGCTGGCAGCGGCTCGGAAGAAAAGGCGATCCCGAAAGTGACCATGCTGAGGTTGCGCTTCGCGGTCACCGCGGGGTCCAGCTGCCGCAGGGAGCCCGCGGCGGCGTTCCTGGGGTTCGCGAAGGGAGGCTGGCCCGCCTCCAGGCGCTCCTCGTTCATGTGGAGGAACGACGCCTCGGGCATGTACACCTCGCCGATCACCTCCAGGGTGGCCGGTGCGGCGTCGGACATCAGGCGCAACGGGATGACCGGCACGGTCCTCAGGTTCGGCGTGATGTCTTCGCCGACCTCTCCATCACCCCTGGTGGCGCCCTGGGTCAGCAATCCGCCTTCGTAGGTCAGGGCGACCGCGATGCCGTCCATCTTCAGCTCGCAGACGTACTCGACCGGCTCCGCCTCCGGCCCCAGGCCCTTGTGGACCCGCTGGTCGAAAGCTTCCAGCTCCTCCGCGGATATCGCGTTGTCGAGGCTCATCATCCTGCCGCGATGCCTGACCTCGCTGAACCCCGCGGCAGGAGGCGGGCCGACGCGCTGTGTCGGAGAGTCAGGGGTTATGAGCTCGGGGTGCTGTTCCTCCAGGCCCTGCAGCCCGCGGTAGAGCTCGTCGTATTCGGCGTCGCTCACGACAGGGCTGTCGAGCACGGAGTATCGATAGATGTGGTTATTGATCTCTTTGCGCAGGCGTTCAGCCTCGGCGGCCTCGCCCCTGGTGAGTTTCTTCTCCGCCATCCCCGCTCCCCCGGCCTTCAGAGATGTTTGATGTCAGAAATCGGCCAGAAGATGGCCAGCGCCTTTCCCACGACGTGGCTCTCCGACACGGGCCCGAAGGTCCTCGAATCATAGGAGTGCCCCTCGTTGTCGCCCATCACGAAGACATAGTTGTCCGGCACGATGGTGGTCATCGGCTCGGTGATGAAGTGGTTGGTGCTCTTGTGGACGTACTTGTCGTTGACGATGATGTCGCCGTTCTCGACCCGCACGCGGTCTCCACCGATGGCTACCACTCGCTTGATGAGCATGTCGGGGCTGCCTGCGATTTCCTTGAGAACGACGACGTCCTCGCGGCTGGGCGTGGTGTTGCCCCGGAATGGGACCACGAAGACCCGATCGCCGTCGTGGATCGTCGGCTGCATCGACTGCCCGTGAACGATGTAGGGGCGCCCCACGAAGACGAGGAGCATGAATATCCCGAGCAGGATGAAGAACGGTATCAGCAGGAACGCGCTCGCTCCGACGAGGCCCACCCTGCGCATGAGGGCATTCTTCCTGGTCTCCGGAGGCGGGCCGGGCGGCTGGCCGTACTGATAGCCGGGATAGGGCGCGTAGGGATACTGTCCGGGTTGATGTTGTGGCGGTGGCGGTGGCAGCTGCCCGTTTGGGAGCTGGACCTGGCCTTGTCGTCCCGCCCGGGGCGTTGGGCCACCCCAGCTGTTTGCCTTATGTTCCAAGCTGTCCTCTTGTCGTTCTCGAGAGTGCCGGCGCGTGACCGGCTTGAACTGATTATACCAGCGCGCTACCACAGCGCCGCGCGTCACACTATCTCAACTTTTCCCCACACGCCCATCGAACCCTGCAGTAATACCACCGCACCGGACACGCCGTCGAGCCGCGAGGCCATCTGGAGCCCGTTTTCGATGTCGTCGGGGACAAGCACCACATTGCCGATCGCGGTCGCGGCGGCATCGGCGAGGGTTGCAGTCCGCGCCAGGACGGTGACCGCGTCGGCGGCGCCCAGCGAGATCGACGGCCCGACCGTCGCACTGCTGGTGCACAGGCCCACGCCTTCCGGGGCGTCCTCCACGAGGACGTCCACGCCCGGGGAGCCGGCGCCCGCGAAGATCCTGACCTTCGTCGGGCCTCCGCCCGCGAGAAAGAGGTCACCACCGTTCTCGACGATGACCCGGCCTGAAAGCCCGAGCAGGTCTGTCCCCACGAACTGGGCGACCGCGCCTGCCACCGAAGCCATTGGGCCGACGTCGCATGCTTCGGCTGCCGTGGCCATGGCTGTGACGATGGGGGGCGCCTCCGAGGCGACCGGAACCGGCTTGAAGGAGGTGCCGAAGGTAAGATGCCGGGCCAGATACTCCTCGAGCCCCGCGCGGTGCCGCATGAGGGATTCACCCGCTTCAGCGGAATGATTCTTCTGCGTACAGATATAGAGGTCGCTCTCCCCGATAACCACGCTGTAACACGAGAGCCCGGCGGGCTCGATCACGGCCCTGTATATCCTCTCCGAGTACGGCTCGTCCATGTGCACCTCTTTGGCTGCTTCACTGGTTCACATTATGCACTAACGACGTGGACACAGCCTTTGTTGCTCCATTCCAGGTCATCCGGCGCCCGCGCAACGCACCACAGATGAAAAGACGGGTGAAAATTGCCCGACCCCCTTCTTGACATGCCTCATAGGCTGAAACAGTGGCTTGAAATATCATATAATTGCGCAGGATGGATAAACCGATGCAGGTCGAGAAGCCGCGGGCATCGCCAGGCGTGCTTCCGTTTCAGAATATAGCTGCAAGCTCCATCTGAATTGCTTTCGCATAATGTCGCTGTCCGTTCACGGCGCCGGGTATCCGATTCCGGCGGAACATGCTGGAAAACCCCGTGGACGACCCGCGCGAGGAAAACCGGGCCCGATGTTCGCGGTGGCCCGGAAACTAGGGGGGACACATGGCCAAGGAATGCACGTGCAACAACAGGTTCGCGGACGTGAGCGACCTGGGCCCCGTCGATGAGATCGTAGAGAAATACGGCCAGGAGAAAGGCGCCCTCATCCCGCTCCTCCAAGAGACCCAGGACGCCTACGGCTACCTCGACGAGGACGTCATGAGGGAGCTCGCGAAGCGGGCCGGCTACCAGCTCAGCCAGCTCTACGGCGTCGCGACGTTCTTCTCGCAGTTCCGGCTCAAGCCGATCGGCGAATACCTCATCAGGGTCTGTCACGGGACCGCATGCCACGTCGCAGGCGCGACCCAGATAAGCGACGAGGTCATCAACCAGCTGGGCATCAAGGAAGGCGAGACGACTCCTGACAACAGGTTCACCCTGGAATCCGTGATGTGCCTGGGCGCCTGCGCGCTGGCTCCCATCATGGTCGTGGGTGACGACACCCACGGCAAGCTCAAGCCGACCGGCATCAAGAAGATCCTGAAGAAATACGTCGGAGACTCCGGCTCACAAGAAGAGGAAGAGTAGAGATGGCTGAAAACGGACACAAGTACAAGCTCGTCCTCGGATACGGCACCTGCGGCATCGCCGCCGGCGCGACCGCCGTGAAGGACGCGCTCGAGGACGCCGTGAAGGGCGGGGACTACGACGTCGACCTCGACTTCGCGGGGTGCATGGGCTACTGCTTCAAGGAGCCCGTCATCGAGATATTCGACTCCGCGGGCGGCTCGGTCATCTATGGCGACATGACCGCCAAGAAAGTGCCTCAGTTGCTGGACGAGCACGTCGCAAAGGGCCAGGTCATCGAGGACTGGGTGATCAAGGACAGTGATGACCCGACTGCCCACGAGGGCGACTTCCTTGAGAACCAGCACCGCGTTGTGCTTCGCAACTGCGGGAAGATCAACCCCGAGAGCATCGACGAGTACATCGAGATCGGCGGCTACGAGGCGGCCCGCCGGGCCCTTACCGGCATGACCCCCGAGGAGGTCATCGACGAGGTCTCCGCCTCCGGGATACGGGGCAGGGGCGGCGCCGGCTTCCCCACCGGGACCAAGTGGGGCTTCGCGAGAAAGTCGCCCGGTGAGGACAAGTACCTGATATGCAACGCCGACGAAGGCGACCCGGGCGCGTTCATGGACCGCAGCGTCCTGGAGGGCGACCCGCACTCGGTGCTGGAGGGCATGATACTGGCGGGCTTCGCCATCGGGGCGCGCCAGGCCTACATCTACTGCCGCGCCGAGTACCCGCTCGCGCTCAGCAGGCTGGACATCGCCATCAGGGAGTGCCACGAGAAAGGCTACCTGGGCAAGAACATCTTCGGCACCGACTGGGAATTCGATGTGAGGGTCAAGAAAGGCGCCGGGGCGTTCGTCTGCGGCGAGGAGACCGCGATGATGGCCTCCATGGAGGGCAAGCGCGGCATGCCTCGCCCGCGCCCGCCGTTCCCGGCGAACTCCGGCCTCTGGGGCAAGCCGACCAACATCAACAACGTCGAGACCTTCGCCGCCATCCCCTGGATAATCAACAACGGCAGCGCCGCGTACTCGGCGATAGGCACCGAGAAGAGCAAGGGGACCAAGGTCTTCTGCCTTGCAGGGAAGGTGCGCCGCACCGGCCTCGCCGAGGTGCCGATGGGTTACACGCTCAAGCAGGTCATCTTCGACGTCGGCGGCGGCATCGCCGGCGGCAGGGAGTTCAAGGCCGTCCAGATGGGCGGGCCGTCCGGAGGATGCCTGCCCGAGAGCAAGCTCGACACCCAGGTCGACTATGACCAGATCACCGCGGCCGGGGCCATCATCGGCTCGGGGGGCATGATCGTCGCCGACAACCGCACCTGCATGGTGGACCTGGCGCGCTATTTCCTCTCGTTCACGCAGGACGAATCTTGCGGGAAGTGCACGCCGTGCCGCATCGGGACCAAGAGGATGCTCGAGATCCTCGAGCGCATCTGCGCCGGTGAGGGCAAGCCTGAGGATATCGACATGCTGCAGACGCTCGCCTCCGACATCATGGCGTCGAGCCTCTGCGCGCTGGGAGGCACCGCCCCCAACCCGGTCCTCACCACGCTGCGGTATTTCAAGAACGAGTACGAGGACCATATCTTCAACCACAAGTGCACCGCCGGTTCGTGCCCCGCGCTCATAACCCTGAGCATCGACGCGGAGACCTGCACGGGCTGCGGGGCGTGCGTGAAGGTATGCCCGACTGAAGCCATAACGGGCGAGAAGAAACAGCCACACGTGATCGACGCCGAGGCGTGCATCAGGTGCAAGATGTGCCTGTCGCGCTGCCCGTCCGAATCGATCGTCGCAGAGTAAGACCATATGACCTTGTCTGACGGGAGGTTGGAAGTGGAAGAGATAAAAGTGGAGATCGACGGGACCGAATGCACGGGCCCGAAGGGCTCCACGATACTGGACATGGCGAAAGCCGCGGACATATACATCCCGACGCTGTGCTACGACCCCAGGATGCAGCCGTACGGCGCGTGCCGCCTGTGCCTGGTGGAAGTGGAAGGCGCCAGGGGTCTGCTCCCCGCGTGTTACGCGGAGGCGACCGACGGGATGGTCGTCAAGACCACTACGGAGGAGCTCGAGCGGATACGCAAGACGCTCGTCGAGCTGCTGCTCTCGGACCACGAGATGGAGTGCCAGGGCTGCACCAAGTCCGGGCGCTGCGAGCTGCAGGAGCTCGCCAACCGGTACGGCATCACCGAGAGCCCCTTCGTGGGCGAGAAGCACGAATACGTGGAGCACGTCGAAAACCCGTTCGTGATGCGCGACTACAACAAGTGCATCATGTGCGGCCGCTGCATCAGGATCTGCCGCGAGGTGCAGGGTGTCGGCGTGTACGACTTCGTGAACCGCGGCTTCAAGGCGATCCCCGGGACGCCGTTCGATAAGGACATGCAGGAGACCCCGTGCGAGTTCTGCGGGCAGTGCATATCGACCTGCCCGACGGGCGCGATCAAGGCCAGGCCTTACGAGGGCACCGGCCGCATCGCCGCTCGCGACATGCTGCGCAACGCATGCGCCTACTTCAAGATGTCCGAGGAAGACATGATGGAGGCGCTCGGCCTGGACAACTGGGTGACGCGCACCACCTGCGCGTACTGCGGCTGCGGCTGCCAACTCGACCTCCACGTGATCGACAACAAGGTCGCCGAAGTGACCTCGCCCAAGATGGTCGGTTCGGGGCAGGG
This sequence comes from Candidatus Anoxymicrobiaceae bacterium, assembly GCA_036845225.1. GTDB lineage: Bacteria > Actinomycetota > Geothermincolia > Fen-727 > Anoxymicrobiaceae > FEN-680. Next base: position 33,692 of record DAIUEJ010000019.1, on the reverse strand, counting down.
CAACCTGTGCGTGAAAGGCCGCTTCGGGTACGACTTCATCGCGAGCGATGAGCGGCTGACGAAGCCCCTCATCCGCAAGGGAAAGAAGTTCGTCGAGGCCGAGTGGGACGACGCGCTCGACCTCATCGCCAAGAAGCTCGGGGCTATCAAGAAGAAGGAGGGCGCCGATGCCATCGGGGTCTTATCCTCCGCCCGGGCCACGAACGAGGACAACTACCTCGTTCAGAAGTTCACCCGCGCGGTGATCGGCACGAACAACGTCGATCACTGCGCCCGGTTGTGACACGCTCCAACAGTCGCCGGTCTGGCGAAAACGTTCGGCTCGGGAGCGATGACCAACACGATAGACGACCTGGAGGAAGCCAACGCGATCCTGGTCATAGGTTCCAATACCACTGAGGCTCATCCGATCATCGGCCTGCGCATCAAGAAAGCAGTCATGCAGAACGACTGCAAGCTGATAGTCGCGGAGCCCAGGCACATCCGGCTGTGCTTCTATGCCGACAGGTGGCTGCAGCACATGCCCGGCACGGACGTCGCCCTGCTGAACGGGATGATGAACGTGATAATCGAGGAGGGCCTCTACGACAAGGAGTTCGTCGCGGAGCGCACCGAGGGCTTCGAAGAGCTGGCCGAGATGGTCAAGGACTATACGCCCGAGAAAGCCGCGGAGATCACGGGCGTCGCTGCTGATGACATCCGTGAGGCGGCTCGCACTTTCGCCGCCGCCGACTGCGCGGCGATCGTGTACGCGATGGGCATCACCCAGCACACCACGGGCACCGACAACGTGGTGACGGTCGCGAACCTGTCGATGCTCACTGGCAACATCGGCAAGCCAGGCGCGGGCGTTAATCCGCTTCGCGGGCAGAACAACGTTCAGGGCGCCTGCGACGTGGGCGCGCTTCCCAACGTGTTCACCGGCTACCGGTCGGTGTCGGACGCCGAGGTGCGCAAGGAGTTCGAGAAGGCCTGGGGCGTGGAGCTGCCCTCCGAGCCGGGCCTCACCGCCACCGCGATGATAGACGCGGCGGCTGCGGGCGACCTCAAAGCGATGTACATAATCGGCGAGAACCCGATGCTGTCCGACGCCAATATCCACCACGCGGAAGAAGCGCTCAACAAGCTCGACTTCCTGGTGGTCCAGGACATATTCCTGACCGAGACTGCCGAGCTCGCGGACGTGGTGCTGCCGGCGGCGTCGTTCGCTGAGAAAGAGGGAACTTTCAGCGCGACCGACAGGCGCGTGCAACGGGTCCGCAAGGCCGTCGAGGCCCCGGGCGAGGCGCGAGGAGACAACGAGATAATCGCCGACCTCTCAAAGCGCATGGGCTACGAGATGGCGAACGTGGAGCCGGCTGCGGTGATGGACGAGATCGCGAGCCTGACCCCGCAGTACGCGGGCATCAGCCACGCGAGGCTCGATACTGGCATCACCCTGCACTGGCCTTGCCCGGATGCCGAGCACCCCGGGACGCCTATTTTGCACACCAAGTACTTCACCAGGGGCAAGGGCTGGTTCTGCCCGGTGCCGTACAAGGCTCCGGCCGAGCAGGCCGACGCCGATTACCCCCTGGTGCTTACCACCGGCCGCGTGCTCTGGCAGTACCACACGGGCACGATGACCCGGAAGTCCGAGGGCATCAACGAGATCGACCCGCACGGCAAGGTCTGGATCAGCCCCGACGACGCGGAGAAGTATGGCATCGAGACGGGCAAGGAAGTCGTGGTCAGCACGCGGCGCGGCGAGATCGACATAGAGGCGATGGTGACCGAGAGGATGCCCAACGGCGTGATCTTCGTGCCGTTCCACTACGTGGAGGCGGCCGCGAACATGCTGACCAACAACGCGGTGGACCCCGTGTCCAAGGTGCCGGAGTTCAAGGTCAGCGCCGCGAAGGTGAAAGCTAAATAGACAGAGTGCAGCCCCGCGCCGCGAAACCGAGCGGGGCTGTCCTTTAAGAAGTCACGGACCTTGGCGTAGCGCCGGCGTCCCGCCGGCCGGAGACCCTGACCAAAGGAAGAACGCAGATGGCAGACGAGACCGCAGTGGCCGTCGAAGTGAAAGCAGACGAGCAGGCGCCCGCCAAGGACGTGAGGATACTCGCGTTCCTCTGCAACTGGTGCTCGTACGCTGGAGCGGACCTGGCGGGCGTGTCCAGGCTGCAGTACCCGCCCAACGTGGTCGACATCAGGGTGATGTGCACCGGGACGATCTCACCCTACTTCGTCCTCAAAGCGTTCCAGGAGGGCATCGACGGCGTGCTGATCGCGGGCTGCCATATCGGCGACTGCCATTACGACAAGGGCAACTACATGACCGCGAAGCGCTTCAGGGTCATCAAGGACCTGCTGTCGGCGGTGGGCATCGACGAGCGGCGCATCAGGCTCGAGTGGGTGAGCGCGGCGGAGGGCGCGAAGTTCCAGGACTTGATCACTTCGTTCACCGAGCAGGTGCGCGCTGCGGGCAAGTCGCCGCTGGCGCTGTCGACGAAGCGGCCGGTTGCGGAGAAGGCTGCCGGCGGTGAGCCCCTCAAGATCGCGGTCGGCGAGTGGGAGAGCGGCCCTGCCGAGAAGGCTGCCGCGAAAGCGGTCAGAGAATCGCTGGAGAGTGGGAAAGCGGCTGCGGCTGTGGTCCTGACCGTGCGGGACGGCGAGCTCGTGCCCCGCGTAGTGAAGAGCGCTGATGACCCGAAGATTGACAGCCTTTACGCGGGAGACGTCCGTTACCCGATGGCCTCGTTCGCGATAATGTTGCTGCCGCTGCTGGAGGGAAACCTGGCCGTCCCGGTCAGGGAATGCGACAGGCGGATGATCGTTGAGCTCGCGAAGCACAACCAGATCGAGCCGGAGCGGCTTGTGCTTCTGGGCGTGCCCTGCTCGCAGGCGGTTGCCGATGCCTGCGGGTGCGACCACCCGTTCACCCCCGAGGACATCGCCATCGCCGCCGCGCTCGCGAGCCCCACGGAGGCCTCTCCCGTGCCCGAAGCGGTCGCCGAGGATGCCGACGAGCGCCTGGCGTTCTGGCTGGACAGCTTCTCGCGCTGCATCAAGTGCATGGGCTGCCGGAACATCTGCCCGATGTGCTACTGCAAGGAGTGCGCGCTCGACAATCCGGACATCGTCGGCCCCGAGAGCAAGCCTCCGGATATCCCGATATTCCACCTCATACGCGCGGTGGACATGGCCGACCGCTGCATCGATTGCGGGATGTGCGAGGCGATATGCCCCGCCGAGATACCCCTGCGCCAACTCTACAGGCTCGCGCGCCAGGTCGTGAAAGACGCGTTCGGCTACGAGCCCGGCGTCAACCCCGACGAGCCAAGCCCGATCAAGATCCTCGGTAACGTATCGGTGGTCGAGGACCTAAACGCAAATTAGGGACAGGCACCTTTTTGCGTTTTTCCGGTGCCACTCGCTAATACGAGTGGAACACCTTGATATGCTTGCACTGCTTTGGTATGCTGGGCTTCAAATGCGGCAAGCTCGACTGCAATCGCCAAACGCGTTACATCACGTCTTCACGCGAGGCAACAATAAGCAAAACATATTCCGTGAGACCAGTGATCGGACGTACTTTCTGAACCTCCTCTCCTTCGTCATCTCCAAGCACTCCTGGCTCTGTCATTCATATTGTCTGATGGGGAACCACTATCACCTGCTTCTCGAGACACCGCATGGCGGCCTCTCAGAGGGAATGCACGCGATCAACGGAGCCTACACAACCACGTTCAACAAGAAGTACGGGAACATCGGGCACGTACTCCAGGGAAGGTACCATTCGCCTTTGATTGTCCAAGAGAACCATTTTATGGAGTTACTTCGGTACATGGCATTGAATCCCGTGAAAGATGGCTTTGTCAGCCATCCTAAGGACTGGCAGTGGAGCAGTTACAAAGCGCTAGCCGGCATTGAACCTTCACCCCATTACCTAACCTACGACCGTGTTCTTGGTATGTTCGCCGAAGAAATCTCGCTTGCGAGGAACCTCTACACAGATTTCGTCTGTGAGCGCTTGAGGGAGGCTGTTGAAAGGAGTAAAGGTCGGCCTGATCTAATGAGCATCTTTGAATATTGCACCAGCAAAGACTGTCGAAACGCCGCAATCCTCAAAGCATATCTCGAGTACCGTTACAGCATGAAAGAGATAGCAGTATACCTGGGAATGAGCTGCTCGGCAGTTAGCAGGGTTATTTCGAAAGCAGGCCAGTTAAAAGAAGACTGGGAATTCCGAATATAAGAAGAGGGATGGGTGAAACCCATCCCTCTTCAATTCAGGAAACGCAAAAAGGTGCCTGTCCCTTTTTTGCGTTTACAACTCGAGGTAACTGGCCGCGAAGAGCGTCTCCTCGTGGAAGAGCTTCACGGTCTTCTTGATCGCTACCTGCACGGGGTCGTTCAGGTCGAGCTCGCCTTCCTTCAGACCCTCCGCGATCTGCGCCCAGGCGTACTCCGGGCTCTCCATGCGCGCGACCGCCATCAGTTTTTCGTCGTTAGGGTCGACGATCGCCGCGTCCATGCCGTGCCCCATCAGCACCGCCAGGTAGATCCTGTTCACGAACTCCGCGTTCTCGGTCGTGAGGCCGGCCTTGTTGCTGACGTTCGAAAGCCCGCACACCAGGTGGGGCTTCTCGGGAAGCTCGCTGAACATCTGGGTCGCGTCCACCAGCGCGTGGACCTGGTCCTGCGCCACGCCCACGGGGAGGACGATCGGGTCGATCCAGTAGTCATCGTGGCCGATCCCGGCCGCCTCGAACGCCATCATCAGGTTGTACCCGTTGGTCACGCGCTCCTCCGCGTCGCGGGGCACGCCTGCCTCGCTGGTGCACAGGCCAACTGCCTTGGCCTTGTGCTTCAGCACGAGCGGGATGAGCCTGTCCATGCGCTCACTCACGCTCGAGATGGAGTTGACTATCTTGGGGTTCTTGCCGACCTCGAGCCCCGCCTCCATCGCGTCCATGTTCATGGTGTCCAGCGAAAGGGGAAGGTCTGTTGCTTCCTCGATCGTCTCGACCATCCACTGCATGATCTCGGGGCCGTTCTTGGTCGCGGGCCCGAGGTTGATGTCTATGCAGTCGGGCTTGCCCTCGAGCTGGAGCTTCACCATTTCCTGGATGGGCCCCTTGTCGCGAGCGGTCATGGCCTCTTTGATCTTCGTGGTGATCACGTTGACCTTCTCGGCGATGATGTACATCTCTACCTCCTTGCCATCTCCAACATGTCAAATATTTTCGACTATCCCTGCCGGCGAGACGCCGGCGCTACGAAGCGCTCTTGCGCTTCTCGAGCATCTCATGCGCGAAGTACGAGCTTCGCACCAGCGGGCCCGACGCCACCGCTTCGAACCCCATCTCGAGAGCCTCGGCTTCCACCGCGTTGAACTCCCCCGGTTCCCAGTACCGGGCCACCGGCAGGTTCGCCTGCGACGGCCGCAGGTACTGTCCCGCGGTCAGCATGACGCAGCCTGACCGACGCAGGTCCCCCATGAGTTCGGAGACCTCCTGCCCGCTCTCGCTCAGCCCGACCATGAAACCGCTCTTGGTCGGCAGGCCCGCCCGGGCGGCCCGTTCCAGCACCGCGAGCGACCTCGCGTAATCCGCCTGCGGCCGGACATCAGGATACAGGCGCTTCACCGTCTCCACGTTGTGGTTGAAGACGTCCGGCCTCGCGTCGATGACCGTATCCACGTCCTTCCCACTACCGCCGAAGTCAGGCACCAGCACCTCGACCGTGGCGCCCGGCAGTTCGTCCCTTACCGCCTCGACGGTTGCGGCAAACTGCCCGGCGCCCCCGTCCGGCAGGTCGTCCCTCGTCACCGAGGTCACCACTACGTGCTCGAGGCCCATCTCGGCTGCCGCCATCGCGAGCCTCCTGGGCTCACCCGGGTCGAGGGGCATGACCCCCCCGCTCCGTACCGCGCAGAACCCGCAGTCCCTCGTGCAGCGGTCCCCCATGATCATGAAGGTCGCGGTGCCCGCCGAGTAACATTCCCCGCGGTTGGGGCACTTCGCGCCCGCGCAGACCGTGTTGAGCCGCCCATCGGCCAAAAGCCCTTCCACTTTCTGCAGGGACGGCCCGCACCTCACCGGGCGGAGCAGCCACCTCGGCATCCTGTCCGCGGACCCCGCTCTCTGGCTCACCTACGAGTACCTCGCCCGCATCGCCTCGGACACCTCTCGCGTGAGCACAAGCGCCCTCTCCGCGACTTCCTCGGTCGCCGACCCCAGGCCACACGACGGTGAAACCATCGACCTCCGTGCCAGCAATGCCCTGTCGATCCCTCGCTTCTCGAGGACGTCGAAACCGTCCTCGAGCATTCTCACCAGTTCGTCCGAGCCCACCGTGAGCACGCTCTCGTCCTTGGGAACGATACCCCAGGCGATCGAGCCTCCGCGCTCCAGGTGCTCGCCAATCTCGGCATCGTAAGCCACGAACGGCTCCATGTACTCGTACGCATCGAAATGGACCACGTCCACGCCCGTTGCGAACACGAGCGACCAGTCTGTGTTCCCGCAGCAGTGCACGCCGGTGATGTCCGCGCCGCAGCCGTCCAGACATTCCTTGATGTCGTTCACGACCTGCTCGCGGCTCACGCTGATGAGGGCGGACCCCACCGAGTGCAGGTAGGGTTCATCGTAGAAGATGACCACGCTCGCCCCCGGGGCCGCGCGCCTCAGCTCGCGGCTCTGCCATCTGCCCTTGAGCGTAAGGGCCTTGGTAATCGCCTGTTCGAGGCTTTCGTCGTAGAGGCTCGCCCTCTTGTTCTGGTCGGTCACCGTGAGCCCGTAGGATATGGGCCCGGTCACGTGACCCTTCACGTAGGGACGCCCCGCGAGCTCGTCCGCGAATGCGCCTCCCAGTAGCAAGTCAAGACCAGCCGCGTAGTCACGGCTGATCCGGAACCTCTCGAGGTCCTCGTCGATGACCGCCTGGTAGAACTCCTCCATCTCGGCGGCCAGCGCATCGTCCATCTGGAACCATATGCGCTTTCCGTCCGCGTCCACTCGTATGCCCGGCATCCCCTCGGAATACTGGGCGTACATGTTCTCTCTGAAGGAGAGCCTCGGCAGCTGCGGCCATGAGGCAACCTCCGGAAATGCATCCAGCATCAACCTCGTGGCAGCTTCCACGTCGATGTGCGGCAGGCTACCGATGGCGATCATCGCGAACCCCGGCTCGAACGTCATATGCTCTACAGAGCGTTAATATCGAGCTCTGCCTCTTCCAGTATCCGCGGGACTACGCCTTCTTTGCCGATCGCCATGATGTGCACGCCGTCGGCCAGGCCTTCCTCGCGGATGCGCTTGATGTGCCGCGCCATGATCGCTATGCCGACGTCGATGGCCTTGCCCTTCTCGGCACCCGAGAGCTCTTCGATCAGGTCGTCGGGCACGAAGACGCCCGGCACGTTCTTGTTCATGTACTTCGCCATACCGGCGCTGGTGAGCAGCACCAGGCCCGCCTGCATCTTGATGGGATACTGACGGGCGATCTTCATGAACTTCGCAAAGTTGTCCATGTCGTAGATCGCCTGGGTCTGGAACCACGCGGCCCCCGCTTCGACCTTCTTCTCGAACTTGATGAGCTGGGGCTCGATGGGGATTGCCTCGGGTGTTACGATGGCACCCTTGTAGAAGGCCACCGGGGCGTTCATCTCGTTTCCGCCCAGGTCCTTGCCCTCCTCCATCGCGCGGATCATGTTGAGGAGCTGTACCGACTCGAGGTCGAAGACCGCCTTGCACTCTTTGTGGTCGCCGGTCGGGACCGAGTCGCCGGTCAGGCACAGGACGCTGCGGACGCCCCGCGTATACGCGAACAGCATCTCGTTCTCGAGCGACATGCGGTTGCGGTCGCGGCACGTGACCTGCAGGTTCGGCTCGCCGCCCCTCTCGAGGATGATGAGCGCCGTCGCGAGCGACGGGTACCTCATCACCGAGCTCTGGTTGTCGGTGATGTTCATCGCGTGGACCTTGTCCTTGAGCAGGTCCACGTTCTCAATGACCTCTTCGATGTCCGGGCCCTTGGGGGGTCCGATCTCGCCCGACACCAGGAACTTGCCGCTATCCAGTACCTCCTGAATAGAAGGCTTGGCGTTCTTTACTTTCAGTTCTTCCCATACTTTCTCTACGCTCATTCTATTCACCGCCCTTCTCGCGCTCGATCACGAGTCGACCGGGCCTCAGGACGGGGTTCCAGTTCTTGGGCGGCTGGTACTCTTTCATCTTGGACAGCTTGCCCTCTTTCTCGAGCTGCTGATAGATGAGGGTCCACGCGCAGTCCTTTTCCGGGTCCACTTCGCACTTGCCGTCGTTCGTCCCGCCGCACGGGCCGTTCAGTATGCCCTTGTGGCAGCGCGTGACCGGGCAGATGGCGCCGGTCATGTCGAGGATGCAGTCGCCGCATAGGCGGCACTTTTCCTCGAACTGTCCCACACGCATCACGTTGCCGAGGAAGAGGGAGTCGTTCGCGGGGAAGCAGGGCTTCTCCGTCGCGTCGCGCGTAGACTGGACGCCCGCTCCGCATCCCATGCACAGGATGGCGTCGGCTTTTGCGACCTCGTCCTTGTGCGCGCGAAACTCCTTCTTGACGTCGAGCTCGTGGCAGCCGGTCTCCATGACCACGTTGCCGGTCACCTCTTTGCCCTCCGCCGTGAGCTTCTCGGACATCTCCTTGATCTGGTCCTCGCCGCCCGTCTGGGCGACGGTGGCGCAATCGCCGCAACCGACCAGGAAGACGCTGTTGGCGTCCTCTAGCTCTTTGAGGATAGCCTCAAAGGCCTTCTGTTTCGTTACGATCATTTGCTCCTCCTGTTAGTCTTACAACCTTCTCTACTTGGCATCCACGTAATTGCGCAGGTAAGTCGAGATGTCAGCCGCCTCACGCGGCCCGACCAGGATCTCCCAGTCGGGGAGCTCTTCGTCGAGCTCGCCCGATATCTGCGCCACGTACCCGGGGATGATCAGCTTCCGGTGGTTCACCTTCTCGGTGATGCCGGAGGTGCTGATGAATTTGGCGATGACGTCGGGGACGAACTTGCCCGCCGCCCAGGCCGTCAGTACCGACTGCCCTTCCGAGTCCACGATGCCCAGCCAGGCGTCCACCTTCGACGACTCGACCTCGCCCGACACTATGAAGTACGTCAGCGAGAAGTTGGTGGTCACCATCACGGGGGAATCCGGGCCCGGGCTGCCGATCTCGTAGAACTTGCTGTCGACGGCCATCGGCTTCTGCGGGTCGGTGTAGACGTTCTGGATCTCCACCTGCAGCGGGTACTGCAGCCACGCGTCGGCCTCGGACAGTACGACGATGTCCGCGTACTTGGCGATGTAGACGCCCGCGTGCGCGCCTTCGACGAACTTGTCGTCGGTCTCGTCGCACGGGAACGCGATCAGCGGAAAACCGAACGCCTTGAACTTGGTGTTCAGGGCGCCTCGCCTTATGGCCACCAGCGCCGCGAAGGTTTCTTTGAAAGTGCGGGTTCCCGGGTCGAGGATGAGGTCCTTCAGCCCCATGCCCGTCGCCTTGTCTGACAGCTCCGCGAGAGCGTCAAGGCTGTCGCCCTTGAGGACCAGCGGAAGCCCCTTGTCCTTGGCGAGCGCGCCCATCGCGTCCAGGTTGGCGGCGGTCCCGCAGTAGAGCAGCGGGTTCTTGTCGCCGATCGCCTCGACCGCGGCGGTCATCACTGCCGGGTCCTCTGTCATGGGCATCAGCGCGCACTCTGTCATGCCGGCCACCTTGCCCGCAAAGTCCTTGAACTTGCCCGCGTCGCCGGACTCGCATTTGAGGGCGATCAGCTTCACCTCGAGGTGCTGCCCTACCCTCTCCCACGCGTCGGCATTGACCGCGTCGACCTTCGCCTTGACCTCATCGTCCGAGAGCGCGTCCGAGATCATGACGCCCATGCCCGTCGGGTTCACGAACCTCTTCTCGTGCCTGAAAAGCACGAGCTCCTCACCGGTCTTGAACTCCTTGGCTCCCTGGCCGACTATAACTCCCCTGACCGGCGGCGCCGCTGCTTCCGCGAGGGCTTCCTTCGCCTCGTCGGACACGTGCGGGCAATCCTCGAGCTTGGCCTGTCCGCCGGCCAGCTTCATGGCGAACGCCAGGCAGGTCGGAAGCTTGCAATCACCGCAGTTCGTCTTGGGGAGCAGCTTGAAAATATCGAGACCGCTCAGTGCCATCTCCCTACTCCTTTCATCGTGTCTATCTGTTGACTCAGTGATAACTCTCCGCCCGGTCCCCTCCCCCGCCAGGGGAGGGTTGGGGTGAGGGTGTTCATTCTCTATCCCAGCATCGGGTCCATCGTCAGCGCCGGGTGCTCCTTCTCTGTCAGGAACGGCAGGATCTCTTCCTCGGTCACTCCGACCGTCTCGTCAGCGATCTTGTCGAGGAAGTCCGGGGTGCCGAGGTCCTCGGCCCGCTTCTGCATATGCTCGTGCAGTGTCTCCTTGAGCTCCTTCGGCATCCAGACGATGCGGTGGAACCCGCCGTCCGCGCTGATGAACTTCTTGGAGGTGATGTACACCTTGCCGATGCCTACGAAGCCCGGGGTCACGTTTCCGCCGCCGACTGAGCCCGCCAGCGTCGAGAACGACATGCCGCACGGGGTCTCCTTGCCGGTGAACTCGCGGTTCACTATCATCACGCCGTTGGCGATGGGCAGGAACGCCACGATGCACTCAAAGCACCCGCATGAAGTCATGGGGTCTTCCATCATCGTGTAGGCGTTGAACACTTCCAGCTTCTGGCCGGAGTTGTTCCAGACGAACTCGTTGACCGCCTTCCACTGCCCCTTGGCCTCGTCGATGACGTCGCCCTTCGGGATCGGCTGGTTCGGGCCGGTCGGGTCGATCTCGTAGGCCGCCTTGCAGTCGAGCCAGTTGTAGGCGCCGCACAGCCCGAGGCGCTCGGGTGTGACCACGCAGACGTGCGTGGGAGCGAAGGACTGGCACAGAGTGCACGAGTAGAAGATGTCGGTGGTCTCATCGGTCATGCCAGCCGTGCGCTCGTCGCGGACCTGGTACCTTTCGCGTGCCTTGGCGAGCCACTCCGCGCAGTCCTTCTCGTTGGTATAAAGGGTTACCTCGACCTTGTCCACGATGGCGGGAAACTCGCCCAGCAGCTTGGCGTGCAGTATCTCGCCGTAGTCGCGGATCTTGAAGCCTTTATCCTGCGCCTTCTTGCTGATGCGCGTCCACACGATGTCGCGCTGGCCCATGTGCCAGATGCCCTCGGCTCCGTTGATCAGGTGGTGGCACTGGCGCTCGAGGATGGACTCGAAGTCCTCCTGCATCTTGCGGCCGGCCGCGTGTATCACGATTCCGAGCGGCAGCGCCGCGCCCGCCTCGACGTCGTCTATCTCGGGACCCACGACCGTGATCTTGCCGTCCTCGACCTCGTCCATCTCTTTCATCTCGACGAACTCGAACGCCGGGGTGATGTTCCCGCCGAACTGGACGTACATGTCCTCCTTGCGGATGCGCTCGCCCTCGAAAGCAGGGCCATAAGCCATCGGGATGGGGACCTTGGTGATCTGGATCTTCAACCCGCGGACCTCGACCGCCTTCTGGACGATCTGGTCGTGCGGGATGTTGGAAACGACGTGCTCGTAGGTGCACACGCCGGTCGGCAGGATCTCCGGTATCGGGGTGTCCGCTATCGTGGGGAACCCGTAGTTGATTGCGCCGGCCGCGTTCGCGTACCACTCATCCGTGACTTCGCCCAGGGCGAGCACGAACGCGAATATCCTGTTCTTGTTGTAAAGCAGCACCTTGCGGTAGTCGCCGGGCTGCGCCCCGCCGAAGCTCATGGCGGCGCGGGCCGCGAACCCCAGCGAGTAGACGGCGGACCCGATCTCGTGGCCGTAAGGCACGATGCGGGTCTCCCATCCGAGCTGGACGCCGATGCTTTCGAGCTGCTCGGCGACCGTCGTGCCGTTGAAGTTACCGCTCGTCCACACGTACAGGTTCTTCTCCTGGAGCTCCTTGACTATCTTCTCGGCGGTCTCGGGGTCGGGCGCGGAGCCGGCGAGCGCGCAGAACCCGGGGGCCGAGCCGTCGACGAACTCGACGCCTCTCTCGCGCATGATCACGTCGTCCGCGGCGCCCAGCCAGATGCCGTCCACAGGGTTCGGTCCGTCAACGTACTTGATGGCCTCTTCAATCTCTTCCATGAAGAGCGTTGCCATGCCGGCGTCGAGCGCGGGCCCCAGGTAGGGGGTCCACATGTTCTCGGATGGCACCGGCGGCAGCAGTTGCTCGGCTATCTTCATCACGCGCGGGCAATCCGCCAGGGTCTCGACCTTCTCGCCGGTCATCGCGTAGATTATCGGCAGGTAATATGCCGTGTTGGGGAAGCCTATCTCCTGGCTCTCCCCGTGTTTTTCCAGAGCCTCATCGATTCGCGCGGCCACCCTGTCGTGGATGGCGTGCGCGCCCCTGATTGCGCCACTTGCGATTATCTTGGACATCCAAACTCCTCCTTGTATCGGTCACTCAGTGTCAACCACCAGGGATGGCTACTCGATCTTCAGTTCACGCCTCATGGCCATGTCGTACAGGACGCGCTCGCGCTTGCCGAGGATGCCAAGCGCCTCGCGCTTGTTATCTATCTTGGAGAGCAGCGCGCCAACCATCTTGTCCGGGTCGGGCTCAAAGCCCCAGGTGTTCCCGTATATCTCCTGGTAGCCCTCGAACAGGTAGTCCGTGAGCGTCTTGCTGCCGAGTGTGGGCCACCTGGCTCCGAATATGACCGATGCGCCGGAGGCCACGAAGTACTGGCCGATGGCGATGGCTTTCTCGCTCATCCACTCGGGCGCGCAACCGATCGCCGGCAGGTCCGATATGTCGTCGCCCAGGCCGCCTTCCTTCGCCATCGCGGTCAGCGCGATGAGGATGCGGCTGTTGTCGACGCAGGAGCCCGCGTGCAACACCGGCGGGATGCCGACCGCCTCGCAGATCTCCCTGAGCCCCTGCGGCATGACCCCTTCCTTGTAAGCGACCTCGGGGGTCATGAGCCCTGTCTTGGCCACCGCCTGCGCCGCGCAGCCGGTCATGACCACCAGGCAGCCGTTGGCGACCAGCTCGCTCACGACGCGAACAGTCACGCTGTCGTGCGCGACTCTGGGGTTGGAGCAGCCGACCACGCCGACGACGCCCCTGATGCGCCCGTCGATGACGCCGTCGTTCAGAGGCCTGTAGGATGCGCGGAACCTGCCGCCCAGCATGTAGTTGATGTATTCGTGGTCGTAGCCGCCGATGAACTCCTGGGTCTGCTTGGGAATGTCCACCTTGCCCCTGTTGGGGAAGTTGTCTATCGCCATCTCGACGATCTTCTTGGCGATCGACAGTCCCGTCTCTTCATGGAACTCGACGAACTCGGCAAAAGGCATCTTGCCCTTGGTGCTGGTGGTGATGATCTTGGTGTGGAAGCACTGCGAGAGTTCGCCTATCGCCTGGTAGACGCATTGCACGTCGACGACCATGGCATCGACCGCGCCGGTCAAGATGGCGAGCTCCTGCTGGAGCACGTTCCCCGCGATGGGGATGCCGTGCCTGGAGAGTATCTCGTTCGCCGTGCAGCAGATGCCGGCGATGTTGATTCCCTTGGCTCCCTTGGCCTCCGCCTTCTTCAACAGGTCTTCGCTCTGGGCCGCGAGCAGTATCATCTCCGAGAGGAGCGGCTCGTGCCCGTGCACGATGATGTTGACCTGGTCCTCCTCGAGCACGCCCAGGTTGATCCTCGACTTCAGGGGGGTCGGGGTCCCGAACATGATGTCCTGGAGCTCCGTCCCTATCATGGAACCGCCCCATCCGTCAGCCAGGGCGCAGCGGGAGCCCTGCAGGAGCAGGTTCTCCATCTCCTGGTCCACGCCGATAGAAGTGCGGTGCATAGCCTCGACCACTTCGCGGTCGATGCCGCGCGGGAAGATGCCCAGCTTGCGCCAGATCTCCTTGCGGGGCTCGGGAGCGCGCTGCCCGAACTCGAGCTCGCCCTCCTGCTGGCCGAACATCGAGAGGCACTTCTCTCCCACGTCGAGAGCTATCTCCTCTACCGGGCGGTCGCCGACCTCTATTCCCAGGTCCGCCGCGACCTCCAGCAGCTTGATGCGGTCTTTTATCTCATAGCCTTCGGCCTCGCCCTTGGCGGCGAGGATCATCGTGTGCGCTACGGCTCTCCCGTGGTCGGAGTGGGCCGCAGAGCCGCCGGCGATCATGCGAACGAAGTTTCGTGCCGCGACGACCTCGGGGGTCGCGCCGCAGATACCGCGCTTCTCCGGGTCGCCCTCTTTCTTGGGCGGAGTCAGGCGGCAAGGGCCCATCGCGCAGTTCTTGCAACAGATGCCGCTCGCGCCGATCGTGCACTCCTTCAACGACTCGGTGCGGCTGAACGCGGTGGACAAGTCCTCTGCATCCGCCTTCTTGAGCATCTCTATGGATGCTTCACAAGAAGTCCTTTCTTCAAAATCCAACTGTACTCAACTCCTCGATTGCGGTCCTTCGGACCCTAGCCGATCAACTCGCCGATCACTGTCTTGACTGTCTTTATGGCGTCGGGGTGCCTCATGATGATCACGTCCGCTCCCGCTACCAGAAGGCTGGTCGCGGTAATGACCTCCCACAGGACCCCTCTCTTCATCTCGTCGCCCCACTGCGGCTCGTCCGATGCCGGGGCCTTGGCCTCCTTGGCCTTCCATGCCTCGGGCCCCACATCAGCGAGCAGCGGCATCTGGGTCATGCTGTCGTCCTGCCGCAGGGCTGCGATCTTGAACCTCTCCATGATCGAGTACGTGTACTCCAGGCCGTAGCCCAGCGCGCCCGTCGTCGGGTCGACGATGATCTTGCCGACGTCCACGCCCAGGTTGGACAGCAGGATGTTCAACTGCTTCGCAAGGTTAACGTCGATCGGTGACTTCGCGGCGACAGTCTGGTTGTAGCCGAGCGCCGCGGCCCCGATCGTCTTGTAGTTGTCTTCTTTCGCGGGCCCCATAACCACGTTCTTGCCCTCGCAAGCCGCGGCGACGGCCTTGAGGACGTCTCCATCCTTGTCCACGTCCTCGGACCCGTACACTATTACAGGGATGCTGACGGCGTCAGCGACCGCGGCGGCGGTCTTGGCGGCCTCGCCAGCCGGCTTGTCCTCGCCCTTCGGGTCGGTGCTCTTGAGGCGGAGCGCGATGAGGTCCGCGCCCCACTCGTCCTGCGCCTTCTTCGCCCACGCGACGGGGTCGGCAAGCACGTCCGCCAGCGGCTCAGCTACCGCCGGAGGCCAATCCTTCGGACTGTCGTCGTACACCTCCACGGCGATAAGCGGGCGCTTCGGCATCTCGCCTTCCCAGAGATAGAAGGGCAGGATGTTCTCGCCACCGACCTTTACGTCTCCGGTCCCCAGGACAACTTCCCGTACTCTCGAGTCGGTCGTCTCCGTCGGTACCTCAAACGCCATTTGGTTCCACTTCCTTTCTACAATCAACCGCCACTGGCCGCCATGATTTATATCAAAACGGCGCAACGTGTTCCACGCGCCTCCTACTCCATCCCGGCCTGCATCTTGGCGGCCGTGAGCGCGTTCTTGAGGAGCATCATGTTCGTGACGGCACCGACCCCGCCCGGGACCGGCGTGATAGCCTTCGCTTTCTCCTTGACGTTATCGAAGTCAACGTCTCCAACGGTCTTTGTCTTTGGTTTGCCCTTGTCGTTCATGACCGGGTTGCCCTCGTCATCGAGCACCTTCACCCGGTTGATGCCGACGTCGATGACCACGGCGCCTTCCTTGACCAGGTCGGCGGTGACCAGGCCGGCCTTGCCCGCTGCCACTATCAGGATGTCCGCGCCGGTCGTGTGCTTGGCCAGGTTGCCTGCCTGCGAGGTGAAGATGTGGGTCACGGTGATGGTCGCGTTCTGGTTCAGCGCCAGCATCGCGACCGGCTTGCCCACTATGTTCGAGTGGCCGACGACGCAGATCTCCGCGCCCTCGAACTCGACCCCGACCCTGTTCAACAGTTCGATGCACGCCGAAGGCGTCGCCGGAGCCAGGGTCGGCTCGCCCAGCAGCAGGCGCCCCATGTTAGCGGGATGGAAGCAGTCGATGTCCTTGTCCTCCCGGATGTTGCGTATTACCGCGGAGTCAGAGATGTGCTCCGGGTACGGGCGCAGGGGCAGGATGCCGCTCACGGCGGGGTCGCCGTTGAGCTCTTTCACTATCGCGATCACCTGCTCCTCGGTGGTCTCCGCAGGCACCGTCTTTTCGATGTAGTTGAACCCCACGAGCTCGCAGTTCTTCTCGACCTGCCCGCGGTACATCTTCGAGCCGAAATCGTCCCCCACCAGCAGCGTTGCTATGCCCGGGGCCAGTCCCTTCGCCTTCAGCTTCTCCGTCTCGGCGACTATCTCGCCCCTGATCTCTTCCGCTATGGCATTCCCGTCGATTATCTCCGCCATGCTTACCTCCTAGCCAAGTTTCTTGTACGTTACCATGACAACTTTGTCTTTCAGCTCGAGCGACCGTGCAAGTATATCCTGTATCCCGTCCCATTTTTCAACGTTGAACGCCTCGTCCTTGATGGTGCCAAGGTTGATCTTGACGTTCAGGGCGGCGCACTGCGCGGCGGCCTCCGCCAGCAGGGCCGCGACGCCCGCGTCGCTGACCGCGTTCACGTTTCCGATGTCGGCGGCAACCTCCGAGAGCTTCGCCACCTCGAGGCACTGCTCGGCTATGGCGTACGGGACCATCGTCGCTTCCTTGCAGGCGTTCTGGATGGCCTGGTCGCGTTCCGCCTTCTCCGAGTCGGTCTCGCGGGGCATCTTGAAAGCCGCCGCGAGTACGCCGTAGACCTCGGTGTCCTTCTGCACCAGCGACTGAAGCTCACCTCGCACCTTCTCGGAGTTGTCGACCAGCTCTTTGATCTGGTCCTGCACGTCGGCGTACTTCTGTTTGCCCACGGTCAGGTTCGCCACCATGCTCACGAGCGCGGCCCCGATCGACGCCGCCAGGGCGCTGGCCGAGCCGCCACCCGGCTCCGGCGCGCTGGACGCCAGCTTGTCCAGGAAGTCCACTATCCTGCCCTCTATGTACACCTTGCGGTCACCCCCTGTTGTGTCCGCGGGCAACGAAACAGCCCGCGGCCTGGTCCTATCCGCTCACTGGATGCAGGACGCTCTCCATGATCGCCCTGACCGCGGCCCTCGCCGCGGAATCTTTGCCCAGCTCGATGAGCGGCTCGCCTTCCTCATCGAAGCTCGCGACCTGGGGATCGTCCGGCACGATCCCTGCCAGGTCTATGTCCAGCCCGGATATCTCGTCCGCAAGCGTCTGGGCAAGCTCGCCCCGGACCCTCGAGACCACGAGGTAGAACCTCTCTACCCCGATCTCCATCTCGCGCGCGAGGTCCCGGATGCGCATCGCGGTCGCGAGCCCGCGCCTGGAGGGGTCGCTCACGATGAACATCACGTCGATGCCCCGGGTGGTCCTGCGGCTGAGGTGCTCCATCCCCGCCTCGTTGTCCACCACCACGTACTCGTAGCTCTTGTTGAGCCGCTCGAGGAAGACCCTGAGCATGTTGTTTATCGCGCAGTAGCAACCGGGTCCCTCCGGCCTTCCCATGCTTATGAGGTCGAAGGCCGGTGTCTCGGCCAGCGCCTGCTCGATCTGCATCTCCAGGATGTCCTGCTTTGCCATCCCGGCCGGGAGGGTGCCCTTGTGGGTGCGGTCCGAAATCTCTTCCCTGACGCTGCCCACGGTCGACTCGAGCTTGACGCCGAGGGCAAGGTCGAGGTTGCTGTTCGAGTCCGCGTCGACCGCCAGGATGGGCTTGCGGCCCTCCTCGACGAGGTACCCCACCACCAGCGAGGCGATGGTGGTCTTACCAACGCCGCCCTTTCCGGCGATCGCCAGGACAGTCGTCAACTCGCTTCACCCCCGCCGGCGCCGAGCTTCGCCCTCTCGCGCGCCTCCGCGAGCCGCGCCATCACGGTCGGGAATTCCTGCTGGTGTGTGTGCGGGAAGAACAGGGCCGATACGTACTGGTCCATGAACTTCGGGTTCGTGGACAGCTCGAGGTAGGTCATCATGTTTGCGATGCGGTCGGCCTCGTTTATGAGGTTCTTGGAGAGCGCCATCAGGTAGCTGCCGAGAAGCGAGCCGTTGCCCACGAACTTTATCTTCTCGGTCGGCACATCGGGCAGCAGCCCGATGATGATCGCCTTGTCTATCTCCAGGTAGCGCCCGAAGGCGCCCGCGATGAGAATCTCCTCGACCATGTCGATGTCCATGCCGACTTCCTCGAGGAGTATGTTGATTCCCGCGAAGATCGCCGCCTTGGCCCTCATCAGGTTGTCGATGTCCACGTCGGTGATCACCACGTCGCGGCTTGTCCCGCTCTCGTCCGCCCAGGCGAGCACGTACTCCCCGCCGGCCTCGTTCTTGCGGACCCGGGGGGAGTCGAGGTCAGTGTTGATCTTGCCACGCTCGTCCATGATGCCGGCAAGGAACAGCTCGGCCAGAGTGTCGATGAGCCCCGAACCGCAGATGCCGACCGGCCGTTTGTTGCCGACAGTGATGATCATCGGCTCCTTGGTGGCCTCATTGATCCTCACCTGTTCGATAGCCCCGCGGGTGGCTCTCATCCCGTGCTTTACGCCGGCGCCTTCGAATGCCGGTCCCGCCGAGCACGAGCACGCCAGGAGCCAGTCCTTATTGCCCAGTGCCATCTCACCGTTGGTCCCGATGTCGATGTAGAGGGTCATCTTCTCCGAGTTGAACATCCCGGAGGCCAGCACCCCGGATACGATGTCGCCACCGACGTAGGAGGCTACGCAGGGCGTGCACCGCATATAGACCCCGGAGGCGATCCTGATGCCGATGTTGGACGCCTTTATCCAGGGGAAGAACTGTGCGACGGGGATGTATGGGTCCACCCGGATGTAGCGCGGGTCGAGCCCCAGGAGGAGGTGGATCATGGTGGTGTTGCCCGAGACGACCAGGTGCGTGATGCTGCAGAACTCCATGTTCGTCTTCTCGACCACCTGTTGGATGAGGTTCCAGATGGTGGTCACGGCAGCGGACTGAAGCTTCGCGAGGCCCGTCGAGCGCGTCGAGTAGATGATCCTCGTTATGACATCCTCGCCGTATGAGATCTGGCCGTTGTAGTCCGATGCCTCGGCGTTGACCTGCCCGGTCTGCAGGTCGATCAGCTGGACCGACACGGTGGTCGTTCCGAGGTCGACCGCAAGGGCCGCCTGCCTCGGCGAGGTGTCGCCTTTCTCGATGCGGACGGCGCGCAACTCCTGGCCGCGGTCGAGCACCGTCACCGTCACGTCGAAGCTCGCGGCGCGGATGAGGCTCGGGAGCGCCTGGAGCATCGGGTAGTCGATGACGACGTCCTTGAGGTTCGCCAGCCGGGACAGGTCTCGCTTGATGCGCTCCGCGTCAGAGAGGTTGTCCTCGAGGGTCGGCTTGTCCAGCACGAGGTGGAACTTGGTGGTCGGAGGGTTCAGCTCCCACTGGGGAAGGCGCTCGGCCCAGTCCGCGGCAGTGAGCGTGTACCCCTGGAGCGGGATCGGCGGGCGCCTGGTGAGAGCGCTCTTGTCGCCGAGTTGGGTCTCGATGGGGACGCGGACGTCGACGTCGCTCTCGATGGTGGACGAGCAGGCAAGAACGTAGCCCCGCTTGACCTCCTCCTCGGAGAGCTTGACCACCAGCTTCTGCTTGACCTCACCCTTCTCGACGATGACACGGCACTTGCCGCAATAGCCCTCACCGCCGCACGAAGCGTTGATGTGGACGTCGGCCTTCATGGCCGCCCGCAGCAGGTTCTCGCCCTTGTCAACCTCGATGCAGCGGTTCTCCGGGTAAAAACAGACTCTTACTTTTTCCATTATCTTCCATAGGCCCCCCGGAGGCCGGCGCTCGGCCGGCCTCCACGGGAATCCTCCTTGTGCCTAGAACAGGCCTACTATCCTGCCGCCTTCCACGAGGTCCACCTTGTTGCCGGCGGGCTCGCTCGGAAGACCGGGCATGGTCCTCATCTCTCCGCACAGCGGATAGAGGAACCCGGCCCCGATCGTCGGCCTGATATCCCTGATGGGCAGGCGCCATCCGGTCGGGCGGCCCTTCAGGTTCGGGTCGTGAGACAGCGACAGGTGCGTCTTCGCCATGCAGAGCGGGAGCTTGTCGAAGCCAGCCTCGGTGAAAGTCTTGATGGCCGCTTCGGCTACAGGCGTGTAGTCCACGCCATCCGCCCCGTATATCTTGGTCGCTATGGTCTCGATCTTCTCCTTGATGGAGGCGTCGAGGTCGTACAGGTACTTGAAGTCCTTGGGCATGTCGCAGGCCTTGACTATCGCCTCGGCCGCTTCCTTGCCGCCCTCGCCGCCCTTGGCCCAGACCTCTATAGGCTCGCAGAAGTCCGCGCCGGCCTTCAGGGCGATGTCCTGTACCATCGAGACTTCCTTGTCCGCATCGCTCGTGCGCCTGTTGACGGTCACTACGACGGGCAGCCCGAACAGCTTCATGTTCTCGACGTGCTTTACCAGGTTCTGGCAGCCTGCCTCGAGAGCCGGCATGTTCTCCGCCGCCTGCAGCTTCTCGTCGATCTTCTTGCCGGGCTTCGCCTCGAACGCGCCGCCGTGCATCTTGAACGCGCGGACGGTACTGGTGATGACCACGCAGTCCGGGGTGATCCCGTACTTCTCGAGGATGCGGACCTTGATGTCCATCATCTTCTCCGCGCCGCAGTCGGCGCCGAAGCCGCTCTCGGTGAACACGTAGTCACAGAGCTTGACGGCGATGAGGTCCTCGACGATGGAGTTGTTGCCCTGGGCGATATTGGCGAACGGTCCTCCGTGCATGAAGCAGGCGTTCCCCTCGAGGGTCTGGATGAGGTTCGGCTGCATGGCATCCTTGAGGAGGACGGCCATCGAGCCTGCGCACTTGAGGTCGGTGGTGGTGACCGGCTTACCGTCATACGTGTAAGCGACCACTATCCTCGCGAGCCTCTCCTTGAGGTCCTGGAGGTTTTCGGCAAGCGCCAGGATGGCCATGACCTCGGAAGCCACGGTGATGTCGAAGCCGGTCTGGCGTGGATATCCGTTCTGCTTCCCGCCGAGGCCCACGACGATGTCGCGCAGCGCGCGGTCGCTGATGTCGACGACGCGGCGCCAGGTCACTGTCATGGGGTCGATGTTCAGCTTGTTGCCGAGCAGGATGCTCGTGTCGATGTAGGCCGCGCAAAGGTTGTTCGCTGCGCCCACCGCGTGGATATCACCTGTGAAGTGCAGGTTCAGGTCCTCCATCGGGATGACCTGGCTGTAGCCGCCGCCGGCCGCGCCGCCCTTGATCCCGAACACGGGGCCCATGGACGGTTC
The DNA here is from genome assembly GCA_036845225.1 of Candidatus Anoxymicrobiaceae bacterium. Lineage (GTDB taxonomy): Bacteria > Actinomycetota > Geothermincolia > Fen-727 > Anoxymicrobiaceae > FEN-680. The sequence continues at coordinate 12,330 of DAIUEJ010000019.1, read as the reverse complement.
GCGGATGTTGATGATGGAGCTCTTCCCGATCTTGTTCATTGCCTCGGTGAGGCCGATCGCGGTGACCGTCTTGCCTTCACCGAGCGGGGTCGGGGTGATCGCGGTGACGTCGATGTACTTTCCGCTCGGCTTGTCCTTCAGCCGTTCGATGACATCGAGGTGCACCTTCGCCTTGTACTTCCCGTAGAGCTCGAGGTCGTCCTCCTGGAGCCCGATCTTCTTTGCAATCTCGACGATCGGCTGCATCTTAGCCGCTTGCGCGATGTCGAGGTCACTCGGAACTGCTGCCATAGCCCCTCCTTAACGATTAAGTACCGTCTCTACTAAAGACCCCTTGACGGGGTCGGATCCAACGTGTTCGTAACACGACATAGCTCTGTCTGCGCATCAACCCCTTTCGACTCAGGATTTATCCTCAGAAGACATGTTTGCGGTCTTCATTTATACAGACATAAATATAGCCTCCCATAATGGAGGCCCACGCAGGGATTATATAGAATCTGTCAACCTTATTGCAAGCGAGCGCCGCGCCTTTATCCCGGGTGCCTCGAGGCCAGGAGGGCCACCCCGGCAATCGCGCTGGCAGGTCCTGCCAGCCGCGTCATTCTGATGGCCCCGCCACTGCGTTTGCTTGTATCCCTTGGCGGTTCGACGGTGCCCCTCAGCCAGGCTCTGCGGGCACTGGAATCTGTTTGACTGACCAACACCTATGTGATTGAGTTTAGGTCGCTTTTTTGCGAACGAATAACCTTCTTGAATGAGCTTAAGGGGGAAGATATGGCAGAGGATGGAAAGTTCGACGTCGTTGTCATCGGAGCCGGCCCGGGAGGGTACCCGGCCGCCATCAGGTGCGCGCAGCGCGGCGCAAAAGTGGCGATAGTCGAGAAGGAGAAAGTGGGAGGCACCTGCCTCAACTCGGGCTGCATACCTACCAAGGCCCTGCTCGCGTCCGCCGAGCTGGTAGCCCACGCTCGCGAAGCTGAGAAGTTCGGCATCAAGATAACGGGTATCGAGCCCGACTGGACCGCCATCCAGGAGAGGAAGCAGAATGTGACCGACACGCTGGTCGGCGGCATCCTGCAGCTCCTGAAGGCTAACGGGATCGAGCTCGTAGGAGGCGCGGCCTGCATCAACAAGGACAAGAACGTCGCCGTCAAGACCGCCGACGGGGAGCGGATCCTCGAGACTCCGAAGATCATAATCGCTACCGGTTCGGACCCGGCCGAGCTGCCCACCTTCGACTTCTCCAAGCCGGCGGTCATGACCTCGACCGACGCCCTGGCGCTCGACCACATCCCCAAGACCCTCATCATCGTCGGCAGCGGGGTCATCGGCAGCGAGTTCGCCTGCATCTTCTCCACCCTGGGCACCGAGATAGTCATGCTCGAGCTCATGAACCGGATGCTGCCGACCGAGGACAGCCGCGTCGCGAAGCAGATGCGCAGCACGTTCCGCAAGCAGGGTATAGACATCAGGACCGAGACGACCGTCGAGGAGGTGCTCGAGTACCGCGATGACGGCATCAAGGTCAAGCTCTCCAGCGGTGACGAGCTGGAGGCGGAGAAGCTGTTGGTGTCCATCGGGCGCAAGTTCAACTCGGCGGGCCTCGGGTGCGAGGAAGTCGGCATCGAGATGGACGAGCGCGGACGCATCGTGGTCGACCAGGCCATGGAGACAAGCGTGGACGGCATCTACGCCTGCGGCGACGTTGTGGGAGGGATCCTGCTGGCGCACACCGCGACCTTCGAGGGCCTGGTGGCAGCGGAGAACGCGACCGGTGGCAACGCCACGATGCAGTACCACGTCGTCCCGGCGTGCATATTCACAACTCCCGAGATCGGCAGCGTCGGCCTCAACTCGGACAAGGCAGCCGAGCAGGGCATCGAGGTGAACGTCAGCAGGTTCTCCTTCGGTGCGCTCGGCAAGGCGCTCGCCATGGGCGAAGACTACGGCTTCGTCCAGCTCGTGATCGACGCGAAGACGGACAGGGTGCTCGGCGCGCAGATAATGGGGCCGCACGCCTCGGACCTGGTCCATGAGGTGGCGGTAGCGATGCACATGGGCGCGACCTCGGCGGACATCGCGAACACGATCCACGCCCACCCGTCTCTGCCTGAGGCGATCATGGAGGCGGCGGAAGCGGCGCACGGGAAGGCGATACACGTGGCGCCGCCAAAGAAGAAGTGAGCTGCTCGGGGTGCCTTCTTCCGCTCCCTGTCGAGGACTCAACGTCCGCGGAAGAAGACACCCCTCGCCAGACTTTATTGTCCTGATCTGGCCGAGTGCCGGGTGTGTGTGGTCCGATTGGACCTGGCCAACTCCGTGGACTCAACGTCCGCGGAAGAAGACACCCCTCGCTGAGCTTTGTTGTCCGGCTGTCGCAGGGTGCGGGTGTGTGTGGTCCGGTCTAACCTGACCGGGAACTTGGAAGACTCAAGGTCCGCGGAAGAAGACACCCCTCGCCTGACTTTACTGAGCAATCTGGTGTGAGATCTGAACGTATCGGACTTCCATGTTGCGCCAGTCCGAGAACCTTCCGATTGTGTCCGTGCCCACGGCAGTTGAGTGGATGCTCAGAACATCTCACGGAAGTCCAAGCCTCCGAAAAGACCGCCTGGTCTCACGCAGCACCCGTTCGACTGGAGGCAGTGAATCGACTTGAAGCGCAAGTCTGCTGTTCCACAGGCGTGAAATCGTAGCTTCTCTTTCCCCCAATACAGCAGAGAGCCGATCAGGGTCAACTTCCTTACTAGCAGCCTTGGTGGCGAACGCCGGGGGAATGGACTGATAATCAAGGGTTCCCAGTCCCAACAGGAAGTGCGTGTCGTAGAGATCTCGCGGCTCGGTCCGCCCTATGAGCGCGCAGAGTTTCTCCGTCAAGATCTCTTCCAAAGAGTAGACGTGAAGTGACCGAGACAGGGAATCACAATCGCTGTACTGTACAAGAACATCTTTGCAAGCAAGTGGAAAGATGAGCTCCTCTTTGAGGGTGAAATCCATCTTGATGTTACGACTTCCCAACGTCCCTTGGAGAGGCCCGACGAACTCGACGTAAGCGGTAAGACTTGTTGGTCTTTTCGTCAACTTGTTCTCGTCGATTCTGGCGGTTATCGCTACTTCGTCACTCAGTCCGTAGATTACCTGGATCAGGAGCGTGAGTATCTCATCAGTATCAGCCTCTCCGGTGAGGGTAAAGTCGAGGTCTTCAGAGAAACGGTAGTCGGCGAAGTATATTTTCTTGAGTGCAGTTCCCCCATTAAAGGCGAGAAGCCCAGCCAGTGCAGAACCTGCGATTCCCAGAAGCAACCACGTGATGACATAGTCCTTCTCGACGACCCTGTCCTGCTTACGCGTCCTGAATGCAGTCCTTGATACCTCGCGTTGTGTGATCATCGATGGCCTATGTCTCGAGGATGTTCTTCAGTTCGGCTGGGTCCAGGTTAAGACGCAGGTGCCATCTGCGCAGGTACTTGCCCGCTGACGGGAGAGAGGGATCGAGTGGAACATAACTTGAACCCGTAATCTTCTTTAATTCGCTGGCGATCTCACCGGCGAAGCCATACATGTCCAGAAGAAAGCCGAGCCTCTTGGCAACCGCCTTGCTGCCGAAACTCTGAACATCCTTCAGCAGTTTGGCGCTGTCTATGTCTGACTGTCGGATAAAGATTCCCTTTGCGATTTCACTTACGCCGCCGCACAGCCTCGGATTGTTCAGACAGTCGATGATTGTCCTCTCGAGGTCGCTCACCCTGACTTTTTCCGTCGGGGTCGCCCAGGTGTCGGTCGAGCCCCACATCTTTGCGTCAGCGATGTACACGAATTGGAAGGTGGCCCCCAATGACTCTATTTTGCGTTTCTTGTGAGGTGTGCTGATAAAGACAGTCGAAATCGGGTGCGTTGTCATGTTGTGGATCTCCATTGCGGAGTAGTGGGACAGGAAATAACGCTTTGGCTCAATCAGGTATTTGGCAACGACATACCAACTCTCAGAGAACTCTGCTCCTTCCCCCGCGGACATCGGAACGACCAGGTATTTCCCACGTGTAAGTTGAACAAGCCACTTCTTGTTTACGAGTTCGCTGAGAAGCTTGCGGGTCGCCGCATCACTGACGTCAAGAATTGCGTGTGCATCAGTGTAGTTGAATACATGTTTGTCCTGCTCTGCAAGTCTGATCAGCAGTCTTGAGCCTGACTTGCCAAGCGACTTCGTGCTTCTCATGTGTTACTATCTCTCCTCATAATGTTACCAATACACTCACATTATGCAGAATATACATAACTTATTCAACCCGTTACTCGGCCGCGCCGTGCTGCAGGCGAATTCTACACAACATCAGGTTGTCATTCCCTGCAGTGCGCTCGATTAGTGGAACCATAACGAGCTCGTCCAGTGCGGCTCTGGACTCGGGAGCGCTAACCTGCGCAGGCAACGGGGAGCCCCTTTTACGTGCGAGGCTTCGGTCGTGCGGGCTCAGACCACAAGGCTTGATGAGCAGTTACCACAGGACTACAAAGTCAGGCGAGGGGTGTCTTTTTCCGCGTGCGTGGATTCTTTGATGTCTCCTGGCTAGCTCCAGATGGCACCACACACACCCGGTATTCGGCGACGGCAGGACAACAAAGTAGGGCGAGGGGTGTCTTTTTCAGCGGGCCTTGAGTCTTCGACAGACCGATGAAAAAGACACCCCGAGCCCCCCTATGCGAACTCCAGCACCAGCTCAGCCACCATGTCCTCGCGGCCGTTCAGGAAGTGGTCGGACGAGGGAAGCGTCATGATGTTCCGCTCGTCCTCCTCTGAGATCGCTTTCGCGAAGGCCTCCAGGAAATCAAGCGGGCAGAACTGGTCGTTGCTGCCGACGATATAGTGTCGAGTAGTCGCGGATGCGGCGATGCGGCCGACCTGGGGGCGCCAGTCGTAGAGCATGAGCGGCGGCGCGATGGCTACGCACGCCTCCGCCGGCACGCCGTCCGCGAGAGCCATCAGCGCCATCCAGGCGCCGAAGGACCAGCCCGCGACGCTCACTTCCTCGATGCCATCGCGTGACTTCATCCACTCGAAAGCGGCGCCGACGTCGGCAGGCTCGTCCATGCCTTCTGTGAAGAGTCCTGTGCTTGCTCCGACTCCGGCGAAGTTGAACCGCATCACGGCGAATCCGGCGGCAACGCCCCTGCGCTCGATGACCTGCAGCAGACCGACATCCATCTCGCCTCCACCCGCAGGGTGCGGATGGCAGAGCAGTATCCCGTGCGCCGGCCCGCTCTTATCGGGCAGCGCGAGGCACGCTTCGAGTTCCGCCGCGCCCGAGGGCCTCTCGGACGTGAAGGTGAACCGTTCTGTCACTTGTTCCCTCTGGCTCGACCTAGAACTTCACCTTGATCAACTGGAGCGGGCACGCGTCCACGCAGAACCCGCAGAGGATACACCTGTCTTTGTCCAGGGCGAGCTCCCATCCGGGCGCCTCTACCTTGAGAGCGCGCGGCTGGCACACGGCGGTGCAGGCGCCGCACGAGATGCAGAGCGGCTCCTCCAGCTCGATGTCGGTTATCGCGTCTTCGACAGTGACGCCCTGGTCCTTGAGGTGCTGGACCCCGGCCTTGATCTTCTTACCCTCGCCCTCGAGCTCCACCAGCATGCGGCCGATCTCGCCCTCGTGGATCTCCGCCCTCAATATGTTCGTGATGACGTCGTACTCCCTGACCATCAGGGCGACCACCGGGCGCTCGACGACCTCCGGAGGGAACGTCAGGACAAGCCTCTTCTTCGCCATCTAGATCCCCTCCTCTTCACGTATCTCGAGGGGCAGCGTAGTGCCCTCCGACGCCAGAGGCTGCACCGGAACCGTCAACTGGAACTTCGACTCCGTGATCCAGGCTTTCAGGATCCCGGCGATCTGGCGCGCAACCTTGTAGCTCGAGAGCGGCGCGGTCGCCACCTTCTTGCCGTCGATATCGATGGAGCCGCTCCGCAGCTCCCCGTAGCTGACGCGTCTCATAGGGTCCCTCGACCTCGTCTCCTGGCTGTAATCGAAGACGGAGGTCACGATGTCGGCATCCGCGACACCGGTGTATTGCGCCATCTCTTCGTCCAGTATCGGAATCGGGATGCCCACGCCCACGTACAGGCTCACACCGTACCGGTGGAACCTCGCACCGCGGATGAACCTGGAGTCCATCTGCTTGAGGTCCCCGATGAGCGCGAGGCTCGCGGCCGGGCCCACCGGGGTCCCTCCCGGTGAGCGCTCGACGGTCGGCTTGTGCTGGGTGCCTTCCCAGGCCACGAAGCCGGCGGCGCCACCGAGGAATATCCGCGTCCCGAGCCCTATGGTGCGGTAAAGCGGGTCGTTCAGAAGCGGGCTCAACTGCCCGGCGCTGCAGTACGTCGCATTGCCGAACCTGGGCAGCAACACTCCCATGTAGGTGTAGATCGTCCGCTCCGAGCCGTTGGTCGCGCAGGCATAGTTCTGGTAAGCGTTGCGCGGGTCGAACAGGTACGCCTGGTTGACCGTGTCCTTGTCCACCCAGGTCTCGATCTCCTTGCGCGGGTAGCAGTCCGTGCCGTACGCCGTGCTGCGCAGCTTGATCCGCTTGCCCTCGATGAAGTCCTGGATGACGTGCGCCCCGCCGTAGTTCATCCCCTCCGTATCAGAGATAGCGGTGGCGCCGATGAAGACGTCGACCGCCGCGAGGTCGGCGCAGACCGGCACATCGTTGAGCCAGACCTTGCTCATCTTGATGGGAGGCTCGCTGTGGCCGAAGTTAACAAAGGCCCCGGACGAGCACATCGGCCCGAACGTCCCTGTTGTGACTACGTCCACTTTCCGGGCGGCTTTGGCGGCACCCTCGGACGCCACGAGCTCTGTCATCTCATCAGCCGTGAGCACGACAGCCTCGCCTTTTCTGATCCTCTCATTGATCTCTTCATAGGTCTTGGCCACAATCTCACCTCCTCACCTGCTCTGCAGGTCCTCACTCGCGCTCGCTCCATTGTAATTGAAGAGCGCTTTCCGACGCACAAAAAACAAAAACCTCCCGCCCGCTGGGGACGAGAGGCAAAGCCTCCGTGGTACCACCCCACTTCGCCCGTGCCTCGCGGCCCGGGCCTCACCGGGTACGGCCCTCTCGCCGAGGGATATACCCTGCGTCCTGTTACGGGGACCTCCGCCCGGTTCTACTCGCGCCCTCCGTAAGGGCGGACACTTTCTTCCGGGGCTCAAGGGCCATGTTCGAGAAGGCTCCTCGGCGCCGGCTCCCACCGTCCCGGCTCGCTTCAGCCTGACTTCTCCCCTACTCTTCCCTGTCAAAGCCTTTCCAAGTATCGATTTTCAAAGAACTCGAACTCGAGATTAAACCTACCCTTTTGGTCGAGTTATGTCAAGCGCGGGAAGGTGCTGTTAGAATGGCGCAGAACCTTACTTGCATAGTGGAAGGTCGAGTCTTGGCGGATGAATCGAACACGACAGGGGTGGTGAGCCCGAGCACCAGGGCGTGGCTTGTGGGCCTGCTCGCCCTGCTGAGCGTGATCTGCTATTGGGTGATGGTCTCTATAGCCCTCAACCCGAAGCTTACCCTCGTGTACGACGTCAAGGGCGCCCGCTACGGCGGCCCGCTGGTGTGGCCTTCCAGGCTGCTCCACCTCGCGGGGATCTCCGCCGAGGCGCGGATGCAGATCTTCCTCTGGCTCATCATCGTACTGAACGCGATGTGGCTGGTTGCGATCTACCTCGTCCGCAAGGACCGGCGCAAGAGCATCTCCATCATCATCGCGGGAGCCTTCGCCGTCTTCTGTCTGCTCTTTGTCTTCGGCCCGATGTTCCAGTCCAGGGACGTGTTCAGCTATATCTTCTTCGGCAGGTCCATGACCGTCTACCACGCGAACCCGTTCCTGCTGATACCGCACGCGCGGCCGCACGACATCATCTACCCGCTGGTCGGTTGGAAGTTCAACGCGAGCGTCTACGGCCCGGTCTTCAACTATCCCTCCTACCTGATCACCAAGATTGCCGGCAATGACATCACCTTGAACATCCTGGGGTTCAAGCTGCTGGCGTTCATCTCGTATGCCGCCTGCCTCCCCATCGTGTACTGGCTTGCGAAGAGGGTGTCGCCCGGCAGGGAGAACATGGCGCTGGTGATCGCGGGATGGTCTCCCATAATGGTCATGCACCTGCTGGGTGGCGGGCACAACGACGCGCTGATGGTGGCGCTGCTGCTTGGGGGCTACCTCCTCTATCGAAAAGGCTGGCTTCTCTCCGGCATAGCGGTGGTGATGGTCGCCTCGATGGTCAAGATCGTGGCCGTGCTCGCCGTGGCGCCGATGCTCGTGATGTACGTCCGCGACAAACAGGGCGCACCCCTCAAGCGGCTCTGGAAAGCCACTGTGGTGGTAGTGGGGGTGCCCGTCCTGCTCTACCTGCCGTTCCTCAAGAGCTTGAAGATATTCAAGACGACTGAACACATGTCCACGCTCTATTCGTCCGCCTCCATCCCGAGGCTGGTGAGCTACCAGTACCAGAAGATACTCCGCGGCTCGGGCATGACCGCCATCAAGGCGCAGTCCGTCGCGAACACCAGGGTCCACCTGTTGTTCCTGGCCATCTTCGCCGTGGTGACCATAATCCTGCTGCTCTCGGTCAAGGACTACCGGTCGATGGCGCTGGCCGCTTCGGGGATATTCCTGGTCTGGTTCGTGACCAGCAGCTACGTGCTGCCCTGGTACCTCGTGATGGGCCTCATGCTCACAGCGTTCACCGGGTGGAACTTCACCACCGGAGCGATGCTGGGGGCATCCATCATCTTCTCCTTCTACAGGATACCTGAGCCGCCGGGTCACGCTGTCGGCGGACCAAACGTGTGGATGAGCGTCCCGCTGATCCTGATCTCTCTAGTATGGCTCGTCTTTGAGGTAGCGAAGAGGCTCACTGCCTGGCGCGCCGCGCGCGCAGGCGTGACTGCCGCCGAGGCGCTTGACGTGGCCCTCCCCGGAGACTGACAGCCGGCGAATCAGCCTGTAAAACCTCGACAACTCGATCGGGCAATCGGTTATCATATTGGCACGCGCCGCGGCGCCGGTGTGCTCGAACGAAAGGGGTTCTCTATGGCGATGGTGGAGTGGTTCGAGTTCCAGATTCCCGGGAAGGTCATCTGCGCGGAGCACTGCGTCGACAGCGTCGGCATGGAGATGGACAAGGTCGGCGGAACGAAGGTCTTGCTGGTGACAGATAAGGGCGTGGAGAAGGCCGGGATCGCCGACGCCGTCATCGCCGGGATGGAGAGCGGGACCGCCGAGATCGTCGGCACCTTCGACGATGTCCCGCCCAACTCGGAGGTCAAGGTCGTCCAGGCGTGCTTCGACATGGCGAAGGGCCTGGGCGCAGACTCGATCATCTCCGTGGGTGGCGGCAGCGCCATCGACACCGCCAAGGGCGCTGCCATCCTGATGGTCGAGGGTGGCGACCTGGTCGACCTCCAGAGCGCCATCTACGTGGCGAGCGGGCGGATGCCTCCTCACATCTCTATTCCGACGACCGCCGGCACGGGCTCGGAGGCGACCTTCATGGCGGTCATCGCGGACCACGAGGAGAAGGCCAAGCTGATCTTCCAGGGCCCCGACCTCGCACCGACGGTGGCGATGCTCGACCCGGTCATGACAAGGACTCTTCCCCCGCACCTCACCGCCTCTACCGGGATGGACGCGCTCACGCATTGCGTCGAGGCGATGCACTCCGAGCTGCAGGAGCCCATCTGCGACGGGCTGGGTTTCTACGGCATCCGCCTCATCTCAAAGTACCTGCCTCTCGCGGTAAGGGATGGCAGCGACATGGAGGCGCGGAAGCAGATGCTCATCGCGGCGAACATGGGCGGCGTGGCTTTCATCAACTCGTTACCGGGCATCATCCACGCGATGGCACACTCCCTGGGCGGCCGGTTCGGGGTCCCGCACGGACTGGCGAACTCGATCCTCCTGCCCTACGGCATGGAATTCAACCTGCGTTACGTGGAGGAGGGCGTGCCCGCCAAGTACAGGCTGATCGCCGAGGCTCTCGGCCTGGACGTGTCGGGCGACGACGATCTCACGGCGGCAAAGAGGGCTATTGAGTACCTGAAGGACTTCACGGCTGACCTGGGGCTGCCGCAACGGCTCAGCGAGGCAGGCGTCCCCGAGGACGGCCTCGAGGATGTCACAGAGGACTCGATGATAGACGGCGCCATGTTCAACAACCCCGGCGAGCCCGAGTTCGACGAGGTCCTTGACCTTTTCAAGCAGGCATTCTGAGACTGCCGCTTTATCGAGCGTGGAAAGGGGGTTTCTGAGCCCCGGATTCGGAGGTGGTACCTTTGGCGCTTAATGAGTACTACGAGTTCTACCATCCCACCAAGGTGATGTTCGGCCAGGGGTTGACGGAGGACGTCGGCGCCGAGGCTGAGGCGCTGGGCGCGACCTCTGCGATGATCCTGACCGACAAAGGCGTGCTGGGCGCCGGCCTGGTCGATGCCATCAAGGCCAGCATCGAGAACAGCAACGTCGACCTCATCCAGGTCTTCTCGGACGTGCCCGTGAACTCCGAGGTCGACGTCTGCCGGAAGGTCGCCGAGATCGGCAAGGCGAACCTCGTCGACCTACTCATCTCGGTCGGTGGCGGCAGTGTCATCGACACAGCAAAGGGAGCCAACATCCTCCTGGGGGTCGGCGGCGACCTTATGTAAGACTGGCAGGGCACCCACCTCATACCCGAGCCACTCAAGCACCACATCGCGATACCGACCACCGCGGGCACCGGCGCCGAGGTCACCCTGGGGGCAATAATCAAGAACACCCCTACCGGGCAGAAGATAACGTTCAACAGCAAGTACCTGCTGCCGGACGTCGCCATCCTCGACCCGATCCTCACCGAGACGCTGCCGAAAGGCCTGACCGCGGCTACCGGGCTCGACGCCCTGACACACGCCGTCGAGTCGTTCACCAGCCTTGAGCACCTGCCACCCTCCGACGCCTTCTGCACATATGCGGTCGAGAAGATAATGAAATACCTGCCGGTGGCGATCGAGGATGGTTCGGACATGGAGGCCCGCGGCTACATGCTGATCGCGGCGAACATGGCAGGCACCGCCCTTTCGCACACGCTCTCGATCGGCGCCTGCCACGCGATGGCGCACGCGGCCGGTGGGCTGAGCCCGGTCACTCACGGTGTCGCGAACGCGATAATCCTTCCCAGCGTCATGCGGTTCAACTCGAAGCCGCGGCGGACAGGTTCGCAGCACTGGCGCCGTTCGTCGGGGTGGACGTCGCCGGGGTCGAGGAGTCAGTCGCAGCGATGCGGGTCATCGAGGCGATTGCGGAGTTCATCCTGTCCTTCGGGCTGCCGCAGACGCTCAAAGAGGTTGGGGCCGACGCAGCGATGGCAGAGCGGATGACGGAGGAAGCGATGGGCGACGGCCAGATGTTCGGCAACCCGCGCGAGGCGGACTTCGACGAGATAAAGGACCTCTACGAGGACCTTCTGCGCTAGAAATGCAAAATGGGGACAGGCACCATTTTGCATCTTCACCAGGTGATGTTCGGTCCTCCCGTGTTGCGCGGTGAATGAATCCAGCCGAAAGGATTGAGCCTTCCGAGATTCCCGATCCTATGTAGAACATCGAAAGTCACGGTGACCCTCCCCGGACGACCGTTCTGCTGGATGAGATACAGCCGTCCCGGCTTTACACCGACAACAATCGCGACGTGCCCGCAACTCGAATAACCCGGCACTTTATCGAAGCCCGCATATTTCATGTGAAAAGGAAAGGATTCTCCCCTTGCTTTGCTTAAGGATGCACTAGAATCGGCAATTCTGGCAATGCGAGGTTCCAATGAAAGAAAACCCAGCGGGTGCACTGAAAAACGGGGACATTAGGCTTCAATTCGACCGCCGACTGAGGCTGGAGTTCCGGGGAGCGAAGATAACTACGGACACCGGTCTTCTGGCAGTAAGAGAGCTGGACGAGATGATGGGTCTTACCGAGATGGCAGGGGATTTGATAGTCGAGGGGAGGACGGGCAAGAACATCCAGCACCGGATACCGGGCCTGCTCAGGCAGTCTATCTACGCGAGGCTCGCCGGATACGAGGACGTGAATGACCAGGAGGCTCTGGCCAGAGACCCGGCGATGAGGGCGGCCATAGGCAAGAGGGCTCTCGACAGGACGGCGGCAAGCTCGGGAACGGTGTCCCGCTTCGAGACGGACATCCTTACCCAGGATGAGAACATCGACGCGCTTGCCACCCTCAACAGCTCCTGGGTCTCCAAGGCCGTGTCGCTCTCCAAGGCGAAGAAGGTGATACTGGATATC
>DAIUEJ010000018.1:0-46570 GCA_036845225.1 Candidatus Anoxymicrobiaceae bacterium | reverse complement strand
CCCTATTTTGCGTTTCTGGCGTTTAGTTGATGGTCACCTTGAACGTGGCGGTCTGCACCGGCGGGACGCCTTTCTCGAACGAGCGCGCATAGCCCATCTCTATGGTCGCGGTGCCCTTGGCGACCCCCTCGAACGTCCACTTCTCTACGCCGCCCGAGCCGACAACGCCCTTGGCGGTCTGGTTAGCTATGTACACCGACCGGACCTTCTTGACCACCGCGGTGTCGAGGGTATTGGTGATGTTCCAGGCGTAGCCGGTCGTCGGGTTCGAATCCAGTTGTATGATGAACTGCTGGCCCGCGCCCGCTGTGATGCTGGTGTCGCTCTTGGTGTAAGTCTTGGTGGGGCTGCTGCTGCTGCTGCACCCAGCGGCCAGAGCCACTCCGACAACTATCACCAGTGCCAGGATGGTTGCCCTCTTCATCTCGCCCTCCTTCACGCCGGTTCCCCGCCTGCTATTTGTTTCGACGCCTGCAACGCTTAATCTTTCGAGATTCGCAATTGCCGCGCGATGGCTGTTGAACGGGGCAGACATGAGTGAGAAGACGCGGCACCCCCTCAGGCGCAACCCACGCGGCGCATGAACCTGCCCTTCGGCTCCATGCCGACCGAGAGGTAGCCCCGGCTCTTCCGCCCGACAGCCAGGAAGCCAAACGCCTTCGCAAGCCCAAAGGCGATGGCGCCGAAAGCCAGGATCCCTGCCGAGATGAACCCCGAGGAGACCACCCCGACAGACACGGCGCCGCTAGCGACCACCCCGACAGACACGGCGCCGCTAGCGACCACCCCGACCGCCACGTCGCCCGAGGCCACCACGCCGACACGAAGGCCGCTGCCGGTATCGACGATGGGAATCCCGCGCCACTTGAATGTGTATCCCTGCTTTTTCATGACCACCTCAGCCCTGGTAGTCGGCCATCGCGAACTCGAAAGTCGCGCCCCCATCGTTGTAGACCCTCGCGTAGCCCCCGTAGACCTTGCTGATCTTCTCGACTATCGAAAGCCCGATGCCCGTTCCTCCCGCGCGCCCTTTGGTGAACGGGAAGAACACAGTGTCGATCAGGTCGGGCGGGATGCCGGGGCCGTTGTCCTTCACCCGGTACTTGTGCCGGCCCTGGTCATCCTCTCCCAGGTAGGAGATTACGACCGTGGGCTCGAGGTTGTCGTTGTGGCTTATGGCGTTGCCGACCAGGTTCTGGAACACCTGGTAGACGTGCGTAGGGTTAGCGCGTATCGTGCCCAGGTCGTCGTCTATCTCCAGCGTCAGCTCCCGGTCGCCGACGCCCAGGCCCGTCTCCTCCAGGACGCGGTCCACCGTCTCCCGGACGTCCACGACCTCCAGGTCCTTCGGCGTCTGGCCCGCCTCCGCGAGGTCGAGCAGGTCCTTGATGAGCACGCTGGACTTGTCAACGTTGTCCACGATTATGCGGGTCAGCTCGTTTATGCTGTGAGCGGTTTTCTCGTTTGGCGGCGCGGCCACGATCTTCTGGAGCGTCTCGCCCGACAGCTTCATCGCCGTCAGCGGCCCCCGCAGGTCGTGCGACACCGTGTGGGCGAACCCGTCCAGCTCGACCAGCATCCTGTTGCGCTCGAGAGCGTAGCGAATGGCCCTCACCAGCAGGTCCCTGTCGACCTTGCCTTTCACCAGGTAGTCCTGCGCGCCTTCGCTGACCGCCTTGAGCGCGACGGTCTCGTCCGAGAGACCGGACAGCACGATGATGGGGGTCTTGTGCGCTTTCGAGTAGACGCTGGTGAACGTCTCCAGCCCTTGGCTGTCGGGTAGGGACAGGTCGAGCAGGACTATATCGATCTCGCTTTGCTCGAGCCGCTCGAGCCCGCTCGCGAGCTTGTCGGTGTGGACGATGTCGAAGCATGCGCCCTCAGCATCCGAGAGCATGTCTTCGATGAGGTCCGCGTCCGCGGGGTTGTCTTCTATGAGCAGGATCCTGAGCGTCTCGTCCATATCAGTCTCCGGGTGGCAGTTTCACGATCGAGAACCAGAAATCCTCTATGCCCTTGACCACCTCGACGAAACGGCTGAAGTTCACCGGCTTGGATATGTAACAGTTGGCATGCAGCTTGTACGAGCGGGCGATGTCTTCTTCCGCCTTCGAGGAGGTCAGGACCACCACGGGGATGCTCATGAGCTCCGGGTCGTTCTTGATCTCCTCCAGGACCTCGCGGCCGTCCTTGCCGGGGAGGTTGAGGTCCAGCAGGATCAGGTCGGGGCGCTCCGCGTCGGAGTAAGCGCCTTTCCTGCGCAGGAAATCGAGGGCCTGCTGGCCGTCCTCGAGCACGGTGAGGTTGTTTGCGAGCTTGCCCATCTCCAGGCCCTCGCGGGTCAGGTCGATGTCGGTGGGGCTGTCCTCGACCAGCAGGATGTTGACCGGCTTTGCCTGCTCTTCGGGCTCACTCATCCACCTCACCCCTAACTGTCGGTATCGTAAAGAAGAACGTCGCGCCTTGCCCTGGCTCCGACTCGACCCATATGTGGCCGCCGTGGCGCTCCACTATTCTACGGCAAATCGACAGCCCGATGCCTGTCCCGCTGTATTCGGCCCGCCCGTGCAGGCGCTGGAAGATCTCGAATATCCGGTCGCTGTACTTGGGGTCGATGCCGATACCGTTGTCCTTGACGCCGAACAGCCACTCGCCGTCCCGGTTCTCCGCGGAGACGTGGATGACCGGCGTGCCCTCGCCCCGGAACTTGACCGCGTTGCCGATGAGGTTCTGCAGCAGTTGCCGGATCTGCGAGGCGTCCACGTCGACCCTCGGCAGGTCGTCGTGCGTTATCACCGCGCCGCTTTCCTGGATGGACTTCTCGAGGTTCTGAAGCGCCTCGGCCAGCATTGCGTTCAGGTCCGCCTCTTTGAACTCCTTGCCCCGCGTGCCCACCTGCGAGTAGACGAGCAGGTCGTTGATGAGCGCCTGCATGCGCTCGACGCCGCCAATCATGTGGCCGAGGTACTTGTGCGCCTTATCGTCCAGTTGCTCTCCGTACTTCATCTGCAGCAGCTCGGCGTAGCTCGAGACAGCGCGGAGCGGCTCCTGGAGGTCGTGGGAGGCGACGTATGCGAACTGCTCCAGCTCGGCGTTCGAGCGCGCGAGCTCCCCGGTGCGCTCTTCGACCCGCAGCTCCAGGTCGGCGGCGAGGGCCATCAGGCCTTCCCGGGATTCCTTGAGGTCGGAGGACATCTTGTTGAACGAGCCGGCGAGGTCGCCGATCTCGTCCTTTGATTCAGCCTCGACCTTGATGCCCAGGTTCCCGGCGCTCAACTCGGCGGTGGCCTCGGTCAGCTTCGTGATGGGCGCGGCGATCGCCCTCGAGATGTAGTAGCCGAGAAGGATTGCGACCAGCAGGGCTATCACGATGAGGATGAGCATGATGGTGATGCTGCGGGCGGTTGCAGCTTCCACCCCCAGGAGCGAGACATGGAACCTGCCGCCTTCGTTGGCGACGACCGTGAGGAGCGCGACCTCCGCCTCGCTGGTCTTGGTGGAGACCTGGGCGATGGGCCTGGACAGCGCGGCAACGCTCTCCCCGTTGTTGATCCTCGCGATGGTCTGGTCGGCGAGGTCCTCCGCCGCTTTGAGGTTCTGCTGCCACAGCGAGAGCTCGCTCTTCTGGTCACCGCTGACTGACCCGACCAGCTTCTTGTAAGTCGTGTCGGTGAGCCCTTTCGACTGCAGGTAGTCCCGCTGGAGCGACGGCTCCTTGATGCCCGCTTCGACGCTTACGACGAAGTGGTCCAGGTTGTTGAGGGCCTGGTGCCAGTAGGTCATGACCTGGTTTTGCAGGCTCAAGAGGTCCGCGTGCTTCTTGGCGGCGGTCTTGAAGTCGTTCTCGATCTTCTTCGAGCTGTAGACGCCCAGCAGCCCGATCAGCGCCGCAATGACGGCGATGAACAGGAAGCCGCTGAAGAGTCTGGTTCGAAAAGTCATGTTCCAGGCCTCGTGTCTTGCCCGACGGGTCGGGCTTCCGACCTATTCTTTACCATGCTAGGGTAATGAGGCAGATTATTCGAGGAGTTTATGATCCGTCTGGTAAGCTTTTGCCTTCGCTTCCAGCTTGTTTGCATTCTGGCCCTGGTCCAGCGCCTGCTTGATCTTCGAGAAGAGCCCCGCCTTCACCGACTGCATATCGACCTGCTGTCCGGCGCTGAGTTGCTGGACAAGCTTGCTGACCTCGTCCAACAGGCCCTGCCCGGTGTCGAGCGAGGCGAGAATGGTGTCAAGCGCCGCTATCATCATGTTCGCGCAGGTCTTGTACTCGGCGACGTCGGACAGCGCAGTGATCTTCGTGTAATCCGTTTTCGTGGTCTGCGCTGAGGCCCGGTAGGTGTCGATGGACTGCTGGATGTCCACGATCTGGGGCGCGGCCTGCAGCAGCGCGGCGGGGTCGCCGCTCATCAGGGCGGGAAGCGCCGTTTCCTCGTGCTTCTGCAGCCGATCGCCTTTCGCGGCCGCATCCTCGTAAGACTGGTCCGCCACGGTCATGTACTGCCTGGCCTTCCCGGTGTTCCCGCCGCAGCCGACAGCCGCCGCGCAGGCCGCAGCCAGCAACAGGACTATGGTCAGGGTCGCCGCCAATCTCTTCAAACAACCGCCTCCGAGCGTTCAAGTGGAGACAATTGTATCCATAATCGAAAGAGATTTCAGCGACATCAGCCGCCTGTAGCAGATATTTCCTGTCGGAAGTCATGGTCGGCGGGCAGACACTTCGCTACTATTGCTGCAGGAGCCTTTGTCTGCCTTATCAGAATCGGAGAAACGGGTGGCAGCCGAGACTGAACGCGTCGGGATCCGCCTGCTCGTCATCGACGATGACCCGGGCATCAGAGGGGGAATCAGGATCGCCCTCCAGCAGGAAGGCATCGAAGTGAGCGGCGCGGCAAGCGGCGAGGAAGGCATCGAACTCGCTCGCAGCATGCGTCCCGACCTCATCATCCTCGACGTAGAGATGCCTCCCGGCATCGGCGGGCCGGAGGTCTGCCGGAGGATCAGGAGCGAGGAAGCCCTCGAGGACATTCCCATCATCTTCCTGACCGCCAAGGTGGACCTGGACGCGATGGAGGAGACGGTCGAGGAGGAGGCCCAGGGTTACCTGCTCAAGCCTTTCTCGGAGGGCGACCTCCTGGACAAGATCGGCACCGTGCTGGGCAGGGAGATCTAGACCGGAGGAACTCCGCGCCCGGCGCTCTAGAGCTTCACCACGGGTATCAGGACTTCCGTGACGTAGTCCTTGGGCTCGGCCTGCCCCATGCCGACGACGTATATTTCCCTCGAGGGGCCTGAGGGCGCATACCCTCGTCCACCGATCCATGCCATCAGCGCGCCGTAGGTGTCCGCGACCTCGTCGTAAGGTCCCAGGTGGACTGTCGAAGCGAACGTGCCGCCGGGCAGCTCAGACGCTTTGATCTCGCCCGATTCGACAAGGACTTTGCCGGTCGGCACGCACACCTCCATGTCGAACCCTTCCTCGGTCGGCATCCCGTGGTAGAGGGCGAAGGGCGGCGCAACGGGCACCTCACCCAGGCTTGCCAGGTAGGGAAACAACTTTGAGAAAGATTCGCCGAAGAACTCCGGCAGCTCCGCGGCGGGCACTTTAGCGTGGATCGACAGCACCGGCTGGGCCGGAAGCTCCTTGAGTTCGATTTCCTCTGGCATGACCCCTCCTAGTTTTGCCTGCTCCAAAACCTTACGCCCAGACATTGTCATTGTCCATATGGGACAGGGCGCCGCTGTGATATATTTTGCGGCGAATGATGGGAGATTTGATGGTCGAAGACGCGGAAGTCGAGGAAGGCAAAAGCATCAGCCCGGCGAAAGCCGGAGGTGGCGAGAGTTTCCTCGAGAGGATCGAGCACCACTGGATCGAGATCGCGGCGGCGGCATTGATGGCGCTCGCTACTATCATGTCCGCGTACTGCGCCTACGAGTCGTCCTGGTGGCACAGCAAAGAGGCCATGCACTACAGCAAATCCGACCAGGCGCTGATAAAGACCTCCGAGCTCAAGGACAAGATGAACCAGGAGGTCGCCGTTGACGTCGACATGCTCTCCAACTACATCAACGCCACGGCGCAGGGCAACAGCAGGCTTGCGAACATCTACCACGACGAGGCGTTCAGCCCTGCGCTGAAGAAGGTCTGGCCGCTCTGGCTGAAGGCGAAGGAGAGCGGAAAGCCTGACGTCCCCACGACGCCTTTCCAGATGCCGGAGTACAGGCCCAAACACTCGGCCGAGGTTGTGGCCACCCAGGCTCTCGCGAACTCTGAGGCGGCGAAGGCACAGCAGGCAAGCGACAGGGCCAACGGCTACCTGCTGCTGACGGTGCTCTTCGCGTAGGTGCTGTTCTTTGCGGGGATCGGGACCAAGTTCTCCACCAAGGCCCTGAAGATCTCAGTGCTCTCGATGGGCGCGGTGATATTCGTGGTCTCGGTGGTCATCCTGGGCTTCCAGCCCTAACGTTACGTCGTTCGTTTTCCACTTTTGATTACACTTTTCAGCGCGCACGCAGCGCGTCAACTGGCCGTGAACTTCTTGCCGTCCCGCTCGCACAGTTCTTTGATGATCTTCTTTCCCGAATGCGCGTTCGAGAACAGCGCGCCCACGGATGTCGCCCAGGTGCCGACGAGGTAGAAATCCGACAGCCCCGGCAGGGTGGAGTCCAGCCTGCCGCGCACCAGGTCCATCGGGTTGAACTCTTTCTTCGGCATGGAGAGGAAACCGTGGGTGCCGCCCACGTACCGCTCCCAGGTCACCAGTGTCGGCACGTCCACCGCTTCTACCTGCCCCTTGATGCCGGGGAAATGCGTTCTGTCCAGGATGTCGATGACCGTGGCGGCGACCTTCTCCTTCTCCTCGTCATAGAGCTCGCGGTTGGCGTGCAGGGCCTTCCAGTAGGCGTAGCTGGAGAACATCTCCACCTTTATGACGCCCTTTCCCTCCGGCGCCATTGTGGGGTCCATCCCGTATATCTGCATCTCGAGGCTGGAGTGGTCCTGGCCGCCGATGGAGACCGGCTTGTCGAACAGTTGCACGAGGGATGACGGCTCGGCCGACAGGTCGCGCGCGACCCCCAGGAAGACGTGGACCGCCCAGTTGATCACGTCGTCAGGCTCGGCGCAGTACGCCCGTATCTTCTT
This sequence comes from Candidatus Anoxymicrobiaceae bacterium, assembly GCA_036845225.1. GTDB lineage: Bacteria > Actinomycetota > Geothermincolia > Fen-727 > Anoxymicrobiaceae > FEN-680. Next base: position 39,423 of record DAIUEJ010000018.1, on the reverse strand, counting down.
GTCGATGTACTGGCCGTCCAGCATACCCATGATGGCCTTGCGGCCGTCGGCGTTGCAGATAACCCGCCCGGCCCTGTGCTCGCTCCCGTCCTCAAGCCGGACCCCGTAAGCCTTTCCGTTGACCGTGAGTATCTTTTCGACCTTCTGCTTGTAGTGGACCTCTCCGCCAAGGGCGGTGTACCTCTCCTCGATGGACTCGGCGAAAGCCCTCGCGCCCCCGATGGGCCAGGCGATGTTCCTGTTAAGCCCGTACGCGTGCTTGGACATGTGGATCCACAGGGGGGCATCCCTGAGAGAGTACTCCAGCAGAGGGAAGGCGCGGCGCAGGAACGGGTCCGTGAACCTCTCCGCGTACTGTTCCATGGTCGGCTTGAACCACTTCACCAGCGGCACCACCCCCGGCAGCATCCCCACGGCCTTGAGGACCGAGCCGGCCATCACCTCGCCCATCACGTCTTTCTTCGCGAAGCGGGGGATGGCTCGTGCGTATGCCTCGATCTCGCGCGAGTCCGCCGGCGCGAGCTCCTTCAGGTGCTCCTCGAGCCTGGTTGTGTCCCAGTAATCGTTGAAGACGCGGCCGTCCTCGGATGCGACGCTCACGCACTCACTGGTCGGGGCGAGCTCTCGGGGCATCGCGCCGAGCTCCTCCCAGAGCCTGTAAAGGCTGGTGCCGGGTGCGGTGCCGAAGAGGTGGTGGATGCAACCGTCAAAGGTGTAGCCCTTGCGACGCCAGGACGCGCACTGCCCACCCGGGATGTTGTGCTGCTCGAAGATCTCTGTCTTGTAGCCGTTGAGCTGGCCGTAAACGCCGGACGCCAGCCCTCCCATGCCCGCTCCCACTATGATGATCGAATCGTCCATGCCGCCTCCGTCGCGTCAGCCGTCGGTCGCTCCCCCGGAGGCCTCTGCCTTGCCCTTCGACAGCGCCGCGACCTTATCGAGGATCTCCAGTATCAGCTTCTCCTGCTTCTGGAAGTTCAGGAGCATGGTATTGATCTCTTTCTCGGCGCGCTTGTCCGTCTCGTAGTCATGCTCTCCCCTGATGTCGGAGCGCATGCCCTGGATGTTCTGCCCGATGAGCAGCAGCGGCATCAGCAGTATCTGCAGGATGTTCGAGATGATGAGCCAGAGGACGAAGGCCGGATAAGGGTCCCACTTCAAGCCCTTGGGCGCGAGGATGTTCCACGCCAGCCACAGCACGGTCCAGGCCAGTACGATGAAGAAAAACCCCATCGTCCCGACCCGCTCAGTGACGAAGAGCGCGAGTTTCTGGGTAGGCTTCAACTGCTCCCGGAACGTATCGTTGGGGTTCTTGACCCTGGAGAAATGCTTCTCGAGGTCGTGGACCATATCGGTTATCTGGTCGCCGAGGTCCCTGCCCTCGACAGGTGGCGTCTCTTCAACCACTGTCCATCACCCCTTGTTAATTGTGCCTTCAACATGGTTCTTCTGCCTCGAAAGGTGTGAACCTCCGACCTAGCAGGGGTCAGGCACCGTCCACTATTTTGTCCACCTCGCGTGCTACGGGGACAGCACTTCCGACAGCGTGACTATCTGGTAGCCCGCGCCTTCGAGTTCCTTGATGACCGACGGCAGCGCCTTCGCTTCCTCCGCGAACCCGCAGTGCATCAGCATGATCGCGCCCGGGGACGCGTACTTCGCGACCCTGTCGATGATGGTCTGGCTGGAGGCCCCCATCGAATCGAGGGTGTCGAACGTCCAGAGCACGCCGATGTAACCCATGCCGTTGATCTGCTTCACCAGTGCGTCGCTGCCGGCGCCGTACGGGAACCTGAAGTATGGCCGGGTGGAAAGGCCGGTCAGCAGCTTGACCCGTTCCTCCGTCCGCGAAATCTCGGAGGACACCTGCTCGGGCGTCAGCGTCGTGAACTTCGGATGGGTGTAGGAATGGTTGCCCAGCTCGTGGCCGTCCGAGGCGATACGTTTGACCAGGTCCGGGTACTTGTCGGCGAACTGCCCGGTCAGGAAGAACGTGCAGTGAAGTCCGGCCGACTTCAGCGCGTCCAGGATGGCCGGCGCCGGACCGCCGTCCTCGCCCGCGTCGAATGTCAGCGCGATGCGACGCTTGGTGGTATCTCCGCGAGAGACCTGCCCCCAACCCAGCCGCGCAGCGAGCGCGTCCCGGTCGATCGAGCGCCATGCGGGTTCCACGGCGCGCGGACGCGGTATTGGTGTCGGCGACGGCGCGGAGACGCGCGCCTGCCTGGCAGGACTGCCGCATCCCGATAGAACCGGCAGCACCAGCAAGGTGAGCGCCGCCAGGGCGAGCACGACGAAAGTGGGTTTCTTCCAGGGGGACAGCTTCAATTTCCGGCCAGCATCTTCATCCACTCCGATATCATCGGGTAGACGTCCTGCTCGGCGGTGATCCCCATGATCAGGTCGGTGTGACCGTAGCTGGGCAGGCTCACGTACTCCTTGACGTGGCTGGACACGCCGTCGTAGCCGAACCGCTTGATCCCGCCGGCGTTCGTGAAGTCTTTGTCCCCGGTGAGGAAGAAGATGGGAAGCGAGACCAGGCCCATGTGCGTCGCGTAGTCGTACTGCTCTCCCGGCTCGGCACGGCCCGGGTGCTCCAGGAAATCCTGCTCGAGCATCGCCTGGAGGAGCTGGACCCACATCCCCGCCGAGACGTCCCCGGTGCCCCACTTCGCGAGGCTGGTAGTGGCGTCCTTATCGGTGTTCCTGCGGCAGTACGTGAACATCATCGCCGGAGTGCGCGTGACCGCCATGACGAGCCGGGGGTGGTTCTCCATGAGGCTCCTGGGCACGCCCATCCTGAGACACGGCGACGTGACCTCTTTCACGAGCATCTGCTGCAGCGCCGCGTTGATCGCCGCCTTTCCGGCCTTCGACTCGAACACCCAGTGATACGGGTGCCCCTTGGGATACCAGAACGCCGGCGGTGACCCGATGGTGACCCCGCCCGCGAGCTTCTCGTGGCGCTGGCGCACCAGGACCGGGTCCGAGACGACGTGCCCGTCCTCGAAGCGCACGCCCTGCAGGTACATGTAGAGGACTTCGCCGCCCATGCTGTGCCCGATGTAGAAGGCGCGCTTGCCGGTCGCCTCCGTGACGCCGTCGATGAGGGTCGGGGCGTCCATGACTGCCAGGTCGTCGATAGTATGCGTCCACTCGTCGCACCCGCTGTTGTATGGCTCGCGGCCGCAGCCCCTGAAAGAGGAGACCCAGACGTCGAAGCCTTCCCGCGCCAGGTAGACCGCCATGTTGCGGTGTTCGCGCGGCAGGTCGAGCGCCCCTCCGCTGCTGCCAAAGCCGTGGCACATCAGGACCGGCTCGCCGGCCGGGTTCGCGTAGCGCTTGAGGCGCAGGGTGACGCCGTCGGGAGTGACAAACTCGTGCCGCTCGACATCGAGTCCCTGCGCGACGTCCTGGTCCTGGCCGGGCAGGGGAGACTTGAGGCCGAGGAAAGCATAGTAGCCGTAGGTGGCGAGGCTGCCGAAGAGGGCGAGTCTCATGAACGTGTTCGAGCCGCTGTGCTCCAAAGGATGCTCCATCTGAAAAGGGTGCCGTCGTACGTCCGTGTTCGGTCGGTCGAGTCACAATCATAAAGCAAGAGGCCGCCTGTTGGTAAGTATTTGCTGTTCGGGCGCGTCGGTCATAGAATCGGGCTCGGATGCGGTATACGTGCGCGCAAAGCGTGGGGGGAGGCGGAGACAATGGGCGACGATTTCTTCGAAGTTCCGATGACGAGCGTCCGGACGACCGAGGGGCCGGTGGACCTGCCCATCTTCTACTACGACGTCTCGGTGCGACAACTGAACTTTTTCGTCGACTACGGCGCGGCGCTCTCCAAGCTGGAGGGGACGGGGCTGGTGCCGTGCAAGGTCATCAACGGGAAAGCGGTGGCCTGCCTGGCGTTCTTCAACTACCGGGACACCTCCATAGGGCCGTACGAAGAGGTCGCGGTGATCATCCTCGCGTATCCCGGCACGTTCAAGGACCCGAAGTTCTATCTCGCCAACATGTTCAAGCGCGACGGCCACAAGTGGACAGTGGGCGCCTACGTCCTCGAGCTCCCGGTCACCATACCGGCGGCGCGCGTCGCGGGGCGGGAGATCTGGGGGTATCCCAAGTACCTCACAGACATACCGTTCACGCTCTCGGACAGGAGGTTCGAGTACGCCGTGCTGGACGGGCCCGGAGGCCAGCCTGTGATGACGGTCGAATGCGTGCCGGGGCCGGGGATAAACATGACCGGGACCGACCTGGTGACGCTCACCAATCACGAAGACACCATCCTCCGGACGATCGTCGACGTGGATGCGAAGTTCAGGATGGGCATGTGCAAGGAGCTGCGCATCGACGCCGGGACCACGGACCATCGCTTCGCGCAGAACGTGCGGGACCTGGGGCTGGACCGGCTGAAGCCGTTTTCGATGCAGGCGACGGAGTCGTTCCGCTCGCGCCTGAACAAGGGATGGCCGATTGCCGAGCAAGCGACGCCCCCGCCGCCTTACCCGGTAAAGGTCAAAGCGCCGGCGAAAAAGGCAAAAAAGGCGAAGAAGGCGCCAGCCGCAAAATAGCAGCTGTAATATAGGGGTCATGCAAAATAGGGGTCTGACCCCTATTTTGCAGGTCAGAGGGTGGCGTGGATGAGGCCCATGATGTCGTCGCGGCCCGGGTTGCCCGGCGTCACCATGATCGCCTTGTCTTCCATGATCTCGTCGGCGAGCGGCTCGAAGTCGCTCTGCTTTATGCCCAGGTCGCTCAACCGGGAGGGCAGCTCCAGGCTCGCGATCAGCCCCCTGATATGCTCGATGGCCTTCCGGGCCGCGGTCATGTCGTCGTCGCTCTCGACCTTGAGGTCAAGTGAACAGGCGACTTTCTTGTAGATCGCCGGGACCCCCTCGTACTTCAGGTTCATCTCCATCGCGTAAGGGAGCATCACACCTACCGCGATGCCGTGAGGTACGTGGAACATCGCGCCGATGGGATGCGCCGCCGCGTGCACGATGCAGATGAACGAGTTGGATACCGAGATGCCGCCGATCGTCGCCGCCATCAGCATGTTCATCCTGCCGAACCCATCCTGTCCGTCGGCGAACACCCTGGGCAGGAAAGTGTTGACGAGCCCGATGCCCTGCATCGCCAGGCCGTCCGTCATCGGCTGATGCCATACCGAGTGCATGGACTCGATCGCGTGGGTCATCGCGTCCATGCCCGTGGCGGCGGTGAGCTTCGGTGGGAGGCTGAGCGTCATCCGCGGGTCGAGGATAGCCACCTTCGGGAGCAGGTCGCCTCCCTGGTACATCAGCTTTCGCTGCCGCGCATCATCGGTGACCATCGCCACGTGGGTCGACTCCGAGCCGGTGCCCGCGGTAGTTGGGATGGCGATGTGGGGCAGCATGGGGGAAGAGGCGAAGGACTCGTTCCATTCGTGGTCGAGGAGGTCACCGCCCTCGCACAACTGGATGAGCGTTGCCTTGGCAGTGTCGATAGAGCTGCCGCCGCCGATGGAGACGACGCAATCGGCCGCGATATCCTGCGCCATCGCCGCGCATTCGACGATGGTCTTGACGCCCGGGTCCGGACCGACTTCGCCGAACACGCCGGCGACTTTGACGTCGGCTGATTCGATCCCGGACGCAACTGTATCCACCAGCCCGGCCTTGCGCACCCCGGGGTCGGTGACGACCAGCACCCTGGTGCCGCCCAGCCGCGTGACGGTCTTACCGAGCTTGCTCGCGCCGCCGTCGACGCAGACGATCTTTCCGGGCATCTTGAATTCGAAGAAATACATCCTCCGACAGACCTCCTGTTGACCCGGGCATAAAGCCGGCGGGACGCCGGCGCTACAACGTCTTGCCGAACAGGAACCCGAGCCGCTTGAACCCTTGAGCGTTGTAGAACTCGTGCGCCCCGGTCCTCTGGAAGCCCGAATCGAGCCAGACAGCCGCGCAACCCCGCTCGCGCGTGATCTCCAGGGCGCGGTCGAGCATCGACGCCCCGACCCTCGACCCGCGGTAGCCCTCTTTGACGATCAGTACGTCGACATAAGCAAGCGTGCCGGCATGGAGCAGGCAGTTCTTGATGTTGAGCGAGCAGAAGCCGATGACTTCGCGGTCCTCTACGGCGCAGACGCACTCGTCCGTCTCGGCTTCCAGGTACTTCAGGTAGACTCTCTCGAGGGCCTGCGCGTCCAGGTCCATCTCGGGCCAGAGCTGCTCGAGCAAAGCGAGCACCTGGTCGAAATCGCCTGACCTGCACTTTCTTGTCTCAATAGTCAAACAAATCACCCCGGCACATGTTCTCATATTTCGCGCCGGATGCAAGCAAAAGCAGGGGTCAGGCACCGTCCACTTTTTTGTCCACCCTAAGGAGATACGAACGGATTGCAGGTGGACAAAAAGGTGGACGGTGCCTGACCCCTTACTAGGTAGGAGAGGTGGACGGTGCCTGACCCCTACATCTGGTGGAGGTACTCCGCGATGCCGTATGCCTTGCGGCCCTCCCAGGTGTACTCCGCCAGCCCCTCGTTGACCATCGTCGCGTGGCCGCGCGAACGCAGGTCGAGCGGGATGACGTTGAGCACGTTCCCTTCCACCTCGATGGTCATGCCCGAAGTGTCCTCGAACGTGAAGCGGAGGGACTTCTGGGTGAGCCCGTCATCTTCGAACACCGTTGTCAGCTCCGCCCGCCGCACCGGGAAGTTCTGCCCGCCGTGGCAGAGGAAGCCATTGAAGATGTCCACGCTCTCGATCGCCACCCGGCTGAGGTTGAAGGCGAGCTCATCGCCGAACTGGCAGGTGAGCCAGGTCCACGCCCGCGGGGCCGACCAGTCGCGAACGCCCCAGGAATGGTCGCGGTGCCCGCTGCCCTCGAAGCGCCTCGCATTTCCGTCGAAGCGTATCGCCCCGGTCACGCGCCCCGCCTGCTCGTAGTGCTCGCTCCCCACCTTGGAGACCGACCTCAGGTCGCCCAGCTTAGTGCCGGCGGCCACGAGCATCTCGGCGATCGCCGCCGGGTCCGAGTCCTTGAAGTTGAACGGTGCCGCAATCCCCTCCCACTCGAGCTCGACCTCGACGGGCCGCTTCGGGATGCTCTCGGGGTCGACCTGTGTGAGCATGCGCGCGTCATCGAGGTCGCCCATCACGCCTTCGAAGGTCAGCTTCCATTTCTTCAACGGCTCCACGCGCTCGTAGGAGAGCGACCCGACTTTGAAGCCGCCGTCCGTCTCGGCGCGCCCTTCCTGGCTCGTTACCAGCAGTCGCTTGCCCCCGGCGAACAGCATCATCACGCCGATGTCGCTGTCCTGGTTCGGCAGCACGCCGATCCTCGTGTAGCCGCCGATGCCGGTGCGCGGATCGGTGAAGTTGAAATACAGGCTCTCGTTCCACTCCTTGTCGGTGCCCTGCGCGTGGGTGGACTCGGCGTCCGGGCCGAGCGGCTTGCCCGCACCCTTCGCGCGCTTGTATGCGCCGTAGAGCCCACGGAAGCCCGCCAGCTTGATCTTCTCGCCCGTGCTGTAGCCTTGCCCGGTCGTCTCAGCCATCGTCATCCTCCTGGTCCTTCCTTCTCGGCGGGGTGGAGGTAGACCTTGCCCGCGTCGCCGTCCACCGTTATAAGCTGGCCGTTCCTGATGATGAGGGTCGCCGTGCCGACGTTCAACACGCCCGGTATCCCATACTCTCGAGCCACGATGGAGCCATGGGACAGCGGCCCCCCGACGTCCACCACGATAGCGCCGGCGGTCACGAACAGCGGCGTCCACGCCGCGTCGGTGACGGGCGCCACCAGTATCTCCCCGGGCTTGATCTCGGAGTTGCTCCGCGGGTCGGTTATCACCCTGGCCCGGCCTGTCACCACCCCCGGGCTCACGGCGATGCCGCTCAGCACCTCCACGTCATCGCAGGACGCGAGCTCGTCAGCCCTGAGCGGGCGCGGCTTGCCGCGGCTGTACTCGGGGAGGACCACCGTCTTGTTGCGCTCGTACTCGTCGCGCCTGCGTGCCACCACCTCTGCGACGCCGCCGTCGATGTCCCGCCCGAGCGCCACCGCCTGCACTTCGTCGCCGGTCAGGAAGAAGAGGTCGGACGGCTCGCCGATCCTGCCCTCCGCGACGAACCGGCGCGACAGCGCGTGGTACTCGCGTTTGATCTGCGCGATGCCCATGATGAGCGTAGCCTTGGTGTACTCGCGCATCGCGATGTACTTCTGGGACTGCCCGAGCAGGAAGCCGAAGGGCAGGGCTCTGGGCCCCTTCAGCTTCTCCATGACCTGGCGGCTGGTCGCCTCCCGCTCGCGCTCCTGCTTGCGGGACAGCTCCCTCGGGCTCATCGCGGAGGCGATCTCCATGTAGTTCTTTATCATCGAGAAGACGTAGGACGGGTCGTCGCTCCAGTTGGGAAGGAGCAGCTCAGCCTCAAACACGCTCCGGTACCCGAAGCGATCAAGAAACGCATCGAGGCCGCGCGAGAACTCAGCGGCGTCGCGTTCATCGCCCATCCCGCCCAGGGAGGCGAGTATCGAGGCGGGTTCGGTCTGGTCGAACAGAGCCTTGAGCGAGGGCGACTCCAACACCAGGCGGGACAGGTCCCATATCTCGATGCTCGGCTGCGCGCTCTCGATGTTCTGAAGGCCGGTGACGAGCCGCGCCGCGACGGTGCCCTGCTCGTCGCCCAGCCAGCGGGCCGTGAGATCGAGCACGAAGTCGTAGAAGACCACCGCGAACTGGGAGACGGTGATGTGGTGCGCGATCACCTCAAACCGGTAGTCGCGGGTCTCGTCCATCCACGCGAAGAGCTCCTCGTAGGGGACGGTGGACACGTCCAGCCGCTGGGCCCGAGCGATGCGCTGCCCGAGCCTGGCGCGCATCGCCACCACGTCCCGCGGCGTGCGGATGACTTTGTAGAGGATGCGGAAGAAAGCGCCGGCCATCGTGGCTGCGGCCTGAGGGGTGAGCCGGAACTTCTCGTCGAAGTCGCTCGAATCCTCGGGGAGCATGCGCTCGAACTCTTGCGCGCTCGCCCCGGGCAGTTGGGCGGTGACCGCCTTCACCACCGAGAGGTTCAGGTGTGCGCGGTTGTAGAAGATGCCCAGGAAGGTGTGCTCCGAGTCGGGCTTGATGCGCTTCATGAGCCCGAAGTCCGTGTTCGTCTTCACGAAGCCGTAATCGAGGGCGTCTATGCCCGAGATCGTCAGCGGGGTGAGAACGCCGCAGAGCACTTCGCTTATATTGCTGAGAGTGTAGTAGGGGTAGCGCGGGTCGATGCGTGTGTCGAACTCGCTGTCCCATTCGTCCGCGCCGGCGGCCCGTCCCGCCTTCTCGAGGGTGGTGATGCGCCTCGACTGCAGCAGGTATAGTTCGCCGTCGCGGTAAGCCCACTCGATGTCCTGGGGACGGCCGTAGAGGTCCTCGATGGCGACGGCGGCCCGGGCGAGCTCGGCGAGCTGTTCATCCGTGAGGCACGGACTGGATGCGCGCCCCGGGTCCAGCTCCAGCTTTACCGTTCCCTTTCCTGCGCCTTCGTCCAGCGCGAACATCACCTTCTTGTCACCGACCTTGCTCTCCAGCACCGCTAGCGAGGCGCGGTCGATGACGTAGTGGTCGGCGTTCACCTCACCGGACACCACGCCCTCCCCGAGGCCGAAGCACGCGTTCGCCACCAACTGGTCGGCCCTGCCGTTGAGGGGGTTCGCGGAGAAGATGACCCCGGCGGTGTCCGAGGGGACCATCAGTTGCACCAGGGGCGCGATGAAGACGTCGAAGTGGTCGATGCCCCGGGCGTTGCGGCTCACCGTGGCGCGGTAGCTGAAACATGACGCCCAGCACCGGCGCACCAGGTCGACGACCTCGTCCTCGTCCGCGACGTTGTGGTAGGTGTCCATCTGACCGGGGAACGAACTCGCGGAGAGGTCGCGTGTCCCCACGGACGAGCGCACCGCCACCAGCGCGCCGGGTTTCTCGCGCGTAAGTTCGCGGTAGGCTTCGCGGACCTCGCTCCGGACCGCGGCAGGCACGGCCGCCGCTTCCATGAGCCTGCGGGCGCGAGCCATCTCGCTGTCCACTGACTCGCGGTCGGTGAAGTCGAGCTCCGCAAGAGTCTCGCGGAGAGAGCCGGCAAGCCCGCCTGACTCGAGGAAGAGGTCGAAAGCGTCGGCTTTCACGGAGAAGCCGGGTGGCACGCGCAGTCCCGCGCCGGTGAGGTGCCCGAGGTTCGCGGCTTTGCCGCCGACCTGCCGGAGGTCGTCAAGCCCGGTCTCGTCAAGGAACGCCACGAAATCGCCCAAGATACCTCCAACCGCCCGCCTGACCGCAACCCCGCGGATTTGGCGCAGCGGTGGTGCATTTCTTCGAAACGCACCACCCCTGTGAGATTTGAGTTGCTAACGCACCGTGCGGTCAGGTTAAAACCTGCCCGCTAAGTGGACGGTGCCTGACCCCTGTGCTGCGGGACGCCTATGCCCCGCCTTCCCCTCGGGCCCTGCTGGGCTCCGGGACAGCGCCGAGCTGGCGCAGCAGCGACAGCTTGTCGAGGCACTCCCAGTACTCGGCAATGAGGCCGCCGGAGAGGCGGAAGAAGTCCATTCCCCTGACCGTCACGTGCTTGCCCGTGGGCTCGACCCCCATGACCTTGCCCTCGTGGGTGCCGGTCAGGATGTACCGGACAGCCACCAGTTCGCCCTCGGCGACGAGGTCCTCCAGCGAGTAGTTCACATCGGGGAAGGCCGCGAACAGGTTCTCCATCTGTATCCTGACCCGCGCGGGCCCGGGAGGCCGTCCGGGGTACGGGTAGTGGTCGATGTAGTCAGCCGCTACGATGTCATCGAGCATGTCCAGCTTACGCCTGTTGAGTATCTCCTCGAACAGCCTGGTGATGACGATCTTGTTCTCGGTCTCGCTCATACGAACACCAACTCCCACTTCGAGGCTTGCCGGTAAATCATAACACCGAAGGGCGGTTCCCACCGCAGTGTAGAATTGTATCGAGCCGCGGGGTCTTTAGGAAGAACGGGAGCACAATTGGGTCCACTTTTCGAGGCAGCCACCGCCGACGACGCGGGAGCGATTGCACTCCTCTCGTACTACTCAGGGCAGGGGCACTGCACCACCTCCACCTACGACCTCCTGATACCGGGGCGGCCCGGCCCCACCGCCGAGCGGATATACATGATGAGGCGCCTGGTTGCCGCCGATGCTGTGTCGTGGCTCCACTTTTCCCACTACGAGGTGGCACGGCTGGAAGGCAGGGCGGCGGCGTCGCTCGGGTCATTCGGCTCGAAGGACTCCGGCAACCTCGACTTCATCGCGGCTCTCAGAGAGACGGGCTGGACCGACCGCGAGGTCGCGACGATGCTTTCGAGCGTCCGCGTGTACGCGCGGGTGGAGCCGCCGATCCCGCAAGACACCTGGATGATCGAGAACGTGGCGACCCTTCCCGAGTACCGCGGCCGCGGCCTCGTCAGCGCGTTGCTCGAGAGGGCGGTGGAACGCGGCAGAGACCGCGGCTTCAAGAAGGCACAGATGGCGGTCCACATCGGCAACGAGAAGGCGCTGAAGGTCTACGAGAAGCGCGGGTTCGAGATAACAGCGACGCGGACCGACCCGGAGTTCGAGGTCGTGTTCGGCTGCCCGGGGATGTGGACCATGGCCCGCGCCCTGTAAACGTCATGGTCAGGCGCCGTCTACCTGTCCGTTGAGCCCCGAGCGGCGCGAGCGTACCCTCCAGCCCGTGACCTGCCACGCCAGCTCCAGCAGGACTATGCCGGCCGCCGAGATGACCGCGGTCTGGATGATGATGGTCCACTGGGGAAGGTCGAGCGCGAAGAAGTCCCTCAGCCAGGGCACCGAGAGGATTATCACCAGGCCCACCGCCATCGTCGCCACCAGCCCTTCCTTCCACCAGGTCCAGGGTTTGCAGAGTACCCCCAGTATCCAGAGGCCCATGATACACAGCACTAGCGTCGCGGTCGTGCGCGACTCGGGGAGATTGATCCAGGGGTAGACGTGCGACAGCGCCGCCGCGCTGAAGGCCGCAAGCGCCACCACCACGCCTGCGGGGATCGTGAACCGCATGACCCGTTTTACGAAGCCGGGGCGGTACCGTTGCTTGTTCGGCGCGAAAGAGAGCACGAACGCGGGCGCGCCAATGGTCAGCCCGCTCACCAGCGTCAGGTGCCTGGGGAGAAATATGAAAGCCCAGCCCGCCAGCCCGATGGCTATGGACAGCAGGGTCGCGTAGACGGTCTTGGTGAGGAAGAGGTTCGCGACGCGCTCCATGTTGCCGATCACGCGGCGCCCTTCCGCCACCACGCTGGGCATGGTCGAGAACCTGCCGTCCAGCAGCACGATCTGGGCGACCCCCCTGGTCGCCGGAGAGCCCGAGCCCATCGCTATGCCGATATCCGCTTTCTTCAGGGCGAGGACGTCGTTCACGCCGTCCCCGGTCATTGCGACGACGTGGCCCCTGCTCTGGAGGGCCTCGACCATCGCTTCCTTCTGGTCCGGGGTGACCCGCCCGAAGACCGTGGTGGTCTCCATGATATCCGCGAGCTCCTCCTGGCCGTCGGGCAGCCCGCGAGCGTCGGTCGGCTTACCGATGTCAGGGACCCCGGCGCGCCCGGCCACGGCTCCAACGGTCACGGGGTTGTCGCCCGAGATGACCTTGATGGTGACGCCCTGCTCGACGAAGTACTGCAGGGTCTCCTGGGCGTCCTCGCGCACTCGCTCCTCGAATATGAGGAGAGCCGCGGGCTCGAGGCGTTCGGGAAGCGTCTCGCCCTCCACCTTGCCGTCGGCGCGCGCGAGCAGCAGCACCCTCAAGCCCGTCTCGGCTACCGCGTTGACTTTTGCCTTGAGGTCTTCTGTCGCCCCTGCCCGGTCGAACAGCACCTCCGGCGCGCCCAGAACCCACCAGCCCTTATCGCCGAAGCTCTCCGCGCTCCACTTGCGGAGAGAGGAGAACGGGACCCGCGCGGCTATCTCCCACCCCGGCGGCGCCGGGAACGACTGCGCGATAGCCTCGAGCGTGCTGCTCTTGGAGGCGGTATCGGAACCGAAGGCGCCGAGCACGTCGGCCAGGCTCTGGTGGTCGGCGGGCCCGCCGCCCAGCTCCTCGAACTTGCTGAACTCCAGCTTCCCCTCCGTGAGCGTGCCGGTCTTGTCGAGGCACACCACGTCCACGCGCGCGAGCCCCTCGACGGCGGGAAGCTCCTGCACCAGGACGTTCTTGCGCCCGAGGGAGACCACGCTGACCGCGAAGGCGATGCTCACCAGCAGGACAAGGCCTTCAGGCACCATGCCCACCAGACCGGCGACGGTCCCGGTCGCGGCCCGGTGGAAAGTCCCGTAGACCTTGAGCTGGCTCGCGAGAAGCAGGATGCCCACGGGGAGCATGACCCAGGTGATGTAGCGCAGGATCATGTTGATGCTGTCCCGCAGCTCAGAGTCGACGAGCTGGAACTGCTTCGCCTCCGCGGCAAGCTTCCTGGCGTATGCGTCCGCGCCGACCTTGGTCGCCCTGAAATGCCCGGCGCCGGCGACCGTGAAGCTGCCGGACTTCACCTCGTCACCTGGCTGCTTCACCATCGGCACCGACTCGCCGGTGAGCAGGGACTCGTCGATCTCCAGGGCGGCAGACTCGATGACCTCGCCGTCCGCGACGACCTGGTCGCCGGTGTGAAGCAGGAGCACGTCGTCCAGGACCACCTGGCCGACCGGTATCTCCACTGTCTCGCCGTCGCGCATTACCCGGGCTTTTGCCTCGCTTATCAGGGAGAGGCGGTCGAGGGTCCACTTGGCCCTGACCTCCTGGACGATGCCGATGAGGGTGTTGACCACGAGAACGAACCCGAACAGCGCGTCGCGCGGCGAGCCGAAGATGATGATGACCACGAAGAGGGTGCCCAGGATAGCGTTGAAACGGGTGAAGACGTTGCCGCGTATGATGTGGCCGTAGGTGCGGCTCGATGCCTCTTTGACGTCGTTCGTCTCGCCCCGCTTGACGCGCTCGGCGACCTCGGCTTCTGTCAGCCCGAGGAGCGCGGGCTGCGGGCTTTGAAGTCTGGACGCATCAGCAGAGACCGACAATCGCCCTCCGTTAAAGTCGACGACACACGCGCGGCTATAGTCTCCCATGAAAAAGAGGGGCCAGGCACTTTTTCACCGTTTTTTTCACGCCGTGTGAATAATCGACATCTATGAAAACTAATAGAGAAAAAGTGCCTGACCCCCGTTTTTCACGCCCCCGGAGCACCCTGATATACTTGCGTTGCGACTTCGACAAGGAAAGGAAATGACATGGCTCCGGACCTCGAGTTGAGCGACGAGCAGCGCCGGCAGAGAGACGAAGACGAGAAAGAAAGCCTCGCCCGCGAGGGGCTCAAGCCTGGCGTGGTAGAGCTGCGGGAGGACGGGTACCGCACCGCCGATCAGCAGCACGCCTTCGAATGGTGGTACTTCGATTCACAGTTCGAGGAAGGCTGGACGGCCGTGGTCGTGTTCAGCACCAAGCCGATGACCCAGCCGCAAAAGGGGCTCAAGCCATCGGTGGGGATAATCCTCCACTCGCCTGAGGGTAAGCGGTACAAGCTGAGCCCTGCGTTCGAGGCCGGTGACCTGGTGGCGTCCAAAGAGTCGTGCGACGTGAAGATAGGGCCCAACCACGTCAAAGGCGACCTGGACACCTACGACTTGCACGCGGAGTCGGAGGGCGTCTCGGTGGACCTCGTGTTCAAGAGGGGTGCGCCTTCCTGGCGTCCGGGGGCCGGCATCTCCTACATGAGCTCCAAGAAGGACAAGTACTTCGGCTGGGTCGCCGCGATCCCTTACGGCACCGTGGAAGGGACGATCACGGTCGACGGTAAGGAGAACAAGGTCAAGGGGACCGGGTATCACGACCACAACTGGGGGAACATCAGCCCCGGCCTGGGCATCGACCACTGGTACTGGGGGCGGGCGCACGTAGGCGACTACAGCATGATCTTCGTCGAGATCGTGACCGCGAAGATAATGGGCATCGGCAGCCTCAAGCTGCCGGTCTTCTACCTGGCGAAGGGTGACGAGATCATCACGGAGGACGGCCTCCCGCTCAGCCTGGTGACCGGCGATTACGTCGAGGGGCCGGGCGGAAAGACGTATCCAACGAAGCTTGATTTCAACTGGAACGACGAGGACGGCGACATTCTGCTCGCTATCAGGAACCCCAAGCTCATCGAGCGGATAGACGTCATCGAGGACCTGCCCCGCTGGCAGCAGGCGATCATCCACCTCATCGCGAATCCTACCTACTACGACTTCAACGCTGACCTGGAGCTCACCATCGATTACAAGGGCAGCAAGGCACACGAGAAAGGTAAGGCCCTCTACGAGATCATGATGTTCAAATAAGCGTGGTGTGGGGTGAAGGCTCCCTCCCCCTTGAGGGGGGAGGGTTGGGGTGGGGGTGTAAAAGAGGCGCAGATGTCCTGCTATTTCCGGCACATGAAGGACGTTTTCGACGAGGCCGGGCTCGAGGTGACAAAAGAGAACAGGAAAGACGTAGACCGCAAGGTGCACGAGATCGCGGGCGTTCCCTACAAGGACTGCCCGGCGACAGGCCGCAGGGTCAAAGAGATGATGGGAGATGCGGCGGGGCGCAAGAAGCTGGTCCGTGAACTGGCGAAGATGAAGTAGTGGCGCTTGTCGACCAGGGAGGATGACCATGGAGTGCGGGCAGTGCGGCAAGGAGATATCCGGGTCGGACGCGTTCTGCCGGGCGTGTGGGGCTCCGACTGGAGCGCCGGTGGAGACGGCGGCTTCGACCACGCAAGGGACCGCGGGACCGGGCGTTCCGGGGCCCGAGGAGAGCACGACAGCGGAGGCCCCGCTCGCGCAGGCGCTGCCGACGCCACCAGCGACGGCCGCCCCGCAGCCGCCACCTTCGACGGTCAAACCACGCACGAGCGGGTGGGCCGTCGCGTCGCTTGTGATGGGAATACTGGGGTGGACGTGCCTGTTCTTCGTCGGCTCCGTCCTCGCGATAATCTTCGGGGCGGTCGCGCGGCACGAGATAAAGAAGAGCGACGGAGAGCTCAAGGGCAAGGGCCTCGCGACGGCCGGGCTCACCCTGGGCATCCTTGTCGTGGTGCTCGTGGTCATCGGGGCCGCTGTGTTCTTCCCCATCTCGCTGCTCAGTGTGGGTCCGACCAGGACCGTCACCCGGACTGTCGACCAGGGGAAGGCGGCCTTGGTAGAGGCCAGGCTTGAAATGCTGACCGGGACCATGAACGTCGGGGGCGGCGCGTCCCAACTGATGCGGGGCGAGTTCACCTACAACGTGGCGTCGTGGCGGCCGGTGATAACGTACTCGTCGCCACTGGAAGGCGGAGGGCAGGGCAGGCTGCGGGTGACTCAGCCGGACGAGTGGAGCTGGGCGTTCTGGAGGACGAAGAACGTCTGGGACATCCGGTTCAAGGATGGCGTGCCTCTCGACCTCTCAGCGCGGCTCCGCGGGGGCAACGGGACATTCGATGTGAGCAGCCTCGACCTCACTGCGCTGAACGTCGACTCCAACTTCGGCAACGTGAACGCGGACCTGGGTGGTGACATGTCCTCGCTCAAGAGGGTGACCGCCTCTCTCGACGCGGGCAACGTGACGCTCGACCTGAGCGGCACGTACTCGACACCGATGACCCTGAACGCCACGGACCACGCCGGCAATATCGACGTGAACCTGGTAGGCATATGGAGAGCCGGCTTGAGCGGGACCATCGAGAACAGCGCGGGCAACGTCACCTTGATGCTGCCGCGGGACGTCGGCGTGATAGTCACCGCGAAAACGAGCGTCGGCAACGTGCAGAGCTCGAGCATGAAACAGGGTCCCGAGCCCGATTCCTTCACCAACGACCAGTACGGAAAGACCGTGGTCACCCTCAGGCTTGAGGTGCATGTGTCCGCCGGCAACATAAGGCTCGATCTCGCGGACTGACAGGAGGGCATCTGCCCGGCCAGGACCGCTGACATAGGAGGTGTCGATGAAGACCGTCATGGTGCCCGACCTTCTCTGGTACGGCAACGAGCCGCGCCGGCTGGAGTTCCCCGACCGGTGGGACGTCGAGTTCCTGGAGCCCCCCGGGTTCAAGAAGCCGGCGCTGGACAGGCAGGGGATGGAGAAGGCGTTCGCTCAGCCGATCGCGAGCCCGGGCATCGCGGAGCTGGCCTCAGCGGCGAGCGAAGTGGCGATCGTGTTCGACGACATCACCCGGCCGACGCCGATAAGCGAGGTCCTGCCGTTCGTGCTCGGACCTCTGCGAGAGGCCGGCATACCCGACGCGAACGTCCGCCTGATACCGGCACTGGGGATGCACGGAGCGATGACCAACATCGACTTCCGCAAGAAGCTCGGTGAGGACATCGTGCGCGACTACCCGATCTTCAACCACAACCCCTACGAGAACTGCGAGTCGCTGGGGGAGAGCCCGAGCGGCATACCCGTCTATATCAACCGGGAGTTCATGTCCTGCGACCTGCGGATCGCGATAGGGTGCATCACGCCGCACATCCACGTCGGCTTCGGCGGCGGCGGCAAGATCATCCTGCCCGGGATATGCGGGTACGAGACTATCAAGGCGTTTCATACGGAAGTGGCGGCGCGCGGGTACGAAACGCTCGGCCTCGGGAATTTCGAGGGGAACGTGATGTACAAGGAGGTCTTGGACATCGCGAAGATGTCTGGCCTGCAGCTCAAGGTCGATGGGCTCGTGAACGACCGCGGGCAGATCACGGACCTGTTCGTCGGCGACCCGGTGGAGGCACACCTCGCGGGCGTCGAGCGCGCGTTGGACCACTACGGGACGCCGCCGGCTCACGGCAAGGACATCGTGGTCGTGAACGCCTACGGGAAGTACAACGAGATGGGCATTTGCATGATGATGGCGCTCACGAGCGTGAACTTCGAGAAGGGCACTGTGGTCCTCGTCGTCGACTCCCCTGAAGGGCAGGTGTGCCATTACCTGATGCGCAGCTTCGGAAAAGAGCACGGTGGGGCGTGTTACATCAAACGCGGGCCGATCCCGGAGACGATCACCGGCATCGTCTGCACAAAGTACCCCGACAAGACGATGAGCGACTGGTTCGCGACCTCCGAGAGCGTCACTGTCACCAGCGACTGGGAGCAGACGCTCCCGCTGCTCGAGGAGCAATACCCGGGGGACGCGTCCGTGGCGGTCATCCCCGACGGCACCATGCAGTACTTCCGGGAGGGCTGAGTGAAAGCGGACGTCATCGTCATCAACGAAGCTGACAACGTCGCCGTCGCGATGCGCGACATCCCGGCCGGGAGCGAGGTCGTGCTGCCGGGAGGCGGAACGGTCACGGCCCTGGTGGACGTACCCGTCGGTCACAAGGTCGCGCTTGCAGCGATATCTGAGGGCGACGCAGTGGTGAAGTACGGCGAGTCCATAGGCGTGGCCTCCATGGACATCAGCGCGGGCGACTGGGTGCACACCCACAACATCAAGTGAAAAACCGGTGCCAGGCACTTTTCCCCTGATTTTTTCCACTTGATCCGAAAGGAAGATGCATGAAGAGCTTCAAGGGCTTCGAGAGGCCGGACGGAACCGCGGGGGCGCGCAACCACCTCGCGATCATCCCGTCAGTGGCATGCGCCAACGGTGTGGTTGCCGCGATAGCCCGTGAGGTGCCCGAGGCCGTTCCGCTCTACCACGGCCACGGCTGCGGCCGGGGCGGGGCGCGCGACCTGGAGGTGCACTTCCGGTCGCTCGCCGGCCTGGGAAAGAACCCGAACGTGGGCGCGGCCCTCATAGTCGGCCTCGGGTGCGAGGTCATCAAGGCGGAGTACCTGGCGTACGACATTGCCGCCACGGGCAAGCCGGCCGAGTTCTTCGAGATACAGTCTGAAGGCGGGTCGCGCCGCGCCGCCCAGAAGGGAGCGGGCATCGCGCGCGAGCTGCTCGGGAAGCTCGAAAGCGCGAAGCGGACGGACATCGCCATCGACCGGCTCACCCTCGGGCTGAAGTGCGGCGGTTCCGATTCGCTCTCGGGGGTCACCGCGAACCCCGCGGTCGGGGAGGTGACCGACCGGGTGGTCGCCGCCGGCGGTACCGTCATCCTCACCGAGAACACGGAGATGATCGGCACCAGCCACATCCTCGAGAGGCGCGCGTGCTGCCCCGAGGTCGCCGCCGACGTCAAGTCGATGGTCGAGACCGCCGACCGCCTGACCCACGACATCATGGGGCCGCTCGCTTCGCTGGTCATCGCCCCCGGCAACATGGAAGGCGGGATGAGCTCGATACAGGAGAAGTCGCTGGGCTGCATCGCGAAGGCAGGCACGTCTCCGATCATGGAAGTGGTGGACTACGGCGTGGCGCCCTCATCGAGAGGGCTCATCCTGATGGACGCACCGGGCTACGACATGGAATCGATGACCGCGCTAGCCGCCGCCGGCGTGCAGGTCATCGTCTTCACGACCGGCAGGGGCAACCCCATGGGTTACCCGACTGTCCCGGTCATCAAGATCGCCAGCAATACGCGTCTGTACGAGGCCATGGAGGACGACATCGACCTGGATGCCCAGGGCGCGCTCGAAGGTCGGACCCTGGCGGACGTGGGTAACGACGTCGAGGAGCTGCTCGCGCGTGTGCTCGACGGCGAAGAGACCAAGGCAGAGGTCAACCGCCAGGACGGCATCGCCTGCCTCTACACGACGAACCCGTCATTCTGAGATTACGTCGGTCATTTTCCACTTTTCTTTACACTTTTCCCTGCGCGCTGATCTGCGCCACCGGGGTCTGACCCCTCTGGCGCAGTCCACACGAAGTGTAAAAGAAAGTGGAAAATGACCGACGTCATTTGGGGGGGTCGAAAGCGTTGAGCCGCCCGAGGTACTTGCCGAACACGTCCCAGACCGGCTCGCCCACCTCGAC
Source organism: Candidatus Anoxymicrobiaceae bacterium (assembly GCA_036845225.1). Classification (GTDB taxonomy): domain Bacteria; phylum Actinomycetota; class Geothermincolia; order Fen-727; family Anoxymicrobiaceae; genus FEN-680. Next base: position 19,512 of record DAIUEJ010000018.1, on the reverse strand, counting down.
CAGGATGCGCTCCAGGAATATCTCGTGGTTAACGAGGTCGATGGCGTTGGTCACCAGGCCCCTGTTCAGCGTGAACACGCCTTCGACGTTGCCCTCCGAGAATATTGAGCCGGTGATGCATCGCTCCCTGTCCGCGACCAGCACGAACTGCCGGCCCATCACCGGGACCGCGGTGTGCTTGGAGCGGCTATGCTGCACAGCCCCGGCGCCGCGCTCCTGCAGTTTCCTGATGCCGCGGTTGGGGCCGTAAAGGATCAGCGCCACCTGGACGCCCCGGTCCATCGCCCCCAGCAGCGAGGGCAGCAGGACCTCGAACTCCTCGGGCCACAGTGCCAGGTGAAGGGTCTTCGCGGCGCTCTCGGTCAGGCTCTTGCCCCGCGCAACCAGGTCCGCCTGCGATGTCACCCGCCAGAGGACTTCCACCACCTGCGGGTCGCTCTGGTACCTCTCGAGCGCCTCGCGCGCCTCCTCGCAGGCCTCCGTGGTGGTCTGTTCGATGCGCCCCACCAGCTCGCCCGGGTCGGTGGGGGCGAACAGCCGGCCCTCCTGGTCCTTGCCTTCTACCCGCACGGCAGCGCCTCTCGCGACCAGCTTCTCCAGGCATTCGTATATCTTCGCGCGCGGGATCCCGCTGCGCCGCGCCACCTGGTAGCCGTTCGCGGGCGCCTCATCGAGCAGGGCGCAGTACGCGCGCGCCTCGTAGTCGCTGAAGCCGAGGTCCGCGAGCGCCTTCAGCGGGTCTCCGGATGGTTTATCAGTGTCGGGCACCACCAGCGACTCCTTTCGTGGCAACCATGTTTACATCCGCCGTCTCTCAAAGCAAGGGAGGCGCAACACTGCGGGGGTTGACTCCGGCCTCCCCGATTACTTATAGTGACTACTATAGGAGTCACTAATCTGGAATTCAAGCTAAACTTTCCGGGGTCAGGTCCAAAAAGTTTAGCCGCTAAACAAAAAAGGGTCTGACCCCAAAAGGTTTAGTCGGGAGGAGAGAGATGGCCCGCACGATCAACCGTGACGGCAATCCATTCGGCGCGCACCGCGTCATCACCCCGAAAGGCGCCCTGCCTCAGCCCGCCCTGCGGCTCGATAACGACATGAGCCGCCTCTGGGACAACGAGCTGCTCCTGGACGTGGACATCCTCAACGTCGACTCGGCGAGCTTCACCCAGATAAAGGAGCAGGCCGGCGGCGACGAAGAGCGCATCAAGGAGATCATCCTGGGAATAGTCACTGAGCGGGGCAAGCTCCAGAACCCGGTGACCGGCTCGGGCGGCATGTTCGTCGGGCGGGTCGCGGAGGCCGGACCGGCACTCGCCGGCCGAGGCCTGGCCCTGGGCGATCGCGTCGCGAGCCTCGTCTCGCTTTCGCTCACCCCCCTGCGCATAGACGAGATCACCGAGGTGCGCACGAGCACAGACCAGGTCGCCGTGCGAGGCCAGGCGGTCCTCTTCGAGAGCGGGACATACGCGAAGATGCCTGATGACATCCCGGACAGCCTTGCCCTCGCGGTCCTCGACGTCTGCGGCGCGCCGGCCCAGTCCGAGCGCCTGGTGAAGCCGGGCGACACAGTCGCCATCCTGGGCGCCACCGGCAAGTCCGGCATCCTTTGCGCGTACGCGGCGCGGCGCGTCCTGGGGGACGGCGGCACCATGATCGGGCTCGGTCACTCACCGAAGAACTGCGAGCGCCTGGAGGCCCTGGGCCTCTGCGACGTCGTCGCGCGCGTCGATTCTTCGGACGCGCTGGAATGCCACGACGAGGTGTCGCGGCTCACAGAGGGCCGCATGGCCGACCTCGTCATCGATTGCGTCAACATCCCCGATGCCGAGATGGCCGCGATACTGATGTGCCGCGACGGCGGCACCATCTACTTCTTCAGCATGGCCACCTCTTTCACCAAGGCCGCTCTTGGCGCGGAGGGCGTCGGCAAGGACGTGACGATGATAATCGGCAACGGCTACGCGCGGGGCCATGCCGAGCACGCGTTGCAGATCCTTCGCGAATCAAAAGAGATACGCGAGCTATACGAGTCTCTCTATTCCTGATCGGAGTTGTTTGCGATGAGGACATACGAGTCGGTCGACTACAAGAGCATACCGATGTACGCGGACGTCAGCCCGGAGCAGTGGAACGACTGGCGCTGGCAGCTCGCGAACGTCATCTGCGACACGGAGACACTCACCGGGGTGATAGACCTCGACGAGTCTCAGAGGCGCGACCTCGACCGCTGCCTCGAGCGCTTCCGCATGGCCATCACACCGTACTACGCCTCACTGATGGAGAAGAAGTACGATCTGTGCTCGGTGCGCCTCCAGGCCGTCCCCAGCGTGCGCGAGCTGGAGGACTCCGAGGCCGACCTCGCCGACCCGCTGTTCGAGGACGTCGACTCGCCGGTTCCCGGTCTGACCCACCGGTATCCCGACCGCGTGCTCTTCCTGGTGACCAACCGGTGTTCGATGTACTGCAGGCACTGCACGCGGCGCAGGATGGTCGGCTTCGAGGACCAGCACCTGCCGGCGTCCCAGATCGCGGCCTGCATCGACTACATCAGGGAGCACGAGGAGGTGCGCGACGTGCTGCTCTCCGGCGGCGACCCGCTGGTGCTCTCCGACGACAGGCTGGAGGGCATCCTGGCCGAGCTGCGAGCCATAGACCACGTCGAGATCATACGCATCGGGACCCGGATGCCGGTGGTGCTGCCTATGCGTATCACGGAACCGCTGGTGGAGATGATAAGGAAGTACCACCCGGTCTACGTGAACACCCACTTCAACCACTACAAGGAGATCACCACTGAGGCGAAGCAGGCCTGCGACATGCTGACCGACGCCGGCATCCCCGTCGGCAACCAGAGCGTGCTGCTCCGCGACGTGAACGACTGCCCGCGCATCATGAAGAAGCTCGTCCAGGAGCTGCTGATGATCCGGGTCAAGCCTTATTACCTCTACCAGTGCGACCTCTCACAGGGCATCGGCCACTTCCGCACCTCGGTCGCGCGCGGCATGGAGATAATCGAGAACCTCCGCGGCCACACGAGCGGGCTTGCGGTCCCGACCTACGTCGTGGACGCCCCCGGCGGCGGCGGGAAGATACCGGTGATGCCGAGCTACCTTCTCTCGTACTCGGACAAGCGGGTCATCCTTCGCAACTACGAGGGCGCAATCACCACCTACACCCAGCCCGAGAACATCTACTCCGACTGCTGGTGCGAGCTTTGCCGCGAGGCGAAGTTCGAGCCCGACGGGGTCGCCCGGCTGCTCGGGGGCGAGCACCCGCTCGCCGACCCCGAGGAGAAGAGGCGCGCCAGGAGGCAGCCAAATGGGCATTGAGTGGGATGGCTTCCTCGGCCGCACGACCTTCATAATCGGCGCGGATAAAAATTGCGGCAAGACCACTTTCATGAACCGGGCTGTCTCCGAGCTGCGGGCGGGCGGCGCACGGCTGGCGTATCTCTCAGCCGGAGTGGACGGAGAGGCGCTCGATCACGTGACGGGCGTCCCCAAGCCGAGCGTTATGGTGCAGCCGGGAGACTGCCTGGCCACCGCAGAGTCGGCGCTCGACGAGTCGGATGCCGGCTTTGAGGTTCTTGAGGTCCTGGGCGAGGGCACGGTCCTCGGCCGGCAGGCGATCGCTCGCGCGGTCAGCCCGGGCAAGGTCGAGCTCATCGGCCCCGCCGGCAACCTCGAGCTCGCGACTGTGCTGGAGAGATTGTCGGGCGTCGCGGGCGCCGATGCGGTGCTGGTGGATGGAGCGGTGGACAGGCTGACCCAGGTAGGGGCCGGCATCGAGGCCGGCTACGTGCTCGTGCTCAAGGTGACCCGGGCGAACTTCAAGCGGACGGTCGACCGGACGAGGCTGGCGTTACTGTTGGATGACATCCCGGTGGTCGGTCCCGACGACAAAGACGCTGTCACCTTCACGGGCGCACTCACCACCAGCAGGCTCGAGGACCTGCCCGCCGGGACGCTGGTGCTCGAGGACTTCACTCACGCGTTCCTTGACCGCTGGCAGATGGAGAGGCTCGTTGCCGCCAGGGGCGTGCGCTTCGCGCGGCGGTTCGACCTCGTGGGAATAGTGGCCAACCTGGCCGGCGTGGCCGCTGAGGAGTTCACGGATGCGCTGGGCGAGGGACCCGGCCGCCGGCTGGTTCATCTTTATCCTTTCGGCAGCGCTGGCGTCCCCGACCGCAGCGCCGGCGTCCCGCCCGAGGATTGTAGCGCCGGCATCCCGCCGGCAAGAGACGTTACCCGCCCGAAGCTCAACCTCTCCCGCGACAAGATCGACCGCGCACGCGAGCTCGCGAGTCGCATCGCGGCCCCGGTCCACGCTTTCATCGAAGGGCATACGACCGTCACCGTGGAGCGCGCGACCCTCCGCTCCCTCGGAGCTGACGGCGTCGGCCCCGGGGATGTCCCCGTCCCGAACATGGCGGTGGACTGCCTGAAGGGCGAGATTGCCGGAGGCGCGGCGCGGTGGTACGTGAACGCGCTCATCAAGAAAGACACCACGCCTCAGGGCCTTAACGACGCGATCGCCGGGGGCCTCGATATCTCGTCCCTGGAGCTCGCTGCCACCGGCGCGATTGACAAGAAAGCCCGCGAGCTGGTCGCGGCGTTCGACAGCCACGTCTCGGCGACGGCCGGCAAGCGCGAGGAGTTGCTTGAGGAATACCGCGAGAACGAGCGCTCGCCCCTGCTGTACGTGATCGTCGCGACCGGAGACATCTACGAGGACGTCGCGCAGGCGACCGCCGCTGCGGAGCAGGGCGCGGACGTCGTCGCGGTCATCCGCAGCACGGCTCAGAGCCTGCTCGACTACGTGCCCTACGGCGCCACCACCGAGGGCTTCGGCGGCACCTACGCGACCCAGGAGAACTTCCGAATCATGCGCCAGGCGCTGGACGAAGTCGCCGGCAAGCGCCGGCGCTACATCAGGCTGGTCAACTACGCGTCGGGCCTCTGCATGCCGGAGATCGCCGTGATGGGGGCGTTAGAGCGCCTCGACATGTTGCTGAACGACTCCATGTACGGGGTCCTGTTCCGCGACATCAACATGTACCGGACTTTCGTCGACCAGCATTTTTCGCGGATGATAAACGCGTTCGCCGGTGTCCTCATCAACACCGGTGAGGACAACTACCTGACCACCTCGGACGCCTTCGACAAGGCGTACACGGTGCTGGCCTCGCAGTTCATCAACGAGCGGTTTGCGCTCGACGCCGGCCTGCCGCCGCGGCTCATCGGTCTCGGGCACGCTTTCGAGATGGACCCGGCGCTCGAGAACGGCTTCCTCTACGAGCTGGCGCAGGCACAGATGGCACGCGAGATATTCCCGGAGTGCCCTCTCAAGTACATGCCCCCGACCCGGTTTGTCTCCGGCGACATCTTCAAGGCTTACGCGATGAACACGCTGTTCAACTTCGCGTCGAAGGCCACCGGGCAGTCGATCCACCTGCTCGGGATGCTGACCGAAGGGATCCACACCCCGTTCATCCAGGACAGGCACCTCGCTATTGAGAACGCGCTCTACGTGATGAACAACATCGCGTCTTTCTATGACGAGGTCGAGTTCAGGGAGGACGGGCTCATCGCGGGCCGGGCGGCGGAAGTGCTCGACCAGGCGGTCGCGTTCCTCGAGGAGGTCGCGGAGTCGGGGCTTTTTGACTCGATCGAGCAGGGGAAGTTCGCGGACATCGAGCGGGCAAAGGACGGCGGCAAGGGCGCGGACGGGGTGATGCCGAAGGCGGCCGACTACTGGAACCCGGTCGAAGAGCACCTCCAGAAGGCCGTGGCGCCGGCGTCCCGCCGGCAGACGGAGATGTAGCGCCGGCGTCCCGCCGGCAGATGGAGATGTAGCGCCGGCGTCCCGCCGGCAGATGGAAGGATAAGAAGATGCTTGTCAGGCCGTACGGAGACACCATGGACGACGGCGCCGTCCAGCTCTCGTTCACGCTGCCGATGAGCGACTCGCCCCGCGCACGGGAGGCGGCGAGGCTCCTCGTCCTCAAGCTGGGGTTCTACTCCTGCGAGATCGTCCACGCCGAGGCGCTCGCCGACGGCTTCACCATGTTCATCGCTTACGGACGCACAGAGGCGGGGGTCGACCCCGACGAGATAACCGTGGACGAAAGCGCGGCCGAAGAGTGCATGACCTTTGAGGAGATCAACGACTTCATCGAGCGGAACATAGGTCGCAAGGTCGTGGTGGTCGGCGCCTGCACCGGCTTCGACGCCCATACCGTGGGAATCGATGCAATCATGAACATGAAGGGTTACAACCACCACTTCGGGCTCGAGCGCTATCCGATGATCGAGGCTTACAATATGGGCGCCCAGGTCTCTAACGAGATGCTCATCGAGCGGGCCGTGGAGGTGGACGCGGACGCCATTCTGGTCTCCCAGGTCGTCACGCAGAAGGACGCGCACGTCAAGAACCTGACCCGCCTCGTGGAGCTGCTGGAAGCCGAGGGACTTCGGCAGAAGTTCATCCTGATAGTCGGCGGCCCGAGGATCACACGGAAGCTGGCGCGCGAACTGGGATTCGACGCCGGCTTCGGCAAGGGAACCTACGCCGAGCACGTCGCCACCTTCATCCTGAAAAAGAGGGGCCACTGAATTACGTCGTTCGTTTTCCACTTTTCTTTACACTTTTTTGTTCGAGGTCTCTAGGCCTGCCGCGAAAAGTGTAAAGAAAAGTGGAAAACGAACGACGTGGTCTCTATTTGCGCTTGAGGTCCTTGGGAGTCACGCAGACGCCGCGGGCGCGCGTCACGAGGACCGGCCTCTCGAGACAGTCCGCTGCTGAAGGCCCCACGTCCGGTCGCGCCGCGATCACCTTGTATGCTTCGAACTCCATCTTCCGGGAAGTGTTCCCCACCACGGTGACCTTGCCGCGCGCCTCGATGTAGTCGCCCGCGTAGACCGGGGCCTTGAACTCCACCTCGTCGTAGCGCAGGAAAAGCCCCTCGTCACCGTCCAGCTTGATGAGCAGTTCGGTCGCGATATCTCCGAAGAGCGCCAGCACGCGCGCGCCGTCCACAAGGTTCCCGCCGTAGTGCGCGTCGTGGGTCCCCATCCTGACCCTCAGCATGGACTCGATCTTCTCAGTTGCCACCAGACTCACTCCCTCCACCCGGACAATGTGCGCTCACAAGCTGTTGCGCGGCTCAACACATATTAAACTGCGGCGCGCACGGGAAAAACAACAAGTTCGCCGGTGTGCGCCAGCGCGTGGGCAGGAGACTAAACAAAAAGGGGCCTGACCCCAAAAAGTTTAGCGCGTGTACAGCCCGACCAGCTCTGTCTCCTCGAGGATGTGTTGCTTCACACGCTTGAGCAGCGCGTCGGCGGTGATCGAAGTGGGCAGGTCCAGCGCCGTGTTAAGAGCATAGAGCTTGAAGAAGTACCGGTGCGTGCCCGACGGCGGACAAGGCCCGAAGTATCCCCGCTTGCCGGTGGAGGTCACCGACTCGACCGTGTCGGCCGGCGCCTCTCCCTGCATGACCCTCGTCGTCATCGGGTCGATGTTGAACACGACCCAGTGGACGAACGTCCCCCTGGGCGCGTCCGGGTCCTCGAGGACCAGCGCCAGGCTCTGTGCGCCTTCGGGCACGTCGCTGATCTCCAGGGGCGGGCTGATGTTCTCCCCGTCACAGGTGAACTTCTCGGGTATCTTATCCAGGTTGCCGAAAGCCGGACTCGATAGCTTCATCATCCGCTCGCCTCCCCCTGCCGTTGCTGCCGGACACAGTGGTTATGTTCTGCTTTCGCGGAGCGAACCCTGCAGTGTGACCGGCGCCGGCCCTAAAGCGTGCGCAGCACGAACTCGAAGCAGGCCCCGCCGTCGTTGTACGCGCGAATCTCTCCGTTGTAGACCCGCACTATCTTGTCTACCGTGGCCAGCCCGATGCCGGTGTCCGAGCTCTTTCCCCGCTTGAAAAAGGGGATGAACACGCGTTCGAGTTCCTCCTCGGGCATTCCCGAGCCGTTGTCCCTCACAAGGTAACGGAATCCGGACGGGGACTCGGTGCCCAGTAGTGAGATCTCAACCACGGGGGTGTCCGCGTCATTGTGCCTGATGGCGTTGTCGATCAGGTTGGAGAACAACTGGTACATGTGGGTAGGGCTCGCCTCGACCGCGCCGAGGTCGTCGTCCACCCTGAGCTCGACCCCGCTATCCGATATCTGCGCGGCCCTTTCTTCGGCCACGCGCGCGACCACATCGCTTATGTCTACTGCCTCGGTGCTGCCAGGCCGCTGGCCCGCCTCGGCCAGGACGAGGAGGTCACCAATAAGAGTAAAACAGTTGTCCAGGTTCCTGGAGATACTGTCCGCGAACAGCTCGGCCTCTTCCATGATCTCGGCGGGGTCGCCCCCCGCGCTTGCGTCTCTGAGCAGGCTGCCGCCTATCGCGATCGCAGCGAGCGGGCTGCGCAGGTCGTGAGATATGGTGTGCGCGTAGGCACCCAGCTCGGCGTTGACCTTCAAGAGCTGCAACTCCGCCTGTTTCTTATCGGTGATGTCGCGGATGAACACACACAGTCGGCCGCCCGCAATGTCCAGATAGTTGACGCTGATCTCGACGTCGATAAAGTGCCCGTCGCGGAGGCGGTGCCTCGTCTCGAACCGGTCGTAGCCCGTTTCCTTTACCCGGTCTATGTGGGCAAGAGTATCGGACGGTCCCTCGCGCGCCTCGACGTCCGAGATTCGCATGCCGAGGAACTCTTCGCGCGTGTAACCCAGCAGCCTGCAGTAGGCCTCGTTGACGTCCAGAAAGACGCCGTCCATGTTCGTCATCCAGAAGCCATCCATAGTGGTCTGGACGATCGCCTGGTACTCGGCCTCGGCTTTCCTGCGCTCGGAACTCTCGATCAGTTCCCAGTCGCCCTCGCGCTTGATCAGGGCGTAACGGTGGTTGTTGACGACGTCGATGACCTCGGAGGCGCCGCACTTGTCGAGCGAGTAGGTGCAGACAGTCATCAGCTCGTAGTCGCCGATGGCGGCGTCCAGCGCTTCCTCGTAGTCCTTGAAGCTGTTCCAGTCGGCGTCCTCCAGCCAGGCCGTGTTGCCGGTCGCCCTGAGCCCATCCAGGCCGCGGCCCCGGGCGCCTGCGAGCTTGCCTATCCACCCGTTGAACACGCGCTCGAGGTCAAAGTAGCCGTCCTTCATGTACCAGTCCGTGTAGGGGATTATCTCCATCCGGCCGTCCGCCATCACCGCATCGAAGCCGGGCACGGCCCCGCGCATGGCCTGCCTGGCGTCGGCAACGGTCAAGGGGTCGCTGGTGACCCACATGCAGAACTCGTTGTCATCCAGCCCTGCTTTGAAGTACGGCACGAGGACATCGGTCATGTCCTGCCCCGTCTTGTAGAAATGGCACAGGTGGGTTCCCCAGGGGACATCGCCCAGAAGTTCTATCCCGGATCTCCGCAGTCTCATGTGGAGCACCTTCTTGTTTCAAGAGCGTCGTTGATTCCGCCTGATTATTTGGGGCCGTTCGGCCCCATCCGTGTCATATTACACAAACCGGTGCTATTTCCTCCCGCTCGAGACGGTGGTCCACAGATGAGGCGCCAGGGTCTGCGACATCCGCGTGCCTCCCGGTGCTGACTTTGCGTGAAAAACAGCACAGAATAGACCTGAGGAAATGTTGTCAGGAGGAGAGGAGCGCGGTCATGAAGGTCATGAAGGTCAAGCTCGGAGGAAGGACGGCTCTATACCCGATGCCGGTGACGCTCGTGGGAGCGATGGTCGACGGCAAGCCGAACTACATCACCATCGCCCACGTGGGCATCATGGACATGAACCACGTGGCGCTCAGCATGGGCAAGACCCACTACACCAACGCCGGCATACGCGAGAACGGGACCTTCAGCGTGAACATCGCCCCGGAGTATCTCGTCAAGGAGACCGACTACTGCGGCCTCGTCTCGGGAAGAAAGGCTGACAAGGGAGCCCTCTTCGAGACATTCTATGGAGAGCTCGAGACCGCCCCGATGATCGAGAAGTGCCCCATAAATATGGAGTGCAAGCTGACTCAGACAGTAGACATGCCCAGGCACGACGTCTTTATCGGGGAGGTGGTGGAGGTCTATTGCGATAAAGACTGCATGGAGGGGGAGAGCGTGGACTTCCCAAGGGTCAAGCCCCTCCTCTTCGCCATGTACGACCAGTGCTACTTCAAGCTTGGAGACCGGTTCGCCAATGCATGGAGCGTGGGCAAGGAGCTCATGGATTGACGCGTCGGCCACCGACCGTGGGAACTGGAGGTTTTCGATGGCACTCACAGGGATGACGGACTTTATCGCCCGCTTACGCCTGTTTCGCTTCCATGGCATCGGGTTTCTGGTGATTGCCGTGGTCTATCTCGGGCTCTGTGTATTGATCGGCTTATGGGCCGGCAGGGTCGCCCAGAAGAAAGGCCGCGAGTTCACGACCTGGTTCGCCCTGGGCCTGATCATCTCCATCTGCGGCCTCATCCCGGGGCTCATCGTGGTGATCGTGGCGTATGTCATGTCGCCCGCCGCCGGAATGCCGGCCGGGCCGCCCGGAGGTTACACGCCTCCCGGAGGTACCGTACCCCCGCCCCCGCCAGGGCAGGCTCCGCCTGCGCCGGGAACGGCTGCGCCAACTCCGCCGCCACCTCCGCCTCCTCCAGGTCCCGGGGCGCCGCCGCCTCCGCCGCCCGCGCAGGGTGGCACGGGAGAGGCAAGCCAGAGCTCGCAAGGTGGGTACGAGTACACGCCTCCGCCTCCGGGGACATAAAGATCTTTTTTTCACATGCGTGAATAACGGCGGGCGCCTGCTCTACATATACCCGAGCCTGCGGTAGATGCGCGTCCTCATAGTCTCGTGAAGGCGGAGCGCGGTCTGCGGGCACAGCTCCATGCAGCAGTAGCACGCGATGCACCGCGAGTAGTCGTACTGCGGGCCGTTCTTCCCCTCGACCGTGATCGCTCCCCCCGGCAGGCATCGGCGCACGACCTGCACGAGTTGCAGACGTACTCGTCGACCTCGAACCGCTGCCTCCCTATGTCGGGGAAGAACGCCATGATCCAGGTGCCGGTGAACCGCTGGGGGATGCTGGGCACCGGGCGCCTGAAACGCTTCAACCGGGCCGCGTCCCCTTCCACCTCGATCTCCGACTCGTCGATCGGCCCCAGCCCGATCTCGCTGGCGTACTGCAGCGCCCGGATCGTCTCGGGCTTGATGCCGATCATGCGCGACATCACGCTGTCCATCGCCGACGCCGTTGTCTGATGCGAGCAATTTCCCGGCGTGGTACAGGAACTTGTTCTGCGGCCCGTTCCCCTGGATGCACACCACGCCGTCTATGACCACGAGGTCGGGCACCCTGAGGCGGTACACCTCCGCGATGATCTCTGAGAACGCCCCGTAAGAGGGAAAGTCCAGGTGGAGGCGGGCCTTGTCTCCGCCCACGATGTAGCCGTAGCTGTTCTTGACTGCCCCGGTGATGCGCGTCATCACGTGCGTGGGTGTTCGCGAAGGCGACCGGAATGGAGAGCAGGAAGATCACCGCCATGTCCAGGTACCCGAAGATGAAACGGCGGTAGAAGTCGCGGTCGACTTCCTCCACGGTCAGCCGGTTGTCGTGCGCGCCGTACCAGAAGACCACGCACAGCATGATGCCGGCGACCGCGATGCTGACCGCGTAAAAGATCAACGAGACCCGGGAGTCGGAATACTCGCTTATGAGGCTGGTCGGAAACGGTATGAAGACGACGAACATCAGGAAGAAGAGGTTGAGCCAGAGAAGGGCACGGTCGTGCCGCTTGAAATGACTGAAGACGCCGTGGTGGCCGATCCAGAACAAGCCTATGACCAGGAAGCTCACGACGTACGCCTCGAATATCGGTATCAGCTTGACCAACTCATGGGGCAGCTTGTCGTTCGCCACCCCCGGCGCTACGTGCGGCACCCGGATGCTCAGCACCAGGAGGGTTATCGCCACCGCGAACACGCCGTCGCTGAAGGAGGTGATCCTTCCGAGGCTGATCCCCCCGATGTCCATGCTGTCGCCGTGCTTCTTGCCTGGTTCGTCCTCCACCGGAACCTCCGGGGTTCGTCCGTCTGTCCTTCTCCCACGGCGCAAGGGTATGCTACTAGTGATTCAACAGATATTGTAGCCCACCGACTCGCAAGGATATCGGGCCGCTCGCAGAAGTCTTCTCGAACGGCGGCGACGACACACGGTTCAGGGGTGGAAGAGTGGTAGAGATCGACGGCGGCCGGTTCGTGCTCCGGCACTTCCGCAAGGGCGATGAGCTGGACATCGTGAAGCATGCCAATAACACGAAGATCTACAGGGCTACCATCGCGATGCCGTACCCTTATGACGCCTCCGACGCGCTCGAGTGGATAGAACAGAACCGGGCGGAAGCCAGGCGCAAGGTCCCCGGGATGGTCAGCTTTGCGATAGACATCGATGGCGAGGTGGTCGGGTGCATAGGCCTCTCTGACATCGAAGGCCATAAAGCCGCTGTGGGCTACTGGCTGGCCGAGCCTCACTGGGGGCAGGGCATCGTGACCAGAGCGGTGAAGCTCATTTCCCGGTACGGGTTCGAAGAGGTCGGGCTGCGGCGCATCTACGCGCACGTCTTTCCATTCAATAGAGCATCTGCCCGGGTGCTTGAGAAAAACGCCTACAAGTTGGAGGGCCGCCTGCGCAAGGAAGCCGAGAAGGACGGCAAGCTCTACGACATGCTGCTCTATGCGAAAGTCAGGTAACGAACGCGGTCGGGTTCTAGCAGACGAGCTCGATGATCGATTCCGGAGCGCCACTGGCGTCCCACCGCAGGACCCAGTGGCTGACGCCCTCGACTCTGGTCCCGTCCCTGGCGAACTGGACCAGCTTCCCCTGCCAGCTCCCGTTGTTGAGCAGGTCGAACTCGATCTCGGCCTGGGGCCGCTCGAACTCTGTCTTCAGGAGCTCATGCAGTATCTTCCCTACGGCTTCGTCTCTGCTCCATCCGAACACACGGGCCGCCGCCTCGCTCCAGAACGTGACGATCCTGTTCATGTCGCGGACGATGACGGGCTGGGGCACCAGGTCGATCAGGGCGGCACGCTCTTCGTGCATCGCCACCCGGGACTCCAGCTCTTCCTGAAGAGTCTTGCGGTCGGTGACGTCGTAGTCGATCTCAAGGACGGCGTCCGGCACCCCGTTGGCCGCCCAGCGGACGACCTGACGGCTCTCGACAAAGATCGGGCGCCCGTCACGCGCGGTCTGGACCAGCTCACCCTCCCACCTGCCCTCCTCGAGAAGCACGTCCTCCAGGTCCTCCAGGCCGCCGGAGAACTCGGTCTTCAGCAGGTCGTGCGTGATCTTCCCCATGGCTTCCTCGCGCTTCCAGCCGTACATCTCCTCGGCGCCGGCGTTCCAGAAGATGATGGTGCCGTCCATCTTGCGCACCAGGACGGTCTCGTGTGTGAGGTCCAACAACTGCGCCAACTCCTGCATCCTGCCTGTGTACTTCTCGAGCTCTATAGACGCCTTGATGGACTCGGTCACGTCCCTGGCGGTGGCCACAACCGTGTCGACCGCGCCGTTCGCGCGCTTGATCGGAGAGAGTATGTATTCGAAGCCCCGCATTCCCTCCGCGGTTGGGAAATCGAGCTCGCCGGTCCAGCTCTCCCCGGTCCGCATCACATTCTCGCGCTCGAGGTCAATCGCGCGCATGGTCTGCTCTGGAAAGCCGAGCTCCCACCAGTACTTGCCCTCCACCTCTCGCTGCTTGACCCCCAGCATCTCGGCGGCCGGCCTGCTTGCGTAGATGAACTTCCCCTTGCCGTCGAAGAGGTAGAAATGCTGCGGGGACGACGACAGTATCTGGTCGAGCGTGGTGGCCTGCTCCTGGAAGCGCTCGGTGAGGGCGACCAGCGACTCCTGGATCTTCTTGCGCTGCTCGATCTCGACGAGCAGCACCTCGTTCGATTCCCGCAGTTGCGCGGTCCTCTCCAGCACGCGCTCCTCCAGCTCTTCCCTGGACCTCGCGAGTGCGTCCTCCGCCGCTCTCCTCTCCGTGATGTCCTGAGAGAACATAGCGAGCCTGGTAGTCTTGCCGTCGCGGCTCGAGACGGGGTAGACGACGTTGTAGAAGAGTATCCCCGCGCGGTTGTCCTCGAACCGCTCGGGCGCTCCTGTCTTTATGACGCGCTCAAAGTGCGTCTTTTTCGAAGCCGCGAGCTCTTGGGGCATGTGCGCGTAGAACCGGGTCCCGACCATCTGCCGGGGGGTGAGGCCGAACCTCGCGGCGCCCGTTTCGTTGATGGTGAGGATGTTCGCATTGTCGTCGATGAGCATGAGCGTCTCGGGGGTCGCGTCCAGCAGCGCCCGCCCGTTCTCCTCGCTTCGCTGCAGCTTCTCCTGTGCTCGGCGCAGCTCGACCTCGTGCAGGGCCCGCGAGATTATCTCTGGCAGCATGTCCGGAAGCCTGCTGTCTTTGACAACGTAGCCCGAGGCCTGCAACCTGAACGCCTCGGCCGCGATCTCCTCACCGCCCTGGCCCGTCACCATGATCACGCGCGGGTGGACCGGGCTGGTGGTTATCTCCTCAAGCAGGTCGAGCCCGCTTCCGTCGGGAAGCTGGTAGTCAAGCACGACGACATCGTAGTCCTGCTTGTCGAGCGCGGCCTTCGCGCGCTTGATGCTGGCGGCGGTGTCGGCCTCGACGTTGAACTTCTTTAAAAGCAGGCGTTGTACGTTTCGCGCCTGGTCGGGGTCGTCCTCGACTATCAGGAGCTTCCAGTCATCGGTATTCTGTTTGGTCCTCACCATCGTGCGCCTTCCTGTGTACTGCTTCCGTTCTATTTCAACCCGGGCGCGCGCGACCCTGCGCCGCACGGGAGGCAGGATGGAAAAGTGAGCGGGTCGTGCAGGGCAGAATATGGGATGGCCGCCATTTCGGCGGCAACGCCGGATGAGAAACCGGGCAGTTTCAGGAGGCGGTTTGCCCCTCCGCGCCTGAACCGTTGCTGTTTTCCGCGTCTCTGACCGCGAACTCGAAGCACGCCCCGCCGTCGTTGTAGAAGCGCAGGGTGCCCCCGTAGACGTCGACGATCTTCTTTACGATGGCGAGGCCTATGCCCGTGCTCCCGCTCGAGGGGCGGCTGTAGAAAGGCTTGAATATCTTCCCTACCTCGTCTTCGGGGATCCCCGAGCTGTTGTCGCGGACCAGGAAGCGGTGGCGGCCGTCCGCGGTGTCAGCGAGGTGCCGCAGCGTGATGGCGGGTTTCGGGCTGTCATTGTGCTTGATGGCGTTGCTCACCAGGTTTGAGAAGAGCTGGTAGACGTGCGTCTCGCTCGCGCGCAGCTTCCCGAACCGACGGTCACGTATGACCTTGACCTTCAGGTTCTCGATGTCGTTCGCGTGCTCGTCGAGGACCCGCGCAACCACCGCCGTAACGTCAACGTCCGTCACCTCCTCCGGCTTCTGCCCCGATTCGGCCAGCGACAGGAGGTCGTTGATGAGCGAGCAGGCCTTGTGGATGTTCCTCTCGATGGTGTCCGTCGATTCGTCCAGCTCAGCGCGAAGCGTTTCGATGTCCTCATTACAGGCGTCCTTGATGAGCTTGTTGGCGAGGACGACCGCGGAGAGCGGGTTTCGAAGGTCGTGGGACACCGTGTGCGCGTACGCGTCGAGCTCCTCGTTCACCGAGCGGAGCTTGGCTTCGACGTCCTTGAGCTCGCTTATGTCGGTCAGCATTGCCACGCGGCCGATCACTTCTGCGTCGTCGTTCAACAGTCTCGAGGCGGACACCAGCACGACCGCGCGTGAGCCGTCCGGGCGCTGGAGCTCCATCTCGCCGGACCATGCCCCGCGTTCCTGATACCCGCCCTGGATCGCCTGAGAGAGGCTCTCGCGCTCCGACGGTGTGAGACCGAAGTCGAGAGGGTTGCTGCCGTACAACTCCCGGTGGTCCACTCCGTAAAGAGCTTCGAAAGCCGGGTTTACGTAGACCAGGCGCATCTCGTTGTCGGTTACCGCGATTCCCTGCGCGGCGTTGTATGCGAGATACCTGAACAGGCTCAGCTCGTCTACGGCGCGCTCCTTGTCCAGGAAGTGGACCGCTCTATGCCTTCCGTTAGACAGCCCGCCTGTCGTCATGACCCCTCCGGGTTGTGGTCCAACAATAGGTCGGTCTCAGCGCGCGGGGCCCGCGGAGAATATCTCTGTGAGCGCTCGATGCCGGCAGGAGAAAATGGGGGTTGATGAGCCTGCAAGAAGAACGAATGCCATGGCGCGAGTCGCCTCCTGTACCGACAGAGATACTGTTCTTTGTTTGGTATTAGTCAGGTCTGCCGCGCACTAAAATACTACACCCGCGACAGTAGGGAGTAAAGGAAAAGGCCCTGAACCGATCGCGTTCAGTCACCTTCGGAGGGCGCTTCTCGATTGTTCTGAGGCGCCACCAGCGAGTCAAGCTTCTCTATGAGCGCGTACAGACGCACGATGTTCTTTTCGGTCGATGCGACCGCGCGCTGTGCCTTTGCCAGCGCCTCGGGGTCGCCTTCCCGGACAGCCCCGTCCATCTTCTGCTGAGCCGACCGGATCGCGTCCAGCTCCAGGCGCAGGTCTCTCGACGCGGCGTGGGTCGACCCGATCAGCCCTTCCAGGCGCTGGTCTGACTCGCCCGCCGCTCGCTCTCTCTTGAGTTCGGCATCGGCAAGGGCCCATTCGACGGCGTCCGGCAGCACCACGGAGAGCTTACGGTCCTTGGCGGCGTATCCCGACGCGCCCATCCTGAAAGAGAGATAAGCGAGCTCTTCGTCGCCGTGACCGGTGATCATCACAACCGGCGGGTGGTCCGGTTGTGCGGATATCTCATCCAGCATGTCCAGGCCCGTGCAGTCGGGGAGTTGGTAATCGAGGGTCACGCAGTCGAAAGCATGCCGTTCCAGTTCCACGCGGGCTTCCGCGCAACTGGAGGCTACCTCCACGGACGCCCCGAAGTGGCGCCCCAGCAGGACCGCGATCATGCGCGCGGTATCGGCATTGTCATCGACGACAAGGAAACGCATGAGTTTTTCTTCAATACGAGCGCTTGAATCCCTTCGAACCAGCATCGGTTGACCGCGCCGGAACCAGGCAAAGCATGGCAAGCGTCCAAAAATCAGGATCCCACATTGACGGGTGTGACCCTTCGAAAAGGGCTTCCGTTATGCCGGGAGAGAATAATGTATTATAGGGCGTCTGAAGAAGCCTGTGAAAGGAAAGCCCGGTGATCAGAAGCAGGGCAATCGCAGCAGGCGAGGTCGCCGCAAGAGCCTTGAGGACGGCATTGCCGGCCGTCGCGGTGGTGGCGGTCTTATACGCGCTGCTGTTGGGCGCGCTCAACAGCATGCAGGCCATCGGCGATCGGTTCAGCACCGTGACCGGCGGCGTCGAACGCATCACCCACGTCGCGATGTGGGACGGCCCTGCCGTAGCCCCCCTGCTGCTCGGTGCCTTCATGATCATCCTCGCTTACGAGCTGTGGCTCCGGAAGCGGGCGGCGCTCCTGGTCCTGTGCGGCTTCATTGTCTCGCAGGCGCTCGTGGACTCCATCAGGGGGATGAGCCGCGGGGCCCTGGCCGCGACGGTCATCTTCGCGATGTGCCTGGCGCTGGCGTTCAAGCAGTTTCCCGGCAGGCCCGATCCTCGCGCGTTGAAGAAGCTGCGGGTGGCCGCGCCGGCGCTGGCGGCCGTCTTCTTCACCTACGGCGTGCTGGGGCTTTACCTTATGAGGGCCAGCCTGGGGCATACACTCCTTCAACATGTACCGCCTGGCCTACCGGACGATCGCGGTCGCGGTCGGTGACAGCGGGCTGCATTTTGCCGGCTCGGCGCTCGCTTTCAAGGGATCGCTGACAGCCCTCGCCACCGGTGGTATCTTCCTGATCGTCTACCTCCTCTTCAGGCCTTATCGCGAGTCCGCCGACCACCCGCTCGATTTACGCGAGCGGGCGCATCACCTGGTCGAGGATTACGGTTCGGATTCACTGGCATACTTCAACACGCGCTCAGACAAGAGCTTTTTCTTCGACGGAGACGACTGCTTCCTGGCCTACAAGGTCGTCGGTGACGTCGCGGTCATTTCGGGCGACCCCGTGGGGCCGCCCGAACGCATCCCTCAGATCATGGAGGCGTTCACCGGATACTGCCTCTCCAGAGGGTGGCGCCTGGCGGTGATAGGCGCGAGCGGCAAGCTGGTCCCGCTCTACCAGGAGGCGGGGCTGCGCGGGTTCTCACTCGGCGAAGAGGCGATCGTGGAAGTCGGAGGCTTCAGCCTGGAGGGGCGCCAGATGCGCAAGCTGCGGCAGTCCGTCAACCAGCTGGCGAAGGCCGGCTATTCCATGGAGTTCATGTACAACGCGAGCATCCCCGTGCACATGAAGCATGAGCTCGCGCGCATCTCGGTAGACTGGCGGGGCGGCAAGCAGGAGACAGGTTTCTCGATGGGCCTGGGGAGGCTCATGAGCGCGGAGGACCCCGACTGCCTGCTGGCGGTCGCGTATGACCCGGAGATGAAGCCGGTGGGCTTCCTGCACTTCGTGCCGATGTACCCGCGCCTCGGCTACTCGCTCGGCGTGCACCGCTCGATGATAGGCTCGCCCGGCGCGCTCTCGGAGTTCATGATCGCGAACACCGCGCAGTTCCTGCGCGCCGAGGGCTACCGGCAGATGTCGCTGCATTTCCTGGCCTTCTGCGAGCACTACCGGGACGACCGCGAGACGCCGGGGAACCCGCTCTGGCGGGGTTTCGCGAAGCTGCTCGACCGATTCCTGCCCGTCGTCTCGGCCTACCAGTTCGACAGGAAGTTCAACCCCTCCTGGAAGAAGCGCTACCTGCTGCATGTGGGTATCGCGGATCTTGTGCTGGTCGGCATCGCCGCGACCGTCGCCGAGTCCGCCCTGTCTGTGACGAGGCCTTCCGAAAGGAAGAGCAAGCAGGACCAGGCGGCCTGAGCGGCCGCACCCTTCCCGCTCCCCACACCGAGCGCTCGCGACGCAGACGCGTCTGTTCGTAGCGCCGGCGTCCCGCCGGCCAGCGCGTACGCGGCAGAGCCTACTGGTGTAGAATGACTCGCGGATAGACCCCGATGGACCGGACAGGAACACGATGCTTGTCGATCTTCACGTACATACGAACATCTCGTCCAGGTGCTCATCGCTCATGCCAGACGAACTGGTCGAGCGCGCGCGCGAGCTTGGGCTGGACGCCGTCTGTGTGACGGAGCACTCGACGTTCCGCGGCGCGCAGGTCAACTACGAGTACGCCAAGGAGCAGGGGTTCCTGGTCTTCCGGGGCATGGAGGTCTATACGGAACTCGGGGACATGCTGGTCATCGGGTGGGAAGAGAACATCCGTTACTACCTGTTCCCGTTCGAGGACCTTAAGCGGGAGGTCGAGCAGCGCGACGGCATCATCATCCCGGCACACCCGTGCCGCGGAGTGGCCGACGCCAGGCACAGGAGCAAGTCCTCGATCAGCGACGAGCTTCTGGACTC
>DAIUEJ010000017.1:0-47363 GCA_036845225.1 Candidatus Anoxymicrobiaceae bacterium | reverse complement strand
ATAGGGGCGGTCTCCGGCAAAGTCATCAGGCCTCTCATCGAGGTATGGCGCTACGAGATCGACGAGTACCTCCGGTCGAAGGATGCGGCCGCACGGCTTGATCGCAGCAACCTCGAGCTGACCTACCTGCGCAACCGCGTGAGGCTCAAGCTGCTCCCGTGCTTCATCTCCGAGTTCGGTGATGTGATCAAGGAAGTCATACTGCGTGAGGTGGAGTCTCTCGGGATGGACCGCGAGTTCTTTCAGGAGGCCGCAGCGAGAGCGCTCGAGGAAGCGGGAACGGTCGAGGCGGGACAAGTGTCCATCGACCGGGAGAAGCTCATCGTCATGTCTCCCTCCCTGCAGCGCGGGGTGATAAGGGAGGCCTGGGGGCGGCTGCTCCCCGGCGAGCCGATGCTCTCCTGGCAGCACGTGGTCGACATCGTCGACAAGGTAGTCAGCGGCTCGAGCGGGGCGGCGATCGACCTCCCGCGCTCTTCGGTCGCCGAACGGGAATACGATGAGGTTGTCATCAGGTGCACGGAGCCGGCCACCGAGGAGATGGCTCCCGCCGCGCTGGAGGTGCCGGGTGTCGTGCGCCTTCCCTGGGGGCCCGTGATCGAGGCCGAACTGGTGGACGCTGAGGAGGTGGCTTTCGAAGACGACCCGTCTGTGGAGTACACCCGGGCCGACGTCACGCTGCCCCTCGAGGTGAGGATGCCCAGGCCGGGAGACCGCTTCCGCCCGCTGGGTTCTCCGTACCAGAGAAAGCTGAAAGACCTCTTCATTGATATGAAGGTCCCCCGCCGCAGGAGGAGGCGCGTACCGCTGGTGCTGGAAGACGGCCACGTGGTCTGGGTCGCAGGCCTCCGGCTGGACGACCGGTACAAGCTCCGCTCGAGTGACACCAGGGCCATCAAGTTGCGCGTTCACCGCGAGGGTGAATATGATACCGGGGGCAAGCCGACCGGCCCGCCGGACTGAAAGGGCCCGCGACACTAAGGAGGAGCCTTGGCCGAGATCGACGAGGTCATGTTCAGTGAGGCTGACATCCAGGGGCGCGTGAGGGATCTTGCGGGCGCGATAAGCCGCGACTACGCCCCGGAAGGCGTATTGATGGTCGGTATCCTCAAAGGCGCCTTCATCTTCCTGGCGGACCTGGCCCGCTCCATCACTATCCCGGTCTCCTTCGACTTCATGGCGTGCTCGTCCTACGGCTCGTCCATGAAGACGTCCGGTGTGGTGAGGATCCTCAAGGACCTGGACACGGACATCAAGGGCAGGCACGTCGTCATCGTCGAAGACATCATCGACACCGGGCTCACGCTGAGCTACCTGCTCAAGAACCTGGACGCACGTGGCCCGGCCTCTCTCGAGATCTGCTCCCTGCTCAACAAAAAGCACGTGGAAGGCAAGGTCGACCTGCACATAAAGTACGAGGGCTTCTCCATCCCGGACGTCTTCGTGGTCGGCTACGGGCTCGACTTCGACCAGCAGTACCGCAACCTCCCCTACATCGCCACTTTCAAGAAGTAGAAAACCGGTGCTCGAAACCCTTTCCACACGCGCCATCCCCTTGATCTAACGCATTGCGGCGGGCCAGAGGAGGCCCGACAATGTGGTAGAATATAGCCGGTAATTAAGGGCGCAGGTAGCCGACCGATCACCTGTCGGCTATTTTGCTGAAACTGCGAAAAGAGAGCGATGAAGAAGTACGCCAAGACAATAATATTCTGGGTGGTCATACTGTTCCTGGTCATCATGCTGGTGGTCAACCCGCCCTGGAGGCAGCCGCCCAAGCAGGTGCCATTCACCGATTTCCTGAGCCAGGTGAAGAGGAACTCGGTCGACTCCGTCAAGATCTTCAACAAGGACCAGACGATCCAGTACCAGCTCAAGAACAAGGAGCAGTTCAAGACCGCCTTCCCGCCCAACTACGATATCACCAAGGAACTGGTCGGCAAGGACATCAAGATCGACGTCGACCCGCAGACCAGCACGAGCATCCTTGCGGTAGTGATACAGATCCTTCCGCTGCTGTTGATGGTAGGGTTGATCCTCTTCTTCATGCAGCAGATGCAGGGGGGCGGCAACCGGGTGATGTCCTTCGGCAAGAGCCGCGCCAGACAGATAACGAAGGACATGCCCAAGGTCACCTTCGAGGACGTGGCCGGGGTCGATGAAGCCGTCGAAGAGCTGATGGAGCTCAAGGAGTTCCTGGAGAACCCTGCCAAGTTCCAGGCTCTCGGGGCAAAGATCCCCAAGGGCGTGCTGCTCTACGGTCCGCCAGGCGCGGGCAAGACCCTGCTCGCCAGGGCTGTCGCGGGCGAGGCGGGCGTGCCTTTCTTCAGCATCTCGGGGTCCGACTTCGTCGAGATGTTCGTCGGCGTCGGCGCCGCCCGCGTGAGAGACCTCTTCGAGCAGGCCAAGGCCAACTCGCCTTGCATAATATTCATGGACGAGATCGACGCGGTCGGGCGCCAGCGGGGCGCCGGCCTGGGAGGCGGTCACGACGAGCGCGAGCAGACCCTGAACCAGCTCCTGGTGGAGATGGACGGATTCGACACCAAGTCCGGGGTCATCCTGATCGCGGCGACCAACAGGCCCGACATCCTCGACCCCGCCCTCCTGAGGCCGGGGCGCTTCGACCGCCAGATCGTGGTGGAAAGGCCCGACCTGGAAGGCCGCAGGGCGATCCTGCGCGTTCATACCAAGGGCAAGCCACTCGCTCCGGGCATCGACATAGACGTACTGGCGAGGCGCACCCCGGGGTTCACAGGCGCCGACCTCGCGAACATGGTCAACGAGGCGGCGCTGCTCTCCGCGCGGCACCACAAGAAGACTGTCGACATGATAGAGATGGAAGAGGCCATCGACAGGGTCGTGGCGGGCCCCGAGAAGAAGACGCGCCTCATCTCCGACCGCGAGAAGGAGATCATCGCGTACCACGAGACGGGCCACGCCATCGTTGCGCACACGCTGCCAAACGCCGACCCGGTCCACAAGATATCCATCATCCCGCGCGGGCGGGCACTGGGCTACACCCTGACTCTTCCCGCCGAGGACAAGTACCTGGTCACCAAGTCCGAGCTGGTGGACGAGCTAGCCATGCTCCTCGGCGGCCGCACGTCCGAGGAGATGGTCTTCAGCGAGATCACCACGGGCGACCAGAATGACATCGACCGGGCGACCAAGGTCGCGCGCCAGATGGTCATGGAGTTCGGCATGAGCGAGAAGCTGGGCCCCGTGACGCTCGGGCACAAGCAGGAGCAGGTGTTCCTCGGGCGAGACTTCGCCGCCGAACCGAACTACTCAGACGAGGTTGCCTACCAGATCGACCAGGAGGTCCGCAGGCTCGTGGACGAGGCGCACACGGAAGCGCGGCGCATCCTGGGCGAGCAGCGCGACAGGCTCGATACGATCGCCAAGATACTTGTCGAGAAGGAGACGATAGACAAGGAGCGGCTCCTCTATCTCCTCGACGGCGACCCCAAAGAGGTCTACGAGAAGTTCCTCGAGGAGAAGAAGGCCGAGGGCGAACGCGTAGCTGCGATGGCGGCGCAGGAGCAGTCGGAGGGCAAGAAGCCCCGCACCAAGAGGGTCGCCAAGCCGGCGGCGCCTCCGGCGCAGAACCCGGAGGCCCTGCCCGAGTAGGGGCGGGCGGCCGCCCTTTTTGACTCACCACGTTCACATCTGACAAAAAGTGCTATTCTGGACTTTCCCACCGGCCGCTGAGCTAGGAGGCCCGCATTTGGACAGCGAAAAGATCGAGAGCGCCGTCAGGACGATCCTCGAGGCGATAGGTGAAGACCCAGACAGGGAAGGCTTGCTCCTTACCCCCACGAGGGTCGCCAAGATGTACGAGGAGATCTTCGCGGGGATGGGGTGCGACCCGACGGAGGTCCTGCAGGCGCAGTTCTCCGAGGAGCACGAGGAGATGATCCTGGTGAAGGACATCCCACTGTACTCCGTCTGTGAGCACCACCTGATGCCGTTCATCGGCCGGGCCCACGTGGCGTACGTCCCTGGTGCCTCAGGGCAGATAACGGGGATCAGCAAGCTTGCCCGCGTGGTCGACATACTATCCAAGAGGCTCCAGGTCCAGGAGAGGCTGACCACTCAGGTCGCCGACACCATCATGGAAGGGCTGGACCCGCAGGGCGTCCTGGTCGTCATCGAGGCCGAGCATCTCTGCATGTCCATGCGCGGGGTCAAGAAGCCCGGGACAGTGACGGTCACCTCGGCGGTGAGAGGCCTGTTCTACCGCAGCGCGGCGGCTCGCGCCGAGGCAATGTCCCTTATCAAGAGGAACAGTTAGTGCCAGACCGCAAGGCCGGCGCGAGCGCCAGCAAGTTCAACCTGCGCGCCCTCAGGGTGGAGGGCGAGGCCGACGCCCGCAGGATCCTCTCCGAGCTGGGGTGCGACGCGGGAGGGGTGTCCATCATGTCCCGCAAGATGGCGCACGCCTCGATCTCCGTCGAGAACGTACAGGCGCGGGCAGCCCACATCATCAAGCAGGTGATGCTTTCCAAGAGCGGCGAGTGCGCGACCCCTCGCGACCTTTTCCTCAAAGACGGCAAAGACCACGTCGACGTCATCATGATCGGGACCGTGCGACAGCTTCGGGAAGCCGTCCGCAACCTCTCGGTCCAGCCTTTCGGATTGAAAGCTCTGGCCGGGGAGCTCAAGGTGTTCATCCAGGGCGCGTTCCCGCTCGAGCGCCTGCCGAAGAACATCCAGGCCGGCGCCTACACCCTCGAGCTCGGCGGGCGGACTCTGGTGATGGGCATCGTGAACGTGACCCCGGACTCTTTCTCGGACGGCGGCAGGTTCGCCGACTTCGAGGACGCACACCTTCACGGACTCGCTCTCGCGGAGGCCGGGGTGGACATCATAGACATCGGGGGGGAGTCGACGCGTCCGGGCGCGGAGCCGGTCGGCCTCGAGGAGGAAGCGCGCCGCACCATACCCCTTATTGAATCCCTCGTGGGCGAGGTCGGCGTCCCCATCTCGATAGACACCTACAAGGCTGAGATCGCGAGCCGGGCGCTCGACGCGGGCGCGTCCATCGTCAACGACATCAGCGCCCTCCGGCTGGACGAGGGGCTGGCCCCCCTCATTGCCGACCGCGGCGCGCCGGTGATACTCATGCACATGCAGGGCATGCCAAGGAACATGCAGGAGAACCCGGTCTACGAGGACGTCGTGGCGGACATCGCCCGGTTCCTCAGCGAGAGGGCCGCTGCCGCCGCCGCCGCGGGGATCTCCCCGGAGAAGATAATGATCGATCCCGGCATCGGCTTTGGCAAGACCGTCGAGCACAACCTCGAGATCGTGCGCAGGCTCGAGGAGTTCACCAGCCTCGGATACCCGCTGGTCCTGGGCACCTCGAGAAAGAGGTTCATCGGCTCGGTGCTCGGCCGCGAAGTCATCGAGAGGGTGATGGGCACCGCCTCGACGGTGGCTTTCTCGATCGCGAGGGGCGTCGATATCGTGAGGGTGCACGATGCGGTCGAGATGCTAGAGGTGGTCAAGATGGCAGACGCGATAGCCGGCAAGTCGAGGTCGTTCTGATGAGCCGCTGCGCGATCAGCATCGAGGGTATCCGGGTCTTTGCCTACCACGGTGTGCTGCCCGAGGAGAAGAGCAGAGGCCAGGAGTTCCTGATCGACGTGGAGCTGGAGCTCGCGGGCGCGCCCCGCGAGGACGACATTGCCTCGACAGTCGACTACGCCGGGGTTGCCGAGGCGGCGTCGCGGCTGGCCACCGAGACTCGCCATGACCTGATCGAGACGCTGGCGGAAGCAATCGCCGGCAGCCTGCTGGATAACGAGCTCGTCATCAAAGCAACCGTGACCGTGCGGAAACCCCAGGCGCCCATGCCCGTCACCGTCGCGTCGGTCGGCGTTACCGTGACCGCTGAACGCTCGGGCAGCAGAGGGTACTCTACCGGCGAGGAAGGTGCTCCGTGAGCCGCGCGTACATCGGGCTCGGCTCGAACATGGGCGACAGGCTCTCCCACCTCAAGGCCGGCCTCAGCGCCATAGCGGCCGCGACCCCCGAAGTGATAGTGATAGGCAAGTCCAGCGTCTACGACTCCGAGCCGGTCGGGATGACAGACCAGCCCGACTTCTACAACGCGGTGGTGGCGGTGGAGACCACCCTGGACCCCTACCAGTTGCTGAGCCTGCTGCACAAGATCGAGATCGACATGGGACGGCAGCGCATCACCCGCTGGGGCCCGAGGACTCTCGACCTCGACGTCCTCATGTACGCCGAGGTGGAACAGGACGACCCCAAGCTCATCCTGCCCCACCCCAGGCTCACCGAGCGGCGATTCGTCCTCGAGCCGATGCTCGAGATCGAGCCGGAAGCGAAGCTCCCCGATGGCACCCCTCTGGTCAGGCTGCTGGACGAACTGGGCGATTCGCAGGCGACCTGGCGCGTCGGCGAACTCTAGGGGTGACTGCCATGTCCCCGGCTCCCGGCCTCTCGCAGAAAGTCGCGATAATCGGCGCGGGAAAAGTCGGCACCGCGATGGCCCACCTGCTGTCCGTGAGGGGATATGAAGTCGTTGCCGTCGCCGACTTGAAGCCCGACGCCCGCGAGCGGGCGGCGAGGCTCGCGGGGGCGCAGCCGTTCGAACGCGGCGCGGACGCCGCGTCCCTGGCCGACATCATCATCATCACCACACCGGACGGGATGATAGAAGAAGTATGCGGCGGTCTTGCCGGGGCCGGCGTTCCTCTGGCGGGCAGGAAGGTACTGCACATGAGCGGGGCACTTTCACGCGACGCCCTCGCGGCGGCCGCGGGCAAGGGGGCCGACACCTTGTCCATCCATCCCATCCAGACCTTTGCAGACCTCGAGGGGGCGGAGCGCTCGCTGCCGGGCAGCACCTTCGGCGTCACCTGCGAGCCCGGCATGGAGGAATGGGCGCGCGGGTTCGTGGCTGAACTGGGGGGCCGCGCGCTGATGGTGGCCGACTCCGACAAGGTCCTCTACCACACGGCGGCCGTTGTGGCCTGCAACCTGCTCGCGATGGTAGAGTACGGCACGCACGTGATCTGCAGGGAGCTGGGCTTCGAGGAGGCAGAGACGGCGCGGGCGTTCGCGCCGCTGGCGGCCGCCACGGTGGAGAACGTCGCCCGGCTCGGCCCGGCGGACGCGCTCACGGGGCCTCTGGCCCGCGGTGACATCAAGACGCTCGAGGCGCACCTTCAAGCGTTGCGCGCCCTCGATGAGGACCTGGCGGAGCTATACCGCTCAGTATCCCTGTGGGGCCTGAGGCTGGTAGAGGAGAGGGGCGAGCTGGACGCGGAGACCATCGACGGCATGAAGGCGCTGCTGGAGGGCTGAGCCTGAACATGGAAGTCATCACGGAAAAGGCGCGCATGCGCCTCCTAGTCGACAGGGCAAAGGCCGCGGGCAGGACCGTGGGCCTGGTCCCCACCATGGGTTTCTTCCACCAGGGACACCTCGAGCTGATGCGCCGCGCCCGCGCAGACTGCGACCTCGTCGTGGTCTCCCTCTTCGTCAACCCGACGCAGTTCACGCCGGGTGAAGACTTCGAGGACTATCCCCGCGACTTCGAGCGCGACAAAGGGATGGCCGAGGAGGTGGGAGTCGACTTCATCTTCGCCCCGGACCCCGAAGAGATGTACCCCGAAGGCTTTTCCACCCGCGTCGAGGTCGAAGGACTTTCCGACCTCATGTGCGGACTGCAGCGCCCCGGCCACTTCTCCGGAGTGGCGACCGTCGTCTCCAAGCTCTTCAATATCGTGCCGGCGCAGAAGGCGTACTTCGGCCAGAAGGACGCCCAGCAACTGGCGGTGCTGCGGCGGACGGCACAGGACCTCGACTTTGGAGTCGAGATCATCGCGGTGCCCACGGTCCGCGAGCCGGACGGCCTGGCGATGAGCAGCCGCAACACGTACCTGAGCCCGTCCGACCGGCAGAACGCGCTGGTGCTCTCGCGCGCTCTGGAGGAGGCGGCGGGCCTCATCGAGGAGGGGGAGACGAGCGCCGACGTGGTCGCGCGCGCCATCGAGGACGTCTTCGAGGCCTTCCCCGCGGTGAATCTTGAGTATATAGCCATCTGTGATAATATCTTCTTGCACCCGCTCGATGAGATGAAAGGGCAGGTCCTCATCGCGTTGGCTGCGCGCGTCGGAAAGGCGCGACTGATCGATAACATGGTGTTTGACCTTGGCCCGAAATAGAGTGAAGTGAATGGAACAGATATACAGATTCATGTTGAAGTGCAAGATTCATCGCGCGGTGGTGACCGACGCCGACATCCATTATGAAGGCAGCATCACCATCGACCGCCGGCTGATGGACCTGGCCGACCTCGTCCCCTACGAGCAGGTCAACGTGTGGGACCTCGATAACGGCAACCGCCTGACCACCTACGCCATAGAGGGCGAGAGGGACTCGGGCGAGATATGCATGAACGGCGCGGCGGCGCGCCTGGTCCACAAGGGAGACAGGGTCATCATCTCTTCCTTCGTCTCGGTGCCGGATTCAGAGGCCGCCGGTTACCACCCCAAGATCGTCTTCGTCGACGACACCAACCGTCCCGAGATGATCGAGGACCACCTGACAGTTGACGATTTCTGCTGAGAGTCGCCCCGGCACGACCGGCGAGGGCTTATGACGCACCATGGCACCGAGGTAGGGAATCTCGACATAATCCACGAGTTGCTGCTTGACGAGGCGGCCGTCGCCGAACAGGTCCTGAAGATCAAGGACGAGCGAAACGCGGTGATCCTCGTCCACAACTACCAGCGCCCCGAGGTCCAGGACATCGCCGACTTCACGGGCGACTCGCTGGGCCTCTCCAGGGAGGCTGCCCGCACCGACGCGGACATCATCGTCTTCTGCGGCGTACATTTCATGGCGGAGACCGCGTACATCCTCAGCCCGGACAAGACGGTCCTGCTGCCGGAGATGCACGCGGGGTGCCCGATGGCGGACATGGCCGCCGCCGATGCCGTCGTCAAGGCGAAGGCCGAGCACCCGGACGCCGCGGTGGTCTCGTACGTGAACACCTCCGCCGCGGTGAAGGCGGTGAGCGATTACTGCTGCACATCGGCGAACGCGCCCCAGATCGTCGCGTCCGTTGACGCCGATGAGGTCCTCTTCATCCCGGACCGGAACCTCGCGGCCTACGTCGCCTCCAAAGTGGACAAGCGGGTCATCCCGTGGAACGGCTTCTGCCCGACCCACGAGATGATAACCGCTGAGCATATCAAGCTGGCCCTGGAGGAGCACCCGGGGGCTGAGGTGATCGCCCACCCGGAGTGCCGCTCTGAGGTGCTCCAGATCGCGGACCACGTGCGCAGCACCTCAGGCATGCTGAACGCGGCCCTGGAATCGAGCGCGATGGAGTTCATCGTGGCGACGGAGTCAGGGATGCTCTATCCTCTCGCAAACGCCGCGCCCGGGAAACGTTTTTACTCGCCGGCCGAGGAGCCGCTCTGCCCGAACATGAAGCTCACCACTCTCTCGAAGGTCCTCTGGGCGCTCCACACCCTGGAGCCCAGGGTCACCGTCCCTGAGGAGATCAGGGTCAGGGCCCTTTCCTCGGTCGAAAGGATGCTGGCCCTGGGATGATCCCCCGCTACCTCCTATCGTTCAACACACAGACTCTTCCGGCGGTCAGCTATGACGTGCTGGTCGCGGGCAGCGGGGTCGCCGGCCTCTCAGCGGCCCTCCAGCTCTCACGGTTCTGCGACGTGCTCCTGGTGACCAAGTCGGACCTGCAGGTCTCCGGCACCAGCCACGCCCAGGGGGGCATAGCGGCCGTGATGGACGCGCACGACACCAAGCAGTCCCACATCGACGACACGCTCACCGCCGGGGCCGGGCTCTCGGACCCGGAGGCCACGGCTGTCCTGGTCGATGAAGGGCCGGACCGCGTGCGGGAGTTGCTCGACGTCTACCACGCCGATTTCGACATGAGCGGTGGAGAGCTCGACCTCGCCAAGGAGGGCGGGCACTCTTTCCGCAGGGTGGTGCACGCCAAGGGTGACGCCACCGGCTCGGAGGTCGAAGGGGCTCTGGGCAGGGCGCTCGTGGGGCAGCCGCGGGTGACGGTGATGGAACACGGCTTCGTGGTCGACCTGCTTTCCTCGGACGGCGCCTGCCGCGGGGCGATTATCGCCGACAGCAGGGGCAAGACCATGATGGTCGCCCGGTCGCGAGCCACGGTGCTCGCGCTTGGTGGCATGGGCGAGGTGTATCTGGTGACCACCAACCCGCCGGTGTGCACCGGCGACGGGGTGGCGATGGCTTTCCGGGCGGGGGCCAGGGTGAGCGACGTGGAGTTCGTCCAGTTCCACCCGACGGCGCTCCACATCCCCGAGGAGCCCAAGTTCCTGATAAGCGAGGCGATACGCGGGGAAGGGGCGTGGCTCGTCGACTTCGAGGGAAACAGGATCATGGACGGAGTCCACCCGCTGGGCGAGCTGGCTCCGAGAGACATAGTCGTGGCGAGGATGGTCGAGGTCATGAAAGAGGAAGGGCGCAACCACCTCTTCCTCGACGTGCGGCACCTGGACCCGGCGAAAGTCCGGCAGAGGTTCCCGAACATCTACGAGCACTGCCTCGAGGCCGGCATCGACATCACGCGCAACCTCATCCCGGTGTCGCCGGCCGCGCACTACATGAGCGGCGGGGTCATCACCGACCTGTGGGGCAGGACGGACGTGCCCGACCTCTTCGCGTGCGGAGAGGTCGCCTGCACCGGCGTCCACGGCGCCAACCGGCTCGCGTCGAACTCGCTTCTGGAAGGCCTGGTGTTCGCGCACAGGATCGCAGAATGCCTCGAGGGCTCGCTGGGCGCCAGCAAAGCAGTCGCAACCGACATCTCGTTCTCGCAGAATTCGACCGGCCCGCACATCAGGGAAGACCTGCTCCGGGGGAACCTGCGAGAGGTCATGCTCGACTCGGTGGGGATGGTGCGATGCGAGCGGGGGCTCCGGGAGGCCCGCGAGTTCCTGGAGGCGAACTCGGACGTCCTGGCGACAGGTTACCTCGACGTGCCCGGCATGGAGCTCAAGAACATGTACACGCTCGCCTTCCTCATAACGCGGGCTGCCGAGTTGCGGCTGGAAAGCCGGGGGTGCCATCGCAGGAGGGACTATCCGGACAGGGACGAGTGGAACTGGCACAAGCATAACGACATGCGGCTCGAAGCCGGCGGCATAACCACCCGGACCCGCATGCAGCCCTCCAAACCCCCCTCTGAGTTGAGGATACCCACGGTGCGGGAGGCGTGAGGCGATGGACATCGCGGAAAAAGCCCTCGGGATCATCAGGCTCGCGCTGGCGGAGGACCTCGGCGCTGAAGGGGACATCACGACCGCGGCCGCCTGCCCGCCTGACGCGAGGGGCAAAGCGGCCATCATCAGCCGCGGGCCCTGCAGGGTCGCCGGCGGCCCCATCGCGGCGAAGGTCTTCGAGCTCGCCGGCAAGGACGCCACTTACGATACCCTGGTGCCGGACGGCGGGGGCGCGGCCCCCGGCCAGGTCATCGCCCGTGTCGAAGGACTGCTGTCCACCGTCCTGGTGGGTGAGAGGACCGCGCTCAACTTCTTATGTCACCTCTGCGGGATCGCTACGCTGACCGCGAGGCTTGTCGAGATCGCCAGCCCATATGGGGTCGAGATACTGGATACCCGCAAGACCAACCCGGGAATGCGGCCTCTCGAGAAGTACGCCGTAGCGATGGGGGGCGGGACCAACCACAGGCAGGGGCTCTACGATGGGGTGCTCATCAAGGACAACCACATCGCGGCCGCCGGCTCCCTCGAGATCGCGGTGCGCAGGGTCCGCAACGCCTACGGCGATAAGTACCCGGTCGAGGTCGAAGCCGCGACCCTCGCCGAGGTCCGAGAGGCTCTCGACTCGGGCGCCGACATCATCATGCTCGACAACATGGCGCCGACGATGGTAAAAGACGCAGTGGCCCTGATCGACTCCAACGCCAGGACCGAGGTCTCGGGAGGGGTGACCCCCGAAAACCTCGGAGATTACGTGAAGCTCGGGATCGATTCGATCTCGCTCGGGTTCATCACCCACTCGGCGCCGGCCGCGGACCTGTCCCTTGAGCTCGAGGTAGGATAGTATCCGCAACGGAGGCTTGTTATGCTGCTCGGCATCGACGTAGGAAACACACAGACCGTGATCGGCGTCTTCAGGGACGGCAGGCTCCGCGACCACTGGAGGATCTCCACTGAGCGCGAGCGCACCGCCGACGAGATGGCGCTGGCCCTCGGCGGCTTCCTGGCCTTCAGGGGCTGGAGCCTGGACCAGATCGACGGGGTGATCGTCTCCTCTGTGGTCCCTGAGATGACCCGTGCCCTGATGCACATGTCCCGGGACATCCTCCACCTGGAGCCGCTGGTAGTGGACAGCCGGACCGACACCGGCATACCGATCCTGTACGAGGACCCCAAGCAGGTCGGGGCGGACCGGCTGGTGAACGCCGTCGCCGCGGTGGCCAAGTACGGCACCCCGTGCATCGTGGTGGATTTCGGCACCGCCACCACCTGGGACGCTATTGACGCCGAAGGCCGGTACCTCGGCGGCACCATCGCCCCCGGGCTGGAGATATCCGCCGACGCCCTCTTCGTCCACGCCGCCCGCCTCTCCCGCGTGGAGCTCGTCGCTCCTGACAACCCCATCGGGCGCAACACGGTCGAGTCGATCCAATCGGGGATCATCAACGGTACGGCGGGGCAGGTCGACCGCGTGGTCGAGCTGTTCAAGCAGGAGCTGGGCGAGGACTCGCGGGTGGTCGCCACGGGGGGCCTTGCGGAGGTCGTGGTGTCCAAGTGCAAGACCATCGATATCACCGACCCCCTGTTGACCCTGGACGGTCTCAGGATAATATATGAGCGCAACAGTGGGGAGCGCGGCGCCCCGTGAGAAAAAGGGAGCGACCGGGAGACCCGGTGGCTCGAACGCGGCCTCGAGGAGGTCATCGCGGGGAGATGAGATCCGGGGGCTATATTGGGTTTCCGGCCGCCGAGAGGCACAATATGTTGGTGAGCCGGCACTCGAGATACCTCGAGCATCTGAGGGCCGGGGGCCTTGACAGATGTTGACAACAAAACGCACCGTGTTGTGATATACTCACCGCGGACCGGCTGTGGAGGCGGGTTCTGCGGTGCCATTTGATAGATGGCACTTTTTATTGTGACCGCTTCTTACGCAGGATAGAGGAGAAGGAATATGGCCGAAGCTACCAGGGAGATCGACGAGCCCCGGGCCGAGCTCTCCTCCGCCGAAGAGATGCTCGAGATGATCGTCATGAAAGAGGACGAGATCCGGCAGCAGATCACGCGCGCCGAGAACGAGGCGCAGCGCGTGGTCGAGGAAGCCAAGCTGGACGCCGCGGCGAAGAAGCGCGACGCCGCCTCGGCCGAGGTGGGCGAGGACCTCAGGGAGAAGGAGCTGGCGAAGGCGCACGAGGACGCCGAGAAAGTAGCGGCCGACATCGCTTCGCAGGCTGATGAGATCAGGAAAAAGGGCATGGAACGCGTCGAGGAGGCCATCCGGATAGTGATCGAAGGAGTCCTGCCGCCACGCTAGCGCCATGGCGCGCCGAGAATCCCGGGGGGGAACGGTCTTAAGATGATTGAAAAAATGGCCAAAGTGGAGATCCTGGGCCTGAAGGACATCGCGCTCGACGCGATCGACGTCATCCACGATCTCGGTACCCTTCACATCGAGGACCTCACCGAGCGCATCTCGACGATGGAGACAAAACGCGTCACCCGCATGGAGATGGACCCGAAGTTCGCCGACCACGAGGCCACGCTCAACAACCTGCGCGCCAAGGTCGGGGACATGATCCGCGAGCTCCAGCCTGACGTGGAGACGATGGCGCAGGAAGACATCGCCACCGAGTACAAGGCGCTGTGGAGCGAGAACGTCGAGGTCATGATCTCCCGTATAGAGAAGATGCTCCGCGAGGTCGAGACCGACACCAGAGACACCGTCGAGCGGAAGGCCGACCTCCTGGTCGAGCTCTCCAGGCTCGAGAAGTACGCTCCCATCATGGCGAAGGTGCAGCCGCTGGCCGAGCGCGTCGCCAGGATGCAGGACATGGCCTCCATCGCGCTCATCATCGAGCGCAAGTACAAGGCGATACTGAACTACCTCAACGAGGAGATCTCCAAGATCACCGACGGCGAGTGCGAGATCATCTCTTCCGACGTCGACGACGAGTCCACCGCCGCCCTGATCGTCTTCAACAGGCGGTTCCTCAAGCAGGTCCACGAGTTCCTCGCGGTGCAGGACGTAAACCAGGTGAGGCTCCCGAGCGACCTCGCAAAGAAGCCCATCGACGAGGCGGTCGGCGAGGTGCGGGCGCGGATCGCGCTGATCCCGGGAGAGGTCGACGCCATCGACCAGAAGCTGGGCGCGGTCACCGGGAAGTATTCCGTGAAGCTGATCGCGGGGCGGAACGCCATACACGACAGGCTGGAGGCGATGGACGCGGTACCCAAGTTCGCGCAGACCGACCAGGTGTTCATCATCAGCGGCTGGCTGCCCGAGCAATATGTCGAGCCAATGGACAAGGCGCTGACCGACAAGTTCGGCAACAAGGTCATCCTCACCGTCGTCGACATCCGCGAGGAGCACGAGTCGGAAGAGACGCCCGTCGCGCTGCACAACAACCCGTTCACGCGCTACTTCGAGGTCCTATATATGCTCTCGAAGTATCCGCGCTACGGCACGGTCGACCCGACGATCGTCTTCGCGTTCTTCTTCCCGATACTGTTCGGGATGATGGTCGGCGACATCGGGTACGGCATCATCATCATGGTCGCCGGCTGGATAGTCCACAAGAAGTTTGCTTCGAAGCCCATGATCAACATGATCGGGTTCGTCCTGACCGTGGGCGGCGCGTGGACGATATTCTTCGGGATCATATACCTGGAGTTCTTCGGGGACTGGCTCTACAATTGGCTGGGGTTGCTGAACAAGCAGGGCGAGCTGGAGAAATACATAGTCGGTACCAAGGAATCGATCTTCAAGTGGCCGCTCGACCGCATCGAGGGTTTCACATTCATGCTCGCGGTGTGCCTGATAATCGGCTGGATCCACATGGGCATCGGGCTCATCATCGGCATGGTGAACGGCAAGCGCGAGGGCAACTACAAGCACGCCATGGAGAAGGGCGGCCTGTTCGCGGTCCTCACCGGCGCGATGATGATAATCGCCAAGTTCGGGATGGACTGGTGGCCGATGTGGCTGGCGTACGTCGGCGTACTCCTCGTCGTCGGCGGCATCGTCCTGTCGGGTATTGGAGCTGGCTTCGGTGGGGCGATCGAGGGAGTGGTCGGGATGGGCAACCTCTTCTCCTACGCCCGACTCATCGCCATCGGACTCGCATCCGTCATCATGGCGAACGTCGCCAACCAGATATTGCGCGAGCCGCCTATGAGCGGCTTCGGCGGTATCATCATAGGGATCCTCATGTTTATCCTTTTGCAGGCACTGAACATCGTCATCGGAGTGTTCAGCCCGTCGATACACTCCTTGCGTCTGCATCTCGTGGAAAGTTTCGGCAAGTTCTTCGAACCTGCCAAAGTCAGATATGAACCGTTTAAGAAAACTGGGGGTGAAGAGTAGTGGGACCAGCATTACGTGTTGGATTGATCGCGTTGAGCGCGGCTCTCGCAATCGGCTTGTCTGCAATAGCAACGGCCCTCGCTCAGTCGCGGATTGGTGCGGCCATGGCGGGTGCGATCGCCGAGAGGCCTGAGTTAGTGGGAAGCGCCATCATTCTTGTGGCCATCCCGGAGACCATGGTCATCCTTGGCTTCGTTGTCGCTTTCCTTATTACCGCTCTCAAGACCGTCACGAAGTAGGTCTTGACACCTTAAGGAAGTGAAAGGGTTTGGCGCTAGAAGATATCCTCAGGGCACTTGAGGAGAAAGCTGACACCCGCGTCAAGGCGATCGAAGAGGAAGCCCAGCAGCGGGTGAAAGAGATCCTTGCAGAGGTCGACAAGGAGGCCGCGCGCACCAGGCGCATGCGCCTCAAGAAGGTCGAGGACCAGATACGCAGCGAGGCCACGGGCATCGTCTACTCCGCGCAGTTGAGGGCGAAGAACCAGCTCATCAAGGCGCAGGAGGAGACCGTCGACGCGGCTTTCCAGAAAGCCGAGCAGAAGCTCGCGACCCTCAGTGAGCAGCAGGACTATCCACAGATACTCGAGGTGCTGCTCGCCGGGTGCCTGGAGTTCTTCCCGGAGGGGGAGGTCCTGGTGCAGGTCCGTGACGCCGACCGCGACGTGGTGGAGAAGATGCTCGCGGACCGGCAGAAACCTTATCGCATCTCGGAGACCCCGCTTACGGCGCCAGGTGGGCTCGCAGTGAGCAGCCCCGACGGCCAGATAGTCGTCTCGAACACGTTCGATTCGCGGCTGGAGAGGGCCAGGGACCACTTGAGGCTCGAGATCTCGAAAGCTCTCTTCGGAGCCGAGGCGTAACCAACTCAATACCTGCGGGGTAAACTGTGGCGATTGTCGACCTCTCCGATTACGGATATGTCAACGCGCGTGCGCGCGGCATGCGCTCCTACCTGCTCACCAGGGACTTCTTCACGAAGCTGGTGGAGGCGGACAGTTTCGAGGCCCTCACGGGCCTGCTCGACCAGACCGTGTACCGCCGCGAGCTCAACGAAGCGATCCTGATGAAGCCGGAGAGGCCCGACTACGACCAGGCGCTCTCGCTGAACATGATCGCCTCCTTCCGGAAGATACTGGACTCCACCGGGGGCGATGCGCACCGGCTTTGCACCGTGCTGATGTCGCGGTACGACGTGTTGAACCTCAAGACCATCCTTCGGAGCAAGAGGGGCAACGCGACACCGGGCGAAGCGCTCGCGCTGATGGTCCCGGTGGGCGAGATCAAGATGGATGCCCTGGAGCAGATCGCGCGCGAACGGGAGGTCCGCGACTGCATCAACGAGATGGGGACGCTCCACCTGCGGTACGCCCCCGTCCTGGCCGCGGCGTACAAGGACTACATCAAGAAGGACCAGGACCTCGCGATCCTGGAGCTCGCGGTGGACAAGTTCCACTTCAAGGACAACATCGACAAGCTCACCGGCAAGGACGCCAACGTCCAGATGGTCCGCGAGATGACTCTCGCCGAGATCGACATGAGGAACATCTCCACCCTGGTGAGGATCCGGGGCCTGAGGCTCGACGACGAGGAAGTGGAGAACCTGCGCATCCAGGGCGGGTCGCTCACCGAGGACCAGTTCCTGGGGCTGCACCGGCTCGGCGACCTGGTCCAACTGGTCAGCGAGTACCCGGACAACCGGATGCGGAAGCTGCTCGAGAAGGCCCTGGCTGAGTACCAGGAGATCGACATCGTCGCCTTCGACAAGGAGCTCGAGCACGAGATCATCCGCCGCGGGGCGGCGATGAGCAACGTGGACGTCCTGGGCATCGGCGTGATCATAGGTTACATATGGTCTAAGCAGAACGAGTTGATCAACCTGCGAATCCTCCTGCGAGGCAAGCAGATGGACAGGGCGCAGGCGGATATCAGGAAGGACCTCTTCTTCGTTCAGACCGAGGAAGATAATTAGGGATAGGACGCACGTATGTATAAAGTGATCGTCCTCACCGACCCGGAGACGGCGGACGGCTTCAGGCTGGCCGGCGTGGACGTATACGAGGTTGAGACGGCGGAGGACGCTTCCCGCGAGATCAACAGGCTTCTGGAAGACGAAAAGACGGGGATCCTCGCGGTGAACGAGGGCTTCCTCGCCGGCATAGACGAGCGGGTGCAGCAGCGCATCGAGTCCACCTACCGGCCGATAGTCGTCTCCCTGCCGGTCAAGGAGAAGCTCGGAGCGGTCGGGGAGAGGAAGGCGTTCCTGGCCAGGCTCGTGCACCGGGCGGTCGGGTTCGACGTGACGCTAAGAAACCAGTAAGAGGCATCAAGGCCATTTGAGCAGAGGAGTTCGACTTGATTGAAGGGCAGATAACCAAGGTTTCCGGGCCTGTGGTGGAGGCCCAGGGCATGTCCGGTTCGAGGATGTACGACGTGACGTTCGTGGGCAAGCTCAAGCTCATCGGCGAGGTAATCCGCCTCGCGGGCGAGAACGCCATCATCCAGGTCTACGAGGACACCAGCGGCCTGGAGGTCGGCGAGACTGTCACCTGCACCGAAGAGCCGCTGCTCCTCGAGCTCGGGCCCGGGATGCTGTCGTCGATCTACGACGGCGTCCAGAGGAGGCTTCCCGAACTCGCCGCCACCTACGGCGACTACATCACCAGGGGAACGGTCTCAGACCCGCTCGACCACGACCTCGACTGGGAGTTCGTGGCCGTAGCCAAGGTGGGAGACAAGGTGGAGCAGGGTGATATCCTGGGAGAGGTCCAGGAGACCGTGGTTATAAAGCACCTCATCATGGTTCCTCCGGGCAAAGGCGGGGTCATCTCCGAGATCAAGTCCGGGACCTTCAAAGTCACCGATGTCATCGCGATCACCGAAGACGGCACGGAGTTCAAGCTGCTCCAGGAGTGGCCGGCCCGCGTGCCGCGGCCGGTCGTGCGCAAGATGGACCCGAACCTTCCGTTCATCACCGGGACGCGCATCCTGGACACCTTCTTCCCGGTCGCCCAGGGCGGATACAGCATCATCCCGGGCGGCTTCGGCACCGGCAAGACCGTCACCGAGCAGACGCTCGCCAAGTGGGCTCAGGCCGACATCGTCATCTACGTGGGATGCGGCGAGCGCGGCAACGAGATGACCGAGGTCCTCTCCGAGTTCCCCGCGCTGGAGGACGTGCGCACCGGGCAGCCGCTGATGAAGCGCACCATCCTGGTCGCCAACACATCCAACATGCCGGTGGCCGCCCGCGAGGCTTCCATCTACACGGGCATCACCATGGCCGAGTACTACCGGGACATGGGCTACGACGTCGCCATGATGGCCGACTCGACGTCGCGCTGGGGCGAGGCCCTGCGTGAGGTCTCGGGCCGGCTCGAGGAGATGCCCGGTGAGGAAGGCTACCCCGCTTACCTCGCGACCAGGATCGCTGACTTCTACGAGCGCGCCGGACGCGCGGTGGTCCTGGGCGCCGACGAGCGCATCGGTTCGATCACCGTGGTCGGCGCGGTCTCGCCCCCGGGCGGAGACTTCTCCGAGCCGATGACACAGAACTCGCTGCGTATCTCGGGCGCCTTCTGGGCGCTGGACACCTCGCTCGCCCACCGCCGCCACTTCCCGGCGATCTCGTGGATGGGCAGCTACTCGCTGTACCTCGACCAGGTCGAGGACTGGTACTCCAACAACGTTTCCATGGACTGGAAGCAGATGCGCGACAAGGCGATGATGATCCTCCAGAAGGAGTCCGAGCTCCAGGAGATCGTGCAGCTCGTCGGGCCGGACGCCCTGCCCGAGTTCGCCCGCGCGACCCTGGAGGTCGCCCGCATGCTCAGGGAGGACTACCTGCAGCAGTTCGCCTTCAGCGAGGTCGACGCTTTCTGCAGCCCGCTGAAGCAGTACCACATGCTGAAGGTCATCGTCTCGTACTACGACCTGATGCAGGAGGTGCTCGTCAAGGGCGTCACGCTGAAGGAGGCGCTGGACGTCCCCTTCCGCACCAGGATAGGCAGGATGAAGGACATACCGAACGACGACGCGGTCGAGCAGCTCGAGACGCTCGAGGCCGAGATGCAGACTGAGCTGCGCAAGCTCATCAGGTATTAAGAGGTAAACGAAGTTCACTCTGGACAGGAGAGAAGAAAATGGCCCGAGACAGGCTAGTCCAAGCAGAGTACAGGACCATCCACGACATCGCGGGCCCCCTGGTCTTCGTGAGGAAGGTCAGCGGGGTATCGTTCGGTGAGATGGTCGAGATAGAGTCGGCCGACGGCAGGGTCCGCAAGGGGCAGGTCATCGAGCTCAACGGTGACCTTGCGGTGGTCCAGGTCTTCGGGACAACCAACGGCCTGGACGTGCGCGATTGCAAGGTCCGGTTTCAGGGCGAGGTCATCAAGCTCGGCGTCTCGGTCGGCCTGCTGGGCAGGGTCCTGAACGGGCTGGGAGAGCCGATAGACGGCGGCGGCAAAGTGTTCCCCGAGCAGGAGCTCGAGGTCGGCGGCGCGCCCATCAACCCGTACACCCGCGATAACCCCAACGACTTCATCCAGACCGGCATCTGCGCCATCGACGGCCTGAACACCCTGGTCCGCGGGCAGAAGCTCCCGATCTTCGGCGGTGCGGGCCTGCCGGGCAACGAGGTCGCGGCGCAGATCGTGAAGAACGCCAAGGTCATCTCCGGTGAGGAGTTCGCCATCGTGTTCGGCGCCATGGGCATCACCCGCCGCGAAGCATCGTTCTTCCAGTCCTCCTTCGCCGAGACGGGCGCGCTGGAGAGGGTCTGCTTCTTCATGAACCTGGCCGAGGACCCGACGGTCGAGCGCATCATCACCCCGAGGTGCGCGCTCACCATGGCCGAGTTCCTGGCGTTCGAGTACGACATGCAGGTGCTGGTCATCCTGACCGACATGACGAACTACTGCGAGGCCCTGCGCGAGATCTCCGCGGCCCGCGAGGAGGTTCCCGGACGGCGCGGCTATCCCGGATACATGTACACCGACCTCGCGAGCCTGTACGAGCGCGCGGGCCGGATCAAGGGCAGGAAGGGCTCCATCACCCAGGTGCCGATCCTCACCATGCCCGACGACGACATCACGCACCCTATCGCCGACCTCACCGGGTACATCACCGAGGGCCAGATCGTCCTCTCGCGAGGCCTGCACCGCAAGGGCGTCTTCCCGCCTATCGACGTGCTGCCGTGCCTCTCGCGCCTGATGAACCAGGGCATCGGCGAGGATAAGACCCGGGCCGATCACAGGGGCGTCGCGGACCAGCTCTACGCCTTCTACGCCGAGGGCGTCGACCTGCGAAGGCTGGTCGCCATCATCGGCGAGGAGGCGCTCTCCGAGACCGACAGGCTGTACCTGAAGTTCGCGGACGAGTTCGAGGAGCAGTTCCTCAACCAGGGCGACGAGAACCGCGACATCGAGGAGACCCTCGAGATCGGCTGGAACCTGCTGTCGCTGCTGCCGGCGAACGAGCTCAAGAGGATCAAGGTCGAGTACATCGAGAAGTATTACCCCGGCGAGATCGCCGAGGAAAAACCGGCGGAGGCCGCCGACGAGACCGCCAGCGCGGAGGCCGCCGAGGAAGTGGAAGAGGCAGAAGAAGCCGTCGAGGAACCCGCCGAGGCTTAGAACATGGCTGAAAAAGTAAACCCGACCAGGAGCGAGCTGCTCTTCAGGAGGCAGCAGATCAAGCTCGCGGAGCAGGGCATGGACCTGCTGAAGAAGAAGCGAGACGCGCTCCTGCGGGAGTTCCTGCCTATCATCGACGAGACCATGAAGCTCTCCATGCGCCTGGAGCGCGCCACCGCCGACGCCCAGCAGTCGCTCGCGCTCACCAAGGCTGTCGAAGGCAAGACCGTGGTGAAATCGGTTTCCTTTGCTACCAAAGGCGAAGTGCTCGTAGACATCTTCGGCACTCACGTCATGGGCGTGCCCATACCGGTGATCAGGAAGTCCGAGACACCGCTGAAGACCGAGCTCGGGCGCGGCTACTCCATCACGGGGGTCGGCGCCCGCATCGACTCCACCGCGAGCAAGTTCGAGGAGATCATCGACATCATGATCCAGAGCGCGGACATCGAGACGCGCCTGCGCCGCCTGGGCGAGGAGCTCCAGAAGACCAATCGGCGCGTGAACGCGCTCGAGAACGTGGTCATCCCCGAGCTCCAGGTGCAGGTCAAGTTCATCTTCAGCGCCCTCGACGAGCGCGCCCGCGAGGACCACTTCCGCCTCAAGAAGGTCAAGAAGAAGATCATGCAGCGCCAGGCGACCCAGGTTTCGGGCTAGAGCCCCGCCCCGGTCGGCTTCCCCCTGAAATGACTTGCTCGTTTTCGCCTTGAGTCCCTTCGGATAAAATGGGTCACGTCTGATCCCTTCGACAATCATCTCGATCGGGGGTCTGAGAGTTTTGGACAAGTTCGTTATCGATGGCGGCAAGCGGCTGGAGGGCTCGGTGAAGGCGGGCGGAGCCAAGAACTCCGTCCTCAAGCTCATGGCCGCGGTCGTGATGGCACAGAGCCCGTCCCGCATCCACAACGTGCCGGACATCTCGGACGTACACATCATGAGCGAGGTGCTGCGCCACATCGGCCTGGAGGTCGCCTTCGAGGACGGCGTCCTCGACATCACGCCCGCGACCGAGCCCAACTTCGAGGCACCCTATCACCTCGTCCAGCGCATGAGGGCGGCGGTGGACGTGCTCGGCTCGCTTCTCGGCAGGTACGGGCGCGCGCGGGTCGCCATGCCGGGCGGGGACAACATCGGCTCGCGGCAGATCGACATGCATATCAAAGGCCTCACCCAGATGGGCGCGACCCTGGGGGTCTCGCACGGCTATATCGAGGGGGAGGCTGACCGGCTCAAGGGCACCCACCTCTACCTCGATTTCGCAAGCGTGGGGGCCACCGAAAACCTGCTCATCGCCTCGTGCCTCGCGGAGGGCCGGACCACTATCGAGAACGCCGCCAAGGAGCCGGAGATCGCCGACCTGGCTCGCTTCCTGGCCGGCATGGGTGCCCGGATAGAAGGCGCGGGTACCTCGACGCTGAAGGTCGA
Organism: Candidatus Anoxymicrobiaceae bacterium; assembly: GCA_036845225.1. Taxonomy (GTDB): domain Bacteria; phylum Actinomycetota; class Geothermincolia; order Fen-727; family Anoxymicrobiaceae; genus FEN-680. Next base: position 24,676 of record DAIUEJ010000017.1, on the reverse strand, counting down.
CGGCGTCGAGAGCCTGTCAGGCGTCGAGCACACCGTGATCGGGGACAGGATCGAAGCTGGCACTTACCTTCTCGCGGGGGCTGTCACCAGGGGAGAGGTAACGGTCACCGGGGCCGACGCCTCCCACCTCGAGATAGTCCTGGACAAGATGCGGGAAGCGGGGTGCCAGGTGTCGGTCGCCGCCGGGGGGATCTGCGCCACCGTGCAGGGGGACGTCCACGGGTTGGAGATCTCGACCCTGCCGTATCCGGGCTTTCCCACCGACCTCCAGCCGCAGATGCTGGCCCTGCTCGCGACCGCGCGCGGCACCTCGTTCATCACGGAGAACATCTTCGACAATCGCTTCATGGTGGTCGACGAGTTCAACAGGCTGGGGGCGAACATGAAGACCCGCGAGCACCACGCCATCGTCCGGGGGGTCGAGCGCCTGAGCGGAGCGCCCGTGAGGGCCACCGACCTGCGCGCGGGCGCCGGGCTGGTCCTCGGCGGCCTGGTCGCCGAGGGGGTCACGGAGGTCTACAACATCGAGCACATCGACCGCGGCTACGAGAAGTTCGAAGAGAAGATGGCTTCCCTGGGCGCGAGGATCAGGCGCGCGCCGGCGGAGGCTTAGCCCGGCAGGCACCAAGGCTCATGGAGGTCCCGCGATCCGCAGGCGACGAATCATCGCTATGGTGACCGCTTCCGCGGTCCTCGCATGCCTTTTGTCGGCCTTGTTGCCGGGCGCGGCCCTTTGCGCGCCGGGCGCAAGCGGCAAGGTCGTGGTCCTGGTCGTGGACCGGATAGGGCCCCAGGACATCAATGGAGTCGACACACCCTTCCTCGCTAGACTCGCGCGCGACTGGTCGACCGGGCTGATGGTGACGCACACCGCCGAGAAAGAGAACGGCAAGGAGCCGGACCTGGGCGCCGACTACGTCACGCTCGGGGCGGGTACCAGGGCCCGCGGATCCCGCAACGCCGCCCTGTCATTCGATGCGTCGGAGACGTTCGCCGGCGGGCCGGCTGACACTACCGCGGGGCATTATTACACCGACAGCACCGGAGTGAGGGTGCCGGCCGACGGTGTTGTCTGCCTGGGCGCGCCCGACATCAGGACGAACAACAAGGACACCGCCACGGCCGACAATGTCGGCCTGCTCGCCGGGACGCTCGCAGGCGCCCACAAGTCGGCATCCGTGGCCGGCGACGAAGACAACTACCGCCGCCCGGTGAGGCTGGCCCCGCTCATCGTCAGCACGCCGGACGGGGTGGTGGCGCCCGGCCAGGTCGCGGGTTTCACGATAGCGGCCGGGTCGGAGCCCGGCGGCTTCTACACCGACCTGCCGCGTCTGGCGGCGGCCTCCGCGGGGTTGCTCGCGCGATCCGACGTGCTGGTGATCGATACCGGCGACACCGGCCGTGTGGACCGCGAGAGCTCTACGATGGCGCCGGGCGTCCTGGCGCGTGCCAGGCGGAGCGCGCTCAAGAGGGTCGATGCCTTCGCGGCCGCGTTCGCCTCCAGGCTCGACCTTCACAACTCGCTGCTGCTGATGGTCTCTCCCGGAGCGCCGATGAAAGCCAGGCTCGACGGCGACTACACCACTCCGTTCATCGCCGCCGGGAAGGGGTTCGGCAGGGGGTTGCTCTCGTCCGGCTCGACGCGGCGTCCAGGCCTGGTGAACAACGCCGACTTCCTTCCAACGGTCCTCGATTTCTTCGGCATCGCCGCGCCCTCGAAGATAACCGGGGCGGCGATGGTCACCGCGCCCGCGGCCCCCGCCGGCAAGACCGGCCTGGTTTATATCCAGGGCCTCGACAGCCAGTTCGGGATAACGCGCAAGGCCCGCTGGCCCGCGGTGCTGGGCTTTCTCATCGGGGTCGGGGTGTTCCTGCTGCTGAGCCTGGCGTGCCTGCCCGCGTTCAGCGGGAGGTTCCGCGGCGGCGCCTGGCGCGACGGCCTCATTCGGTTCCTGAAGCCGGTATCGGTCGTCATCGTGGCGGCCCCGGTCTCGTTCCTGCTGGCGTCCGCGTTCTCGTTCAGCGGGGCGCTGTTCCCGATTCTGTTCTGTGCGCTGTACGCTCTGGTGGTGGGCCTCGGCGCGTATTTCCTGGCGCGACACAACGTCCGTCTGGACCCGCTGACCCTGGTCTGCGCCTTCTCTGCGTCCGTGATGCTGGTGGACCTCCTCTTCGGCGGCCGGCTCCTGATATTCCCGCTGCTGGGGTCGAGCTCGCTCGAGGGAATGAGGTTCTTCGGCCAGAGCAACGTGGTGACCGGGATGATGCTGGGTTACGCGGTCTGGGCGGTCGCGGGGCTGGCCGGCGAAGGCATCCGCCAGGAGCCGCGCGTCCGCTGGGCGGCGCTGGCGGCGCTGGCGGTGGTGTCCTTCGCGATCGGCTTCGGAGCGCTCGGCGCCAACTTCGGTGGTTTCGTCGCGGCGCTGGCAACAGCCCTCATCTTCTTCTTCGCGACGTCGAGAGCCGGTTTCAAGGGCTGGCGGGTGCCGGCGATCGCAGGGGTGACCCTCGGCGCGACCGCGGTCCTGGTGATCGTCGACGACCTGTTCGTGCACACCCACGCGGGCCGCGCGGTCGCTGGCGGAGCCGCCTCTGCGGTCCCGATGTTCGGGCGGAAGGTCCTCATACTCCTCGGCCAGATAAAGAGCGTGCTCTTCCTTGCGCTGCTGATGATCGCGGTGGTCATCGCGCTGGCCCTCTGGATGAAGCGCCCCGGCTCGTCCTGGGAGTCGCGCTGGAGGAGCGAGCCGGCCTGGACGGGCGCGCTGTTCGCGATAGCCGTTGGCAGCGTGGTGGCGCTGCTGTTCAACGACACCGGGATAGCCATGATGGGCGCGATGGTGATGATCACCATACCGGTGGTGACCTACCACTTCGTCCGCCCCGCCACGGAAAAAAGATTCGGTTCCCGAGAAGGGTCAGCCCTGCCTTCGGTGAATAACACATGAACCATAAGGAGAAGAACAGGCGGATCTGTGGAAAAGGGCAACGTATTGAAAGTCCTCGTCGTCGAAGACGAGCCGGAAGTAGCCGGTAACATCAAGAAGCTCCTCGAGAAACGATTCGACGTCCTGGTCGAGACCACCACCAGCCTCCGCACCGGAAAAGAGCTCATAGAATCAGGCGATTTCGACGTGGTGACGCTGGACAAGCAACTCCCCGACGGGGACGGGATCTCGCTGCTCGAGGAGATTGAGGCCTCCGGCGAGCACCCTCCCGTCATCATCATCACCGGGCACGGCGACGAGCAGACCGCCGTGAGGGCGTTCGAGCTGGGCGCCGCAGGCTACGTCGTCAAGGACGTGAGGCTCCACGCGATGCTGCCCGACGTCTTCGAGAAGGTCCTGTCCGGCATCACGCTCGACCGGATCAAGCTGGAGCTCGCGGACAGCCTGAGACAGCTCGAGCTCGTCGCCGACACGGCGCCGATGCTGATCGCCCGCGTCGACAGGGATCACCGCTATCTGTACGTCAACAAGAAGTACGCCGAGTTCTTCGGGCGTCCCCAGGACGATTTCAAAGGCCTCCACGCCGCTGACGTCCTGGGAGATGAGCAGTACGGGCGGCTGCTTCCTTATATCGAGGAGGTCCTGCGGGGCGCCGGGGTCGAGTACGCGAGCGACGCGTACGACAATGCTGGCAGGCTTCACCACTTCGAGGTGTCGATGGTGCCGCGCTTCGATGAAGAGGGAACGGTGACCGACTACTTCGCGTTCTGCGTGGAAGCGGGCCGGCTCTAGGCCTGCCGGCTGAACTGCCAGATGGCGATGAAGAGCATCAGGATACTGAACCCCGCCACCACAGTGACGTCCAGCCACAGAGGGTACCTCTGGGTGACCAGCGTGGTGCGCGAAGAAGCCGCCACGAGAATAGCCTTGATTGAAGCCGGCGTGCGGGCGAGATCCTGAGCGGGGACCTTGCTGAGTATGCTGGACGAGGCGCTGGTCACATTGACGCCGCGCAAGGCTATCCCTCTCAACATGTCCACACCGTATGAGAGCGGGTTTATCTTGGTCAGGAACGTCATCCAGCCGGGGAGCCCCTGAAGCGGGAACATCGCACCCGAGAGGAAGAACAGGGGCAACAGGAGGAAGTTCATCACCATGGGGAACCCCTCCATCGATTTCATGTTCGCGGCTATAGCAACGCCGATCGAGGTCATCCCGACCGCCAGCAGCAGCACGAGCGGTATCAGCGCGATCGCCTTGACGAAAGTTGCGACCGAGAACCCGTACATGAACGGGAAGAACATCAGGATCAGCAGGATTGCCGCCTGTATCATCGCCTGGCTGGCGCCGCCGATGATCTTGCCGAACGCCACGCTCGAGCGCGGCACGGGCGACACCAGCACCTCCTTGAGGAAGCCGAACTCCCTGTCCCAGAGTATGGAGATCGCCGAGAACACCGAGGTGAACAGCACGGTCATCCCCAGGATCCCGGGGAACATGAACTGGATGTACTTGGTGTTTCCGCCGCCGAACACCTTGAATGCGGCCTGCAGGCCGGTGCCCAGCAGGAACAGGTAGATGAGCGGCTGCACGAAAGCCCCCACGCGTCGCGGGGTGTCCCTCCAGAACCGCTTGATGTCGCGCAGCCACACGATGTAGCTGCCGGTGAACGCGCGGGTCAGGTTCGTCCGGTGCAGGTATTCTTCAGTCGATTCTTCGATCTCGTTCGCCATGGCTTCCGAGTCGTGAGCCGTTTCTTGCATCATCTTCTCCATCTTTATCGTCGGGCCGGTCCGCCGCCCATCTTCATTGCGAGCCGGAGGTTGCCCTTCTCGTCGCCGCCCTCGTCCCGTATCTCCTTGCCGGTGAGCTGCAGGAACACATCGTCCAGCGTCGGGCGGTGGATGCTCACCGAGACTATCTTGGTGCCGAAGTCACGGATGAGCTCGGGTATGAACTCCTCTCCCTTGTCCGTCTTGAAGCAGAGCTTGCACTCGGGGTCGGTGATCATCTCTAGCTCGGGGAACCGCCGTTGGAGCTCCTCCTTCGAGGCGTCATCGTCCTCCGTCTTGAGCTTGATCACGTCGCCGCCCACGTTGTCCTTGAGCACCTCGGGGGTGTCCAGGGCGATTATCTTGCCGAGGTCGATGACCGCGATGCGGTCGCAGTGCTCGGCCTCTTCCATGTAGTGCGTGGTGAGGAATATCGTGATACCCTCGCGCTTCTTGAGGTCCTCGATGTATTCCCAGATGTAGTTGCGCGTCTGGGGGTCGAGCCCGATGGTCGGCTCGTCCAGGAAGAGGACCTTGGGGTAGTGGAGCAGCCCGCGTGCTATCTCCAGGCGCCTCTTCATCCCACCCGAGTAAGTCTCCACCCTGTCGTCGGCGCGGTCGGAGAGGCTGACCATGTCGAGCACCTCTTTGATGCGCTCCTGCCTCACGTCGCGCGGGACGTGGTAGACGACCGCGTGGAACACCAGGTTCTCGCGCGCGGTCAGCCTGTCGTCCAGGCTGGGGTCCTGGAAGACCAGCCCGATCGACTCGCGCACCTCGTTCTTCTGCTCGATGATGTCGAAGCCGTTGACGGTGGCCGTGCCGGCCGTGGGCTTCAACAGGGTACAGAGCATGCTGATGGTGGTCGTCTTTCCGGCGCCGTTGGGACCGAGGAAACCGAAGACCTCCCCCTTCTCCACGCCGAAGGAGACTTCGTCGACCGCTATCAGGTTCCCGAAGGTCTTGACGAGGTCCTGCACTTCCAGGATGTTGCCGTTATTCATCTGTCACACCTTTTCTTGCCGTTTTCTCTACCGTCGCGAGCCACCTGTCGGCGATCCCGCTCAGGCTCCTGATGTTGCGTCTCAGCTCGTCCGTGTCCACGCCGTCGAGCACTTCTGTCATGATACGGTTCTGCAGCCCCTGAAGGTCCGAGAGCAGTTTCTCGCTCTTCGGGGTCATCCTCAGCAGGGTGACCCGCTGGTCCGAGGCGTCCTTGGCCTTCTCCAGCAGCCCTTTGGAGCAGAGCGAGTCGATCATCCTGCTGGCCGTCGGAGCGGCTATCATCAGCGAGTTCGAGAGCTCCGTCACGGTCACCCTCTCCGAGTGCCACACCATCTTCAGCATGTGAAACTGGGGCCAGGTGACGTCGTATTCATCCATCATCCGCCGGAAGATGGCGCCCATTCCCCGCATCAGCGTGCTGACAAAGAGCAGGAACTCCTCAGCGAGCTCCGAGCGCTCGTCGGTCCGACCTACCAACATAGTTAGCATGGCTAATGAATATAGGGTTTGTTGGATGCATTGTCAAGGTAAACCGTCAGGCTGCCCGTAAACCGTCCCATCAATGCCTTTTCCGATTGACCGGCGGGCATGCCGGGTCTATCTTGAGAGCAGGACGACCGAACAACCGGCACACGGGTTTCGTCATAAGTAACAGCCGGTGAAAGGACTTTAAGGATGAAGCAGTGCCCGGACTGCGCAGGGAAGAACCAGGAGACCAACCTCTTCTGCCCGATGTGCGGCCATAGTTTCATCGACGACCCGGTCGGTGGGGGCCGCGCCGGCAGGGAAGGCGAAGGCGAGGGCAAGAGCAAGCCCGTGGTCAAGGGCGTGGAGAACCGCCGCCTGATCACCATCATCGCGATCGTGGTCGTGGTGTTCCTCGGGCTCGGCGCGGGCCTCACGAGCTACCTGGTGTCCAGGGAGATCGACCGCAGCAGCCTGGTGACCATCCAGAGCGGCCTGCTCTGGAAGTGCTCGAAATGCGGCAGGATCTACAAGAACACGGTCCGGCCTTTCAACGTCAAGAAATCCGAGCGCTACGACTACGGCATCGAGACCGTCACCGGGCTTTGCAGCACGTGTAAGTACGGACCCCTTGTCGGCAGCTACCAGGATATCCTGGAGTACCTCTCTAAGAAGAACTACTTCGGGGGCTTTGCCCTTGACCTGGCCGAGCCTGCGGCGATCTTCATGAACGCCAAACAGGGCCTGTTCTCCACGGCCGACCCGAACCAGGCCGCGGCGGTGTCAGCGACCGTCGACCCCAGGCTTGTCGAGCGCGATTTCGACAGCTACTCGGGAAAGCCGGTCGCGGTCAAGGGGAAGATAACCTCGGAGCAGATCGTTAGGATGCCTGACGGCTCCAAGGTGACTTACATGGAGCTACAGCCGCTGGGGGACAGCGGCCCGCTCGACGTCTCGTTCCTGGTCGTCTACAAGGGATTGGCCCCGGTGTTCATGGACGACACCGTCCAGTGTTACCTGATGCCGACGGCCCTGGTGACCTACAACTCGAAGAAAGCCAGCAAACGCGTCGTCCTCTGCGTGGCACTGTACATGACCACGGTGAAGACCGGGCCTTAGACGGCCTGTTTCGCCACGACCTCCTCGAGCACGCCTTCAAGTATCTCGACTCCGTGCTGCCAGGAGAACTGTTCCACCATCAACTCGCGGGCGCTGGCCGCTATCCCGTCCCGCAGCGACTCATCCTTCAGCAGGCGCACGGTCTGGGTTGCCAGGTCGGACGGCGCGTCCGCGAGCAGGATGTTTCGGCCGTCTGAAGCCGGCAGGCCCTCGGCGCCGAGCCGCGTCGAGACCACCGCCACGCCGCTCGCCATCGCCTCGAGGACTTTGCCCCTGAAACCCCCGCCCATGCGCACCGGGCAGACGAACACGTCGGACTCCAGGAAGTAAGGCTTCACGTCCGCGACCTCTCCGGTGATGACGATAGAGGGGTCTTTCCTTGCGAGCTCCAGCATGTCGGGCGTGGGGCCGCGACCGACCACCAGGAACCTCGCGTCGCCGACCTCCCGCCTGACAGCCGGCCAGACCTCAAGCGCGAAGAAGACCGCGGCGTCCCGGTTCGGGTCGTGGGGGAAGTTGCCCAGGAACATGACCGTCGGCGGGTGCCCGGGCCTGGATGACGCGGGCTTGAAGCTGTCGATATCGACGCCGTGGGGGACGACGGAGATATCGAGGCCGCCTCGGACAGCCAGGAGCTCGTCGCGCCCCTCGGGGGTCAGCGTCAGCACCTTGTCCGCGTCGGCGTACATGTCGAACTCGAAATCCTTCAGCCCTTTGAGCTGCAGCAGCGCCTGGCGCCCCTCACGGCTGAAACCCTGGACGCCCAGCACTTTTTTCCGTGCGAGGTAATAGCACTCGTGGACTGACATGACCCGCTTCATGCCTGCCAGGTCGTCGTTGCTGTAGAGGTACTGAGCCACCATGGAGTACTCGGAGATGGCGACGTCGTAAACGAAAGAGCGGGCCATCTCGCCCAGCCCGGCATACATCTGCTTCGAGTAGTTCAGCATGAAATAGGGCGGCACGGGGCCGGCTATCCAGTCCCGGGCACGCTCGAGCGCGCCACGGGGCCCGGGGCACGGGACCAGCCTGAGCTCCTTGCAGAACCGGTCCAGCGACTCCACCTGCTCGTCCGTAGGCTCGTGCGGCGCGAACGCGATGCACGAGACAGTGTGTCGCTCGGACAGGTACTTGATCCGGTTGTAGATGATTATCGGGCCCCCGATGACCTGGCTGTGGGGGAACTCTTTGACGACGAAAAGGATGTTCACGGCCCCGCCTTTCGTGCTGGCATGGGGGAAATGATAACATAACTGTTGAGCGCCGACGGTTGCCAGGCCCGGCGCGCTACGCCCTTGATTGCTCACGTGGCTTTTGATCCCGATTTCGGCTATGGTGATTGACATAATGGGTTCAAGGACGACAAGGATAGCAATCTTCAGCGCGGTGGCGCTGCTGGCGGTCTTCTCCGTCGTGCTCCTCGCTGCCTGCGGGGCATTCGCCGCCGGCTCGGGTCAGCCCGTCGTGGAGCTGCAGCAGAACGGCTCGAGCGACATCACCTACCCCAACCTGTTCACCGGCACCCACATCTCCGGCACCGACAGCATCACGAAACAGGAGTACAAGTTCCAGCGCCAGCGCGAGGGCAAGTACTTCACGTACGCGGTGGGCAACCTGGCGCCGTCTTCCACCTACTCGGTCGAGCTCAGCTTCGTGGAACACGATTACTCGGCGAGCGGCAAGCGGATCTTCAACGTGTACATCCAGGGCGGCAGGGTCATCTCCAAGCTCGATATCTTCGCCGCCGCGGGAAAGAACAAGGCCTACCAGCGCACGTTCTTCGCTTCCTCCGACAGCACGGGGGTGCTCAGGGTCCGCCTGCGGTCGGACGAATCGGGGTGCAAGGACTACGGGACCATCAGCACCATCCGCCTGTTCATGGGCGCCAGCAACGCGGTGGAGATCAACGCGTTCGCGAGCCGCAATAGCATGACACCTCCCACCCGCTTTACGGGCACAGGCAGCCAGGACTGCTGGGAGACCATCCTGGGACGCCTGGGGGCGAGGTTCAGCCTGAACCTTCTTCCTCAAAAGCTAGCGGCGAGGTTCTCGTCACTGGGCGACGGCACCGGGGACCTCCAGGACCTCGTGCTGGCCCTCACCGACGGCGTCACCACCAGGGCCCTTCCCCTGACCGACCGCTACCCGGTGTGGGAGAACCTGACCGAGTCGCAGACCATGACCTCCGATACCTACAAATGCTCGTCGTCCGAGCTGCCTTTCTCTGTTACCACCCGCTTCGGGGCGCCCTTCTATCCGGGCGACCAGAAAGTGAGCGGGGCGCCGTACTTCTACGTCGACGTCACCGTGAAGAACAACAGCGGCTCGGCGGCGTCGCCGACTTTCATCATGGCAAGGCCTCACAGCCGCGACTTCGCTACCACCGCCGTGGCGCCGTACTCGACCGCGGACGCCTCCGGCATCACCAGCGGGGCGGCGTACAACTACTACGACGAGAGCTACAACCCGTTCAAGGCGAAGCATGCGGACGAGGTCCTGGCGGTCCCGGCCGGCGAGGCCGGCGACGTCACGTTCCGCGGAGCAGACGCCGGCCAGTTCTCCGACTTCAACGCCGAAACCCTGTGGGAATTCCCGTCTCCCCCCGGCTACCCGAAGACCTACAGAGATTACAAGCAACCGATCTACAGCTTCTACCCGCGCGGCTACTCGGGCGCGGTCTGGTCGATCGCCGGCCTCGCGCCGGGCGCTTCCATCACCAAGCACTTCGTGCTGGCCGGTTACGTGGCCGACCGGATACTGTCCGTGGCGAACAACGCATATACCGACCAGACCCACCGCTTCGCGTACAAGACGCAGTTCTCGGGCGTGCAGGCGGTGACCGACTACGCGGTGAGCTCCAGGTGGGCGGGCGACGCGATCCAGGGCAAGTCCGATTTCTTCGACTCGACGATCTCGTCCGACTCCTACCTGACGCTGTCCTCGATGTACCGGGACGCGGTCAGGAACAACATCGTCTGCGGTTTCCAGAGCTTTATCGCCAACACATGGTGGACGCACTCCGACGACGGCAGGGACTGGTTCAGCGTCTGGGAAGGCTCGAGCTGCCGGTACCACAGCACGGTGGACGTCGAGTACAACGACGCCTGGTTCTACTTCGATTACTGGCCGTCCCTGTTGAAGACCGTCATAGGCGAGTGGTCTCTGTACCTCAAAACATGCCCGCAGGGGACCTACCTCTCTCACGACATGGGGATCGGCGACAACGCCAACGGCCAGGCTTACCCTTCCAACATGGCGGTCGAGGAGAACACCAACTTCATACTGCTCCTGTACAAGTACTGGAAGACCACCGGCGACGGGGCGTTCGTCCAGCAGCAGTTCGGGGTGGTCCGCAAATTCGTGGACTTCATCGCGAACTGCGACCAGAACAAGAACGGCCTGCCCGACCTCTACACGCAGAACACGGTGGACCAGGGATCGCTCGCCATTCAGCTCGCCAAGGACCAGGTGTACCTGGGGACCAAGTGCCTGGGGGCGTACCAGGCCGCGCGCGAGATGGCCCTCAGCCTGCCATCGCCTGACCTGAGATATGCCTCCAAGTGCAGGGGCCAGGTCGCGCTCATCAACCAGACCCTCGAATACGACATGTGGCTCTCCGACCACTTCGCGGTCTGCAGCGACCAGGCCATGGCCGCCGCGGACATGAACGCCTACAGCATATATCCGGGCAACGGCCTGCTCTACATCCTCGGCGGCACGCGGTCGGCCGGCGTCACCTCCGGCAACACCGCGAAGTTCCGCACCGACATAGTCAATGCCACGGAGAGGACGCTCAAGACTTATGGCTGCCCGCACTCCACTTACGACCAGTATAACGAATGGGTCTCGCAGAACCTGTGGCGCGACCAGGTCGCCTGCCAGCTCGGGACCAGCCTCCACAACGACAACCCGCTTGCCCTCAGCACGCGCTACTGGAGCCTGGAGAAGTACTTCGGCGAGAGCATGAGCGGGACGTTCTGGGACGTGGTGACCTATCCCGGCGGCAAGAGCGCGTCCGGGGCGTCAGCCTCGAGCGTCCCCTGGCAGGCCGACGTCGGCGCGGGCAAGGGGGCGGGCAGGACGGGCACCGGCGTCCCCGGTGCGGCAAGCAGCAGCTACGGGCAGAGCCTCGGGTATTACCCCAGAGGCGCGGCTGCCCTGGGGTTGCTGGACGCCGTCGCTGGGCTCACCCTGGACGCGCCCAACGGCGCGCTCTTCTACCAGAAGACCACCTACCCGCTGCGCATCCCGGTGCTCGAGCGGGCTGACTGGGGCAACGCGGACCCCGCTTCCCGCGTCCCCACCATGTACTTCCCGAGCGCAGGGGGAGCGCCCGTCTTCACCAACAGGGCGCTGCTGCCGGCCAGGGTGGCGGCGCGCGGGATGAAGGACGTCACCTCACTGGGCGCGGGCAGCCACGCCATCAGCCCCAACTCGGACGGGGTGAACGACAGCGCAACCGTGTCCTACACGCTGCCGCTCGCCGCCAGGGTCAACGCAACCGTCTGGGAGGGCGCACGCATCGTGAAGACCTGGCCGCAGTCGAGCCTGTCCGCGGGGCAGCAGAGCTTCACCTGGGACGGACGCGACGACGCCGGAAGGGCGGTCGGTGACGGGACCTATACCGTCGAGATCGCCGCGTCGGCCAACAACACGGCCTACGAGATCCGCCCGGCGACAACCCCGGTCTACGTGAACAGCTCGATCCCCGACCTGTCAAAGACCTGGTACCTGGCTGAGGGTTTTACCGGCCATAACGCCACCGGAGGCGATTTCGAGGAGTACGTGCTTATCCAGAACCCGAACCCGGTGCAGGCGAACGCGAACGTCACTTTCATGATGCCCGGCGGCCAGACGCTCTCGCGCTCGTACACGATCGCAGCGAACAGCCGGTTCACCATAACCGTGAATGACCTGCTGCCGGACGCCGAGGTCAGCACATATGTGGCGGCGGACGTGCCCGTCGGGGTCGAACGGGCGATGTACTTCAGCGGCAGGAGGGCGGGCCACGACTCCATCGGCGTCTCGCAACCGTCAAGGACCTGGTACCTCGCGGAGGGGTATACGGCCGACAACTTCGACGAGTACGTCCTCATCCAGAACCCCGGGGCGGCCGACGCCGACGTCACCGCCCAGTTCATGACGCCGGGCGCGGGCACGACGACAAAGCAATACAAGGTGGGTGCGCACTCCAGGTTCACCATCCACGTCGATGACATCATCCCGGCCCAGTCGATATCGACCCAGATCGACAGCACGGCCCCCGTGGTCGTGGAGCGGGCCCAGTACCTCAACAACATGACCGCCGGCACGGATTCGATAGGGGCGTGCTCGCCATCGAAGACGTGGTACCTCGCCGAAGGTTACACGGACCAGGGCTTCGAGGAGTACGTGCTGGTCCAGAACCCGGCCTCGACCAACAACAACATCACCGTGACCTTCATGGAGCCCTCCGGCGCGAACACCATCAAGCAGTTCCTGCTGCCGCCAAAGAGCAGGTTCACTATCGGGGTGGACAACTACCTGCCCGCGAGCGAGGTGTCGGTCAAAGTACGCGCACAGAGCCCCGTCCTGGTCGAGCGCGCCATGTACTGGAACAATCGCAGCGACGGCCACGACTGCATCGGCACCCCGACGCCCGACAGCACCTGGTTCCTTCCCGAAGGCTACACGGACCAGGGCTTCGAGACGTGGGTGCTGATTCAGAACCCGGGCGACGAGGTCCGGAAAGTATCTGTGACGTTCATGGAGCCTGACGGGGTGAACACCACCAGGAGCTATTCCGTAGCGGCGCGCAGCCGCTTCACGGTCTCGATGAACGAGACTCTCCCACGCGCGGAAGCCAGCACCAGGGTGACGGCGGACGGTCCGATCATCGTCGAGAGGGCCGTATACTTCAACAACAGGAGCGGCGGGACCGACTCCATCGGGATCCGCGGTTACTGAATGACGGAATCTCGAGGCCACTCTCAATGCAAGGACTGAGGGTGCCGATGAGAGAAGTAAAAGCATGATATAATCATTGGCCAATTGAATACGATCCTTTTGCCAGGGAGCCGGAGTGTGTACTCCGGGCGCGCCTGGCTTTTTGTTTGGACCTCTGATCGGAGCTGGATGAACGGCAGAATAGCAGCAGCAGCAGCGTTGATCGCCGTACTGGTCGCGGCTCTCTCGTGCCCGGTCGCGGCGGCCGCGCCGCGCCCTCAGGCAGGAGGGGGCCTCGCCCTCGTCTGCCTCGACCCGGGGCACGGCGGGGATGACTCGGGCGCCAACTATAACGGGGTCCAGGAGAAAGACGTCAACCTGGACATAGCCCTGCGCGCGCGGCCTCTCATCGAGGCCAAGGGTTACAAGGTCCTCATGACGCGCACCAGCGACCAGACCCTTTCGCTCCAGGAGCGCTGCGACATCGCCAACAACGCGAACGCCACCATCTTCCTGGCGATCCACAACAACGCTTACACGGTCGAGTCGGAAGGGACCGAGACCTACGCCTACTACAACTCGGAGGACGGGCGGCGCCTGGCCACATTCGTCCATCAGGAAGTGGTCAGTCGGATCAAGCTCCCCGACAGGGGCGTGAAAGAGGCCGGGTTCTACGTGCTCAAGCACACCAACATGACCTCGGCGCTCATCGAGGGCGCCTTCCTCACCAACCCCGCCGAGGCGAAGATGCTGCAGGACCCGAAGTTCAGGCAGAAGATCGCCGCGGGGGTCGCCGCCGGCATCGACGACTACCTCAGGGACCCCGGGAGGTTCGACGAGTACCTTCTTATGATGAACCCTGACGCGACCAAGGCTGCCGAGGTGCAGGTCAGCTACATGAACACCAGCGGCGGCGAGGACATCCAGGACGTGACCGTCGAGCCCATGTCCAGGTACACCATCCACGTGGACGACCCGGAGCCCAACATGGACCTCTCCGCCATGGTCACCAGCACCAACGGTGTGCCCATCGTCGCGGAGCGCGCGATGTACTTCAACTTCGAACAGGGCAGGGGAGGCCACGACGCTCCAGGCGTCACTATGCCCTCTCGCGAGTGGTACCTCGCTGAGGGCTCGACCGACTGGGGTTTCAGGACCTACGTGTGCATCCAGAACCCCACCGAGGTGGAGAACCCGGCGAACGTCTGTTTCATGCGCTCTGACGGCAAGAACATCAACTACCCCTGCACACTGAAGCCGCATTCGCGCTTCACGCTCGACTGCGCCAACGTGCCCGGCTGCGAGAAGGCCGACTTCTCCGTCAAGGTCACCGCCGAATCGCCGGTCGTCGTCGAGAGGCCGATGTACTTCAAGGACCACGACGGCAAATCGGGCGGGCATGACTCGCCCGGCGTGACCGCGCCGGCGAGGGACTGGTACCTCGCGGAGGGATATACCGGCAAAGGCTTCGACACTTACGTGCTCGTCCAGAACCCGAACGGCGAGAACGCCTCCGTGAAGGTCGATTACATGCTCCCCAAGGGCAAGGTGGTCAGCACCGTCGAGGAGATCGCTCCCAACAGCCGCAAGACCATCCACGTGGACGAGATAAAGGGGCTCGAATCGACGGACCTGTCCGTGGAGGTGCAGTCGAGCGTGCCGGTGGTGGTCGAGCGCTCGATCTACTTCAACTACTTCGGGATAACCGAGGGCACCAACTCCACGGCGGTCACGGCGCCTTCGACCCAGTGGTACCTGGCAGAAGGTTTCACGGCGCAGGGCTTCGATACCTACGTTCTCCTCGAGAACCCCGGCGAAGAGAGCGCCACGGCCGGCGTCGAGTTCCTGAAGCCGGACGGTACCGTGAAGAAGATCGACGTCAAGGTCGCGGCCCGGTCGCGGCAGACCGTGAAAGTTAACGAGCTGGACGGCATGGGGGCGGCCGAGTTCTCGACCCACGTCATCTGCCCGGTCCCGCTGGTGGTCGAGCGCTCCATGTACTTCAAATATCAGGGAAAGTTCGGCGGGCACTGTGCCATGGGCACCGTCGAGCCCGCACTGCAGTGGTATTTCGCGGAAGGCTGCACGAGGTGAGCCGATGAGCGCGGCGAGGACGCGCAGGAACTGGACGTGGACAGCCGCGGCATTCACGGTCGCGGCGCTGCTGGCGTTCGGAGGCATCCTGGCGCCTGCGCCCGGCGCGCGCGCAAACGCTTACCCCGACGTGGCAGGCCAGCCTGCGGAGATACAGCAGGCGATCGACTACGTCACCAGCAGGGGTTACATGAACGGCGGGGCCGACGGCGGCTTCCACCCGAACGATCCCATTGGCAGGCTCGACTACGCCTGCACGCTGGTCCGCTTCTTCAAGAACACGGGTGAGGCCGCAGACCCAACGATCACCTTCAAGGACCTGCCCGCGAGCGACCCGGGCTACCGCTTCGCCAACGTAGCGGTGCGGCACGGCTACATCGCGCCCCTCGCTGACGGCTCGTTCAAGCCGTACGACCCGAACACGACTGCCGGCGCCCTGAGCGGCATCGTGGTGGGTCTGGGGCTCAGCGGAACCGCCGGAAACGCCAGGGGGATATGGCCCTACGGCCCCGGGTACACCGGCGCCTCTATAGTGGCCCACGACCTCCACCTGAAGTACCGCAACACGCAGGTCTGGCCTGCCGCGGGGTACCCACGCGGCGAGATGGCTTTCAGCCTGCAGGCGGCCGAACAGGCGGACAGCTGGCGCCGCGACTACGTCAACGAGACATTCACCTGGCTGAAGTGCCAGAGCCCTCTTGCCGGCAGGCTCCGCGAGAAGGCCCTTACCAGCGCGTTCGCGAAGATAGGCTATCCGTACGTGTGGGGAGGCGAGTCCGACGCCGAGGGCGGATACGACTGCAGCGGCCTGACCTACTACGTGCTGGAGAGCGTCCTGGGGTATCCCATGATGCGCGTCGCGGACGATCAGGCCAAGGACGGCCGTTACCAGACCCTCGGCCGCGAGAGCCTGCTCCCCGGCGACCCCATATTCTTCTACAAGGACCCGGGCTCCTCTGATTACGTCGGGCACGCCGGCATGTACATCGGCCGTGGGCTGTTCATCCATTCGACCGGCAGCAACGCCGGGGTGAGCGTGGACACCATCGCGTCCGGCTACTACTCGGACCACTTCGCGTGCGGCAAGCGCGTCATCGGAGAGGCGGAGCCGGAGTCGTTCGACACTTACATCCTGCTCGCCAACCCGTCGGACAGCCCGGCGCAGGCGCGGGTGACCTACGAGTTGAAGGACAGCCGCCAGGTCCCCGTTGACGTCACGCTGGAGGCGCACAGCCGCAAGACCGTGAAGATGGACGACACCCTGATTAACCAGGAGGCCTCCACGACGGTGGACGCCACCCAGGGCCAGGTGGTTGCGGAACGTTCCATGTACTTCCGCTACCTCGACAAGTACCCGGGCGGGCACGTCAGCGCCGGTGCGACGGCGCCGTCGCAGACCTGGTTCCTGGCGGAGGGCTGCACGGCTTACGGCTTCGACACCTACGTCCTGGTGCAGAACCCCGGCACCGAGGCCTCGCAGGTCAGGATGACTTTCATGGAGCCCGGAGGAAAGACCCGGGACCTCGATTTCCAGGTCCCGCCGCTGGCCCGCTATACGGTGGCGGTTGACCAGGTCAAGGGGATGGAACAGGCGGAGTTCTCCACCAGGGTCATCGCCACCAGGCCGGTGGTGGTGGAGCGCTCGATGTACTTCGACTACCTTGGCATAAAGGAAGGCAGCAACTCCGGCGCAGTCACCAGCCTCTCCAACGACTGGTACTTCGCTGAAGGATATACGGCCGGCGGCTTCGACACCTACCTGCTGCTGGCGAACATGGGTGACGCCGTCGCGCACGCCACGCTGACACTTCAGTCGGACGACGGCAAGAACGAGGACGTCTACGTCGACATCGGTCCGCACTCCAGGAAGACCGTCCAGGTGGACAAGCTGAAAGGGTGGGAGCAGAAGGCTTTCTCCGCGAAGGTCCACGCGGACTGCGGCATCGCGGCCGAGCGCGCGATGTACTTCACGTATAACGGGATAACCGGCGGGCACGCCGCTTTCGGCACGCCCGCGCCTTCCACAAGCTGGTTCCTCGCCGAGGGCTACACGGCGCACGACTTCGACACCTACGTCCTGCTCTCGAACCCGAACAGGGAGGCGGCCACCGTGTCAGTGCGCTTCCTGCTCAACGGGGGGCGCTACGTGGACAAGACTTACAGGGTGGTCCCCGACTCACGATATACGATCGCCGTCGACAAGATCGGCGGGCTCGAAGCGGAAGAGGTGTCCACCGTGGTCACCAGCAGCATCCCCGTGGTGGTGGAGCGCTCGATGTACTTCAGGTACCTCGGCAAGGCGGGCGGCTCGTGCGAGCGCGGGGTTACTGGCGCGGCCACGCACTGGTATTTCGCCGAAGGCTATACCGGCAGATAGGCTCATTTGATAATTAACAGAAATGAACTATAATTCACAAAACTAACGAGAGGTAACATGAGTTTCGCAAAGAGCAACAGGGTACGGGTGGTCTCGGCGGCCGCGCTGGCTATGGCGGCGATCCTCTCACTGAGCCTCTTCGCGACCGCGAGCGGCCCCGCCGCCGGGTCGGGCGACCCCAGCTACTATTTCGTGGGGTACGGCCGCGCGCACGGGGTCGGCATGTGCATGGACGGCGTGTATTACCGCGCCAAGGCAGGCCAGGATTACCACACCATACTGAACTATTACTACACCGGCATCACGTTCTCGAAGACCGACGAGGCAAGGGCGGTCAGGGTCAAGGGGCGCGACGGACAGATCCGCACCTGGACCCTGCACGACTACCTGCACCACCTGCAGGAAGAGCCCGAGAGCGCTCCCATGGAAGAGCTCAAATGCCTCTATGTCGCCGCGCGGACATACACCCTGAATGTCATCGCGCGGGGCAAGCACACCGCCGAGGGATACGATATCTGCTCGAGCGGCGACTGCTGCCAGGCTTGCGACGAGAACAAGACCATCGCCAACTACCCGAACAACAACGCGGCGGTCGATTCAACCTCGGGCGAGATAATCACCTACAACGGCGCGGCCATCACCGCGGCGTACTGCGGGTCCTGCGGCGGCCACACCGAGAACAACGAGGACGTCTGGAACGGCACTCCGATACCGTACCTGCGCGGCAAGCCCGACGACTTCTGCCACAACTCGCCGCGCTTCCAGTGGAGCGCGCAGTTCTCGAAGACGGACATGGAGGCGCGGCTGAACTCGCGCAGCGACACTGCCGTCGGCAGCCTCTACGTCATGGACCTGTCGGACAGGACTCCCGGCGGCCGGGTCAAGACCGCGAAGCTCGTCGGCTCGGGCGCCGTCAAGCGCGTCCCGGGAAGCGTCATACAGTCGCTGTTAGGTTTCCAGAGCACCAAGTTCGATATGGTGAGGTCGAACTTCGACCAGTACCTCCTGGTGCTCAACCCCAACGCGGAGCCCACCGTGGTCACCTTCACCTTCATGAAGCCGGACGGTTCGACGAGCGACCAGATAGTGCAGGTAGGCGGCAACTCGCGCTACACCATGAAGGTCAACGACTTCATGCAGTTCCAGGAGATGTCGACCCGTGTGGTGGCGGACAGGCCCGTTATCTGCGAGCGCGCGATGTACTTCAACCTGCGCGGCCGTTACTGCGGGGGTTCCGACAGCATGGGGGTCACCTCGACCAGGAAGAAGTGGTACCTCGCGGAAGGCTACACCAGCCCGGACTTCGAGACCTATATCCTGGTGCAGAACCCTGGCACGAGCCCGGCGGACGTCAAGTACACTTTCATGGTGCCCGGGGGCAAGACCCCGGTGGTGCAGACCGCCCAGGTGCCCGCCTCATCGAGGTCTACGCTGTGCATCAACAATGTGCCCGGGCTCGCGAACACGGACGTCTCAACCGTCGTGGAGTGCACCAGCGGTGACGGCATCATCGCCGAGCGCTCGATGTACTTCGACTATTACGGGCGCGACGGAGGACACAACTCCCCGGGCGTGCCGTCCCCTTCGAACACCTGGTATCTCGCTGAGGGGTACACGGGCGGGCGCTTCGACACCTACAACCTGATACAGAACCCCAACGACCGGGCCGCGGTCGTCGAGGCGACTTACATGTTAGAGAACGGCTCGACGATCAAGAAGACCTACAACGTCAAGCCGAAGTCGCGCTACACCGTGCACGTCGACGCGATTCCCGGGCTCGAGAACGCGGGCTTCTCGACGACGATGGTATCGACCAACGGAGTCGGCATAATCGCCGAGCACTCGCTGTACTTCGACTACAACGGAGCGGGCCTGGACGACGGCAGCAACAGCGTGGGCGTGACTGCGCCGTCGGACAAGTGGTACTTCGCCGAGGGGTACACCGGGGGCAGGTTCGACACCTACGTCCTCATCGAGAACCCTGAGGCCAGGGCCGCCGACGTCAAGGTCACCTTCAACACGCCCGCAGGCGGGGCGGTCGACAAGGCGTACACCCTGAAACCCCACAGCCGCTACACTATCCACGTCGACGAGGTCCCCGGCCTCGGCGACACCGAGGTCGCGACGACGGTGCAGTCGACCAACGGGGTCGGAGTGGTCGCCGAGCGGGCGATGTACTTCGTCTACACCGACGGATACTGCAGCCGTGACGGAGGGCACGACACGGTCGGGGCGACCGCCCCCTCCAGCGTGTGGTACTTCGCGGAAGGCTACACCGGGTTCTGACCGCTTTCAGAGCGCCTGGTAGAGCTTCAGGACGGCCTGGGTGGGATCCAGCAGGTTCGAGGGCTGCGGCCCGTACCACTGCCCCCAGGAGGTCGTCCCCGGCGAGTACATCTCCAGGTGCAACTGCACGGTGCCGCTGACGTATCCGATGACCTGCCCCCGGCTGACCGCGGCTCCAGGCTGAACCCACCCCTCGGGTGGCCGCACCTCTCCATAGTTCGCGACGAAGTCGCCGTGGTCGACTAGGACCGCGTAAGTGACCTCACCGGTCGAGCGGGTGTAGAACGAGCCGCTGGAGATCACCGTTCCTGCCTTCAGCGCCCTCACCGGCGTCCCCTCGCCCCCCGGCGGGTAGATGTCTATGCCGGCGTGAAGCCTCGTCCCGTTGCGCGGCGCGCCGAAGTAGGGATAGTCCGTCGAGCCCGGGGGCCAGTGGCCGCAGGCGATGGAGTCGTCGCGCGTGAACGGGTAGAGGGGCGGCCCTTCCACGGGCGCGCACAGCCGGCTGCTGTATCCCTCGCCGTACATCGACCGCTCGCAGGCGATGGGTCCGCTCGCCCGGACGATCGCCGAGACGTCGTAGCTCGCCACGAACTCTCCGAGGTCGAACGTCTTCCGCTCGCCGGGCTCCAGCGTGCACGACGGGCCCGGGACCTCGCCGGTGGCTGTCTGGAGGCTCGCGGCGACATCGACAGCCGAAGAGCCCGGGTTCTGCAGCGCGAGCCAGGTCTCGAAGCCACGCTCCGTGCAGCCCTCCGCCAGGTACCACACGTCGGACAGCGACGCGCAACCGCCCGAGCAGGTCCCCCAGAGCCGGTCGTCGCCGTACATGGCGCGCTCCACGACCACGGGGGAGCCGGAGGTCACGACTGCCGAGACGCTCATCCCGGGCGCGTAGTCTCCGATGTCGAAGGAGCACCGGCTCCGCGCAGGGACCGTAGCCTGAGGCCCCGTCACCTCCCCGCTGTCGGTGAGGAGCCGCATCCGGACGCGCGCGGGCTCACTCGAGGGGTTCTGGACCAGGACCCAGGTCTCGAAACGCGGCAGCGTACAGCCTTCCGCCAGGTACCAGGCCTTCTGTGGGGCAACGACGCCCGTGGAGTCCGTTCCCCACTCGCGGCCGCCCCCGTACATGGCCCGCTCGCAGACCACGCCGCCGGAGGCGGTCACCTTCGTCGAGACGTTGTAGGAGACGACGTAGTCGGCGAGGTCGTAAGTGCGCCTGCTCCTGGGTGGGATGGTGTCCTGAGGCCCGGCGAGTTCGCCCTTATCGGTCTGCAGCCGCATGTCGATGTCAACCGGCGCCGCGCCCGGGTTCTGCACGAGCACCCAGGTCTCGAAGCCCGCCGCGGTGCACCCTTCCGCGAGGTACCAGGTGTCCGAGGCCGCCGTGACCCCCGTGGCGCCGGTGCCCCACTGCCGCCCGTTCCCGTACATGGCCCGCTCGCAGACCACGCCGCCCGAGGCGGTCACCTTTGTCGAGACGCTGTAGGAGACGACGTAGTCGGCGAGGTTGTAGGTGCGCCGGGTCCTTGCGGGTATCTCGTCGGACGGCCCGGGCTGAGCGCCTTTTTCAGTCTCGAGCTCCATGCCGACGTGCACCGGCGAGGCCGTAGGGTTCTGCACCAGTATCCAGGTCTCGAAGCCGGCGGCCGTGCATCCCTCCGCCAGGTACCACGTCGTCGCGGGGGCGGCCACACCCGCCGCGCAGGTGCCCCAGTCGCGCTCCGACACCCGTGAGGAGCGTCCCGGGGCGGTCGTCTCACCTGCGCGCGCCGGCGCGCCGGCGGACAGGGTGGCAGCGACAGCCAGCGCCATGGCAAGCAAAAACGCCTTGCTGAGGGTTGAAGGTCCGGTCGCTCTCAAACGCTCTCCTCGCGGTCCAACTTGAGATACTCGATTGCCTGATGATAACATTCACAGGTCGCGTGAGCCTTCCACAAGGAGTTGATGATGAAGGCGCTTGTTCTCTGCGGCGGCTCCGGCACGCGGTTGCGGCCGATTACGCATACGATGGCGAAGCAGCTGGTCCCGATCGCCAACAAGCCCGTGCTTTTCTACGGGTTGGAGGCTATCAAGGCGGCCGGCGTCGAAGACGTCGGCATTGTCGTCGGCGACACGGCCAAGGAGATCGTCGAGGCGGTCGGTGACGGCTCCAAGTGGGGCATCAAAGTCACCTATATCCATCAGGACCAGCCCCTCGGGCTCGCGCACGCGGTCCTGGTCGCAGAGGAGTTCCTGGACTCAGACGACTTCGTGATGTACCTGGGGGACAACCTCATCAAGGAAGGCATCACCGGCCTCGTCGACCAGTTCAGGGGAAAGCGGTCGAACAGCCAGATCCTGCTCGCGGCCGTCAAGGAGCCGGAGAGGTTCGGCGTGGCGGAGCTCGAGGGCGGCAAGGTGGTGCGGCTGGCCGAGAAGCCCGAGAAGCCGGCGAGCGACCTCGCCCTGGTGGGGGTCTACATGTTCGACGGGACCATCATGGACGCGGTCAAGGCGATCAAGCCGTCCGGCCGCGGCGAGCTCGAGATCACCGACGCCATCCAGTGGCTGATCGACCAGGGGTTCTCGGTCGAGCCGCACGTGATCGAGGGCTGGTGGAAGGACACCGGGCGCCTGGAGGATATGCTCGAGGCGAACCGCATCATGCTCGAGACGCTGCAGCCGAGCTGCGAGGGCTTCGTCGACAGCGACTCCAACATCTTCGGGATGGTCGTCATCGAGAAGGGCGCGGAGGTCGTCAACAGCACGGTCAGGGGGCCCGCCATCATCGGCGAGGGCACCCGGCTTGTGAACTCGTACATCGGGCCGTACACGTCGGTCTATTACGGCGTGACCATCACGGGCTCGGAGATCGAGCACAGCATCATACTCGAGAACAGCACGGTGAGAGATATCTCCGGGCGCATCGAGGACAGCCTGATAGGCCAGAACGTCGTGGTGGAGCGCTCGCCACTGAAGCCCGCGGCGTACCGGTTCATGCTGGGCGACAACAGCCGCATCGGGATTCTATAATGACTAAACTTCTTGGGGTCTGACCCCAAAAAGTTTAGCGCGGGAGGGGACATGATCGACGGCGTGGTGGTAAAACAGTTGCGGGTCATACCTGACGAGCGCGGGCACCTCATGGAGATGCTGCGCAGCGACGACGAGCTCTTCGAGACTTTCGGGCAGGCCTACGTCACCACTACGTACCCCGGCGTCATCAAGGCGTGGCACATGCACCTCAAGCAGGACGACAACGTTGTTTGCGTCCGGGGGATGATTAAGCTCGGGCTCTACGACGGGCGGGAGGGGTCGCCGACCCGCGGCGAGGTGCAGGAGATCTTCCTGGGCGAGCATAAGCCGGTGCTGGTGCACATACCGAAAGAAGTGTTCCACGGCTGGAAGTGCGTCAGCGAGGACGAGGCCTACATCGTCAACATGCCGACCGAGCTGTACGACTACGCTGAGCCGGACGAACACAGACTACCCTACGACACCGACCAGATCCCTTACGACTGGTCGCTCAAACACGGGTAGGCCCGGACAAGCCGAGGTGGGATAGTGAGGATTCTCGTAACAGGCGGGTGCGGCTTCATCGGCTCGAACTTCATCCGCTACATGTTCCAGAGCCACCCGGGTATCTCCGTCACCAACCTGGACAAGTTGACGTACGCCGGCAACCCCGAGAACCTCTCCGACGTGGAGGGCGCCTACGACTACACGTTTGTGAAGGGCGACATCTGCGACGAGGGCCTGGTGGACCGCCTCATCTCGGAGGGCTACGACGCGGTTGTGAACTTCGCGGCCGAGAGCCACGTGGACCGCTCCATCACCGGCCCCGCCGAGTTCATACAGACGGACGTCTTCGGCACCTTCAACCTGCTGGAGGCGTGCAGGAAGAGGCACGTCCGACGCTACCTGCAGGTATCTACCGACGAGGTCTACGGCTCCATCGAACAGGGCTCGTTCACCGAGGAGTCCGCCATCGCGCCGAACAGCCCTTACTCGGCCAGCAAAGCGGGCGGCGACCTGCTGGTGCGCGCGTATCACAAGACCTACGGCATGCCGGTCCTCGTGACCCGCTCGAGCAACAACTTCGGCCCGTACCAGTACCCCGAGAAACTGATACCGCTGTTCGTGACCAACGCCATGGACGACGTGCAGGTCCCCGTGTACGGCGACGGGCTGAACGTGAGGGACTGGCTGTTCGTCACCGACAACTGCGCCGGGATCGACCTGGTGCTCCGCGACGGCGAACCGGGAGAGGTCTACAATATCGGCGGCGGCCAGGAGCGGACCAATATCGAGATAACGAAAGGCATCCTGAAGGCCCTGGGGAAGCCGGAAACGCTCATAAAGTACGTCGACGACCGGCCGGGCCACGACAGGAGGTACTCCCTGGACTTCGGCAAGGCGGCGGGACTGGGCTACAGCCCCCGCCAGGACTTCCAGGCGATGCTCGAGGAGACCGTGCGGTGGTACGTCAAGAACAGGGGATGGTGGGAGCGGCTGAAGGCATGATGACGGCGGGTCGATCTGCCGCCTGAAACCGAACGATATCATGCACCCGGGCGTCCAATTTACTGCAAGCTGCATTCAGAACGTTAAGTCGCGCATGCCTTTAATCGATAATCTAAAACGATTATAGGCCTATGCACTTGTGTCCGGTAGCCACTATATGTAGTATACAGCCTTAT